>JBDVMP010000044.1:0-59732 GCA_039970095.1 Cyclobacteriaceae bacterium
GCCGCAATCACTGGATTGTAGGTCACACCATTCAATACTATCGTGGCGGTCTCGCCATCTGCTCCGCTACTCGTGCCAGTGATCGTGATGTCACTGTTGTCTTCTATCGCGTTGATCTTGTCGTCAACAGAAATCGCATTCGCTGAAATTGTCGGTGGCGTGGTGTCGATCGTTAGTTCAAGAGTTGTTGCATCAACACTTGAATTTCCGGCTGCATCAGTACTGGTTACCGCCACTTCATTAGCCCCATTGACATTTGGCGCAAATGTTCCCATTGAAGGAGTATCTGTTTCGGTATTGATCACCCATTTCCCGGATGCGTCCGCAGTTGTATTGTAAGTTGCACCAGCTACGACAATTGTAACAGTACTTCCCACTTCAGCTGTACCCGTTATAATGGGAGTTGTATCATTGGTAGTTTGTGAAACAACAGTTGGTACCGCAGGGTCAGTTGTATCAATAATTAATTCTAATGTGGATGTATCTGAAGTGCTGTTTCCAGCTGTATCCGTACTTGTTACTGCTACTTCATTGCTTCCGTTTACATCAGGAGTAAATGTTCCTGAATCAGGTGTAACCACTTCAGTATCAATACTCCAATTGCCACTTCCATCGGCTGTTACTGTGTAAGTAGCTCCCCCTACCACAACTGTTACCGTGCTTCCAGCTTCGGCTGTTCCTGTGATTACTGGAGTCGTGTCGTTGGTGATTTGGGATGCAACAGTCGGTGTAGCAGGATCTGTTGTATCAATCGTCAATTCAAGATTGGTGACGTCTGTGGATGAGTTTCCGGCAGCATCTGTACTTGTCACAGACACTTCATTAGTACCGTTCACATTTGGTGAAAATGTTCCTGCGTCAGGTGTCAACACTCCTGTATCAACACTCCAATCTCCTGAACCATCAGCAGTAACCGAATATGACGCTCCTCCTACAACTACAGTCACTGTGCTATTGGCTTCAGCAGTCCCAGTAATTTCAGGAGTTGTGTCATTGGTAGTCTGAGCTACTATTGTAGGAACAACAGGATCAGTTGTATCAATTGTCAACTCTAAAGTGGTTATATCTGTCGAACTATTGCCCGCTTCGTCCGTAGATGTAACTGCTACCTCATTGGTTCCATTTACGTTTGGACTGAATGTTCCTGAATCAGGTGCAACCACTTCAGTATCAATACTCCAATTGCCAGTTCCATCGGCTGTTACTGTGTAAGTAGCTCCCCCTACCACAACTGTTACCGTGCTTCCAGCTTCGGCTGTTCCTGTGATTACAGGAGTTGTGTCATTGGTAATTTGAGATGCTACAGTCGGTGTAACAGGATCGGTTGTGTCAATGACAAGTTCTAAAGTTGTTGCATCAACTGAAGTGTTGCCCGCAGCATCTTCACTTGTTACTTGCACTTCATTAGTACCGTTCACATTTGGTGCAAATGTTCCTGCATTTGGTGCATTATTCGTATCTACTGTCCAATTGCCACCAGCATCCGTCGTAACGATGAAAGTAGCCCCACCAACAACAACTGTGATTTGACTACCTGGCTCGGCAGTTCCCACTATGGTTGGATTGACATCATTTGTTACCAGACTCTCAACAGTAGGAACTATTGGGTCTGTAGTATCGATTGTTAACTCATCGGTGGACGCATCAGAAATGCTACAATTATTGCTTTCACTTGTTACTTGTACTTCATTTACCCCATTTGTATTTGGCGCAAAAGTTCCACTCACAGGTGTATCAGACCCTGTATCTATCGTCCAACCAGTAGCGGTTGCAACCGTGGTATATGTGGCACCACCAACGATTACAGTGATGTTGCTACCATTGTCTGCACTTCCAGAAATTTCTGGTGTTGCGTCCCCTGTTGTTTGTGCGGTAACTGTAGGAGTTGTTGGATATGCGTTGATTGTAACCGTAAATGGTAAGGCGCTACTATTGCAAGAAGTGCCGCTGTTAGTAATCACTAAGTCTGCATTGTATGTCCCAGCGATTGCTGCAGCAGGAACAACCAGGCTGATGGGACTACTCGGTAAAGCTGAGATAGCTACATCAACAAAACCCTGACCTTCGGCGGTAGCGTCGTAATCAATCATGTACTGATCAGGACTACCTGTTGCTCCGGTGTAAGCAATCGAAGTTGAAGTTTCTCCGAAACAAACTTCAGGGTTTGCACCTAAAGTCAATGATGGATTTTCATTGATAATAATATTAAAATCTACCGCATCACTCACACATCCAGTAATACTATTTTGAACTAACAGTGTGGCAGTATAGACACCATCCCCAACTGCGGGAATGGTAATCGGAAACTCCATAGCGCCTGGGAAAGCAGTAAATGGTATATCCGAAAATGCTACATTGTCAAAATCAATTGAGTATTCATCTGGTGATCCATTTGTTGCTGAATATGTCAACACTGTACTTGTAGTCCCTTCGCATACTTCCGGTGACAAACCAAGTGCAATAGTTGGAACTGTACCTATTGATATGCTTACAGCTTCAACGTTGCTACTGCAATTAGTAGTTGTGTTTTTCACTGTTACCATTGCTCCATAACTTCTATCTTCAGCAGATGCAGGAATATTAAAAGTAATATTGCCACCTGAAAGTGTCGCATCTACTACATCAACAAACCCATGAGAGTTAGCAAGGGCATCAAAATCAATACTATACGTGTCAGCAGAACCAGTATTAATGGTATATGTAGTGGTTGTCTCCAATGTTCCTAAACACTCGTTGAATGCTGTCGCTCCCAATGAAAAATCAGGACTTGATGGGTTACTTAAGGTAATTGACAGCGCATTTGATGTACAATTACTTAATGTAGCAGTAATACTTGTGTAGTTACCACCTCCTAGTCCTGTGATCTCAATGACTCCACTCGCATTTGAAGAAAGCGTGTTTGATGTTGTACTTCCATCAACCGTATAACTCACAGAATAGGCAGTAGATGCATTTAATCCTGTAAGCTGAATTAATCCGTCCGTGCCACTACAAGTGGTTGGGTTCGAATGAGTTCCTTCAATAATAGTAGGAGTTGCAGGATCATTTAGAGTCGTACTAAGGACGGGTGATGTAGTACATCCGCTATTCTCGGCAGTAATATTGGTGTAAACTCCTCCTCCAAGGTTTGTGATTATAAATTCTCCGCTTCCATCTGAAGTGATTCCAAATTGCGCAACTGCTGTACCATCTAAATCATAATTAATATTATAAGCAGTGTTGGCAGCAAAGCCTACTATTTCAATTGAGCCATCAGTCCCGGAGCATGTGGTTGGATCAACAATGTTACCTACTGATATGTCTGGCGGATTCAAAACAATGCTTCCGAGCGTATTGGACTGGCATCCAGATATGGTCACTGATACATCAGTATACGTTCCGGCATTTAGGCCGGTGATTCGAAGTTCATTTCCACTGCTTTCCGAAGTTGCTGTTCCATTAACAGCTGATCCTCCATAGGTGTAATCATAATTATAGGACGTGTTATCTGTTACTCCAAAAATGGCAATTACTCCGTCGGTTGCAGCACATGTTGAAGGCTGGGAATTATTTCCATCGGTAAATGAAATCGTTGGGGCTGTCGGATCAAACAAATTGATTGGACCGGCTAACTCATTTGACTCACAGCCATTCGCCGTTACTTTAAAATTTTCATATTGACCAGCTACTAGTGACCCAATGTTGATATCACCTGTTCCATCAGAAGATATAGTAGTTGAAACAACAGCACTGTTAAATAAATAATCAACCGTATAAGAAACCACAGAAGCAATTCCCGTATTGATGACGATGCTACCCTCTGACCCACCACAAGTGGAAGGATTATTTTGACTATCTAGTGTTACTGTTGCAGTCGTCGGGTCACTCAGGGTTATCAAAGCAATTTCATTGGAATCGCACCCATCTTCCGTGACTTTAATGTTTGTATAAGCACCTTCAGAAAGGCCACTTAGCACAATATCTCCGCTTGAAGGTGTAGCTGAAGTACTTACGGGAGACGCATCTCTGTTGTATGAAACAGTGTATGTCACCGCATCATTAAGACCCGATAGTGTAATGCTACCGTCTACTCCATCGCAAGTAGTTGGATCTGAACTTGCCGAGGTTATCGCAGGTGTATTCTTAACGATAACATTGAAATTATTCGTTGCACTCACACATCCTGTAGTAGAATTTGAAACCGTCAATGTGGCCGCATAGGTACCGTCAGTCGTAGCTCCTGGAATAGCGAAAGCTAAAGGTGTTGCCGTGATGGCTTGATTTGTAATATCCGTAAAACTCGCATCGGCAAAATCAATGGAATATAAATCCGGAGAACCAGTTGTTGCTGAGTAGCTTACTCCTCCAGTGGTTTCTCCTTCACAATACTCAGGATCTGTCCCAAGAGAAATGGTTGGGTTGGTGTTTACCGTCACAGTAAATGCAGCAGATGAACTTACACAGCCAGTTGAAGAGTTGGTGAAAGTAATGGTTGCATTGTAGCTATTCACCACTGCGGCAGCAGGAATTGTGACAGAAAGAGGGCTTGCACCCAAAGCAGCGTTGGTCACATCTGCAAAACCCTGGCTTTCGGCAGAAGCATCAAAATCTATTGAATATTGATCTGGAGTCCCGGCAGAAACCGTGAAAGGCAAGCTTCCTGACGTCACTCCCTGGCAAACTTCCGGATTTGTTCCTAAGGTAAATGTTGGGTTATCATTTATGGTGATTGTAATAGCCCGGGTGCTGCTTACACATCCTGTACTGCTATTGGTCACAATCAAATTAGCATTATACACATCCATTGAAGCAGCGGCAGGAACCGTCAAAGAGATTGGACTTGATGGCAATGCCGCATTTGAAATGTCGACGAACCCTTCACCTTCAGCGGTAGCATCAAAATCAATGCTATACTGATCAGCACCACCTGATAAGGCAGAGTAGCTGAGCGTTGCGCTTGTTTCTCCCATGCATACAGCAGGAGATGCACCTGGCGTAATATCTGGCGTGCTATTGATCTTGATTGTAAATGGCTTGCTATCACTTACACATCCAGTAGAGCTATTGATAGCATTAATCGTTCCATTGTAAGTGGCAACCGCTGCGCCCCCTGGTACAGTAACTGTGATCGGAGATGATGGCAATGCTGTGGCAGCAACGTCTGCGAAACCTTGACCTTGAGCAGTAGCATCAAAAGAAATACTGTACTGATTAGCTCCTGAAACAGCTGTATAGCTCAATGAAGCTGATGCCCCCCCCCCACATACTTCAGGACTTGTTCCCAGGGTTATCGTCGGCTTCTCATTGACGGTAACCGTAAAAGAAGTATTTGCACTCTCACATCCAGTTGTCGTATTGGTCACTTTAAGTGTCGCATTGTATGCAGCAGCATTCGCTCCAGCTGGTACTGTAATAGCAATTGGGCTTGCGCCTAATGCAATGTTCGACACATCTACAAATCCCTGAGCTTCAGCAGTCGCATCAAAATCAATTTCATATTCGTCTGGAGAACCTGAAACGGCACTGTATGTGAGGTTCGCAGATATTTCTCCCTGACAAACTTCCGGTGATGTACCCAAGGTAATCGTAGGATTTGCATTTATAGTGACTGATATGTTGTAGTCGGTGGTACAAGAAATAGATGAGTTTTTAATAGTAAGAACCGCATTATATGTTCCTGCAGCACTTGTGCCAACCGCGATTGGAATGCTTCCTGAAGGAATGGCCACATCAGAAACGTCCACAAATCCCGCTGTATTTGCTGCAGCGTCATAGTTGATGCTATACTGATCAGGTGATCCTGTAGTAGCGGAGTATGTAATGCCTGTGGTTGTCGTACCAGCGCATATTTCTGGGTTTGAACCCAAAGTCATTGTTGGGTTGTCCGGGTCAGTTAAAACTATGGACGCAATAGTGTTTGACGTACAGTTATCTTTAGTGACTGAAATATTGGTATAGGTACCATCATTCAATCCAGTAATTGTCAAATTTCCTGACCCATCCGACCCAATCGTAGCAGAAACAGGAGTTCCATCATCAGAATAGTTCACTGTGTAACTAGAAGAAACAGAAAGTCCCGTGATTTGAATTGAGCCATCTGTACCTGCACATATAGAAGGGTTTGAAACTGTGCCCTGAGCAATTGTAGCCGGAGTTGGTTCGGTAATGGTTGTGCTCAGACTGTTTGTAACACATCCATTATTTGTCAAACGAATATTGGTGTACGCCCCCTCACCAAGGCTTGCGATCGTATAAACTCCGCTTGCATCGGCTGTAATACTTGCTGTTGCTACTGGTGTCCCATCAAAAGAATAGTCCAGATCATATGCCGTACTTGCAGCAAGGTTTGTAATTGCAATGCTCCCTTCTGTACCAGAACAAGTGGTAGCATTTGTCACTGTGCCCAGCGCAATGTCTGGTGGGTTTAATACCAGAGACGGAATCACATTAGACTGACACCCTGTAATAACATCATCCACAAATACACTAGTGTAAGTACCTGCAGGTAGGTTATTTATGGTGATTTTACCCGCTCCATCAGCTGTTAAAGTACCTGTAGTTACTGTTGAGTTTTTTGTGTAGGAGTATTGATAATCACGAGCTGTAGTTAAACTACTAAGGATGATAAACCCGTCAGTTGAGGAACATGAAGCAGGATCTGCATCACTATCAAATGTAATGGTAGGTCCGCTAGGGTCGTTCAATGTTACTGGTCCGGTAATGTTATTGGAAGTACATCCTGCATTTACAACCTGGAAGTTTTCATAAGTCCCTGAAGTCAATCCTGACAGAGAATAATTACCACTTCCATCAGACGTGATTGTGGTTGAAACTGTACTTGCATTTTTATCATAGCTAAAGCTATAATTTGTGCTAGCTGCTAATCCTGTTATCTGAATAGTGCCATCAGTACCATTACATGATGTCGGGTTTGATGTTGTTCCCAGAGCGATGGTGACTTGAGTTGGATCAGAAAGTGATACTGACGCAATGGTATTGGAAGGACATCCATCGGCTGTTACCGAGATGTTGGTATATGTTCCTTCTACTAACCCGGTAATGGTTAGGCTATTGCCTGCTCCACCAGAAGTAATATTGGTATTTACAACAGAAGCATTGAAAGTGTAGCTTACTGAATATGTAGTTGCATTTTTGACACCTGAAATAGCAATTGAACCATCGCTTCCTGAGCACGTAGTAGGGTCGCTTGGTGTAGCAGCGATAGATGGCGTATCATTTATCGTTATTGAAATGGATTTCGAGGTACTTACATATCCATTCGAGCTGTTTGATACAGTCAAAGTGGCTGTGTACACTCCTTCAGAGGTTCCGCCCGGGATCACTAAAGAAATGGGACTTGCTGGGAGCGCTGCGTCCACAACATCCGCAAAAGAAGCATCTGCATAGTCAATGCTATATTCATTGGCTCCTCCTGCAGTGGCGCTATACGAAAGACTGGCCGTCGTAGCTCCTTCACAAACAGAAGGATTTGCTCCTAGGGTAATATCTGGTTTTGCAATGACTGCTATCTCAATTTCAGCCGCATTGGAAGTAGTTCCATCATTATCGTCTATCGTATAATTCACACTGGCATCTCCCGTGAATCCTGAAACTGGTGTGAATGTGACATTGCCACTTATATCCACAGCATAAGTACCAACTCCGGCAATTACCAGGTCGCTAAGTCTATTCCCCGTATTGCTCGGGTTTGATGGATCAATAAGTGAAATAGTAGATGCATCAATAGTTCCGTCTACGTCAGTATCGTTGGCCCCTACTGTACTTACGGTAATGTTACCATCTTCAACAAGCTCATTTCCAGAATCATCAACTGCAACAGGCGCATCATTGACAGATGTTACAGAAACGGTCGAAACCACAGAAGCTGAGTTATCATCTCCATCATTGGTAACGAAAGTTAAAGTTCGATCTCCATCAGTCGGGTTATTGCCATCAGTGTGTTGATATTGAATAGTGGCTAAAAGGCTATTGACATCAGTAATGTCTGCATCTCCACCTGCATTATTAGTAATGGTAAAAACACCAGATGCGTACACGATTTGGAAGGTAGTCCCTCCTACTGTAGTTGTTTGAGTATCATCAGAACCTAATGTGAATGTTACTCCATTAATGATCACCTCTTCATCGTCCCCATCCTGCAAACCTCCAACAGTAATAGTCAGCGAATTCATCTGAGTGTCGTCAATGTCAGAAACGGCAGCATCAGCTGCATCTAAAACCGAAACAACTCCATCACCTTCTGTATACGAGACATTAAATCCATCATCATCAGTTCCTCCTCCAGAGTTATCTGCATCGAGTGTTAATAGTGGTGCATCATTTACAGGCGTAATGTCAATATTGACAGCAGCACCTGCCAAGGCATATTCCGTACCATCATGCGCATTCCAGTTGAAGGTAGCATCTCCATCAAAATCAGCTACCGGCACAAATGTGATGTTGGCTAAATCAGCAAAATCAATTTCATCATTGGCAGTTATGGCCACTCCACTTAAGTAAAGTATACCGGCAGATGCAGATGGTAAAGATGTAATCTGAATTCTGTCAATAGGTTCGCCTTCCGCATCGGTGTATTGATCACTGAAGTCTGTAGCAGCAAAAGTGTAAGTGTTATCCTCATCGACTGAAACGTTCACATCTGTGATAACAGGCTCTTCATTACAGTTGATAATTGCTTCGCTGAAACTGTTGTTGGTATAGTCACACTCATTGACCCAGGTATTGGTAGTACCAGCTGTCAAAGGAGTGGCAATCTCGTCTGTAGTGCCAGGGTCGTAAGGGTTATGATTTACAAGCACATAAAGTGTAAAATCCTGGCCATTATCCGCAACTGTGGTATTTAATACGGTAGATTGACCAACCTCCAGCGTTATTGGCAAATGAACAGTATCGATGACATTAGCTGCTCCTGCATATGGATCGGCATCATAAACTGTAATTGGCGTTGTTCGTGGTGCTTTCCAGTCTCCCTGATTTTCGATGGTCATCGAAATGTCCAAACCATTGTTTGAAGAGGCGCAATTTTGATCAACTGAAGAAGCAGTTACGACTAAATCTGAAGTGGCATAAGTAGGCTCTCCACCTTGATCTAAATAAGTTGTCTGAACTAAGAACCCATTCAATGATCCCCCAAACTGAGGATGGAAAATATCCTGCTGATACTGCGGAATGGTCATGTCATCATTAATGTTGGTAACATGGTATCCGTGCTGATTCCAAATTTCTCTTGAAGAAACCCATGAAGAATTGGCCGATTTATATACCACGAAATAGTCGTCTACACCACTGAAGGTAGGGCCATTCCCTTCTTGTGCCGTTACAATTATCTCAGCCTGTCCGTCATTATTTACATCGGCCACCAAAGGATACTCTACTCTGGTGCCTGCTAATGAAGGTATTTTTGTGAGTTCCGAACCATCAAGTCCACTATAGATGTATAAATACGCTTCTTCACTATACACTACTTCCGCAATTCCATCTCCTTCAAAATCATATAGTGTACTTCCTGTTCTTTGAGAACCGTCATCTAAACCTGTTTTTTGCCATTTCACAGTCAGGGTATTCGCTCCTGAGTTATATTGAAGTACGATGTAGCGATTTGACCCGGCAAACCCAATATCTACTACTCCATCATTATCAAAATCTCCTACATTCGCTTTACCTCCAGAGCTCGTACTTGGAATATCATAAATATCTCCTATACCAGTTTCTGTACGTGGATTCCAAGCGAAAATATACCCCTCTGATGTGACGATGATGTCTACTTCATTGTCATTATCCAGATCTCCCAAGGATACGAAACCATCTCCGTAGTTAGACCCAGTGATCTCCGCTGCAAGTTGAAAAGCGCCACCATCTACGGTATAGACCCTGTTTCCTGCAACGAACTCCAGGCCATCAGCCTCAGAACCGAAAGTACCCCCTCCTGCTCCGGCAGGTCTCGCATCTCCACTATCAAAAATGTTATAGGCAATCGGAAGTCTGTCCCCATTGTTAGTTCCAGTGTTGAGCCAGCCGCTGTTGATTGTATTATCCTGTGCTACCAGCGCACCCGTTTCCGCATTGAAAATATTTGCGCCCACATATACTTCTGGTGATCCATCTTCATCAAAATCGGCTAATTGTGGTGAGCTGTAATTGACACGAGTTCCGACTAGCTGAGCAGTAGTAAATATCGCATTGCTACTCCCAGTTTGATTACCCGAAGCACTGTATTCGTACCGCCTTATTACAGCATTTGAATTAGAACCTTCCGTAACTAAAATATCGCCAAGACCATCACCATCCACATCGCCTAAGGCCACCATTGCAAATTGATGCGCGCCCCCATTTTGGCTAATCGTTTGTTTAATTTCTCCATTCAGTCCACTGAAAATCAAAATTTCGTCATCCGTTCTATCGTGGGTTACTATCTCAGCAATACCATCATCGTCCATATCACCAACCATCACACCGGATCGTTGATCAAATCCTGAGTTCACATTATCTGACCTAAAAACTTCCTCCAAAGTAAACTCGGGAAGAACTGCCGGTGGGTTGAAACAAGTAGGTGTATTTTGGCCATAAAAGAAGTCTTCACAATCCCCCATACCGTAGCAATCGCTATCGTAGCAATCGATTAAACCATCCCCGTCATCATCGATACCATTATTGCAAACTTCAACAGGACCTGAGGAAACTGTTATTGTAAATGGAGTTGCTGTAGATGAGCATCCTGAAGTGCTATTGGTTACCGTTATTGTTGCATTGTAGGTTTGCGCCGAAGCTGCTCCTGGCACTACTAATGAGATTGGGGACGCTGGTAATGCCGTAGTGGTGACATCTGCAAAACCTTCTCCTTCTGCTGTAGCGTCAAAATCAATGGTATATTGATTTGGGCTATTTGTTGTAGCTGTGTATGGTAAATCAGCAGATGTCGTTCCTTGTGAAACAGATGGGCTTGTTCCTAAAGTTATAGTAGGGTCTGCGGAATTGACTAAATCCATAGAACCAGCAATAACGTTTGATTGACAACTGCTTCCATCCGTAATACTCAAATTAGTATATGACCCCTCCCCTAAACCTGTAATAGCTATACCGCTTGCTGTGGCGGTAATCATTTGGGTTGTTTGTGGTGTACCATTTAGGGAATAGTCAACGCTATATGTGCCACTGGTAACTCCCGTTAAAACAATTTCGCCATTTGGTGCTGAACAGTTTGTAGGTTGAGTAAGGGTACCCTGAGTAATAGTAGCTCCGCCTGGATCACTAATACTAACTGGCCCTGCAAAAGTTGATGAAGTACAGCCTAAAATTGTAACTGCAAAATCGCTGTAAGAACCTGCATTCAACCCTGTGATTATGTACTCTCCAGCCGCAGTAGAGGTAAATCCCCCATGATTGACGGTGATACCATCATCCAAATAATCCAAGGCTCCATAGGCTGTATTTATTTCAAGACCTCCTATGGTGATGGCTCCATCAGTACCACCACAAGTTGTTGGACTGGCAGGAGTTGCTACATTTACAACTGGTGCTACTACCGTAATCGTAAATGGATAATCAATACTTTGACAGGTGAGAGTGTTGGTGTTTCTCACGGTAAATATTCCGTTATAAGTTCCCCCTGGAGCATCTGAAGGTACAACAACTGATATTGGACTTGTCACGGTGGTGTTGTTGATAATATCCGCAAACCCCGTACCGGCACCCTCTGCAATTGCATCGAAATCAATACTATAATCAACTACAGGCCCATTAGAATCGACAGTATAAGCCAAACTCACAGTAACATCTCCTTGACACACCTGTAGTGTATTAGATCCAAGAGTAACAGTTGCTATTGGCTTTATGTCAACCGCTACAGCGGGGGTAAAAGTGGTCTCACAAGTAATTCCAATTTTTTGTGCTTTCACCGCGATAGAAGTCACTGATGCCGCCAACCCGTAAGTTGTTAAATTCAAAGCAGTGCCATCACCAAGCATAGCTGCTCCTATCCCATTGCCTGCTTGATCTACCAATTCATAAACAATAAGATCCTCTGTGGAGCTGATTTGAAAATCAATGGTTTCATTTTCACATACGGTTGTTGTACTAGTCGCAGAAAAAGTTTGCGTTGTAGGTGGTTCACATTGAATAGTGACACCTGCAGAAGGGTCACTTTCACAAAAAGTTGGGTTAGGGTTTGTAATCGTAACTGTCGCAACACCATCTGCGAATAACTTATCAAAGGGAGTATCCAGCCCTGAAATGGTCCAAGTTCCAAGTCCAGCTAGCGCATCACTTGGAAGCACTGCAGTTGCTCCTTCAATGGCTACACCATCAATATAAAGCTGAATCGTCAGGTTGTCTGAAGTAGAAGCTAAAGCTTCGCCTGATATAGATGCATCTCCTTCTGTTACAGGATTTGATGTGATTTTCAACTGATTTGTAGGATCAGGAGTTTTTGTTTTTACAGTAACCTTTGAAGAAAAATCGCTTATAAGTTCTCCTGATGTTTGCGCTGTAGCACTTATCTCAGAAGTCGTGCCTATACTTAGGCCAGTCACAGTCCATGATCCATTGGCCTGCACTAGACCGGTCATCCCTGTTGAAGACTCTGACCCAGTTCCCCCGGTATAAATTGTAATCACGCTATTTTCATCCTCTGAAGAAATTCCGCTTACTGATGTAACCGACCCAGATGCATCAATACAAAATTCATCTGTTATAAGTGGGGCAATTGATTTACCAACAACTGTCTTGCTTAATTCTGAAGGACAAATGCCTGGCTCTTGAGAACGAATTCTAATTACCTCTCCTGTGAGTAACCCGGAAACAGCAAAAGACCAAATGGTCGTTCCTGAAAGTGTGGTTGATGCTTGTAGAACATCGTCTTTAAACCAGGTAACGGTAGCCCCATCTGCAGCTGTTCCTTCAAGATCTGTTGAAGTGCTATTTGGGTCCGTTGTAAAAGTGATATTTGAATTGGTCGCCACATTACAATGTAATGTCTGATCCGATTGGCAGGAAGATGTGCTTGTTTCTTCTATAGTGAAGAAGTAAGTCCCATCAGGGATTTTTGTCCCGCCAGATCCATAGGTCCAAGCCCATGACCCTCCTGTTAAACCAGTTAAAGGATTGGCCGTACCAGCTGGAGATGTTAACAGCACCCCATCACTGTCAAATACACGTAATGAATATGTGCCAGTGACTGTGGTACTACCCGTGAAATTTTTATCCCCGTTTGCTTGTGCTATACCAGTCGGTGCAGGTGAACAAGTAGCACCCACCGTGCTAACATTACAGTTAGAGGAAGACGTGGATTTTTTCTTGTAAGGAATTGCGGGACTCTCAGCGATATTAGCTGCATCAGCTGCAGCCTGCGAAACGCTCGCTGTAGCTTTGAATACTTCATTAGCCGAAGCTGCGGTTAAGCCGTTCACTGTCCAGGTTCCGGATGAAACGGTGGTGGTTGCCACCGATACAAATGCTGAAACAGCGTCTGGTGCTCTAAATAATTCGATTGTTGCTCCATTAATCTCAGAAGAGCTTCCTGAAACACTCGTTTGCCCAAGAGCAATAGGCCCTGTAATAGATGGACATGCGGCTTTGGCTGAAAGCGGAGTGCCGCTCCCAATATCTCCAGCTGAAGTAGCAGGAAACACCTCAATGAGACTTTCCCAAAGCCCATCTGTAATGCCTGTTTCATCGTCAATACCTCCTAAATCAGATATCCCATTATTTCCCATTGCTGACTTGGGGTTGATCACAGACTGACCAACCATACGCAATGGTGTTGCTGTAGTTACTGTTGGAAACTGCGCTGTAATGTCAGCAAACGGGATATAAAAATCATAGAAATAATCATCATCACCACAAATCTCTGATAAAGCAATGGATTTTTGAGCATAGTCAGCATATGGTCTGACAATAGAAGCGTCACCTCCCACTTCGATTCCTGTGGTGGTGCCATCCACATCATACAGTCCTACGCCAAAGTTTGTCCTTAACACCACTTCAATTTCAAACCCTGGATTTCCTACGGTATAATTCGGATCTGCATTTTCACCTGAGGCACCAAACTTCTGATCTGTATCAATAAGGATTGAATACGCTTTAGAGTTTTCGGCAGTACCTCCCAATCTAAACCGAAACATAAGATTGTCTGAACCATCTAAATAGGTATAGATGGTATTATTATCCTCGGATCTAACTAGATCAGTAAAGCCACATGAAGGGCCAGGGCCAATATCACTATCTGGCTCCACGGTACTGGAGCTTGGAAGTGGTGTGTATGGTATTTCGCTTTCTATTTCATCATCAGAAGAGAACCCTTGGTTGGTGACTGAGGTATATCCGTCAGTATTAGGGTCCAATACCGCCTGTCCAGAATTTGCTGGTTTATAAATTAGTCCCTTGGTTTGGGCATGAGCACTTCCTAGTAAGAAAAGTGATAAAACTCCGATTACAATTTTCCTCATGATTTCGCTGTGGTTTCTCTAATATAAAGTTGCTTCCATATTTCCACGCTTAAGGTTGATATTCGGTGAGAGCCCAAATTGACCAGATGAGTGAATGTTACAACTCGTTATTCCAAAAAACGGGGAATGCAGCTTTCGTCAAGGTAGGAAACTATTCCTCAATAAGCCCAATGACCGTGAATTCATTTCGACGGTTAGACTGATGCTCTTCCTCCGAGCAATCCCTTCCGGTACATTCCACAAATGGCTGTGACTCACCATATCCTCTTGGAGACAGTCGTTTATAATCAATACCCAAACCTACCAGGTATTCGTATGCAGATGTGGCTCTTTTTTGAGACAGGTTCATGTTGTATGCGTCATCTTTGCGAATATCCGTATGTGAACCAAGTTCCAATATCACCCTTGGGTGCCTTTGCATAAACTCATAGACTTTGTCAAGCTCCGCGATTGACTCTGGCCTAAGCTCGTACTTATCCAGATCAAAATAAATTGGTTTAATAATCAAACTGTCAATAAGCGTTTCTGCTACCAGAGAGTCTCCAAGTAAGGTATCGTATTCCATCAGGTATTCCGCCATTGGTATAGGGAAGTCGAGCGGCGGATCAAGTTCAGAAAGGTAAACCACCAGCTTTTCTTCATCCTCTGGCTTGGCTACCTCAGCATTTTCTAAACGGTAGTTGTACTTTGAAGCACTGACAGTCAGGTTGAGTTCCTGCCTGGGGATCACAAACATGCCATCTTTGTCTGATCGGACATAAACCTGAAAACCCGAAAGTGAATCTACTATGAAGACATCTGCCAGAGCTATTGGCTCATTGGTATCATAATCAAGCACCTGTCCTTTTCTCAGCTTTTCTTCAAAGGCAAATTTGTAAATATCATCTTTGTTATCCGGATTTCTGGCGGAGGTAAAATAACCTACTGAAAAGTCTGGTGTTGCTGTAAAACCAAAATCATCACGTCCACTGTTTATCGGATAACCCATATTCTCAGGCTCAGTTTTTGGCATATAATTTTCATCCAGTTCAACTTTGTAAATATCCAGTCCTCCCAAGCCTCCTCTACCATCAGTGGCGAAGAATAGATGCTGGTCAATCAGTACCGGAAACATCTCCTGTCCTTTGGAGTTAATCTGCGCTCCCAGATCCTGTGGTTCTGTCCACTTATCATCATTTTTGTATGAAACATATAGGTCTGTGCCTCCAATTCCCCCGGGTTTATCTGAAGAAAAAATGATAACGTTTCCATCATTATTGATAGCCGGATGCCCTACCGAGTATTGATCGTTGTTGAACTGGAATGATCTGATTTTGCCCCATGACTTTGCCTGCTCATCGTACTCTGCAAAATAAATCTTCAACCTGGCTACTCCCTTTTTGTCACGCTTCACACGACCGCCCTGATAATTATTTCTAGTAAAAGCTATTTTAGTTTGATTGTCGAAAAATGCAACGGGTCCTTCATGAAACTTAGATTTAATTGCCGGGGAGAGGTATTCAATTTGAGAAAGATCATCACCATAGGCGTAGAATAAATCCAAAAAACTGGTTTCATCCCAATTAAAATCCCTCTGAATCCAGTCGTCACCGAGCGTACGAGAAGAGACAAATACAATTCCATCTTTATAAATGGCCGGACTAAAATCAAGCCCCGGTGTATTTATTGAAATAGGAGAAATTTGATATTCTGACGAATCTCTAAAGAACCGGTCAATATTTTCCAGTGCGTCTAACTTGAGCGAAGTACGTCCGTCTGAGGCGATGAGATCATTGTAATACTGGTACCATTCTTTTGACTGCTGATACTGCTGCAAGCTCACCAACGCTTCGGCATAATAGTAATAATAAACTGCAGGGAGTTCCTTATTGCGGTCTATGGCCATTGACAAGTATGCCTCCACACTATCTGGCTCATTGAGAAAGCGATGACAATCGACTATTTTCTGAATGATCCTTACTGAGTCATCAGCATCTCGCAGCACTTCCTTATAAAGTGTGGATGCTTTTGCATACGAAAAGTGTTCAAACGCTCTTTTGGCTGCCTGCTCGGCAGTGAATGACACCTGCCCGTGAACTGAATTCAATCCACTAAAGGCAAGAAACACAATGATTATGGTTAACCTCATGTTATTTCGATTCTAAACTTTCCAATCTCTCTCTCTCTGCCATTTCCTCATCTTCAATTCGTTTCGCCCGGATCTTTAAGTATCGTGTTAGTTTGATCTCTATTGGGAGCAAACAGAGAGCTAGCATAAGATTAACCCCAACCTGAAAAATGGGAGTTTCGCCTGATACTCGGTCAAGAAAGGGTTCCATCTCAGTGTGGACATACTCAAAAGCGATAAAAACACTTACATATACCATCAGCCTAATGATAAACTGGTTTTTAAGATGTGAAGACAAATAATAAGTAACGCCGAAGACTAAAGCTATAACGCCAATTTCGATTAAATAAAACCACCACAATTCCCAATAAGGATGTCTTACTTTAAAGGTTATACTTGTGTATTCATCATCCCACAAATCAGGATGATCAGATTCCTTTACCTTGAATGTATAATTGCCCGGATCCAGGTTTGTATAAGTAGCATGGTCATTTTTTTCTACGGGCGACCAACCTCTGTCATAGCCATCCAGCATGTATTGATAATAAATGGCGTTGGGGTTTCTGAGATTGATAGATACAAAATCGAAAGTGAGATGGTTTTCATTATATGGGAACTCCAAATCGTCCGGAAGCACATTGTCCAACTTAGTCGATTCGCTATAATCCAGTAAGTTAGTTCGCTCATAAAAGAGTCTGATATCTTTGATGTGTGTATGCCGTTTGGTCAGTCTGAAATTGAAGTGAGGCATATTTACCTTAGTCATACCAAAAGGGTTTCCAAAAAAGATGTTACCATGAGCATCTTTGCATACCGAGTTTCTTTCGGCTTCTGTCTCGCCCAGCTCTCCCGGATGGTTAAACACTGTAATCAAACCATACTCAGGCTGTAGCAAGCTGAGCCCCAGCCTATGCCCTATCCATACATTTCCGATATCATCGACCATCGCGGCATTGCAATAGTTCGACAATAAACCGTCTTTTTCCGTGTACTGCTTGAAATTTTCACCATCAAAGCTGTAAATCCCAGCACCCTGCGTCGTTACCCAGATCAACCCATCGCTTGACTGGGTAATGGTATTAACATCAAACGCAGGAAAGATTTCAGTTTGTGATAAATATTGTATTTCGCCACCTTTTGGTAGCAATGCCAACCCCGTTGCGCTACTTCCAAACCAAAGGTTACCGGCCTGATCACAAAATATAGTACCAATTTCGTTGTGATAAAAACCATTACGTGTATTCAAATGCTCCAATACATTCCCATTGGAATCCATTCTGAATACACCATTTCCAGCTACTGACACCCAAATATTGTTTTCACTATCGCGACAAATAGTTCGCACCTGCTTGCTGCTTCCAGGATCTGTTGGGTTTATTTCAAGCCTCTCAATGCGCTTGCTCATAAGGTCAATTCTAAGTAAGCCATGATCCTGAGTGCCAGTCCAAAGTTTATCTCCATCCTTGAGCAATGAGGTTACTGAATATTGGCTTGTAAAATCTAACCCCTCAAAAATCAGGCTATCGCGCATGGGCTTGTGATACACGTGCACAAGGCCATTTTCTGATCCCAGGATCAACTCATCTTCATTGATGGAGATGATACTATGCATTCCTTGAACTCCAATACTGGCGAAAAGCTCGTAGTGATGAAAATACGCCCGGTTCAGCTGTACGAGCCCGCGACCAAAAGTTCCTACCCAAATCTCATTTTCATTGTCAACATAAACTTCACTTATCTGATTGCTCTCAAAGCCATTCTGACGATTAAATACTGTTATAGCCGAAACGTCTATACCTTCCAGGTCGGCCTCTATCAGGCCATGGTTTTTGGTACCCACCCATAGCGTGTTAAATTCATCCTTTGCAATGGAAGTTACTTGAACGTGCTCTGGAAACCCTGAAACGGGATCAAGGCTCTTAGTCCCCTTTACATGCGAATACATTCCGTCATTGGTCCCTATCCAGATCAAATGTGATTCATAATTATCCTGATAAACGGCATTCACAGTCAGTGCCTTTGAGCTCTCGAGAAAACCTATTGTTTTGATTCCATCATCTGTGATCTGTATTTCCAGTAGCCCTTCATTGGTGCCTACGAATATACGATCTCCAAAAACAAAAAAATCATAGGCAATGATCCCGGAAAATACCGGTAAGTGGAAAAGTTGTGCTTGATCATTTTGAATCCTAACCAAACCCTGATTTTGTGTCAGGGCCCAAACTACGTTGTTTTCAGTAGCTCTCAATCGGTTTATTTTATTTGGAATTTCTTTGCTCGTTAGAATTTTCCGATAACGTCCGTGCTCTACTTTACTGATTCCTCCTTCATAATACCCCATAAATAAGTGCCCATCTTCGGAAATTACAGAAGCTGTCACCAGATTGTTGATGGTACTGTCGTGCGCATTGAGGTTGAGCATTTGATTGCCATCAAACCTGTATAAACCATCATCACTACCAATCCATAAGAATCCAGCCTCATCTTGGATGACGGTATAAATAAACACGCCATTGAAGTCCTTATCGGCATTATACACCAACATGGAAAAGTCTCTGGGATCTGCCTGCAAATTGGCTAAGCCACCCAATATAAGGACAGAAACAAATAAAATGGACTTAATTTTTATCATCACTGCTTTTGTATCGAACGTTCACTTTGTATTTAAACTTTGGAGGGCCACCTAATGGTACTGAGAAGAATGCCACGGCCTCATCATATTGATTGGTGATATAGCACACCATATCGTTCCTGGAATCCCGGCCTTTCACAATCTGCATATCCACAGTAGTATTCTTTTCCTCTTCATCTATGATATGCTTGCTTATGCCCCACTGCTTGTTGTGTGAGGCTTGTGCCTTGTGCCTATTTTTGGAAACAGAATAGATCATTACAGACCCTTCATTGTCAAAATCAAAATTGTGTTGAGTGATGGAAACCACCTCTTTATCTATAAAAGGATATAAATGAGCTACGGAATATTGTGCTTCAGGCAGACGAAATGAGTATTCGTATGTAAAGGCATTGGATCCTTCAACTTCCTTGTTTACATAAGGTTGGGTGCTTAAAAAATACTTGTACAAATTGCCGTCATCGCCTGACACTCCTTCTGCCACAATTTTAAAAACACGGCCACCTAATTGTGGAGCAGCTTCGCCTTCCAGCGGGTTGAATGGCCCAAATGTGTACCACTTCAGGTTATATCTAGAATCAGCATCAAAAACCTTTGAAGCCAACAAATTTCCACTTTTATATTGTCCTACCGGGTCCGTCTTTTTTGTGTCTGGATGCGAATGTGTTCCCACTCCTCCGAAAACAGAAAATTTAATCTCAGTATCAAACCCCTTATTGTCTTCATCCAGTTCACCGCCTATATCAGGATCAAAAACTCTGATATAAACAGGTTTAGTGAATGTCTCTGGTATAATAAAGAAAAAGACCTGACTGTGGTCATCGTCTCCCCAACCTGGTGCACTTTCTTTTCCAAAGGTCACCAGATAGGTAATTTGTTCAAACTCACTCGGCACCATCTGCCCTATTGAGAGGGTTACCTGAAACAATAAAAATATGGTTATTAATCCTTTCATTTTCCTCCTAGAGTTACAGTTTTTGAAAGATGGATAAGCTCATCACGATAATAGAACCGACTTAATACGCGCACCTCCGTGCCTCCGCTGATATTATCCATAGGGCTTTCCCCAATAAGGTATTCGCCCTGCACATCCCAGTAAAAAGAAATTTGTGAAACTCCTCCTTCATATTTCAATCTGGCTGTAGGGTTAAATTTGCCATCCAACCCTCTATTCACATCAACCAAAAGCTCAACTGTTGGATGGATTTCTACATCAACGACATATTCACTTTCAAAATCAGCACCTGAATAAGGGTCTGTAACGGTCAGTACGGCTTGATAAAGCCCAATGCTATCGTAGCAATGCTCGGCAACAACTCCCAACTCAGATATCCCATCTCCAAAACTCCATTCATAAATAAGGTTTTTATTATCCGCCTGAACAGATGGGCCTAGATCCAAAATCACACAATTCTGAACTGACAAATATGATGGGTAATCAGCCTCTGTAATTGGATCAGGCCAGCCAAATATTGCAACAAGGAAAATAAGTAGGTAGTTAGCCATTATCGAGATTTATGCTATAATATAACTCTTATTGTTTACACTGTTTTCATCCATAATTTAGAAATACCGAGGTGTTACCACTTTATTCTTAGAGAACACAAAACGATAATTAACCATTAGCTCGTGAGAGCCCGAGGTGGCAGCTTTCAAATCTGTCAATGTATAATCATAGGCATAGCCAAACCGCAACTGAGGTGAAGCTTGCAGATCAAATAGAAAGCTAAATGAATCAAATGACCGATAAGAAATACCAAGCCATACTTTATCATCCAATATCACATTGGCATTTAAATCCATTTCAACAGGTGCTCCGCCCACTGATTTTAAAAGAACACTGGGTTTTAGTTTTACCACAGGACTCAATTCGAAAACCATCCCTGAGGTAATGAAATAATGAGGTATCTCCTTTGTCGAAAATGCATTTAGATCATTGTTATCGCTGACATTAAATGCATTTCTGAATAGTCTTGGGGATGAAACACCTACATAATAATTGTTTGAATAAAGGTACAAGCCAACACCAAAGTTTGGACTTATGTCTCCATTAGCAGATGCCAGGTTAGGGTCATTTATACCAAGCTCACCATAGTTGATGCTGCTTTGGCGAAAGCCACCCTGCAGCCCCATAGAGAACGTAGTAGCGCGGGAAAACTTGATCCTGTATGCGTATGAGAAAAAGAGAGAATTATCAGTACTAACGCCTATTTCATCTCTGCTGAATATAGCACCAACGGCGATATTCTTATTGGGTACAGGTGAGTGTATAGATAAGGTATTCGTATTTGGCGCCCCTTCTATTCCAACCCATTGAATTCTGGAAAGAGCTGTCGCACTAATGGATTCGTGGCTTCCTGCATAAGCGGGGTTAAGGGCCAAACCATTGAACATGTATTGGGTAAACTGTGCTTGCTGTTGCGCTGAAGCAGTGAAACCAAAAACCCAAAAGTGGAACAACAAAATAATAATTCGTTTCATCATAATTGATGTATTGTTCCACTAAACTACTTGGTGTGTATAGGCCAAATCTAAACTTTCGTTGGTTAGGGAGGCTTAAACGGTGAATGGGCATTTTATACAGATAAGCTACTCTGCAAAAAAAATCGGGTACAGTATAAAATGCCTGAACACGGTATATTGAAATTTGACACTACAGCAATGGCATAAAAAGGCCAAATGGCCTTAAGTATCACTCATCCCGCAGGGATGTGACAGGATTTGCCACGGCCGCCTTTAAAATCACAGAGCTGGTACTCAATAAGCCAATGGCACAAATGACAATGGCAGCAAATATGGCAGACAGAATGCCCACCTCCATGTGATAGGCGTAAATCTCATCGAGCAAAAGTGTAGATAGAAAAAAGCCCATGACAGAGCCGAGAGTAGCGGCGATGACCAGTATCAAAGCAAACTCTTTGCCCAGCAAGCGAATGATCTGACTGACTGAGGCGCCAAGCGCTTTTCTGATTCCTATTTCTTTGTTTCGTTTCTCGATATTGAGAGAAGCCAATGCGAAAATGCCAGAAGCGGAAAGCAGACCTCCCAGGATCGTCAGAAACAGGAAAATCTTCTTCAGGTTGCCATTGGTTTGGCGCATATTGTCCATCACCATTTCTTCCTGATACTGACTCTGAAACGGCTTCTCTGGAAACTCCTCTTTCCAGATGGCTTCCAAATGCGTTTGCACTTGTTCCAGGTCCTCCCTCTCCGCACGGATGAGCATTTGCTTGTACTCATTTCGCTTAGAAGCATAGAAAACGAACGGTTCCGGCTCACTGGACCTGAAGAAATTATCCACGTGATCTTCCACCACGCCTACTACTCTGCGCTTCTCTCCACGAACAGACACTATTTTGCCAATAGGATCTATTAGATTAACCTCCTCTGCAAATGCCCTGTTGACAACTATGGCACCCAGTTCGTCGGTAGTTTTGGTGAAATCCAAAAAGCGGCCTTCTATGGTGCGCATCCCCATTATTTCGAAGAAATTCTCACCTACTTCGATGTGCTGCGCCTGATATTCAGAAGTATCGATTTTGACAGGGAACGGGTAACTGCTCCAGCCTAGCTGATGATGCGTGATGCCGGTAAGCTGCACTTTGGGACTGTGGGATGCCCTGTTTTTGAGCACTTCATATTCCTTTTCGGATTGTATATTCACCCCGATGACCTTTTCCATGTCATAGCCAAAATCAACCTTTTCCTGAAACTTGGTATTCTGCATGAATACAATGCCATTGAGCAATACCACCACCGATATGGCAAACTGAGCGCCTACAAGCGTTTTGGTGAAAACATTTGTGCCCTTGTATTTCACGCCACCCTTTAGCAGGGTGATGGGGTTAAACTTGCTGCTAAAAAGCGCCGGGTACAAGCCGGCCATCAACGCACAAATAAAAATCAGCGCGATCAGCATGATCACAAAATTGACACCATTCAGGTCTGACAACCCATAAGGCAGGTTCCACATATCCACAAACTCTGCCACTATGATATTGGAGAGGCCATACCCAACGATGATAGCCAAGATTATGGTTATGACCATTTCGAATAGAAACTGGACAACAATCTGCGTGCGGCTGGCGCCCACCACTTTTCTCACGCCGACTTCTTTCAGCCGCTTGGCGGCAACTGCCACGGAAGTATTGGTCAGGTTGAAGCAGGCAATAAGCAGGATCATAAAGGCCATCACCGAAAAGACCATCAGCGGAATAAGGCTAATTCTTATATTGATCATGCTCCATGAAACATCGTCTTGATTTACGGGTGACTTGAATGCATGAAGCTCAAATGAGGTCACTTTGGCGTCTTCCTTTTTTTCATTTCGCAAGGGAACATACGTCTGAAACAGCGCTTTCATATCGCCGGCATTGGCGGGGTTGGTCAGCTCCACGAATAGCGCCGGGTCTCTCCAGTCGCCCCACTCCTCAGACGATAGGTTATAGATATCCATGAAAACCTCCGTGCGCAGCATCATATCAAAGCTCATGGAGCTATTGAGCGGTGGTTTTTCAAAGACCGCCCCTACTGTGCCTAAAAGCGTTGTTTCATTCTCAAAATTGAAAGTAAGCACCTTGCCTATGGGATTCTCATCGGGAAAATATTTTTCTGCCAGGGTGCTGCTCAGGATCACAGCATTTTTATCCTTGAATGAATCAAAAGACCCCTTGACCAGCTGATAATGAAACATCTCGAAATACGTGCTGTCCGCAAACACAAGCCCTTCGCTGAAAGACTTGTCTTCATAGCGTACAAAACCATGCCCTTGATTGTATCGGGTAAACCTGGCAATGCCAGCCACATCCTGCGCTATGGCCGGCCCCATATTGACGGGCGCCATGATGTGCTGTCCGGCGCTCCCGTCGGTCTGCGTAAAATGGGTGTGCATTCGAAAAATATCGGAAACTGCATCCGCCTCATAGAAATCGTCAAACTCAATATTGAAGGCCAACAGCAGGTATGCGGTGATACAGCAAGCCAGCGCTATACCCAACCCAAAGGTGTTGATGATTACATAGCTCTTGTTTTTAAGAAGGTTTCTGAGTGCGGTTTGTAGGTAGTTTCGAAGCATAATGTTGGTGTTTGGGACTGCAACACAACATTAGCGCACTCGCAAAAACCAAGTGTCATACTGGCGTAAAGAGATGTCAAAAGATGTCATGGGCTGAGAATTAATTATTGCATGACAGAGCCAACGATAAATTGATTTTTAACTGAGCACGCTCTTTAGCAATGTATAAACTCTCCATTTTCCTGATAGGTAT
This sequence comes from Cyclobacteriaceae bacterium, assembly GCA_039970095.1. GTDB lineage: Bacteria > Bacteroidota > Bacteroidia > Cytophagales > Cyclobacteriaceae > JAMZMI01. The sequence continues at coordinate 24,448 of JBDVMP010000044.1, forward strand.
GGAGTGTGAAGGAAAAGAACTGATTGAGGTTAATCCAATGCTATGAAAGATACCCCCATGCCAAGAACGGTGGAAGTCAGGATTGGTCTTCTTGACTTTGTTGAGATTCAGTTCGAAATCTTTGAGGTTCATGTCTCCGTCTCAGGATATGCTTGCCAACGACCAACTAAAATAAGTATGCGCCCCAATTGCTCGAGGCACCAAGATTTCCAGTTCGTCCTGTCATTTCAAATAGCACTGTTCGCATATTCATTTTTAGTATCTGTTATGCAGAGTTTCGTTCATTTAATTAAATATTCGAAAATTCGATCATTCGTATTTTGAATTTCGGTGTTAAAATGAAGTAAGCAACTTTTGTAAATTCTGAATACGTCGTTTAAAGTCTCTTGTGACCTGAAAGGCTTCATTTCTAACGTTTTTTCAGCTGAAATAATTTGAAGGTTAAAAGTCTTTCTTCCATGTTCGGAAGGCAGGTTCATTAATGAATCAAGGACCTCTTTATTCCCATTTAGATCAACTGAAGTAGGAAATTTTGATAAAAGATCTTTTATTGGTTTTGAGTGATGTGCGATAAGTTTAAGCAGTTTAATTCTTGGGTTGGGATTTCGATATATCAATTTGTAATTGGGGCCTTTGATAATTTTAAACTCTCCATAAAATCTTAGCAAAGCCTCGGTATGTTTACCTGACTCTTGAAATTTAGGAAACTCATCAACAGCTTCCTGAAATAAAGGAATAGCAATTTCTCGGATTACTAGTTGGTGATTAATAGAATATAATAACTCAATTACGTTATCGGTTTCAATGTTCTTAAGAACATTATTCAAAAGAGTTCGCCTGTATTCGTGCTCAAGTTTGGATAAATAAACAGCTGATAGATACTCCTGAAATGAGCGATGTGTAAAAGTGTAATTTAAACCGTCCAAATGTAAAAGACATACCGATCTCGTTAGATCGGTTAGCATAAATTCAGTTTCAAAATCGAGCTTAGTAAGCTTTTTTGATTTTTTGATATATTCCACCGTCTGTGATTCAGAAAACGCAAAAGCTCTGTCAACATAGGATTGAATGGAGAAAGCCTCTGCCACAATCTTAATGTCATAAGGATTTAAATTTGATGCAAATTTTCTGTGAAATTGAGATTTGGTACTGTCGTGTCTTACCAGCAAAGCTTCGAATGCTCGTTCATAGAATATGTTCATCTTGTCTGATAACGTATTGTATCCAAATTCGTCATACGTTATAAACATTATAGTCGTTAAAAGAGGGTTGGAGAGGAAGCTTTTGAATTTGCTGTAAATGTCTTCAGTTCCTATCAATACTGTAAAATTCTTCTTGATTTCTTCGTTAAAATCTATTTTACTAATCAGTTCGATTGATTTATCCTTTGTAAATGGAAGCAGTTTAATGATTCTGAAGTTATCCCAAGTGGCCAACCTCTCGTCTGGTCGGGACGAAATCATTATTTTTAGTTTTCTACATTCCTTGAGTAACTCCCTTAGCTGAATTTCCAGTCTATGTCTGATTTCTGGGTCAACCTCATCAAAACCATCAAGGATAAGTATGAACTTTCCTGATTTAAATAAGTCAGAAATGTGTTCACTATTAATATTTACCCCAGTTAATTTCAATTCATTAAGAATGAATTCCCACAAGGTAAGTTTGGTATTATTGATGTGTTTCAACTCCATGAAAAGTGGGATACCTTCATTTTTCTGTACAAAATGAAGATACAAGTGTTTGCACAAGGTTGATTTTCCTAAGCCAGCAGTGCCTTTAATTAGTATTTTATTGTGCTTCTCAAAAGGATTAAACTTCTTGAATGATGTATACTCTTTCTTATCAGTATAAAAGTAGAAAGGTGGCTCTACGTAAATGTCTGTAAGGTTAGCGGGGTTATTCTTGTTTATTAGGTTATAAACCGCGGAGCAATGCTTACAAGTTTCCTCGGTATACGTTTTGAATGAGCCTTTGAACTTGGATCTTAGTTTTGAATCCCAGCCACTTGTTAGACTAGATAATGACTCTAATGTTAATTCAACTGCTGTTTTTAAAAGTTTCTCTGTAATTTCTTCCATGTGGCAGTGCTAATTCTGCATAACACCCGGATAAACGCCATTACGTTTATTTACCTTATATCGGATTTGTGTTATGTATTTTAAAATCAGTCACTTTTCCACTTGCTATCGCTTATAGGTGGTGGCAAGTGGCTAAATAAACTGACTTCTGTTTTCAATATAATAGTTTTCCCTTACACCTCATTGGTAAAGTGTTTGTTGTTTTTTCTTTAGGTATAGAGAGGATGACATCTGACACTACGCCCAAACTGGTCTTGTGACCAGTTTATGATAAAGACTCAACCCTACGCAGCTTTTTGCAGACAACTCTAACAAGGGCGAAAGAAAAGGACTGATTGAGGTTAACCCAATGCTATCAAAGATACCACCATGCCAAGCATGGCAGGAACGGGGGTTGTTCAACAGCTACGCCTTTTATCGGCTTTTAGAACCAAAGATCACCCTCCTTCTTTGGGTGTTGAGCTACAATTTCCAGAATTTTGTCCTTAGCCTGATCAGCCAAGTTCAATAAATCCTCTTGAACCTCTTCCAGAAGCATTACTTCTTTGGGGTTTCCATGACTTGTGACAGCAGAAACAGTTGTTAACTTCCTCATTTCAAACCTTCTTAACACAGTTGAGTAGTTTTGAGACAAGGTGTTATCTATCTCGTGAATATCTTCCCATGTTTTGATATTCTCTACTTCATAATTTTCTTGCCATCCAGTTCCAAGCTTGTACTTAGCTGTCTCCACAACGTAATGCAGCATAAGTATTTCTTCATCTTTCAGTTTACCATTTAATAGGTCGTTAATCAATTGAGACTTGCTTGCGTTCAACGTCTCAGTTTTAGCAATTGAAGGTTTTGCTTCAACTTTTTCTACTCTATTAGATTTTGATTCTTCTTGAAAAATGGGTCTAGACGCAGAACTTATTTCAGATATAGATTGAGATGGTTTTATTAATTCAATACGCTTTAGAAACTCCCGTATTTTCTGGTTGATCAAAACGGGATTCTTGCTCACAGAGAAAGAACCTCTTAATGAGTCCATAAAGGACGTTAACTTATCTTCATTGTTAATGAAAAAACCAATTTCTCTTGGGTCAATAGCTCCATTTTTGAATTCTGGGCTATCTAGGTCAAAATCAGGAGTAAATACCATGCTGTGTTCGTTCTCAACAACCCAAGCAGCTCCCATTTCATTGAGACAAGCAACACTCTTGTAGTATTCAGGGGAAAGTAAATAAATCACAAAAGGTTTCTCCGTTATTCTGTTTTTCAGCCAGTTGAATATGTTTTTACCAATTGGAATTCCATAAGCGTCATTACTAGTAAATATTATTTGTTCACCTGCAATTCCAACAGAAGTTAGTAAGTCTACCAAGGCGTTCCCGTAATCTGCGTTTTTTGAAGAGTGTGAAATAAAGATTTGCATAGAGTGTTGTATTTGACGAAACGCCTATTCCTATAGCAGGAACTACCCTGTTTTTTATTCTAAATCTACCCATAAATCACGAAAAGCGGAGTGCGCTGATGTGAAATGGACTGATTGAGGTTAATCCAATGCTATAAGAGAACCACCATACCAAACAATGGCGCGAACGAGCCGCAGCTATTCCCGTTTCCCAACCCTCCAAGGTCTCTTTCTAAAACCACAAAGACCCTGGAGGTTTTTTGATGGTTTTGGAAGTAGGACAATTGCTGTAGTCAAAATGCAAACTTCTACCACTCCGTCACCACTCATCTTCCACTTAGTCATACTTCAATATGCTAACTGACCCACAGAAGTAAAAACGGGAAGTACAAATATGTTTTATTATTTTGCCACAAAATACATCAATGCTGTAATGAAACAACTCTCTTACCTTTTGCTATTTCTATTTGCTCTCCCATCCTATTCACAAGAAAACCCTGCCGAATACATGGGCAACATGAGTGCTCATTATAAGCAAATCAACAAGGATACATGGGACTACATGAAACAGTCCATAAGAAGCAAAAACGGCAAGCGTGCAGAAAAAAAGCGGCTAGATCTGGTTAAAACCATGAAAAAATCCAGATATGAGATCAACAAAATGCCTGCCTACAAAGGAGATGCATCCTTGCGCAAATCGGTGGTCAGTTTTCTGGACTTGGCGGTGTACTCCCTAAACAACGACTATAAAAAAATCGTGGATCTGGAAGAGATTGCAGAAGAATCGTACGATGCGATGGAGGCTTACCTTCTGCTCAAAGAAAAGGTAAATGAAAAGTCAGATTCAATTTTTCAAGTGCTGAAAGTAGCTGAAACTGAATTTGCTTCGACATATAATATCAATATGGTTAAGGACGAGTCCAGAATTGCGAAAAAGCTAAATAAAGGAGGCGAGGCTGTTTCATACTACAACGACATATTTCTGCTCATGTATAAAAGTCAATGGTATGAGGGCCAACTCCTGAGAGCCTTAGAAGCCAATGATTTTGCGGAAGCAGAGCAATACCGACAAACGTTGGAGCTTACGGCAAAAGAGGATATGGAAAGACTGCAACTGGAAGAATCGTTTAATGGAGACTCAGACCTAAAGGTAAAGTGCAACCGTATGCTTGAGTTTCTTTATGGTGAAGCGGTAAGATACATGCCTGATCAGATTAACTTTTTCCTGATTAAAGATGAGTTTGACGAGGCAAAAAAAACCGTTGAATCAAAGAGCCAACGATCGCTCACTCAATCTGAAGTAGATAACTACAATAAGACACTCAATAAGTTTAATAATGCCGTCAATCAATTCAATGAGACTAATTCATACCTAAATAAGCACCGCTCAAGAAGGTATGACGAATGGACCAAATCGGCAGAGGCTTTTTTTGATGCGTATATGTAGGTAAGAAAAGAGGCTATTTAAAAAGTATTCTGTCATCAAGCACAACCAATGCCAGATGTTTTATTACTTTAGATATAGCCAATTTAACTCCTCTCCCTAAACTCGTTTGCTCCGCACATCCTTACCACTTTTGGTGTAAAAGTGCCCAGCACATCCACTAAATCCACTTGATGTTTCATTACCTCAAAGATGTCTTTGTAGGCTTGAGGTGCCTCATCCAGCCCTGAGCCTATCACAGATACTCCAGCTTTTTTCAGATGTTTTCTCACATCATCTCTGGACAGGCTTTGCTTTGCTCTTGTTCTGGACATCAACCTACCAGCCCCATGAGAAGCAGAGTTGATCGATGCTTGTTCACCTTTACCTCTTACAAGAAATCCCGGAGCAGTCATAGAACCCGGGATAACTCCCAAAACCCCTTTACCAGCGGGAGTAGCACCTTTTCTATGGACAATAATCTCCTCATCGTTTCTATCCCGCTCTTTCCATGCAAAATTGTGATGATTCTCTACCATGGCTAGCGGTTTTTCTCCTAGTGCTGTGGCTAATCTAGCATGTATATGATGGTGACATGCAGAAGCATAGTCTCCTGCCAGATTCATGGCCAACCAATATTCCTGACCATCTTCGGTATCCAAATCGAGCCATGCCAGATGCTTAGCTTCCAAAGGGAGTCTACACTTATCCACTGCCAATCTAGTGAAGTGTCTGGCAATATTGGCACCCAAACCTCTAGAGCCGGAATGTGACAAAACAGCTAGATATTTACCCTTGGGTAGATTCAGGTCATTTTGCCCACTCAAAAGTTCGGCTATACCAAACTCTACAAAATGATTGCCTCCTCCTGAAGATCCAATTTGTGCATAGGCTTTATCCTTCAGTGATTTCAACACATTGATCTCTCCAAAATACTTACTCTCCAGCACCTCATGATCCATCGGTCGTCTAAAAGTCGCATTGCCAAACCGAGTGTTATCCTCCAGTAGCTTTTTAAAATCTGTCACCTCCGGATGGTTAAATACAATCGGTAAATCGTAGAGGGTCATGCACATCCTGCACCCAATATCTACTCCCACACCATAAGGAATCACGGCATTTTTTATGGCAAGCACTCCACCTATTGGCAAGCCATAGCCCTGATGTGCGTCTGCCATCAATGCTCCTGAGTGAGTCACTGGAAGTTTCATGGCTACTTCCATCTGATGTCTCGCTCCTGGCTCTATACCCTCCGCTCCATACACTTGATATGGTGTCCTATTTGCGTTCAGCTCAAGCGTTTGATTATATTCATTTTTGATAATCAAGCCTTTGGCTATTGCTCCAAGGGTTTCATGTTTTAGGTACAAAGCAGGATTTTCAAACACTCGCTGGAGTAATTCCAGTTTATGTTTTTTACTTTTCCCTTTGTAATAAACCTCTAATGCGTTCATTGCAATCCCGATGACTTTACCTTCGGGATAGCCTATCTGCCTTAGCTCTTTACCTGTCAACTTTGTAGTTGCCATCGTCTTAATATGGTTTTGAATCGCTTCATGCGAATTCGTTTTACATCTTTTTTCAATTCTGCTGAATCGTCGTTATCAGTCGATTCCATCAAAGCCAAACGATAATATTTTGTGGCTTCTTGAAATTTGCCTTGACGCTCAGCGATCCTACCCAATGTTTTCAGAATCTGCTCCTGATCCAATTGGACATGTTTTCTAGCAATCAATAGTTTGCTACGCAAAAACGAAAAGCGCTTCTGCGTCATTAGCAACTCTATCAAGCCGTTCCAGGCATATTCATAATCAGGTTCAAAATGTATGGCTAGCAAATAATGCCTTTCAGCCAATTCATGATTTTCCTGATGGTAATGATACATCCACGCCAAAGTGCTATGAAGCTTTGGATAACCGGGCTCATCATAGAATGCTGAGTCAATCAAGCCTTTGGCTTTTTGACATTCACCCTCGTAGATAGCATCTATGGCGATCTCTATCAATTGCTCAATTGTTTGATTTACAGTTTTCATTTTAATTCCTGTTTTAATGATGTGCACTCTTCGACAAGCTCAGAGTGACACACCATCGTTATTTAGCTGGAGCGAAAATCCCCTTGAGTTGGTCAATCACCTGACCGTTTCCGGAAACGGTGATCTCCCCAATTTTCTCAGCGATCTTTTCAACATACTCCATCTCTTTCAGTTTGAACAACATTTCATTGTCTTCCATCAATTTTGCAGTGTTGAGCAAGCTTCGGGTAGAAGCTGTTTCTTCCCTTCGCATGATCACATTGGCTTGTGCCTTCTTTTGTGCGACAAGCACCTGGTTCATAATATCCTTTACCTCTCCTGGCAAAATGATATCCCTCACACCACAATCTTGCACCTGCACACCCATGTTGGCCGCTTTGACTTTGATCTGCTTTATGACATAATCTGAAATAGACTCCTTTCTTTCAAGAGTTTCATCCAAAGTATATGTGCCGATAAAAGATCTCAAAGCCAACTGCACCAAAACGTAGAGCTGCTTTTCATAGTCTTTGTTGTCAAGAACGGCCTTTTCCACGTCGTTGACCTTGTATTGAACTATGAAGTTTATCCTCAAAGCCGCCTTATCTCCTATCAATACTTCCTGACCGGAAATTTCCAACTGCCTGCTTCTTAGGTCAACTTTCATGACCTTCAATGGGATCGAGTTTTTCCAGAAATAATAAGTACCGGATACCAACATTCTATCGTACTTCCCATCAATAAAAAGCATGCCCTTTTCATAATCCTCAACTGCAAGAGCCCTCACATATCGACTTACTTCTGACCGCTCCAATACAGGCACGGCTACATCTTCTATGATATCTACTGATGTCAAATCAACGATCTGAAACCTGTAAGATGAGAACCCTTTCCAATAGGCATACCTACCTGCACTAAGCACACTCTTGATGTTGCCGTTTTCATAAACCAAAGCCAATTCACCATCTTTTACATTTATGATTTCTAATAATGATTTAAGCTTATCATCTCTGAGCAACACATCCAGGTTGACAGATGTATAAAGTGGCTGTGACATGTCATAGACATTGACAGTTTCCCACGGAAACATCCAGTAAACGCCTTCTGTGATTACTCGATTGTAATCACCTCCACGGAACACCAATCCCGCTCGGCCTACGTTGATTTTTATTCTTTTCAACATTTGTTTACTCATTTAATTGTTACACTTCATTTATCACTATTGGCCAATAATTTCATGTTAAAAGAAAATGATCAAAGCGTCCATCAGAAAATGTGGCGGAGTGTCAATTGAGCGAATGCTTCATTAGATCGTTCTTTCAGACTTCTCCTTCCCTGCAGTTACTTCACTGAAGCCATCTGGAAGGATCTAATGATTAACCCACGGTATCCTTTCCTCTCAAAGCCATTCTCTGACCTTTTTGTGAACACATTAATGTGTTCGCAAGGGACACTTCGGTCATTTTCATGCAATTCTTTTTTTCGGAGGAAATCAACTCCGTTGAAAGGTGGATCTTGAGTCCACCAATCCCACATTAACAGTGTGGTGCTCTACCAGTTGAGCTAACATGCAGCTAAAGCATGTGTGGGACTCGAACCCACAGCATCCAAAAGGGTTGTTGTTCTAACCAGACTGAACTACCTGAAAAACAGGACAGGATTCGAACCTGCGCACACAACGTGGTTGGAAAGCCTAAAGCCAAAGCAGCATATCTCCACCTACAGGCGGATACTATGGTGCCATACAGAAACACTCATCAGGTCTTTGTACTCTTGGTGATTTCCAGTGGGAGTAGTAGGATTCGAACCTACTCAGCAACCAGCACTAATTTTACAGACTAGCTCAACTCTCCTACGTTGACGTACTCCCATATTGGTCATCATACAGCTTGTAGCTTCTTTTTCTGCAAACCATAGATGACCATTCGCTACTATAATCAGAGCTTTTACAAAACATCACCAAGCAAACGAAACTCAGCTTACGGTCCTCACCCGTTCTCTGAACTTAAGGAGGACACTCGTTTTGCCTCCTCCCAAGCGAATTGCAGCCGATACAGGAATCGAACCTGTGCCTCTGGGGCCAAATCCCAGCATTCTACCATTAGACTAATCGGCTTTACACATAAAAAAACCCCGACCTGCGAGCAGGACGGGGTTTCATGAAATAACTCATGAACCTCAGTAACCCTGAAGCAGTTTTATTCTTTTAATATGACGACTCAACTGAACATACCTCTCCCAGTGACTTTTTGTCAAAAACAAAATATTATTCTGTATTATATCTTTTTCTAAGAAAATCATAGACAACAAAAAACCCAGACTGGAAGGCCTGGGTTTCAATATCTTTAGAATGATAAATCAACTATTACCAGGCCAATACCCATCATCATACACCAATAGCATCCCTAAAGGGCCACAATTGGTTTTTATATGTTGAATAAATTGACGCATTTCTTTCTTTTTTAAATGTGGGGCAATAATCGGGAAAGCATTTTTAAAAACCAAATATTATTTTGAATAATTCTGAAATTAGCATTATCCAACCGCAAAGGTTTACCCTTTTTTCTGTGTATCACACCTCCCACAAAACACCTCCTTGTAACCCTTTTTTCTTCATTCCGTATTAACTTTGAATTACAAAGTACTTTCAAATGACCAAAGAGAAATACATCGAAGACCTCCGGGACATCAAGTCCATCATGGATAGATCCTCACGTTTCATCTCCCTCAGTGGCATGTCCGGAGTGATAGCCGGGGTATTTGCCCTCGGGGCAGCATACTTCGCATATCAGACAGTCTATGAAGGGCAGGACTATTTCAGTTACCGAAAAGCCATGATTGATGACCAGACTATCATCACCCTATTGAGTATTGCCGTTGGCACTCTTCTATTGTCATTTTCAGCAGGTATTTACTTCACGCAGCAACGTGCGAAAAAGCACAATCAAAAACTCTGGGACAGTCAAGCCAGAAGGCTGCTAATCAATTTATTGATTCCACTGATTGCAGGAGGCACACTCTGTCTCATCCTGCTTTTCAAGGGGTTTGTTGGTTTAGTTGCTCCCCTGACGCTTCTCTTTTATGGCCTGGCCCTGGTCAATGCCAGCAAATACACGCTTTCAGAGATCAGAAGTTTGGGATTGTTAGAGATTGCCCTGGGTTTAATCGGTTGCCAGTTGATTGGATATGGCCTGATCCTCTGGGCAATAGGTTTCGGAGTATTGCATATCATTTATGGCATCTATATGCACGTAAAATACGGATCGTGAAAGAGGTACTGAAGGATCTGAATAAGGCCTTTGAAAATAAGGTCAGGCTGGGTATCATGTCAGCACTCGTAGTAAACGACCACATGGACTTCAACGCACTCAAAGAGCTACTTGACGTCACTGATGGCAACCTGGCATCTCACCTCAAATCACTTGAAAAAGTGGAATTTATCAATGTGACCAAAGAGTTTATAGAAAGAAAGCCAAACACAAAATACATGGCCACAAAGCAAGGGAAAACTGCTTTTGTAAAACACATTAAGGCGATAGAACAATTGCTGGGGTAAGCCCCAATCCTCTCAGGAGAAATATATTTTTTTAACCTTATACTTTGAAATACAAAGTACTTTTAAACTATAACAATGAAAGAAGAACAATCAATTCCCGAACGTATCAACAACTGGATCAAACATTCGGTTACACTTAAGCTTATCAGTATTACTATCCTGATTCTCTTGTTACTCATCCCCTCCTCTATGATAAAATCGGTTATATCGGAAAGGGAAATGCTCAACCATGACGCCACACAGGAAGTCAGCTCAAAATGGGCCAATCGACAGTTTATCAACGGTCCCATCTTAAGCGTCCCGTTAATTTATGAGATGGAGAATGAAGGCAAGAAGACTGATATTCTGAAATACCTACATGTGCTACCCGAGGTTTTGGATATTAAGGGTGTCATTGACCCAGAACGACTTAAGCGCGGTATCTACGAAGTGGTGGTCTATAAATCCAATCTCAAGGTGAACGGTAGTTTTGTCATCAATCCAAAAATAGATCAAAATAATCTCAAGAAAATCAAATGGGAAGATGCATTTCTGACTCTGGAAATAAGTGACTTACGGGGAATAGAAAATGATATCATCCTCGATTGGGACAAAACAAAGCTAAAGGCTGAACCAGGCTCAAGAATCGGTGACTTCATTCAATCAGGTGTCACTTTTAATCTTCCAGACCTTACTGGGGGATTGAACAAAACAATACCATTTAGGTTTGATCTGAATCTCCAGGGAAGCCAAAACATGTCTTTCGTTCCCATTGGTAGCACCACCACAGTAAGCCTTAATTCACCCTGGACAGCTCCCAGTTTCAATGGGAACTTCCTCCCCCGAAACCGAGATGTCAGCGAATCCGGTTTTTCATCTGGATGGAAAGTGCTCCAACTCAATCGCAACTTCCCCCAAAGCTGGACAGGCAATCGTCATGGTGGTAGCATGGATAAATCGGCATTTGGTGTTGACCTTTTGCTCCCTTTAGATGACTATCAAAAATCCATGAGATCCGCAAAGTATGCGTTAATGACCATAGCACTAACCTTTCTCATTTTCTTCCTGGTAGAAGTACTCAATGGCCGCAAAATTCACCCTTTTCAGTACACGCTGGTCGGTGTAGCCCTATGTCTCTTCTACACATTACTCATTTCTATTTCGGAACATAGCAATTTCAACCTCGCATACTTCATTTCTGCAGTTGTTACCGTTCTTTCAATTAGCCTTTACTCATTAAGTGTTTTCAAATCAAAAAAGCTTACCTCCCTTCTTGTGGCAACTTTAAGTGGAATTTATGGCTTCCTATTCGTCACATTGCAACTCGCAGACTATGCATTACTCATGGGCAGTATTGGGCTATCTATCATTCTGGGTGCTACCATGTACTTCACGAGAAACATCAATTGGTATCAATTAAAAACAGCAAACAACTAACTATCAACATAAGGAGATCAGACTTGCGCTGACCTCCTTGTTTTCTCTTGTTTATGAAAAAACTTCTTCTCCGTTTCACTCACGCACTTAGTGGAGTTAAGTCACTCTTAGTAGAGGATCGCAATATACGAATTCACGTATTTTTCACCCTGATTGTAGTTATAGTTGCCAGCTGGCTTGAAACATCGTACGTTGAATGGGCACTATTGATAGGTTGCATGGGTTCAGACATAAGTCTTGAAATCGTCAATTCAGCCATTGAGAAATTTTGCGATTTTGTACACCCTTCCTACAACCATTCTATAGGCAAAATAAAAGACTATTCTGCCGGTGCAGTTCTGATTGCATCAACTACTTCGTTAATAATCGGTTTAATCATCTTCATACCTCATATCAAAGGATTAGTTAAATGAAAAACAAATTCAAGTACACGAGACCTCTTTTATTCTTCACACTAATCTGCATACTCATCGTTATCGTTGATATCAAAGGCACAGAGTACCTTCTTAGCACCATCCCCAAAATCCCTTATGGTGACAAGCTTGCTCATTTCGGAATCTTCGGAATTTTGGCATTCTTGTTCAACCGAGCTTTGGCATATAAGCAAATCATAAAAGGAACATTTCATTGGCAATTTGGAGCACTCATTGTACTGGCATTCGCGATCATTGAGGAATTTTCACAAGTATTTCTGAGCACACGGTCATTCGATTTCTTCGATATTTTGGCAGATTATTTAGGTATTTGGCTCTTTTCGATATCTAAAACCAGAAACCTCGACAGGAGGATACTTGCCTACTTATCAGGCAAATCAACAAGGACACATGGGACTACATGAAACAGTCCATAAGAAGTAAAAACGGCAATCGGCAGAAAAAAAGCGACTAGATCTGGTTAAAACCATGAAAAAATCCAGATATGAGATCAACAAAATGCCTGCCTACAAAGGAGATGCATCCTTGCGCAAATCGGTTGTCAGTTTTCTGGACTTGGCGGTGTATTCTCTAAACAACGACTATAAAAAAATCGTGGATCTGGAAGACACACGAAAGAGCTCAAAGAATCAAAACTCTAAACAGGTTCATTCGTGAACTTCGGTTAACTTTAAGTCTTACGAAACTTTAATTGACACTATCCAAATATGAAAATAGCAGTCATTGCCCATGATGGCAAAAAGGCCGAAATGGTCGCATTTCTTCTCCAGTACAAAAAGCATTTACAAAAAGTAGAAATAGTAGCCACCGGAACAACGGGAGGTCACGCCGAACGTGCTGGACTTAGTGTTCAGAAGATGCTATCCGGCCCAATGGGAGGTGATGCCCAGATAGCAGCCTATGCTGCAGAAAAGAAATTGGACATGGTCTTATTCTTTCGTGATCCAATGGACAAGCATCCACACGAACCAGATGTGCAGATGCTTATGAGAATTTGCGACGTTCACAACATTCCATTGGCTACCAATCCGGCAAGCGCCCGTTTGATGATGGACTCATTCCTCAAAACCATTTAAAAGATGTCAAAATTGAACTGGGGCATTCTCAGCACTGCCAAAATAGGAACCCAAAAGGTGATCCCGGGAATGCTCAAAAGTGAACTGTTCAATGTGACTGCCATTGCGTCAAGAAATATATCAACAGCCAGGAAAGCTGCCGATGAATTAGGAATACCCAAAGCCTACGGGAGCTATGAGGCACTTTTAGCCGACCCTGATATTAACATTATTTACAACCCCCTGCCCAATCACCTACACGTAGAGTGGACAGCAAAGGCAATAGAGGCTGGAAAACATGTCCTGTGCGAAAAACCTCTTTTCATCAACACTGAGGATATACAAAAGTTGGTATTTCTAAGAGATCAACATCAGGTCAAGGTAGGTGAAGCTTTTATGGTAAAAAGTCACCCTCAGTGGAAAAAAGCTAAAGAAATTGTTGATGCCGAATTAGGAAAAGTGCGGCTTTACAATGGCACCTTCACTTATCACAATATTGACCCTAACAATATTAGAAACAAGCCAGAGTATGCCGGAGGAGCACTCTGGGACATTGGATGCTATCCGGTCATGACCAGCAGGTATCTCTTTGGAGAAAACCCTATCAGAGTATTTGGAGAAATTCAGCTTGACCCTGAATTTGGAACCGATATGCTTACTTCAGCTATTTTAGAGTATCCCAATGGCAAGAGAGCCTCATTTACGGTAAGCACTCAACTTGCGCCGTATCAACGGGTTCATGTTTTGGGAACCAAAAAAGAAATAGAGCTCCAAATCCCCTTCAACTCCCCAACCGACCGACCAACACTTATCAAAATAAATTCAGCGGATGTTTTACAGGAAAACCTCCAAAATATTGAAGTTGCAACATGTGATCAATATCAACTTCAGGCAGAAGAGTTTAATCAGGCTGTATTGAACAACTCTGAAGTCCCCGTTTCATTGGAAGATGCCGCAGACCATTGCAAGATCATAGTGGGAATCTTCGAGTCAGCTAAGTCAGGATCTTGGATTGATCTTTAGCTATTTTCATGCTTAGGAGTTAGAATCTACGGATCAAGCAATATTTCTGTGGCCTTCTCTTAGCAAAGTTCAATTCGTGTCACAATATGCATACATAACAAAATTTCCTTTGGAAATACATTTAGGCGGGAGGACGTCCAAGGCCATCGTGAATCATTTTGACTACAATTTTCTCTAATTCAAGTTTAAATTTGATTGCCAAAATGATTTTTGGCGTTGGTGCCTTTTTCTTTTGGGCATGCAAAAGAAAACGAAGGATATCCTGTCAGACTCAGACTCCATTTGCGCTCATGATGATCGTTTCAAATACTTGAAAAATTAAAGCACACCACAGATTTTCCGCTTGATCCGAATCTACAACTCGAAAAATACGTTCGGCAAATAATCCGCGCAATCGATTACATTAATTACTTTTATCATCTATAATTGTTCTCCCTGTATTGAAACAATCAGCACTAATCCCTGAGAACAACCCAAGTAAAGATGACAAAACACATATACATAACCTTTTTCTTTTGCCTCGTAATATTTAGCGGCAATACACAAATTCAAAACACTACCCCTCCTGCTTTTCCGGGTGCAGAAGGACACGGTAGGTTTACCACCGGAGGTCGTGGAGGAACAGTCATTCACGTCACCAATCTCAACGATTCAGGAACGGGAAGCCTAAGGTCCGCAATTCAATCCAGTGGTCCCAGAATAATTGTTTTTGATGTCTCGGGGATTATCGCCCTAAACAGCGAATTGAAAATCAACAATGGGGATATCACCATCGCAGGTCAAACCGCTCCTGGAGATGGAATATGTCTTAAAAACTTTCCATTACAAGTGTCAGCTGATAATGTCATTATTAGATATATCAGGTCACGGATGGGGGATGAAAAAAACGTGGAGGGTGATGCCATGTGGGGTCGAAGGAGAAAAGACATAATTATAGATCACTGCACTCTGAGCTGGAGTACGGACGAATGCGGCTCTTTTTATGACAATGAAAACTTCACCATGCAGTGGTGTATGCTCAGCGAAAGCTTAAGGATTTCTGTACACGGAAAAGGAACACACGGGTATGGAGGCATCTGGGGTGGACAAAAAGCCAGCTTTCATCACAATATTTTTGCGCATCACGATAGTAGAAACCCAAGAATGAATGGCAGCAGGTACACCGGAAAACCAGAATTGGAACTTGTGGATTTTAGAAACAATGTTATTTTCAATTGGGGAGGAAACAGCGGTTATGCTGGCGAAGGAGGAAGTTTCAATTTTATCAACAACTACTACAAGCCCGGCCCTGCCACGAGCAGCAGTGCAAGGGATAGAATTTTTGCGCCAAATCCCGATAATGGTTCTAATTCAAACGAGGCGGGTGTTTTTGGTAAGTTTTATGTCACTGGTAATTACATGGATGGAAGCACAGCTGTAACCACAGACAATTGGTTGGGTATTGATCCATCTGGAGGCTTATCGGACGATGATGTTCGTGCCGATTCTGAATTTGATAAAGGGCAAATCACTACTCATTCGGCAGAAGATGCTTTGAATATTATGGTAGCTTATGCTGGAGCAAGTTTATCTCGCGATTCACATGACGTTAGGATAAGCAATGAAATCATCAGTGGGATCAACACTCATTTGGGTTCGACAACAGGATCAAGTAAACCTGGCCTGATCGATACTCAAAGTGATGTAGGCGGGTGGCCTACATACAAGAGTACTGACCCCCCTACGGATACAGATCAGGATGGAATGCCTGACTATTTCGAGGATGCCAATGGACTAGACAAAAACAATGCTGGAGACAACTCAGCATACTCCCTTAGTGATTTTTACACTAACGTAGAAGTTTACATCAACAGCCTTGTTTCTGAGGTTACAGAAGCTCAAAGTGAAAAAGGCGAGAGCAACTATGAAGATGTGACAGGAGCCAAAAGCATCACTTCCATCTCTTGGGCTGACCCAGAACCAATCGTTTTCGGAACTCCGCTAAGCGAAACACAACTAAACGCCACCACTGATGGAAACACAAGTACCCCGGCATATGATCCTGCCGCCGGCACGGTTTTAGAAGTTGGCATACACACTCTAACTGTAACATTTGCTGCAGATGAAAACTACCTTATCGCGACCAAAACTGTGAATATCGAGATTTTACAGCCTGAACTCTCCAATACAGAAATACAAGACCTAAAACTCTATCCAAACCCAATCACAGAGGGAAAGCTAAATATCTCTATTTCTGAAGTTCACATCAATAAGTATTTTTCGATAATGAGCATTGAAGGCAAAGTAGTGTTCGAAAAGCAAATGATAAACCGCAATGAAGTTTTGGATCTCAGTAGGTTTAATACTGGAACCTACATCCTTCGAATGGGTGATCTTGAGCCTCAATTGATTATCAAACCATAGAATAAAGCGAATCACAAAAAAGCGGTACGCCTTTTGGCATCCCGCTTTTATATCGTAAGTAATTGCCCCTTAAACCATCAATGCGCCAGCGATACTGGCTGTCATCATGGTGGCAAGCGTGGCAGCTAAAAGTGCTCTTAACCCTAGTTTAGAAATATTGCCTTGCTGTGTTGGAGCCATTCCTCCTATTCCTCCTATTTGGATCGCAATAGAGCTGAAGTTGGCAAAACCACAAAGTGCGTATGTAGAAATCACCACCGACTTCTGACTCAGTACTCCGGCTCCAACAAAGTCTGACAGCCCCAGATATGCGACAAATTCGTTCACAACAACCTTTTGTCCCAGCAAACTACCCACCTGCAATGACTCATTCCAATCAACGCCAATAGCAAAGGCACATACCCTGAAAATCTGACCTAAGATATACTCCAGACTGAACCCCTTAAAAGTTCCATTGGTCGAGTTCACCACCATTTCATTCAGGCCGGTCACATCACCGACAGCCATCAAAAGATAATTTACTGCTGCAATGAGTGCAATAAAAGCTAAAAGCATTGCTCCGATATTCAGCGCCAGTTTCAGGCCTTCGGATGCACCTCTGGCCAGGGCGTCAACCAGATTAACCCCCATTGTTTCATTGGAAACAGAAAGGTCGGAATTGATCTGATCTCTATAAAGTTCAGGAATGATCATCTTGGACATCACAATGGCCGCAGGTGCATTCATGATAGATGCACTTAGCAGATAAGAAGCAAACCGCTCCTGCTCTGCCGGATCTGAGCCACCCAAAAAAGCCACATATCCTGCCAAAACTCCACCTGCTATGGTTGCCATTCCGCCTGTCATCAGGCACATCAGTTCTGATTTTGTCATCTTAGGCACGAAAGGCCTAACCAGAAGCGGAGCTTCTGTCTGGCCTAAAAAGATATTGCCTGCTGCCGAGAGCGCCTCAGCACCCGACAACCTCATAGAGCGAGCCATAATCCAGGCTATCCCCTTTACGATGTACTGCAACACTCCCAGATAGTAAAGCCCGGCTGTAAGTGTAGAAAAGAAAATAACCGTAGGAAGAACCTGAAGTGCGAATATGAATCCGAGACTCTCTGAATTGATGAGTCCTCCAAAAAGAAATTTAGCACCATCACCGGAAAAGCCAAGAAGTACCACAAACTGGCTACTGACCCAGTTAAAAGCACTTTTCACAATCCTAATATCTGAAATCAGATAACCAAAAACTATCTGTAACAAGATCCCCGTACCCACGAGCCGCCAGTCGATTGATTTTCTGTTTTGGGAAAAAAGGAAAGCGATTCCAAGCAAAAAAATCAAGCCAAATAACGCGCGCAGGATATCCATAAATAGAGAGGAAGGTTAGTTACGACGATTGATTTCGTCACGTATTTTTGCAGCCCTTTCATAGTCTTCCGCCCCAAGAGCTTCGTCCAGCATGGTGTTGAGCTGATCGACGGGAAGGTCCTCAAGTTTTTTGGACTTAGGTTCTGGTTTTGAACTACTAGTCACTTTTTGACTGGCATCTACCACTTCTTCATCCTCATCTGTGAGTACAATTCCCGCCTCATTGAGAATGTTTTCATTGGTATAGATATCCACATCAAAACGTAAACCTATGGCAATGGCATCTGATGGCCGTGCATCAATTTCCACATCACCATCTGCTGTAGAGCAGACAATTTTGGCAAAGAAAACCCCCTCCTTCAAATCGGATATGAGGATTTCCTTTACCTTATAATTAAAGTTAAATGCAAAGGACTTAAACAAATCATGTGTCATAGGTCGATTGGGCACGATCTTTTCGATCTCTATGGCAATGGCCTGCGCCTCGAACATCCCGATGATGATCGGAAGTCTGCGATTGCCACCTTCTTCACCCAATACCAATGCAAATGAACCAGACTGAGACTGGCTCGATGAAAGTCCTAATATTTCTAACTTGATTTTTTCTGACATTAACCTTGCTGTGCCTTTATTGCTTCTGTTAGTTTAGGTACAACCTCGAAAGCATCGCCCACTACGCCATAATCTGCGGCTTTAAAAAATGGAGCTTCCGGATCTTTATTAATCACCAAAATGTACTTAGAGGAATTAACGCCTGCAAGATGTTGAATAGCGCCGGAAATTCCAACGGCTATATACAAAGATGGACTCACTTTTATACCCGTTTGCCCTACGTGCTCGTGGTGTGGTCTCCAGTCCATGTCCGATACGGGCTTACTGCAACCCGTAGCTGCGCCCAGCGTTTTGGCTAAATCCTCTATCATGCCCCAGTTTTCCGGACCTTTCAATCCTCTACCTCCTGAAACAACGAGCTCTGCTTCAGGCAAAAGAACTTCACCTGTGGCTTTCTCAGTCGAGGTGATTTTCACCTTGAAATCGCCATCATTTATTGAAGGAGCAAAACCCTCAACAGCTGCATCGCCACCATCTTCCTTGATTTCTACAGCATTCTTTTTCAATACAAGGATTTTCTTATCGCCTTTCAATTCAGAAACGGCAAAAGCTTTTCCTGTGTAGATGCTGCTTTTTACTTTAAACCCAGACGATGTATCTGGCAACTCACAAACATTAGATGCCAATGATGCGCCTGTTTTGATCGCCACTCGCGCCGAAACCGGATCTCCAAGAGATGATTTAGCAAGAACCAAAAGAGATGCCCCTTCCTTCTCAAATGCTTCGGCTATGGTCGAGGCATAAGCCATAATATTGTTAGCAGCCAGTTTATCATCGGTTACATTCAAAACCTTGCTTGCTCCGGCTTTCCCAAGCTTCCCGCTTTCTCCATCGGCCAGCGCGCCAAACACGATAGCACTAACAGCACTATCAACTGCCGCAGCGTAGCTCACAGCTTCCAAAGAGGACTTCTTTACTTTGCCCTCATCCAATTCTACAAATACTAGTGCTGACATCTTATATAACTTTTGCTTCGTTTTTCAATAGATTAACCAATTCGTCGAGATTGTCGGCATCCACCAACTTCACACCACTTTTTGCAGGTGGTAATTCAAAAACCTCAACTTCATTTTGAGCGGCATCCGCAGTAGGCTCCACCACACTGAGGGGCTTTGAACGCGCAGACATTATTCCACGCATATTCGGGATTTTCCACTCGGCTATCGGCTCTTGACATCCCGCCACAAACGGAAGGTTCAATTCCATAAATTCCTTCCCGCCTTCTATTTCGCGCATGATTTTAGCCGAATTTCCATCGACATCCAGGGTCATCACAGGAGATACAGATGGCATTCCCAGCAACTCTCCTACCATACTGTGTACTTGTCCACCGTTGAAATCTATTGACTCACGTCCCATCAAAATCAGATCAAAGCCTCCTTCTTCGGCAGCTTTGGCGATCTGCTTGGCTACAAAAAAGGCATCCGTCGGAAAAGCATTGACACGAATAGCATCATCTGCACCAATAGCCAATGCTTTCCTCAAAGTAGGCTCTGTCTCGGCCTCACCTACATTAAGCACGGTGATTGATCCACCTGACTGCTCCTTGAGTTCCACGGCTCTGGCTAGCGCATAATCATCATAGGGGCCAATGATGTATTGGACACCCGTCTTATCAAATTTTGTGTTGTTGTCCGTAAACGCAATCTTGGAAGTCGTATCCGGAACATGGGTAATACAAACCAGTATTTTCATGTTTTATAAATGGGGTTAAAAAGTTAAATGAATCGCGAAATGACAAAAGTTAATTTGGGTAAAATCCTTTAAACTGCCATTTGCTTTCATTCAAAAAAATGATCTTTGGGTAATTAATCGTATGCCTCGAAGTTAGTAAATATCCTACCAACCATGAACCAGGAAAGAATCAAACAACTCATAAATTTTATTGAAGAAGATCCGTCTGATCCATTCCCAAAATATGCTTTGGCAATCGAGTATTTACAAGATAATAAACAGCAGAGTCGGGAATTGTTTGAAGAACTAATGAAAAATCATCCGGACTACATCGGAACATACTATCACGCCGCGGCGCTCTATGCTGAGCTGGGCCAAAGTGATAAAGCCGAAGCTACGTATGAAGCCGGAATAGCCAAAGCCAAAGCCCTAGACGAAAGGCATGCCCTCAAAGAGCTCCAATCGGCATATATGAATTTTCAGTTTGAAGATTAGAAAGGCATCTCTTCATCATCATTTTTGTTCGCTTTGCTAGGAAGCGTGATGGTGAAGTCAGAATTGGCACTATCTGATTTAGGGAATGAGTTACCGTAATTGGAATCAATCATGGAGTTATCCAGATCTTCGAACTTGGTAAACTTACCGATGAATTTAAGTTGTACATTCTCAAGCTGACCATTCCTATGCTTGGCAATGATCACCTCGCCTACTCCATTGAGCGGCATGCCGTTTTCATCCTGAGTCATACCATAATACTCAGGTCTGTAAAGGAACATCACCATATCCGCATCCTGCTCAATTGATCCTGATTCCCTCAAATCTGATAGCTGAGGACGCTTATCTCCACCACGAGTCTCAACGGCCCTACTCAACTGAGATAGAGCGATTACCGGCACATTGAGCTCCTTGGCGATCCCCTTAAGTGCTCGTGATATGGAAGCAATCTCTTGCTCACGGTTTCCTCCTGCCGTCTTAGAGGTATCGCCAGACATCAGCTGCAAGTAGTCAATGATGATCATGGAAACACCGTGCTGAGCGACTAGCCTTCTACTCTTGGCTCTCAATTCCAAAATACTCAAAGCAGGCGTATCATCTATAAAGATTGGAGCCTCAGACATCTTGGCTGTTTTGTGAAGCAGTTGCTCCCACTCATAGTCTGCCAGATCTCCCTTTTTGATTTTTTCACTTTCCAGTTCTGCTTCTGCAGATATAAGCCTGTTTACCAGCTGCACCGAAGACATCTCCAGTGAGAACAGCGCAACAGGCTTTCCAAACTCAACGGCGGCATTTCTCATAGCAGAAACCACAAAGGCAGTCTTACCCATACCAGGTCTTGCCGCAATGATCACCAAATCCGATGGCTGCCACCCGGAGGTAACTCGATCCAGAGCAGAGAACCCACTAGGAATACCTGTCAGACCATCTTTTTTATCTTTCTTCTGCTCTATCGCCTCTATCGCCTGATGGAGCAAAGAGCTCATCTTATCATAGTTCTTTCGAATGTGAGATTCGGAAACATCAAAAAGAGCTTGTTCTGCTTTGTCCAATAGTTTGAATACGTCAATGGTATCCTCGTAAGCATCATTTTGAATCTCACCTGATATTTTGATTAACTCACGTTTGATCGACTGTTCCGCAATGATCCTGGCGTGATACTCAATATTGGCCGCCGAATTTACTTTGGTGGTAAGTTCAGAAACATAGTAAGCGCCACCTACAAACTCGAGCTGCCCGTTTTTTCGCAGCTGATGAACCACGGTCTTGATATCGACAGGGTCACTGTTATTGAAAAGTTGTACGATTGCCTCAAAAACAACACGATTGGCGTCTTTGTAAAAGCTCTGTGGCTTCAATATTTCGATCACCATCGTGAGTGCATCTCGCTCGAGCATGAGCGCTCCTAGAATGGCTTCTTCTATTTCAATGGCTTGTGGAGGCATCTTCCCAAGCTGACCTGTAAGCTCTGAAAGCCCTAATCTACGTGTTTTGTCAGCTAGTCGAACGGTTGATGATTTTCCTCCCTCCATATAAGATATCTTTCTATTATTATACTGCAAACCTAAACATCTGAAGTGGTGCTTTAAGCGATATCAAAATCTAAATTTTTCAACCAACTTTTCCACATGTTCTTAACATTACAAAGACGGTAATCATTCAAAAATAAGTAACCACTCTGGCTTAAGTTTTATTTGCTAACAGTCTATTTTAGCGTATTTTTGAGATAAATGACCTTTTAAACTCAATCTCGTCTGCGGCTTTTGGAGTTAAAAAACAATCAGATGTTTCAATTTATCGCATGGGCAAAGTACAACTCAACCTTCATTTTTGACAGCTTACTTATTATCAAAAATCGCTGACAGTGAGTCAGGTATCGAAAATCAAATCAACCTAACTGCTAATTGGTTAAGGTTAAACAAGGAAAAAATTCAGCGCACTCGTTGCGCCTTATTATAACTAATCATAAGCTATGCTAAATCTTAAAAACCCACTTGTGGTTTTTGATCTTGAGACTACCGGCACCAATGTTTCCAAAGATCGCATCGTCGAAATGGCACTAATCAAAGTAATGCCAGACGGCTCAGTCGAGGAAAAGTGCCGACGTATCAATCCGACCATACCTATTCCTTTGGAATCAAGCCTGATTCATGGCATCTATGATGATGATGTAAAAGATGAAGCTACATTCAAACAAGTGGCAAAATCAATGGTGACATGGCTTGAAGGGTGCGACCTTGCCGGCTTCAACATTTTGAAGTTTGATGTTCCTGTGCTAGTTGAGGAGTTTTTGCGAGCGGACATAGAGTTTGATATATCCAACAAAAAACTTGTAGATGCGCAAAAGGTCTTTCACATGATGGAGAAAAGAAACCTTACGGCAGCATATAAGTTTTATTGCGGCAAAGACCTGATCAACGCGCATAGTGCTCTGGCGGACACCCAGGCCACCTATGAGGTATTGCTAGCCCAGGTAGAAAAATATGAGGGGCAGGAAATGACCGACCTGAGAGGTGAAAAAATGGGAGTCATGACCAATGACATGGCCGCCATACACAAAATGACAAATGGAAAACTGGTTGATCTGGCTGGCAGAATGACTTATGATGCAGATGGTCAGGAAGTTTTTAACTTTGGTAAACACCGAGGTAAGCCCGTAACTGAAGTGCTGAAAAACGAGCCCAGCTTTTATGACTGGATGATGAAAGGGGATTTTCCTCTTGACACCAAAAGAAAACTAACCGAGATCAGACTTAGAAACTTCGGTTAAAAACAGATCTCATTGCTATTATTAGAATAAAATAAGAATATGCCTAAGACTATTATTGTTTCCAATAGACTACCCGTAAGAATCACAGAAGAAAAAGGTGAATTTATCTACCAACCAAGCGAAGGTGGACTGGCAACCGGACTAGGATCAATATACAAAGAAGGGGACAATATCTGGATTGGATGGCCAGGACTGAATGTGCCCGGAACGGCTGACCGCAAAGACGTCACGAAAAACCTGGCCAAGGAAAACATGCGCCCCGTTTTCCTCACCGCCTCAGAAATTGAGGATTATTACGAAGGCTTTAGCAACGAAACCCTATGGCCAAATTTTCATTACTTTAATCAATACATTGTTTTCAACGATGACCTTTGGAAGGCATATCAGCGGGTCAACAAGAAATTTGCTAAAGAAATAGCACAGGTTTTAGAGCCGGAAGACACAGTTTGGATCCACGATTACCAATTACTACTTCTACCTGAACTCATCCGAGAGCACGCCCCTGACGCCAGCATTGGTTTTTTCCTTCATATCCCCTTCCCTTCATATGAGTCCTTTAGACTACTCCCGTGGAGGCGCGAAATTCTCAACGGGATGCTCGGAGCGGACTTCCTCGGATTCCATACTTATGATGACATGCGACACTTTTTGTCATCAGTAAACAGACTGGCCGGATTAGGAAACTCCAACAGTAGAATCAATGTAGACAATAGAAAAGTACTCGTAGATGCCCTTCCAATGGGTATTGATTATGAAAAATATGAGTCTGCAGCCTCACACCCCGAAACACTTTCAAGAGAGGTACGCTACAGAACCGGAATTGGCAACCAGCGCTTGATGCTCTCCATAGACCGGCTAGATTATTCGAAAGGTATTCCGCAAAGACTTAAAGCGTTCGAAGAATTCCTGGAGAGGTATCCATCCTTTCACGAAAAGGTCTCTCTATTGATGATCGTAGTGCCAAGTAGGGATCAAGTAGGCAAATACAAAGAACTCAAGGAAGAGATAGACCTGCTGGTTGGAAGAATAAACGGAACGTTTGGGAAAATGAGCTGGACACCTATTCATTACTTCTACAGGTCATTCCCGCTCACAGCACTATCTGCGTTTTACCGAATGGCTGATGTAGCACTGGTTACACCGATGCGTGACGGAATGAACCTCGTATGTAAAGAATTCATTGCCAGCAAACTGGATAAAAAGGGCGTTTTGATTTTGAGTGAAATGGCGGGCGCAAGCAAGGAGCTTTCTGATGCCATTCTCATCAATCCGAACAATATGGAGCAGATGATCACCGCCATCAAAGACGCACTCGAAATGCCTGAGAGCAAGCAAATATCAAATATGATTTCGATGCAGCGCTCAATCAAGAGGTACAACATCCATCACTGGGTGAACTTATTTATGAAGCGTCTGGCAACAGCCAAAGAAGAGCAGAAAGCACTGGAGACAAAAGTGCTGGATAAAAACTATAAGGAGAAGATTCTGCAAGCCTATAAAAATGCCAAAAAACGACTAATATTCTTAGATTATGATGGTACGCTAGTAGGATTCCACACGGACCCACTTGAATGCAAGCCGAACAAAGAGCTGATTAAAATTATAACTGAGCTGACGGCAGACAAAAAGAATAGAGTGGTTGTAATAAGCGGAAGAGGGCGTGATAACCTGGAAGAATGGCTCGGATCGTTCAACATAGAGCTGATTGCTGAACATGGGGTTTGGATCAAAGAAAAAGGCAAAAAATGGAGAACCCTGATCAGTCTGGGGTATGACTGGAAAGGCGAAATCATGAACGTTCTTGATGGTTATGTTGACCGTACTCCGGGTAGTTTCGTTGAGCAAAAGGATTATTCACTCGTATGGCACTATAGAAAGGTTGAGACCGGACTTGGGGAGGAAAGAACCCGCGAGCTCACCAGTAGGCTCAAGTACGCCACCATTGACAAAAACCTCAAGGTATTGGAGGGAAATAAGGTAGTGGAAATTAAGAATTCCGAAATTGATAAAGGAAGGGCAGCCAAGCTCTGGCTCCAAAATCACCCCTCAGACTTTATCATGGCATGTGGTGATGACTGGACGGATGAGGATACCTTCAGAGCTATGCCTAAGAACGCTTATAGTATCAAAGTGGGAAGCAACTCGTCAGCAGCGAATTTCAGAGTGATGGACTTTACCGAAATCCGATCACTCCTAAAATCCTTATATAAATAAATAGGTAAGCCGGATTACAAAAAGTCCGGCTTATCAATTTTTCTGGCAATTCTGTGTGCCGCATTCAGCAGTCCAACATGACTATAAGCCTGAGGGAAATTACCCCACATGCTTCCGTCAGACTCTTTCACATCTTCACTTAAAAGCCCTACATGGTTGGAGTATGACACCAAATTATCAAAGTATTTAACCGCCTCGTCTATCCTACCTACACAAGCCAAAGCTTCGACGTACCAAAAGGCACATATCAAAAAGGTAGTTTCCGGCTCACCGAAATCATCCATATGCTTATATCTGTAGAATAGGCCATCTTTAGCATGAAGTTCTTTCTCCAATCCAATCAAGTGATCTTTGGCAATTTGAGTATGACCTGGCAGATAGTTCATCATGATAAGCTGAATTGTACTTGCATCCATCCTATCAACCCCCACAGCCTGAGCATAAGCCTTTTTTGTCGGCACAAAGCATTTTTCAATCATTTTAGCTGAGCGATCTTTTAGCCTCATGGCCTTTTCGCCCATTTTTGAGTCTCCTATTACCCTCGCCATTTTCACTGCAGCACTGCTTCCTGCCCAATGAAACAAGTATGTGTAGCAATGATGCTGACTTAAATTTCTAAACTCCCACAACCCGGCATCCGTCTCATCAAATGTCCTCTCAATCATATCGAGGGTCTTGTGAATCAAATCTGCTGAATCAAATCGCTCAGTAAAAATGATACGCTTATCCTCATAAAGCGGGAGCAGCGAAATCAACACCTGCCCGTAAACATCATTTTGTATGTGCGTATAAGCCTGATTACCGATCCTTACCGGTTGCTCTCCTTTGTATCCCCCAAGAGGAATTTCAATTTCGTCCAGATTCTTTTTCCCCGTAATGCTATATAGTGGCTGATAGCGATTAGACTCCTCTATCGTTGTGTTGAGGATATAATGAAAGTATTTTTCCGACTCCTCAAAGTGACCAATATTATTGAAAGCATTCAGTGTATAATAGGTGTCCCGCATCCAGCAATAGCGATAGTCCCAATTACGAGTACTGCCAGGAGACTCTGGCAAACTGGTTGTAGTAGCTGCGATAATTGCTCCCGTATCTTCATACTGATGAATCTTAAGGATCAGAGCTGATCGTATAGCTTCTCTCTGATAGAAGTTTACGATACTGGCTGTCTTGATCCAGTTTCTCCAGTACATTTTAGTCTTATTCAGAAAAAGACCACAGGTTTCTTCCAGCCCCGCTTCCATTGGAGGACCGTATGTAAGTACCAAATATTTGGTTTCGTTCAGAACAAAGCTCTCTTCGCTCATGACATAGTTCAGCGAAATATTAGTAGTCAAGCGAACATGAGCACCAAGCCCCAGATATCTGATATGATTGCTACCCATACTAGACTCTGGCTGTATCATACCATAGTCCCCTACTGGTCGGCAACTAGCCACCACGCGAGGGTTCCCTCCAAGACTCTCCACCTTCCTGATCAACATCAATGGTTTGTAGTATCTGTCTGTCTGGTAAAATCTAGGAGCAAAATCTGTTACACGATACTTGCCTGTTTCAGTCTCAACCTCCGTACACAGGATATTCGTATTCTCAATGTAATATTGCTTGGTAGAAAAATCCTTATCAATTGGTTTGATAGAAAACTGGCCGCCCTTTTCATTGTCCAGCATACCGCCAAAAATGAAACTACTGTCAAACTTTGGCCAACACATCCAAGACACGTTAGTGTCCTTGTGAATATGTGCGGTAAATGCACAGTTTCCAATTACTCCAAAATCATAGGTATGCCTCATGAATATCGTTTTAGATAATAAAACCTCTAATATATTGCAGATTTTTCAACAATATAAGAATATCGTTTATAAAAATTCATCAAAACAGATTTTTAGCTATAATAGACACATTGAGTATTCTTCCCTCGCTGCTGCTTGAAATGAATTCTGACAAATTAACTGTTTTTATGGCTTCTCATTTTAAAATATAACCTCTTCAATTGCACCCTTTTATTATATTTGATTAATTCATTGCCTGATCTATGTACCAGAAATTCATCAAGAATAAAACCCTCAGGATAATAGCCGAAATCCTGACTGGTTTTTTAGTTTATTTTCTACTCATTACGCTGCTTGTGCAAGCGGAACAGGGCAGTAATCAGGCTTCTATAACGAACTATCGAGATGCTATCTGGTATTCACTCGTAACCCTAACGACTGTTGGGTATGGAGACTTGGTGCCTGCGACGGAATTTGGACGGTATGTTTCAATATTATTCGTACTTATCAGTTTAGGTATCTATGGTATCTTAATTGGTCAGTTCACTTCTCTAATGGCAACAATCAAAGAAAACAAAAGACTTGGCTACAACGGAACACATATGGAAGATCACGCAGTTATTATAGGATGGAATGACTTTGGCAAAATGGTCCTGAGTCAGCTTATGGGTGTAGGTAAAAAAGTGGCCATCGTCACCAACAACCGAAGTGACATTGAATTTATCAGGGAAGAGCACAATGGCAAGGACGTCTTTGTTCTTTATAGCGACTTCAGCAACATGGAGATGCTACGCAAAACCAATATTGAAAGCTCTTCTATAGTCTTTGTAAACTTCGAAGATGATACTGAAAAGCTGGTCTATATTCTAAATATGAAAAAGGTATTTCCGGATCTGGATTATGTAGTAACGTTGGATAACGGAGATTTAAAAAACACCTTTATCAGCGCTGGTGTGACCAACACAATATCTAAACATGAGATATCGTCCAAGCTACTCGCCTCCTACATGTTCGAACCAGACGTTGCTACCTACAGCGAATCAATCATGTCATTTGCTGAAGGTGATTCTGATTACGACATCAAACAATTTATCGTCACACCATCAAATCCATATTTGGGAAAGCCCTATCAGGAAGCCTTTTTTGATATGAAAAAGCGGTACAACGCCGTTCTCATTGGCATAACCAAAAGAGATAAGTTTGGAAACAAACGTCTGATAAAGAACCCCCTCGGAGACCTAAAAATAGCAGCTGACGATTACCTTATTATTATTATGAATGGTAAATCATTCAAACTGATAAGAAAAATATTCTCTGTAAATGAGGGTTTAATTCGTGAAAAACAAAGCAAGTAATATGCTCGCATTCGACAAGACAATTCTTTCTCTATTTTTATCAGCACTCTTGATAGGGGCATGTGAAAACAAGGACCTAAATGAAGGTGAAGCTTTCAAGCCACGTGAAATTCACGAAAAAATCGCATTCAACTTCGACAAAATAACAGTTGATGGCATTGAGTATCTAATCCTGGAAAAGGATAATAACAATCCTCACGAGGGGTTCGGTTTTATGGCGTTTAGAGCGAACGCGTTAATGGAAAAGCAGGATACTGTTTTGGCTTACTTAAAAACAGTGAATGAAATTCAAAACCAGATTCTTGCTGAAATAACAAACAAGCCTATTGAAAGTGTAAGGAAAGAGTCAAAAAAATTATTTCTGAAGAATCTCCGTGACGAAGAGGTTGAGCTTGAAAAGCTTGAAGAAACCCGTCTAAAAAGCGACAACCGGGAAAACCCGGCTGTCGATTAGATGATTTTAATATTTTAGTAGTCGTTACGCTCCGAAATGTTTTTTCAGTTCTTTGAGAACTGTAGAAAGCGTACTATCAATCACAGGTGAGTCCACTATATCTTTAGCCACTTTCACCGCATCGATTAGTTCATCCTTATCCGGGAACACCTCATCCAGAATATGGCAATCATATATGAGACTCATAAGGATTACAAACGAAGCAGTAGGCTTGGCATTTTTGAAAACTATCGTTTTCAAAGAATCTCTGATTTCTTGTTCAAAAGCGTAATTAGCATTGTCCATACGCTCAGAAAGCGGAATCCACAGCAACTTAGTTGCTTCTTTTTTCAAGATCCCTCTTTGCATTAAGAGCTCGGTAAGATCCTCTTGAATATGGGTAAAGTGATGCTCCAGATTCTTGATCTGCTCAATAAACGGAACGCCTGATTTCAGTTTTTGCAAAATCTGATCCATAATGGCATTACCAGTTCCTGAGGCATCAACTACCTGAATCTGTCCGTCATTAAATGTAATTTTCTTTAAGAGATGCAACTCCAGAACAAAGGCACTCAATACCCCCGCATTGATGCTTTTCTCAGCTGCGGAAAGGAGTCTCCCTTCTTCATCGTCGAGTGCAATCAAATACAATCCTTCTGCAATAGTCAATTTCATACTAACTGATTAACTGTGGTTAATTTATAATTTATGTGCAAAGTTAGTCTTTTAATAATTTTCCAATGGTCAAGCCCTGAACCAAAATGGAGAAAACAACACAACAATAAGTTACGAAAAGTATTGTCTCTTTGATTCCTGGCTCTATCCACTCAAACTCTGAAAGGGAAAGTGCCAAAGCGACAGAGATACCTCCCCTGAGACCTCCCCATGTGAGAATGGCGATTGTCTTCGGTTCAAACTTTCTCCAAATGCTCATGATACTAACAGGAACGCTAACACCAATCAAACGTGCTGTGAGTACAATCAACACACCAACAATTCCGACCAAAATACTGTCAATCGAGAATGTATTGGCAATGACAATCATTTCAAGGCCTACCAAAATGAACAGGATAGCGTTTAGTGCTTCATCCAGCAAATGCCAGAATTTAAAAACATACTCTCCAGTTGCGTTGGCTAGTTTTTCATCTCGTCCTTCGTTACCGATGAACAGTCCCATCACAACCATAGCCAAAGGACCAGAAACGTGAACCAATTCAGCTATTCTTCCTCCCACCATTACCAGAGTGAGTGTCACTAGAACTTCTAACTCTACGTGATCATTATCTATAAAATCGAGAAGTTTAAACCCAAGGAACCCGAAAACGGCACCCATCAAAACTCCTCCAATAACTTCCTTACCAAACAACATTGCTACAGAGGCCGCTGTAATTTCGCCTCCTCCATGAGAGCCATGAGAGGCTGCTTCTCCGCCAAATTGAGCTTGCGCTATTCCCAAAATGGTCAGGAAAACAACAACGCCGACACCATCATTAAACAATGATTCACCCGCAATCTTAATTTCAAGCTTCTTCGAAATAGAATACTCTTTAACCAAAGCCAACACAGCAATAGGGTCAGTTGGTGAAATAAGAGCTCCAAAAAGCAAGCAGTAAATCAAGTCTATTTCTATTCCCAAAACAGGGAAAATATAGTAAACAAGAAAGCCCACTATGAAAGTAGATAGCAAGGTACCTACTGTAGCGAGGATCAGTACTGGCAGTCTTTCTTCCAGTAGTGTATTGAGGTTTACGGACAGAGCTCCTGCGAACAGGAGGAAGTTTAGCATGACTCCCAGGAGAACCTCCTTAAAGTCAAAGGCCTCAACTATATGTTCTGCGGCTCCTGTGACCGCTGGGAAAAGAAACCCTAGTCCCAGTATCACTACGGACATCATCAACGCAATGGCCATGAGTCCAATGGTGGATGGAAGCTTGAGAACCGTAATGTTGATTAATGTAAAAACTGCTGCCATAAAGATCAGCAGCGTGATTAGATCGAGAATACTCATCGGCTATTAAAATGAAGCGGTTAGATTAGCTATTTTAGCGGTCAAATTAAAAACAAAAATCCATTTAAAGAAATTAGATTAGGTTTTATTGCCACTCCGCAGACCTATTACCAGACTCAAGCACAAATCCTAGAATACATGAAAAAAATACAAGGAAAAGCTTTATTTAAAAAGTCTTGGCTATTACTCTCATTAGCGTGCTTTTGGCTTTCCAGCTGTCAGTCACTTCGTTATAATTTCACGAACCGCGACATCTCTAAAGAGATAAACAATTCTCCGATCTTCTCTGGACAATTTACAGGCTTCACACTCTTTGATCCTGAGGACAACAACTATCTCTGCAATTACAATGATCATCTTCCATTTACTCCAGCATCGAACATCAAAATACTGACGACACTGGCTTGTCTGGAAAACCTCGGTGACTCCATAGCCACATTTAAGTTTTCCAGAAAAGGAGATTCTGTTTTTATCTCTCCTTTGGCTGACCCTACGTTTTTGCATCCAGACTTCCCCGATCAGCCTGCCTCAAATTTTCTAAGGAACAAAAATGTATTCTTAAACTACCCTGAACCCAATCTGAAAAGATTTGGGCCTGGATGGGCCTGGGATGACTATGAATATGATTACCAGCCGGAAAAATCATACTTTCCCATTTATGGAAATGTAGTAAGGGTCTTCAATCAAAATGATTCGCTAAAAATCGTTCCTGACTTCTTTATGGATTACACTCAGCTTTATGTTGGAGAAAGACCTGGAAACCTTATTTACAGGTCTGAGTCAGCTAATATCTTTAATGCGTGGATTGAATCCGACACCTCCACCTATGAGCGTGAAATCCCTTTTATAAATAGCGATGAGCTTTTGATAGAATTACTGAAAGACACTTTGGGAACGAATGTTACTGTAGTCAATAAACCTTTCGATTCTGACAGTCTGCTTCTGAGTCAATCTAAAACATATGCTTTGGCTATGATGATGCTTCCAAGTGACAACTTTATGGCCGAGCATCTTCTCATGCATTGTGCGCTCATGAATGGATTTACGAGCGTGAATGCTTACAGAAGAGAGCTAATGACAAAGTGGAGTGCGTTCCTTCCTGACCACATGAGATGGGTGGATGGCTCAGGTCTATCGCGATACAATTTGGTTTCGCCTAGAAACATGGTAGGCATGCTCAACCAGATTTACCAAAATCAGGAATGGAATACAATTGCGGACATTTTTCCGGCCGGTGGCGCATCAGGGACATTGAAAAACTGGTACAAAAGCGAGGAACCCTATCTCTATGCTAAAACAGGAACATTAAGTAATAATCACTCGCTCAGCGGTTTTTTGATAACAGATTCCGGAAAAAAACTCATTTTCAGCCTGATGAATAACCACTACCTGAGCCCAACCCTGGATGTTAAAAATGAAATGGAGGCGTTGTTGCTCAAAATCAAGGAAGCCTACTGATTGTAAGTTTCAATGATTCCTCCTGTCAATCTCATGAGTTCCACCTTGGAGTCAATCAGATTATAAAGAGCCTGAAGCTCCTGAATGGAGGCTGACAGCAGGTTGTTTTGTACTACCCTGAAATCGAATGAATTGATGCTTCCGTTTTCATATTTCTCGCGGGAGATTTCCAGATTTATCCGAGCAGCTTCCACCCTTCTTTGATTAATACCATAA
The DNA here is from genome assembly GCA_039970095.1 of Cyclobacteriaceae bacterium. GTDB lineage: Bacteria > Bacteroidota > Bacteroidia > Cytophagales > Cyclobacteriaceae > JAMZMI01. The sequence goes on from JBDVMP010000044.1 coordinate 57,606, forward strand.
AGTCGCTGACGGATTTGATAACGATCAAATGCTGTGCGCAAATCCCGATCCAGTGATAGTTTCATTTGATCTACCCGCATGTTGCCAATATCTTCTTGAATTACCGCATTTTTAATTGCCCTGTTTATTTTACCTCCATTGAAAAGCGTGAAGGACAGAGTGAAATTGGCAAAGTAACTATTGGTTTGCGACTTGAGCTTGTCGGAGTAATCTGGTAATAAAACCGCATTCGGGTTTTGTCTCAATGAATCCCGCTGACGCTCGGCAATACTGGTTTTGCTAAGGTCATTCCAACCAAAATTGGAGGAAGCTCCGGCATTGAGCGATAGTGATGGATAACGATCAGCTGTAGCCAGATTTACATTTGTTCCAAGAATACTTTGGGTGATGTACTGGGTCTTGAGATCCACATTTTCATTCATCATTTTAGATCGCAAATCTTCGTACGTATAGGTTGAGTTGTCATATGACAAGACATCCGTGAGCGTATAATCCTTCGAAATTTCGGGTTCTGATAAAAGAAAATTAAGGTTCCTCAGTGATACTTTATAATTGATCTCCTGATTCACAAAGTTGGCCGAATCAGTGAGGTAGTTGCCTTCTTCAAGAAGGAGTTCGGATGTTACAGCCGCCCCTAAGTCCGATTTGACTTTTAGATACTGGTATTTATCTCTGGATAATAAAAGTTGCTTTTGAAACTCATCAAGCCGCTGCTGCTCCAAAACCGCTAAATAATAACCTAAAATGATCGACTGTATGGTGTTTGCTATCACAACGGAAGCATTTCCGGCAGACTCAGCCTGCAATTGTTCGAGGCGCCTTTTGGTCATTTTCACTCTAAACCCATCGAAAAGCATCCAGTTCAAATTGACAGATGGAGTCACACTGCTTGAGTGTATCTGCCCTTGAAGCGCAAATGGACTAGCTGTTTTCACATTGTCAGTGATCCCATTATTCTGGCTCAGGTCAAAGGAAAGGGATGGGTACAGTCCCGCCTGCCCCCAGCTATTGTTGTTACTGGCAATATCAACATTGGCTTGCTCTATTTGAATGCCATAGTTGCGTTGCAGCCCCAGCGAAATGGCATCAGACAAGGAAAGGTTTTCCTGTGCATAGGCGCCCGCAAATAGTGCCAAAAAGAAAATATTGGCGATATGTTTTTTTGTCATCGAAAAATTCATTGATTAGGCTGATTCCCTGTATTCTTTTAGTCTTGTTTCATGTAGGTGAACACTCTCCACTTCTTCTCTACTCGGCTTCTCTCCTGTCCATAGCCACTTAGCTCCTCTTCTGATATCATTGAAAATCATAATCAAAACAGGGAAAAACAACAGAATTATGAATGTGCCTATCAACACACCATAAGCGACAGAAATGGCCATAGGAACGAGAAACTGCGCCTGAAAGCTCGTTTCTTTGATCAACGGGAATAGTCCCAGTACTGTGGTCAAAGATGTTAGCACTATGGCTCGGAATCTGGAAATTCCTGCCATATAAGCCGCCTCCTTTACATCCAAACCATCATCACGTACGAGGGAGTTAAACTTAGAAAGGAACACCACTGCGTCATTGATTATCACTCCAGACAAGGCCACCATACCCCAAACACTGAGCAGCGATACGGGTAGTTCTCTCAAACTAACCCATGATTCTATACCATGCCCGAAAATAGCTCCAAACCACCCAAGAGGAATCATGATGATAATCATCATGGCCTGATACATGGAGCGAAAAGTGATCATCAGGATGAAGAAGATGAGTACAAATGCACCTCCAAAGAACAAACCTATTTCCTTCCCTGCCCGAGCACTTTCTTTGGATTGTCCTCCATAATCAACCCTCACAGACGGGTATTTGGCTAGCATGTTAGGCACTATATCATCCTGTATTTTCTTCAGAATAGGTGGCACCTCTGCAAATGGGTCTTGCAACTCGGCCTCTACCGCAATGGCTCTGGAAGAATTGTAATGTTTGATGCCTGACACGCCTCTTTCTATTTTGTAATCGGCAAGTTGGGTTAGCGGAAACTCCTGTCCCGTCACGGTTTTTACTTTGATATCTTCCAATTGCCCTATGCTTCGCCTCCCGCTGTTTGGGTAGCGCACCCAAACCTTGAGCTCATCATTG
>JBDVMP010000045.1:0-39024 GCA_039970095.1 Cyclobacteriaceae bacterium
GATATGCCCACCCAATGAAGCTGAACTGCTCGTAGATGGATATGTTAAGGTTACTGAATCATTCAGCAAAATATCTTCCGAACTGCCAGATGCATACACCCACGGGCCTGACCAACCATATCCTGAGTCGCCGTTATCGATCAACGAATCACCGGTTATGCTGAAATCGTCATATACCCACAGGTCATTGGCAACTGTTGAAAAATCATATGAAAGTGCCGAGTTCAGCCCTTTACCATGAATATCTGACGCACCCACAGAAAGAGAGATAGAATAAGTGGTTTCATATTCCAGTCCATCAGTTGTTATTGTCAGCGTGCTGGAATCGCTACTCCAAGAATATTGTTCATTGTCCAATGAAGGAGTAAAGTTCAGGTTTGTTTCGACACTGTTCGCATCCATTGGTTCTGAAAAATTGAGAACTATATCTGTTGACACTGGAATACCTAAGGCTTCATCAGCCGGATAAATGCTGTCCAGACTTGGAGCCACATTTGTCGTATGAAAACTAAAACCGTAACCTCCAATAAGAGGAATGCTATCAAAAGTTTTAGCGCTATGACCAATTGTCACCTGATAATCTGTACTATCTCTTAAACGCCTTGTTATTATTTCCAGGCTGGACGCTGACCAGACATAAACTGCATCATCAAGCGCTGGTCTTATGTTAATCGCATTTTCGGTAGAATTTTTATCCATTGAGTTAAGGAAACCAACCGAAATCACTGAATCCACTGAAACACTGGTGGCTCCTGACACTGGATATACACTCTCGACCAATTCAGAACCCTGAGTGACGCTTTGCCAGGAGTTACCAAAACGTAATTCATCTATAGCTACCTCCCCTGATGTAATTACCAGATTGAGTGTGTCCATATCCACTCCAGTATTTCCTGTACCGATAGTAACCCAACTGACACCTACGGTATCAGACGGCACAGTTTCTCCTGCTTTGAATAGTGCCAATTTGTTAACATCATCTTCTCTGGATAGAACAACAAGATATGTTTCATCATTTTCGAATGTGCCTGACAGGGCAGGACTGCTCCAGTTATTTGCCGCTCTCGCCTCCATCGAACCATCCGTATTTACCTTCAAGCCATACCTCAAAAGACTGGAACCATAGCCTTCAACGCTAAATGCCCCCGAACTATTCTTTTTTGCCAATAGTGAAAAATACTGAGTCGTATTATGCAACTCATAAGATGTTCCAAGCGCCCGCTCAATTGTAGTCACACCAGCACTCGTCTTGTAGATATGCCCACCCAATGAAGCTGAACTGCTCGTAGATGGATATGTTAAGGTTACTGAATCATTCAGCAAAATATCTTCCGAACTGCCAGATGCATACACCCACGGGCCTGACCAACCATATCCTGAGTCGCCATTATCGATCAACGAATCGCCGGTTATGCTGAAATCGTCATATACCCACAGGTCTCTGTCTTCTCCTAAGGAATCAGGAGTGATATTTCCGTTTGCTGTTAATGTAATGTTCGTTGTAGTCTCCTCATCCTTTAATAACAGTTTCGATGAGTTCAAGCGACTATCTACCACAAGATTTCCACCTCCGTGTACTCCATGTGAATTTTTTACATAAATACCCTTTTGATCATCTTCTATTGAATAAGGTGACCAACCAAGCGACTTATCTGTGTTGTCAATGAGATTGTTTTCAATGTGTGCATCCTTAGCATATTCTATTAGTATCGCTTCATCACGTATATTATCAAATATTTTATTGTTTCGAACATAGATATTTTCATTGTAGATACTCCCAGTTTCAAAATCCGCATTACCTGGATCTGAATCAATATGAATACCTCTCCACCCAGAATGTTTAATAATATTGTTTTCAGCAAGAATTACCTTACCCATTGTTCCTGGCGTTGAAGGAGCGTACCCAATATGAATTCCACTTGTCGCTGAATTCTCAATAGTATTATTTGCCACCCAAGTTCGATCCGCCTTTACCCAAATACTATTCCTATATGCTCCAATTAAACTGTTATTACGAAAAACCATTCCCTTTCCGGAGTTTGATCCGCTATGGAACATATCGTCTCGGCTATACTCAAATCGATTATTTTCATACCACATATTGTCACCTCTATCCGCTCCAATCCCCCCAGAAGCACTCCCCATAAAACGACCTTCCTTCGCTAAATAATTATTATTTACCAACCTTGCATTTGTGCCAGGGCTACATGAAAACCACCTCCCTCTACAGGCATAAGTTGTAAGTCCATTAATCACGACATTTGTTGCATTATCATCTAAATAAATAATGTCTCCTGCCCTATGTGAAAGAACGAAATAATCACCATCTTTTAACTCATCCTCATACCGATTAAACCCACTTTTCGCCGTGAATTGAAACAAATTATCTTTGGTACGAGCCTCTTCCCATGTCTCTTCCATCTCAAAGGCAATCCCTTTTTCACCAATTTTCTGCTTCCTTTCTTTGGTTAGAAAGTAACCTTCATTGTAATGACTCAGTACATCATAAGTCTCAAATATTTCAGGTTCAACCACCACATTGAAAGTACGATTGGCCACATCAAAATTTTGAACAACACCTCCAAGCTGCATGGTTGAGTTAGGATGATAGTCTATGATAATGTCTTTTACCTGCACCCCTGTAGAATTGGTGACCTCCATAAACCCACAATTTTCTTCACCATGAGTGGCTTCCAAGGTGATGGTACAGCCCTGACCATTTACAATAATGTTGTCATAGCCATCATTATAAAGTAGGAACCCATTTTTCCTATCATTCAAATCACTATTTGGGTCTTGAGTGATGGCTAAATTCCCATCAATAGGGAATCTCAATTCTACTGCTCCAGAAACAGTTTCTGACGAATCTAACAACGCAAACCATTTATTCCGTATTCCATCCCAATCATCAGAAGGACTAACATTAATAATGACCTCCGGCCCTTCAATTTGGAACTGATTAATAGATGACCAAGCTGTATTTGAGGTAAAACTTTGATCCAAATACCTTAACCTCCAATAATATGTAACCGCGGTATTTAACTCGAAATCTGGAACGTAGTAATTAATAAACGAAGGAATGGTATCAACATCTATACGGGAACTAAAATCCAAATTATCGTCAATTTCAATTTCAAAGTACCCGTTGAAACTTTGATCTTTAGGATGACTCCATTCAAAGTAAGGAATTGTTTGGTACACCGTTGAGCTGTCTTCGGGGTATCTTAAGTATATCTCTGATTCATTTATAACAGCAAGAGTTTTAAAGTCAGTTCGCTGGGAAAAGCCTGCTGAATTAAAAGATCGGACTTGAAAATTAGCTGTTGCCCCATAGAGCACAGTATCCAGGTCATAGCTTGTAATGTTTGCTCCTACTGAAGTCAACTTTTGACCATCCATATATATATCAAAGCCATCTTCATTTAAAGAGTTGTCATTCCAAGAAACGGTAACAGAGGTTGATGCGCTACTATAACTAACCGTGTCCGGTGTAAGACTTAAGTTGGTTGGAGCGTTCAAACCAGAGTCCCAAAAGTTATTATTGGTTACACTTTTAAATGTGTTGCCTAATTTAATTTCGTCTATTTCTACACTACCTACATCAAATGTGAAAACTAGCCGATCCATATCTACTCCTGTCGCAGCGGTTTTTTCTGAAACCCAGGTGGTTGCTGAAGGCTCAGCAGGGATGGAATCTCCGTCTTGAAATAATGCTGCACGCACGGTATTGCCCTGCTTAGCAATAACAACAAGGTAGGTAATGTCATTTTTAAAGGTTCCGGCTAATGACTCTCCGCTCCAGGCTGTTGATGCTCTAACAGAAACAGCACCTATAGCACTAACTTTTACTCCGTATCGTAAGTTTGTACCGCCATATCCTTCAAGTGAAAATTCCCCCCAACTATCCTTTCGAGCCAAAAAAGAAAGATAAAAGGTAGCTGTATCTGCCAACTCATAACTATCATATAAATACCTACTAATAGTTGACTTCAAACCAGTACTATCTTTATTGACTGAAAGGCCACTATTCACAGCATTTGATGAGTCCGGGTAATTAAGAGTTCCTGATTTTACAAAAACAGAATCCCCGACTTTTGACCAACTTCCATTCCAGCCTTCACCTGAAAAGCCATTGTCACTATCGATTAAGGTAGTTCCTTGTATGTTAAAATTATCATAAACATAAATTGAATCAGGTAACGTATCACTCAGGATCAAAACTTGCTGACCCTTAGATATGAATGACATAGCACATAAAACGAGTGCAAATAGAAAAGAGCAAATCAACCTCATAAAAAACAGTTTAATAGTTATGCCCAACAGGACTTATATTAAAATTTCATACTCTATCACTTCCCTGTAATCCTGTTATAATCTCACTACATTGAGAAATATTTGCATATAATGATTTTATACTAAACAGAAATGATATCTACTTGAAGGCAAAATATCAGATCAGTAAGCTTACCGACCGTAGTTGAAAGCCTCCTTATTCATAATTCCTCAACTAAAAAATTATTTAAAAATGTCGTATTCCGGGTTTTTACATCTATCAGGAGCTCGGTTATATACCCGCTCTAGTTCCTCCGTCGATGGTGGCATCTGCCCCTGATCCGATGTTTCTTCGATCCAGTTTTTCAGATATGTGCGATGCTGCTCCAGTATAGCTGCGTACGAATCTTTTCCGGCCAAATTGTTTACCTGATGCGGATCTTGTTTTAAATCATACAGTTCTTCTGCTGGCCTTTGGCTGGCATCATGATAAGAAGCCTGTAGTGGGGATAGTTCGTTTGCCGCGTAAAGCTTTCTAAGCTCTATAAAAGTGGCATAACTATCTCTATATGCGCTTTGGTAGAGTGGACGGTCCTGGTAGTAGTTTTTGATATACATATAGTCCTCAGAGTACACAGCACGTCCTCTGTCTATTGCATTTCCCATTCTGTCCTTTACCGAAACAACATAAGGGCGCCCTTCGTAGCTCGGTAAAAACAGATCTTTCCCTTCCATGTACTCCGGTATAGCAATACCCGCTACTGCTAAGGAGGAAGTGGAAATATCTATACCACTAACCAAATCCTCTCGAACATCTCCGTTCTCTCGAATCGATTGGTAACCTTTAGGCCAATGTACTATCAACGGAACTCGTGTACCTTCTTCGTACAAATATTGCTTGGATCTGGGCATGGGGCTCCCGTGATCGCTAAAGAAAAACACTACTGTATTATCCCATATATCATACTCTTTGAGCGCTTTGATAATAGCTCCCACCTGATCATCACATGTTAAAATTTGATCATAATGATAGGCCATTGCACTTCTTATCACTGGGTTATCGGGGTATTGCGGAGGAACGACCATCTGTTCTTGATCCGTTTGGGTATCTACAGGATAATCCTTTCCTACTTCTCCTCCCCACTTACCTCCGGCTAGCTGAATCTGACCGAAGAATTTTTTACCCGCCAACTGCTTCAGCCAGGAAAGGTCGTTTTTATCTAAATGGCTTTTCACGACAGATTTAGCAGGCTCCACAAATTCAGGTGTATAAAGCGCATCCTTATCATAAATAAAGTTGTAATCAGACTTCTTTAAGTTGAAAGTGACATATCCATTTTCGATGAAGAGCTCCGGTATCGTTTTCACGCCTTCCGGCAATTCGCTTTTCGCCCTTGTTCTATGCTGATGTATGCCAAATGTGGTAGGCATGGTACCCGTGATCAATCCCGATCTTGTGGGCGAACAGACCGGAGCAGGCATGTAGGCTCTGTCAAATCTCACTCCACCTTTTGCCAGGTCATCAATGTTTGGAGTCTGAATCACGGTATCCCCGTAGCAGCTCAACCAACCGCTCATGTCGTCCACATAAATCCAAAGCACATTTGGGTCAGTATCCCCCTGAGTATTTTTACAACCGGCTGTTACCAGAAGGGCTAAAACCCCTATTACATAATATCTTTTCATTTCTTTGTTAATTTTAATTGTACCGGACCTTCTATGCCTGACGGCATCAGCTCTTTGTCTTTCATATGATCCCATTTCCATCCTACAAATGCACCCCTGCCTGTTGGGCTGGACTGACCATTTTTCACCCAATCGGGCACTTCAAGCAGCCCCAATCCTTTTGCTGTTGAGCCTGTTTTATCTGTCCACTTAGAATCTTCCGGCAGAGTTTGATCGCCTACTATCCTGTTCACCCAAAGGTTGGCTACCTCCACTTTGAGTTCGTTTGTTTTACCTATCTCCACATACTCCGTTAAATCAAGTTCGTAGGGTCTTTTCCATAAATTTCCGACCATCTGATCATTAACAAAAACTCTGGCCGCCACATGCACCTCTCCCAGCGACAACTCTATTTTTTTCAGATCATCTGTTTCAGTCAATGCGATGCGATTAGAATAAGTGATCGTTCCAGAAAAATGCGCTACTTCCGGATCGGCATGTTTTGACAGGTCCTGAATTGGCTTAAGCTCTATTGGATTGGGAGCATTATTGCCTTGAAATGAAACCTCCCATGGCTGTTCAAATAACACCTCTTGAATGCGTTCATCTTTTTCATCAACTTTTATAATACTTCCCTCATCAGTTCCACCAAAAACGACAAAAACACTCTCAGACGCCTCTAAATCAAGGTTGAGGGAAGTCCTGCCGTCTTTGGTAATCTCAAACCCTGCTGAAACAACCGCCCCACTTTCAGGGTACCATAGCTGTAGGCTTTTGTTTTGGGTTCTGAAAATCGCTTCTATATACTGCGGGTGGTCGAGCTGATTGCTGACAAAATACACGTCTGATGTTCCGATCCGTTTATGAAAATACTCCACAGGATCACCCAGCAGATGTACTTCTAAAACTGAATCCTCATCTCCTTGTGCTGTGTACTCAAAATCAGGCTGATACCCTTGTTCCGTTAGGGCACGTTTGACAGCATCTCCTTCATATAATTCACCCTGATGTGAAGTGCTCAGCAGGGCAATCAAGCGTTGATAGATTTCATAATTTTCATCACTCTTCTTCAGGCTGGGGGTTCGGATAGCCTGATAGGCCACAGCAGTAGCTCCCTCGGACAGGAGTCTTTCGAGCTCTGCAAGTGCGGCGAACGTTATGTGTTCAGATTTTTTGACAACTAAAACAGCATATTCCTGACCACTGTGCAGTACTATTTTCCCGTTTTTAACTGTGGCTTTTTGAAGTACGTCCAGGTTGCAAAAATCATAGTCATAACCCGCGGGAATAGATGGGAGCAATTTTGACTTCACCTCCGGATCTACAGGTGCATCTTCGCCCACAAAATAAAGAATATCACTTTGCGAGCGACCTTGTTGTAGCACGTATTGTGCTCGGGCCATATACTCAAACCACCCACCGGCAAAATCCCACCATGTATTATTTCGATTGAAATAGGAGCCATAAGAGCCTACTCCTAATCCTGGGGTCTGATCAAATGGACTATGTGCAAAAGTGTGCAACCAGAATTGGTTAATTCCTTTGCTATAAAACCAATCTCCCTGAGCTTTTATATCCCTGGGGTTTGTCTCGAAAATCTTATTTGGGCTACCCGTAAAAGCCTCCGACCCCACTATTCTCCTGCCATAAACGTGCGCCATGGAAGAGGCAAGCTTGGTGATACCGCCGTGATGGTTGTGTCTATTTGCCCAAAATTCATTGGCGGGTATGTCTATATACTCTCCAGTGGCAAAGTCATCTGTATTTCCAAAGTTCCCATAGCCTTCTGCTGCGAACAGGAGTCCGTTTTCATGCGCCAGTTCCTGAAATCTCTTGTAATAGTTTTGGTTGATCATGTCACTTACCACTTTGCGGTAATCCCAGAGAAACTCCTCTGACTCATTGACACTGCCAACCACCTTGCCCGCTATAGTAGGCAGATACTTCGTTAGGTCATATCCCATTTGCTTAACAAACTGTTTTTCAAAACCCTGTGTCCAGTTTTGATGGCCAGCCTCATAGCTGTCGATAAGCACATAAGATATCGCTCGGTCTTGCTGATTTGCCTCACCTGCTTCCACCATTTTCATTACCGATTCTCGCCAATGAATATCGACGGCCTTTCTTGACATCTTGTCAACTTCCAGCCCTTTTCCCCCAACTGGAGCGGGATGGTTGGATCGTCCGGTGGGTTGAAACCCCACACGCAAGATTGTCCAGTCCCCTTCGGGCACTTCCCATTTCAGCAGACCACTGTCATCCAGATATTTCGTGATGTCAATGATTTGTTCCGGGTTGATCACTTCTTCCTTATCAGCTGTTCTGTTATCACGCTGATATCGCGCCATTTTTGAAAACCCTGCCTTATGCCACCAGGATTTAATGCGATAGGGTTTGTCTGTCTTTTCTCCTCTGGTACTAGGATAGGCTAAAACAGCAATATCCTGATAATGCCCTTTCAAATCTTCTCGAGGCATGTAATAGCGCTGGTTCACAACTGTGTCCTTTTTCATATCCCTTTCCAGCCCCAAAACTGGTTTAGGCACCCCCAGTTGCTGCTCAAATGTCGTAGGTCCGGATATCCGCTGCTCTTTCCAAACGACCTCTTTCATGGCATTTTCCGGAGTGTTCCATGGTCCTCCGGAAGTAGACCAGCCCGGCCCGTTCATTATGCCCATGGTCAGCCCAAGACGTTTAGCTTCTTTTTTGGTATGGACAAGTGCCTCCCACCACTCTTCGCTATAGTATTCGATTCCACCGAAAGGAATCCCCTCGCTCACATTGAATAGCGTAAAACCACCGAGACCCACTTTTTTGATCGACTCCAGGTCTTTGGTGATATGCGTTTTGGAAATATTGCCATTAAGCCAATGGTACCATGTGTGTATTCGACTGTCCATCGGGGGAGACTGAAAGTCCTGAGCAGAAAGCACTCCATCTTGCACACTATTGAAGTTATTCGCGCGGTGCGTATCTCCTCCGCCACAAGCCTGCATGACGACAATCAGCAGCACGCATAAATTCCTCTGAATCATTTTGAGCATTTCTTATCTGTAAGTTTTAAAAAGGTTTTTGCATATCGCTTCCCAATTATTTGCTGAGAGCGGGTGTTAAAATGAACATTATCTCCAATATGCCCTTCCAGGTCTGAAAGATCCACACAAGCATAGTTATCTACCTCATCACGCATTTGGCGAAGAGAACCATTGATCTCTGTGTAATAAGGAAATCGATCTTTTTTATTCTCCAAAAAAGGCCCCAGAGTGCCTGAAATGAAAGGCAAATTTGGGTCATCAAGATCTTCTCTGATGGAGGAAATGAGCTTTTTCAATTTATCAGGATACACATCATATCTACCCTCCACAGCATCTGACTCACCCTGGTGCCACAAAACCGCCGACAGTTCTACCTCCATATCGTCGGAAAAAGAAGCTACCGCCACTTGTGCTCTGCGAACCGCATTTTCATACATCTCCTTGCCGGGCATCCACAGGTCTATCCATGCCCCTCCTCTCGCACACGGTATCAGAGCAACCATCGTGTGTTTGTCTTTTTTAACTAACATCTGGGCAAAATCCAAGCCCGGACCTACCCCAGCATTGCTGACACCATCATACAAGTCGGGAACACCATCTGTATGCAATGGATGAATGGCCGGGTACCACTGGTCATTAGCCATGTTCATATAGATGATTCGATCGTGGGGCTGCTGATGCTCCGGAACTTTCCCACGTCCTTTCATATTGGATTGGCCTAATAATAGTACTACTTGAATTTTTTCCACATTCATAGGAACCTGAAGCTGAGCATAGGTTGACAAATGAAAAATCATTGTTAGACAAAATATAAAAATCCGCCACTCCATAACTGGTTTGTTAAATATGAAAATCATGAAGTTGGATGTTGTAATCTTTCATTAACCTCCTCGGCTCTTTGACATAACCTGCTTTGTAAAGAAACTTGTGCCAATGGAAGTATGTCAACATAATCGGTTCTGACAGTTCTCCATTCTTCTGACTGAACAGTCCATGGCCGCTATTCTCAAAAACCAAAAAATCTATATCGCTACCAGCTGCCTTTACTCCCTTTGCTACTTTCATAGCAGATTCGAAAGGAATCAACGGATCTTGATCTCCCAAAAGCATACAAGTAGGCGGCAAGGAGTCGTTCAAGTTGTGGGCAGGTGAAAAATCTTGCCAAAAACCTTTAACCAAGTCATACCCATATCCATCAGGTCCATTGTCTAAAACTGGGGATAAGAGCAAAAGCAAATTTGGTTTAGCGCTTATCCCAAGCTGATCATTGATGTCATTGAATTTACTTGTTGTAGCACACGCTAAACTTAATTGCCCACCTGCAGAGGTACCTGCAAGGATGATCTTATCAAGGTTGACATTAAAATCAGCGGCATGCTGGCGTACCCACCTGATGGCTGATTTCACATCTTCTAAACAAATGGATGGATTGATCCCTCTTGATTTATTAACCAGTCTATACTCTACCGTGAAACTCACAAGTCCGAGTTCTGATGTATATCTACACCATTTCTGGCTAGACTGAGTAGTACCCCCTTTCCATCCCCCTCCATGAATAAAAATCATGCACCCTCGTGTTTGCTTACTAGCCTTATTCGGGAAGAAGCTATGTATCTTTAGTTCTTTACCGTCGGCCTCTTTGTAAATAAATGTTTTATCTGGCTTAACCTCTCTTTTAAAACTCTTGACTATAACGTACTCAAAGCCTCTGGAACCCAGCTTCCGTAGCTCAGGTACATTTTGTACGCTGAAGAACGCAAATAAGAAGAGTGAATAAATGAAATAGGGCATGGTTTAAATACCTTTTTTGTTAAGGGGCATAGCAGGTACTCCAGACCAAACAGGACCAACCTCAGATGGATTTGGGTCTCCTTCCTTAAGGTGTTTACGCTCACTATTCGTATAGGACCTGATTCCCCAAGGAGCTATATAATCATTGACGTTAGCTTCTTTCTGGCTCAACTCATTCTTTTGTAAGAAAACCGAAAACCCTTCTTTCATTCGCTCCACACGATCCGGCATTAGGCTAGATAAATCATTTTGTTCAGTGGGGTCAGTATCTAAATTGTACAATTCCCATGGCCCCTTCCTTGAAGACACCAGCTTGTACTCACCCTGTATTATACCCTTGTTTGAAACATATTTTAAGAAAATAGGCTTCTCCCTGTCACAATCAGGGGTATTGAACGCTTTCACAAGCGACTCTCCCTCTAGTGGGATAGTGTTTCTTCCATTAAAGCTCTTAGGGTAAGGGTGTCCTGCCAGCTCCAACAATGTAGGGTAGACATCAACGATGTGTGCTCTAAAATCAGCCCAACCATTCATCTTCAGGCCGTTTGGCCAAGAAACGATAAAAGGCGTAGAGATTCCACCCTCATGTTGAGATTCTTTGTACCATCTAAAAGGAGTATTTCCGACACCAGCCCATTCTGTACCTACTTGTACATGAAATCCCTTTTCCCATGGGTTTCCATATGGCTTTCTGTTTATCTCCCTCGCATCTGAACCATTATCAGACAAGAAAACAAACACTGTATTGTCCCATTCCCCTGTCCTAATCAATTCACTCTTCAATCGACCAATATTCTGATCTAATGACTCCACCATTGCTGCATAAATGGCTCGTCTGTAATCTTCCCATGATTTGTCCAAATGACTCAATTCATGCCAATTCCTGTGATGGTCTGGCCATTGAGGCAATTCTACACCTTCATCAAACAGCCCAATTTCTTTTTGCCTGGCGAATCGTTGGGATTGATTATACTCCCACCCCTTCATAAATTTCCCTCTGTACTTCTCTATCAGCTTTTTAGGTGCCTGCAATGGGGAATGAGGAGCATTATATGCTATATATAAAGCAAACGGCTTTGAATCTTCCTGCTGTTTCCAATCTGAAATAAACTCTATGGCATAATCAGTCATGGCATCAGTAGTATAAAAATCTTCGGTTGTTTCCCCGAATTCATCATATTTCTCTCTACCCATCCTAAATGAACCATTTCCTCCTACATAATCGGAGAAACCACTGAGGTGCCCGAAGTATTTTTCAAAGCCCCAATCAAGAGGGTTTTTATAAAGATGCCACTTGCCGGTAATGCCGGTAAAATACCCTGCATCCTTCAATACCATTGGAAATGGTGTGGCATTTTTAAGCGAAGAATTACCGGCTTGATCACACCACAAACCCGAAATCAGACTAACTCGGGAAACATGACATTTTGCAGTATTTGAAAAGTTCTTAAACTTAATACCCCTATTGGCAATACTGTCGATATTTGGAGTCTCAATAATAGTGGCTCCATAGCTACCAATATCAGCGTATCCCAAATCATCAGCCATAACAATGACAAAATTTGGCCGCTCTGAATCAGTACCCTTCTGGTGACATGATAATAGTACAAGTCCCATCATTAAGACAAGTAATTGACACATCTTAGGACGAAGTAAAATAGCTGAACACATTCTCATCTTTTCAAATAATCAATACCAATACCCAACATTTTTACAGATTTCATACCTCACAGACCAGTCTGACACTGCTGCTTCCCAGCTCACACCTAGACTATCTACCTGTGCGGCAATAAGTTCATACTTTTCAGGACGAAACTCCTTGAACTTTTCCCAATCTATGGTCTTTGCCCCGCTCTGACCATACTTCTGATAAGACCTATAGTCCACCTCCTGGGGGTACTTTTTTCTAAATGATGCGTGCAAGTCTTTGGCCCCTGCAACGACATTTTGATATTGAGAATCATCAATAAGATTATTTGATTCCGTCGGATCGTGGGCCAGGTCATAATACTCTTCTACCACGGGATCGAGATCTATCCAGCGAACATATTTCCCCGTTTTAGTTCGAACACCATCATGTCTGGGAATGTATATAGGAGAAGTAGGAGAAACAAAATGCTCAAAGAAGAAGTGGTTTCTAAAATCAGCTACATCATCACCCTGTATGAGTGGGATTAAACTCTTTCCATCCATGGTTTCAGGAACGGTCAACTGGGCCATATCGAGTAAGGTGGGTGCCACGTCTATATTCAATACCATTTCGTCCGAAACAATCCCCCTGGATTTGGAACGAGGATCATAAATAATAAAAGGGATTTTGAGACTCTGCTCATAAGGTGACCACTTACCGCCTAACTGTTTTTCACCAAAGTGAGTGCCATGATCCGAAAGAAATACTACTACGGTATTTTGATCCAACCCTTTTTCTTCGAGCATCCTGGTGATCTCACCGACAGACCGGTCAACACTCATTACTTTTTCAAAATAATGGCTCAGGTAGGTTTGGAGTCGTTCGTCTGTTCCAAACATCGTATTGTAACTCTTATTGCCATATCCAGTCTGCACGAAAGGTGGTAGTTTGGCGTGCTCCTCTTCATTGTCAGTTTTTTGCCGCTCAAAAGGATAGCTGGCCAGCTTACCGTCATCTTCTGGTGCTGGTGCCGCTGTTGGGTGTGGTTCCTTATAGTTCAGTTGAAGACAAAAAGGTTGCCCTTCCGGCATGCTCTCTAAAAACTCTTTTGTTTTCAGTGTCAACCACTCAGCATCATGCATGCGCTTTCCTTTATAATTCTGAAAAGCCGGCCCCTGCGCCGTGGTAGCGTCATATTGATCAAAAACCGATTTCTGACTTTGGGTTATACCAAAGCCATGTTTACCAAACAACCCAAGATAATAGCCTGCTTGCTTTAACTGAACCGGATACGCTTGCTGAAAAGACTGCTCGGGTAGAGCCTTCTGAAAACGCTTCACCCCATGATTGGACATGTATTGACCTGAGATCAGACACGCACGCGAAACGCCACAAATTGGTGATGGCACGAAACCATTGGTAAAACGAATGCCATTTTCAGCGAGTCTATCGATGTGCGGGGTTTGAATTGGTCCTTCCGGATTATAGACTGAGAGGGTTTCCGCACGCTGATCATCAGTGTAGATGATGATCACATTGGGTTTTTCGGTCTTTTTATTTTCCGAACATGACCCTGCCAACAACAGCACAACAAAGAGTGGCAAAAACCTCCAAAATCTGGCAAAAACTACTAACATCTATTCTTCCTTATTTTAGTTTATATATAAAGTCAATTAATCAACTATCAATCTTCTGGACTGGGTATCACCATTTGGCAATACCACACGGACCAGGTACAAGCCGGATTTGAGCCCTGAAATATTCACCTCCGTTTGACGTTCGGATACCTCGATTTGCCTAAACCGAATCAACCGACCGCTTAAATCAAGAATCTCAATACTACCCGCACCCAACTCATAACCTTCGAAGTTCACAAAAAAGGACTTATAAGCGGGGTTTGGCCATAGATTCATAGAAGGTATGGTTTCTAAAAATGCTATCTCTTCCTTTTCATCTTCCTGACTCTTTCTTAGCCCAGAACCTGACACCTCAGGATAATCATCTATTAGCAGTTCGTCTGCGAAAAGTTCAGAGTACATGGTAGTATCCTGAGACGTCAGCGCAATACCTGTCAAACACCCACTTTCCAGTGTAAAAGTCTCCTCATGGAGTTCAACCCATGCCTCTCCATCGTTAGAGTAATAACTGGTATAAGTATTACCGTCCCGGTCTAACTTCATGTAAATAGGGAAATTTATCACACCGCTTGTTTGTCCTACGGTTAGGCTGGTGCTTGCTGAACTCCGACTAATATGCTGAAGATAAAAATTGCCATTGTATTCTCTTACAGATACCATTACATACTTAGATCCCTGCGAGGTGCTATCTCTCATCATTAATCCCGCTCTGGCAAAATTGGTACTGCCGGGTACGATCAAGGTGTCGATTTTAACTTTTGAAGAACAATCTCCTTCTGTATCAACATTGACAAAGGTGAGTACATCGGTGGAGCTGTTGCCATCTATCTTACCCACACCCTCCAAATAAAAGGTACTTAAACTCCTATGGGGGATTGTACTACCCAGACGAAGCGTATCTACCTGTGAGTGACCTATCTTATCAACCGACCAGGTTTTTGAAACAAACTGATCGTTGAAGTTCGGGTTGTTGGTTGAAAAATCAGATGAGTTAGCAAAGGTTAAATAATCATCCGACGGTCGGTTTCTAAATTCCACAAAAGTATTGTCGGTAAAAAAGACATCTTCGGTATTGTCTATTTGGACAATGTCGCCGTAAAAGTTATACGTAGTATCTACGTTTTCTCCTGAGGATATCAGATTGTCTCGCACATAAATATTGTAGGCATTTTCAATAGAAAATGCGGTATTGGGATAACCAAAGCACCTATTATCTTCGAAAACAATATTGCGATGTTTTTTGAGACTTGAGGAGCCAAATCTGATCATTAAAAACGAACCATCTACCTCGTCTAAATCATCAAACCTCTTAACATTGGTAAATTCATTATTGCGAATCAACACATCTCTGGAATAGGTGCCTCCTCCTTCCGATGGAGTAAACGTAAAAACCCTTTCTCCTAAATCGTTGATGCTATTTTTTTCAAATACCGAATTATTAATGCTCAAGTGGAAACCATCTCCACGGTTACCTCTAAAAGTATTTCCCCTAACCATGGTATGAGATCCGGCTAGTGTGAAATTGTTATAGTCAGTAGCATCAGTAGTCAATACTGGGGCATCCAAAACTATTTGGTTATAAGAGCCCATATCATTGACCTGAGCCACGGCTGCCTCGTACAAATAATTGAAGGCAGAGTTCTCCACAAAATGCAACTCATCCCCTACCTCAATATCGTCGTAAATGCTCACATTCATGGTGGACGCATCCACATAAGTCAATGTGCGGTTTTTGGGACGAATTGCGATGATGTCATCTCCATTGGATTCGATCACATTACCCTCTATCCAGGCACCACCTCTTAAATCTTTCAAGTGTATTCCGTCACTTATAGGCCCCTGAAATTCATCTTTGGGAAATTCGCATTTTATAATATTCATACTCTCACATTTCTCTCCAAAAAAAGCAAATGTGGTGCCCGTGTTCTCTACTGTTATATTGTAAATCGTAGCGTTAGTACAATTGGTCAGATTAAAGTCTTTTCTGTTTCCAAATTTTTGTCCGGACAAGCAAATGTCTCCCGGGGACAAGTTGTGAATAACATAATCCCGATCTGAATAGGCCGAATTCAAATAATACTTCCATTTAGTAGTTTCATAAACACCCGACAAGTCAGCATCAGTCTTTACAGATAGTGTGGTGCCATATTTAATCTTTCTTGTAGCACTATCCAATACCCACAAAGATTCTACATCATTTTCATATTGGACAGCCTCCTCACTTGGCAGAGGATAATCACTACTGACTCTTTCGCAAACAAATGAAAGCGCCGAAGTATCCACTTCCACTATCTTCAGTGGGAGGTGAAGTTTCTTTTCTCTTATAAGGGTAAGGTTTCTTATGGAAATATTTTGAGAGTTATTGGCTGTAAAAAAGCCCACATTTCCCACGTCAGATTCCAGTATAATGGTACTACCATTTCCCTCAATATCGACAGAACTCTTATTGTTCAACTTAAATAAGTAATCCACACTTCCTATCTCAGAGGCATCAAAACTGTATGTTCCTTGTTCAAGCACTATTTTTTGATTTGCTGTGGTATGAACAACTCTTGTCCTAATTGTATCCAGGGGATCTGATAAGTACACTTGTATTACAGAGTCTTGTTCCTCGATGGAAAGACTGTTGTATTTTCTCCACCCTCCCCATGTTTGAGAAGTTTTATTTCTTCCTCTGATTCTCCAAAAGTATTCATCATAATCAAGCTCCTCACTTGGAACTACGCGACTTACCAACGCACTCACTGTATCATCCAGTACGGTCGTTGAAAAAGAAGTATCTGTGCTAATTTGAACATTGTAAAAATCAATATCACGCTCCGTCCCCCACCGGATGTCTGGGTTTTTGGATGATAATACATTTTCGCTACTGTATGCTTCAGTTACACTGTTCCAGGTAGAACCCAAAAGGATTTCATCGATTTCAACAGTACCTGAGGTAATTACAAATTTCAACTTGTCCAGATCAAGCCCACTAATTCCGATTTCACTAGCGGCCCATGAAACACCACTGGTGTCACCAGGAATTGTATCTCCTTCTTTAAATAACGCTACTTTGGTGGTATCTCTGCTCTTTACCAAAACAACCATGAACGTGGTGTCAGCACCGAATATATTGGATGATCCGCTACTCCAATTTGCCCCTGCTCTTACCTTTACTGACCCTGAGGAATTAACACTCGTGCCATAGCGAAGGTATGACCCTGCATACCCCTCAAGACTGAAATCTCCAAGAGAATCCCTTCTAGCGAGAAACGATAAGTAAAATGTGGTATTGAATAATTCATAAGTATTGGCCAGGTCACGCTCTATTTCATTTCCTGCTGTGGTAGCCTCCTGTATAGATTTTCCAGAGACCATCAGGTTGGTCGAAGTTGGATAACTTAAACTCGAGGAATTAATTTCTAATAGTGTAGATGGTGCTGTTGAATATGACCATTCACCAGACCACCCCTCTCCCGAAAATCCATTTCCTCCATCAGTAAGGGAATCTCCAGGAATAGAAAAATTATCTTTAAGATACACCGTATCAGGTGATGCTGCTGTAATCGTAAGTTTTTGGGAATGTCCTAAGTAAGCCAGAAACAAGCCTAATAATAGTAAAACGTGTTTTCTCATTTTGGGGGATGTTAGGTTAATTGTATTTAATGAAAGCCCTGGGTAAAAGCAGGCATAATCACTTCAGTTAATTAAGTTACAATTCATACCCTATCGCTTAGGAAGTAATAGCATTTATTGTTTCGGAAACGTTTTTATTTTGACATTTATTTACGGAAACGTTTTCCTAAAACAGTACTAAAATCAAAAAAGGAGCTGCACTCGGTGCAGCTCCTTTTATATGTATTGACATCTCTGTCTGGCATCTACCAAACCTATTGTTCTATATTCTTCAGTTTGCGTTTTTGTGTCTTTATCACTTCACCGTCTTTTCTGTATTGATCTACTGAAAACCATACCCACTTTTGCTCACTTCGCAGCGGCAGAGAAAACTCATATGGATAATCCAGATCAATCATTTCCCCCTCGGCCTCATCGGTTTCCCACTTCAGCACAATCTTGTCCAGTGTTTTGCTTTCACTTGTAGCATAAACGAATGCATTCCATTCCTCCGGGTTCACCTGAATGGCCATAGCCCTTACTTTCGTTTCGTCTTCACAAGATATCTCAACCAAAGGCTCTTCCACACCCGTTCCTTCCGGATAAACAACCTGATGTGTAGGAACATGTATATTCAGATCAGTCACTTTGAGTACCTCATATCCTCTGGCTCCTATCGAGAGATCACAGCTATTACTGCTGAGCGGAATATCACGTCCTGAAACCATGCTTTGTGCCTTTTCTAACACGGGCTTATTTGCGTCTATGCTCTTGGCATTGAAACTTAAAGAAACCTGCTGTGTAGCAGTAGATTCATTCATCAAAATTAAATAAAAGGCATCTTTACTGTGTGCCGTGATATAATTGATCTGGGTGTTGTCCACCTGCACAAGGTCTTTATCAAACCAGAGCCAAACGTTCTCCTCTCCGAACACTTGTCCGGGAGCGTGCCCATAAACAAGGTTATCAAAATAGGCATATCCAAACTGACGCAACCCCGGGAAACGAACCTTTCCTCCTGATGCGAGCATAGCCTCACTCACCAGATAGTCTATAGTCCAGGACAAATGCACCGGGAGATGATGATAATAAATAAAGCTAATATCCGGCCCCTGATATGGATAGCGCGGATTTTGTAGTGCATCGGTAAATGTGGTGTAGTAGTACCCTGCGTAGTTACCTACTCTTCCTATTGCTGCATTCCTGGCATATGTTTCATAAGTTTTATCACCAGTGTAAAGTGCTAACCGTAAAAATGCAGCTGTCCAGTTGGCTTGTAAAATCATCCTGCCTCCATTGTCCTTGTAGGTGTACGTAGATGGCTGCTCAAAACCCAGCCCTACGTTTGAAACCAACCACTCAGGAACCTGCTTTTCTTGAAAATCATTTTCTGATACTGGAAAGCCCAACCTAAACTCTTCTTCTCCGCGATGAAGCCACCTGTCCATTTTGTCACCATGAACAACATTGTTTTTATGTATTGTTATATCCTTATTTTCTGGCATGGGTTGAGTCCACATACCTGTCATGGTTAGCCTTGCGGCCTTCGCAGAAGCCTGGAGATACTTCTCATCTCCGGTAATTTCATACATCCGTAGCAGACCTTCCCAGTTGGGTGTATAGGCCATTAGGAAAAACTCACGCAAACTAATCCATTCGTCCTGCGGCACATCCACCACACGCTCTATGTACCTATCAGCCATTTGGATAGCACTATCCAGAGCCACTTTGTCATGTGTGATCTGATACCTACCCAACCACTCGTCAAACGGCTGTATATGTGGAATAAAGTTTTGCTGAGTTGTGGACAGGTTGATTCCCTTATCCGGGAAAGCAATATTTTTAAAAACCTGCGTCCGTCTATTTGACATCTCCCAAATACCACCATATACGCTGGTTCCGAAAATATCTAAAGGCCCATCCATATGACCTCTGTTGTATCCTCCGGTATCTTCCGGTCTCGGGGAAAAATGAGGATTGTCTCGAGATAAAACATACTCAAGAGTAGGAAGCGTTCTGTTCTGATAAAGTGAAGTATCTCCCGTAAGCCTATATAAAGAGATGGCTGTCAGCGGAGATGATTGAGTAGAGCCATTTTTAGATTCTATCTGGTAGTTTGCTTTGGCACGGTTCCACCAGCCGCCAAACTTATCATCTTTGTAAAGGTCTATCATGTTATAAACCGATTGGGTCATAGATACCTGCCCATTTTTACGGTAATCTTTCAGGCCAAAAATATTATCAGAGATGTCTCTGTAGGCCATATACCAATCTACGTCATCAAGAAAAATCTTGAAGCGAAAAGTGAGCTCTTCACCTTCCTCAGCCAAAGCATACTCTGTCCCTGGGAGCGGTCCAAATATGGAAGGCTGCACTTCGCCATTGTCATTACGTATTTGCAGACCATAGCGAGACTTGATCGGCACTGGAAACTCAAAAGGCACCTCATCCGGATCTCCTGTCAAGCCCATAGTCCACCGACCATTTTCACCCAAAAACTCCATGATAGATAGTGGAGTGGGTGCAGCTGCCTGAAGCTGCGTGTAAGTTTCTTTGGGAAATCTCTTTTGCTGAACGAGCATAGGCATGAGTACTTCTTCCACCTCCTCTATGGGTTTGCTCTGACTAAGAAAGTACCCTAGTGAATAGTGGGCTGTTTTCTTAGGTTTAAATCTAAGCGCTACGGATACTGCGTTGCTTTCCGATTCAAGTGTCCAAATGGCACTCAAATTCCCGATCCCCAACTCGTGAAAGCGCAGGCTTACTTTGTTTTTTCCAAGTTGCTTTACCGACTTTACCTGTCCGGTAATACGCTCACCCGCCTCCCATACTACCTTGGTAATATCGGAACCATAAGGCACATCACCTCCCTTATACTTCTTCCACTTGGGATGCATCAGCCTATACAGATCCATTTTCAAAGTGGTGTCAGCCACGATAATTTGGTATTTTTCCGCAGCAGGATTCGTTTCTATTGTTGTCCAACCCCTGGCCGTTTTCGCTTCGTATGTTATATATACCGAAGAGGCCTCCATTTTGCTTTTGAAAAAAGTCAACCTCAGTTGCTCGTTTTCCAACTTCGCTAAAACCTTATCCTTTTTATGACTGTCGGTTATGTTACTCGCAAGTCCCTGATAGGTCAAAAAAAATGCTAAACAAATATTAAGTGAAGCCATGGCAACTACCTTCATACAATACTTTTGTTTGCTCATATTGTTGATTCTACTTAATTAGGAGTCGTTCTTTATGTTAAAATAGAATGGTTGCCTGAGGGCCCAAATTTTATGGGCCTCAGACTATTACCACGCTTAAGTTGGAAATTATAGATATCTCCACTAACTATTTTTAATATCTGATTTATTCAACGATCACCTTTTTTGAATAATAAGTTTCTTCATTGGATCGTATTGACAAAATGTAGGTTCCACTATCCAGGTTTCTCAAGTCCAGCTCAGCGGAAGCAGCTCCGGCATCAAACCTTTCTAAGAAAAACGTTCTGCCACTTATGTCAGTTAATTGCAAAACATATGCGCCACTAAGTTCGATGTTTTGAATCTTAATGAAACTTGAGGTAGGGTTAGGGAAAATCGACACCCCTTCAAGCACCGTTGATCTGCTCAATGTTGACAATGTAGAAAATGAATTGGTGTAATCCGCTTCCATCGAATTTCCATTCAGATCTTCAGCCCCAGTGCCAATGGTCAGTGTGTAAGTTGTCATTTCTGAAAAGTCGTCAGTGGAGACAGTCAATACCTGACCTTCAGAATCCCAGGCAAAAGTGATATTGGTCGCTTCCGGACTAATAGAAAGATTGTTTTGTACCGACTCCTGGTTCATCGCTTCAGAGAAAGTGATAACAATATCTGATTGCAAGTCCACACCACTCTCTCCATCTTCAGGTGAGGCGGTAGTAACTGTTGGTGCCACTACATCCTTGATGCCGGTGGTAAATGAAAAGGTATAATCATCACCTAATGCATTTCCGTAGAAATCTTCTGACAGGCCTCCGATAACCACAGTGTAAAGTGTACTCTCTGCCAAGTCATCCGCACTTATGGTTAAAATGAGAGAATCTTCGTCCCATACGTGAGTAGGGTTAGTCAACGCTGGTGTAATGTCCAGATTTGCTTCTATACTGGCTGGATTCATTTTGCCTGTAAAGGTTAAAACTAAATCTGATTCTATAGGTACATCAGTGGCTTCATTTGCAGGAGTCACCTGATCAAGAATACCTGGTGCCGGGCTCAGAGTAATGTCTCCCAGATACGCGCTGTTATTCCACACCCATCCTTCTACATTTTTGTCGCCCCACGCATACTGACCATCACGATTTCCTTCATTGGTGCCGTCATCATCATTGTATCTCACATCCGCCTTGAAAGCGTAACCAGCCTTATCAAACGGGTCTATACCTGAGTCAAAGTCTGACCATGATACTGCTATTTCCATGATATAGCCAGTCTCTGTTATTGTAAATCCTGTCTCTGCATTTTGAACGATTGGCCCATCAACACGAAACGAATCTCCGCTTCCATCATTTACAATATTAAGTCTGTTCACCATAGATGATCCCTCTACTCCTTCTGGTGCAAGCATAAAGTCAAACCCATCATCCTGACCAATACCACTGCCTGTTCCATCGTTGAAGACCAATGTCTGATCTGTGATTTCAAATAGAAAGTAAACTTTAAAGTTGTCCCAAACTGCACTCCACGTACCTTTATAGTCTGCATCTGACTCTGGAGCAATCTCCGTTGGCAACATACTCTCAATACGATTCTTGGCAGCATCTGCCCATACATCATCCACGGTACCATCAATTGTAGGCCCTGAAGACACTTCAATAATGGTGATGTCTCTGTCTATAAAATCAAGGGTAAAGTCAGTATATACAGTATCGGAGTTATTTTCTCCTGTAAAAGCAAACACACCAATATTGTAAGATGAAAGGTTGGTAAGGTCGGTGATTTCGTATGAAGCTGCTTCCGTCACCGTGGCTATCACCTGGTCATCCAAAAGAATTTTGTAACCATCTTCTCCAAAGGAATTATCCGCCCATGAAACAATAGCTGAGGACGCAGAATTTGCTTTTGCCGACAAGCCGCCTGGTGCTTGAGGGTCTGGATAAGCGAATTCAAAGTCACTTGCTACCACGCCTGTCGTAACATCCTCCCATTCTGTACCAAACCTAAAGCGATCCATCAAAAAAGCAGGACTATTAAAGTTTAAAGAATAGAAGTCATTCAATACTCCTGTGTTACCACCGATGGCCTCTAGCTTCCAATCGATATCGTCAGTATTGGCTGGTATAGCATCTACGCCATCAAAAAGGGCCACATTCATATGACCTTTTTGGTCCTTAAACCAATATTTCAGCACTACCAAATACGTCGTTTCATTCTCGAATACTCCTGCTTCAGATTTATTGGCAGCTGAAGGTGATGCAGCAGCAGGTGCTCCTCCAATGCCTCCATCTACGTAAATATGAAACCCAAATCGGCTAAGGGAACCTGAAATTCTATGTCCCTTTAGTGAAAAGCTTCCGCTGGCTGTTTTCTCTGCCAAAAAAGAATACCACACTGTATCTGTGTCATTATTGGCTACAGGTGCGCTTGGGTATCTGACAACAGATACGGCCTCTGATGAGGTACTGTATAGGTATCCATCACCTACATCCACTCCGCTAGTAGCATCTCCGCTGTAGGACCAGTTTCCAGTCCATCCAGACCCGGTGCTTTCGGCTGTCACGTCTGTACCCGTATAGTCAAAATCATCTGATAAAATTTGAGCGTGAAGAGCGCTCACACTCATAAATAGGGTAAAGAATATTGCCATTCCCTTACCGGTCAAATTCGTAACTCTTTGTTTCATAATAATCGTTTTTGGGTTATTTACTTTTACTGATTCTTACTGATATTTTTTATCACCACCATTGATTTACTCCATCCAATATTCGGTTTCGGAATATCAGAGTGTCTGCCACCGAGAAGGCATTCCCATCGGTATCCTCATATTTATAGTTGAGATATAATTCTTTCTTTTCGGTATCTATGACAGAGCTACCATTGGCCATGACCTGCCATTCAGACTCGGCGTTAGGGTAAATTCCCACATTGCCGTCATCGCCTATTACGAGGTTAAACCCGTAGTAGCTCACGCCAGATTTTTGATTTGCTATACCATTGGTTTTCAGGGTGTCATAGGAAACTGTAGTCAGTTCCCAGTTATTGATTTCATTGGTAACTGGAACGTCCTGATGATAATGAATGACATTCTGTCCTCCACCTACAGAATCCACTGTAAGCCTTCCGTTGTGATAGTAGTTTCCAAAGTGAGCAGCCTCTACCTTTAGGTCCAATATCATGGTGTCCTTGGCAGTCAGAATAGAGTCCACAGAAGTATCATTCAGTCTGAAGGGTATATAAAATTGGTTTCCATCTGCTACGTCCTCAAAAAAGGCTTTATTGACCGTGAGGGTCAACTCGCCACCCAGATCACCAGGCATAATTGGAAAAAAGTCCTCATCGCTCAAGGAGTAGTGCGAAGACGGCAGCATGGTATAGTCATCTACTGACATCTCATTGTCAATCTCAAAGGCAACCCACTCACTGCGATTATTGGTTCTTCTACCTCCCATCTGAACAGCTACCTGAATATGATCAAACTCACCATAAACAAATGTTCTGGTCAGCCGCTGATGCGGAAAGTAAACCGCCGTATAATCAAAGTCCTGTACGTAATCATCAAAGCGATAATCATCACATGCCGTCATAGCAGAGATGCCAAGAATCAAAAGGGTATATTTTAAATAAGTATTCATCTTATATGCTACTTTCTTATACATTAATACCTACTCCCAGCCGGGGTTTTGAACCAATTTGCTCAGTAGATTTACTTCGTTGAATGGCAATGGCAATGAGCTAGCTGCAAAAGACTTCTGCTCTACCAAAAACTCCTCATACGTTGCTTCCGGGTCGCCTGATGGTAGCAACTCTCCTGTATGAGTAATCTTAACACCATGTACTTCCGTATTCACATCCATTTCCCATCTGCGCAGATCCCAGAATCTGGTATCCTCAAAACACAGCTCTATCCGTCTTTCATTTTTGATCAAAGCATCAAAAGCTTCCTGTCCGGCCACTGCCTGTTCTTCACAATGAGGGTCATTGGTGTAGTACTGTCCTCTCACTTTTCTAAGTATGTCCTTTGCAGAGACGCCATAAGTAGGGTGGGTAGTATTCACATATCCAACCTCATTCAGTGCTTCTGCGAGAAGCAAATAAAGATTCATTCGGCTAATGGCGGTGTAGTAAACGGTAGCACCATTTCTTTGAGAAGGAAAAAGTTCAGCCGTAGAGCTGCTAAACTTCTTAAGGTAGTAACCGGTCTTCGTTCCTAAAACAGGATTTTTGTCTCTTGAATCCTCTCCACCGATCTGAGTATTTACATAGCCATCCTGCAAGCCCAAAGCGGCATTTCCTGCCAGGGGAGAACGATTGTAAAAGATATACTTAAACAATCTAGGGTCGCGCACCACAGAGTTGTATGGACTGTAGTTACTCACTATCTGATTGTAATTGGGGTGATTTTCATCAAAAGGTCTTCCATCAAAAGCTGGAAAACATTGGACCAAATCCTGAGACGGATTGGTCCTGCCCTCTCCTCGGTATGAAGGTGGAAAATTCAATCTTTCATTCACGATGTTACTGGTCGCAAAGTAGCTTCTCCATATGGCGTCCGGATCTGTGGGATCTGAAAAATCACGCTCGGGCAATGCTGTATCATCTAAAGCGCCATCTATTCCAATCAAAGTTTCGGATAAATGGTAAATGGCTGAATCCCACGAAAGGCTACCATCAGCATATGCCGGACTAGCAGCGAAAGTCACTGCCATGGCTTTCAGCCCACGACAGGCATGGGTAGTAGGTGCTCCGTAGTGTTCCTCCCCCACAACCCTATCAAGTCCCTCATACTCATTCTGTAGGTAAACCAGGGCACTGTCACAGTCCGCCAGAATAGCACGCACAGTTTCCTTGTAGGTACTGCGCTCCAGCATATTTGCATCCTCAACATCCAACACGCTATGAACAATAGGCACTCCTAATACCTCAGATCCTACACGAGCTCCGTACAACTTTAACAAACTCCAGTGGTACCACGCTCGGAGGAAGAAAGCCTCTCCTTTATACTGATTAAAAGCCGTTGCGTTTTCCACCGAATCCTGGAAGTAAACCACAGCATCCTGATCTAAGCCGTTTTCCATAAATATATTAATACTGCGGATGTAGCGATAATAGTTGTCCCAGCGACTCATGGTATTGTTGGAAGCGGACAACAAGCCTAATCCAAAATTTCTCATATCTGATGAGAGGTTATTGCTGACGGCATTGTCCGTGGCTACATCGGTATAATCTCCATCCACTGTTCTGAATGTAGTGGGAAGACCCTGATACGCATAGTAGAGAGGTCCTCTGGCAAAAGATGGATTTGACCAGACAAACTCTTCGTCATATCTTCCTTTGGCATCCATCTGGGGGCCAAGGTAATCTTCACATGCAGACATGCTCAGAATCAGGAGGATCATACTCCAGAATCCAATTATGTTTTTATAGCTATTGATCGTTTTCAAAATACCTTCTTTTTAAAAATGAATTTCTATTCCTCCGGTAATGGTTCTAGTAGATGGGTAGGTTGATACACCCATTTGCAGATATTCCGGATCCAGATCATCGATATGCGATAACGTGAGCAGGTTTGTCCCTCTGGCAAAAACTCTGATTCCTGAAAGTCCTGCTTTTTCTACAAGCACTTCTGGCAATGAATAAGCAATTTCAACGCACTTCAACTTTAAGAAAGCGGCATTTCTCAACCAGTAAGAAGAAGTAAGGTCATCGTTTCTCAAGCTCTCAGTAGTAAGCCTTGGGTGCAATGCGTCTGGGTTTTGGTTTTGCATAGTCCAGGCATGCTCTTCTACATAAGCAGAATACTTGTTGCTACCACTTGCATGAAAGTAGCTGTTGGTTTGAACTTCTACATGATGCTTACTCAGACCAGTACCCATCGCGTAAAAAGTAAACCCTCTATAGGCCAAATTCATATTGAGCGCATAATTAAATCTGGGGTTTCTATGACCTATCATGCTTCGATCAAAACTAGAAGTCACCTGCCCATCATTATTCAGGTCTTCATACTTAATGTTTCCAGGGTTTACCGCACCGTAAGTCTGTGTGGGCGAATTCTCAATATCAGCCTGATCTGAGAACAGCCCGAGCGATTTAAAGCCATAGATGGCATCTTCTGGCTTTCCTTCCTGATTTAGCCAGTCATACTCATACTCTGGTAGGTTGTCTTGTATTACTTCCGAACGGTTATAACCTAGATTGAACCCAAATCTGTATGAAAGACCTGATGAAACCTGATCACCATACTGGACTCCCAAATCAACACCCATATAGTCTGTGGCGCCATTGTTTTCGTAATAATTTGTGAACCCAATAATTCCGGGAACCATAGCTGTCTGAATCAGACCTGATTTTTCCACTTGATAGTAATCTAGATGTACGCTCAGGTTATTGTTGAGAAAAGCAGCATCTAGTCCTAAGTTAGTTTCAGTGGTAATTGCCCAGTTAAGGTTGGGATTGCCGTCGTGATTGACATAAACACGTTGCAAAGTTTGCCTCTGAGCTCCTCCCACTTCCTTATCGAAATAGGTAGCGCCCAATGTCTCCCATTCTGTTTTGTATAAAAACGGCTCATCACTGTTAAAGAAGCCCATTTCACCATACGAGGCTCTCAATTTTAAAAAACTTATGAAACTTGATTGTTCCAGGAATCGCTCTTTGCTGAGCACCCATCCCATAGCCACAGTTGGGAATGTTTTGAATCTATTTTGCTTAGGCAGGTACTGATGGCCAGTCATAGAGAGTATGACATCCAGTAGGTACTTGTTTCTAAACTGATATGATGAACTCAGGCTGTAGTTGAGCCTCCTGTCTTTCAGAGCATATTCCTTTAGCGTCACGCTTTGAGAAAATGCATTGAGATATATACCTAAGCTATGATCCCCAAACTGTTTGAAATAGTTCAGATTGGCAAACGCACCCATTCTTGAGGTAAAGCTATCGGCAGTTCTTGTCTGTCCGGCATCTGGCACATCTACACCAAACTGATTGTAATACACAGAATCCTCGCCTCCAGATGTTTTAACCCAAACAGGTTCATACTTTGCGTAAGTATAGTTTGCTTCTGTGGCCAATTCCTGATAGTTGTACGCATCATATGACATATAAGCATTCACACTCAGACCTTTCAGGACATGGTGCAAGTCGTATTCTGCACCCACGTTTACCTGACCGGTTCTGTCAGTGCGTTTGTTAACGTTTCTTTTGGCTATATCGGCCACTGGGTTTATAGGGAAACTCGAGCTGGTACCGAAACTATCTGCTGCTATCATCACAGGATAAGCGTTGACGGGGTAGCTCTCCAAAGCAGTCCATGCTGACCCGATATCTAAAGGAGACTCCCTAAACTGCAACGATGCAAGCACATCCACAGAGTAGCTAAAATCTTCAGTAACCTTTACATCTATATTAGATCTGAGGCGAAGCTGATCATAGGTCATGCTCTTGTTTCTAAGATAGCCCGCTCCTTCACCCAGGTAGTTTAGGTTGATGAAATAATTAGTCGTTTCGCTTCCTCCTGTGTAATTGGCATTGACGCGGGTATATTTCATGCTATTGTTGAAGAGCTCTTCAAACAAGTCTTCATCATAGTATTTAGCCGGGTTACTCCCGTCTCTGTAGCCTTCCAGATACTCGGGTGAATAAGGAAGGTTTTCCAGATCCTGAGGGTCGGCACCATCGTTAATAGCTGCCTGATTGTAAAGGCTGGCATATTCATAAGCACCAAGCCATTCGGGCATTCTATCTCTGGCAACCACTCTGGTTCCATGTTCCACATTCACGCTGATTTCCCGTTCGCCGTGCACGCCTCTTTTTGTTGTCACCACGATCAGGCCATCTGCTGCAGGGTAGCCAAACATGGCTCTGGTACTCATGCCTTTCAACACACTTACAGACTCCACTTCATCTGGGGACAGATCATCCAAAGGCCGTACCACTCCATCTACAATGGTCGTATATACAAACCCCCTGATCGTAATCGTGACATCATTGCCATCTTCCAGAACTGGCCCTCCTACTGAGTAGTCTGTTCGTTTTACCACACCATTGGAGATGTGACCAGTCAGAGCCTCTTTCAAGTTACTAGAGGTGTAACGAGCCAATTGCTCTCCAGTAATCACCACTACAGGCCCTGTCATGGCTTCCGTACTTACCGTGCGGTTGAATGGAAGATGAACTACTCGTGATATTCCTGCATCACTTTCCAATCCAAGAACCACCGAATCAGTTTGTGCTTCTATCAGATCAGGATAGCCATTTTCCTGTCCGTGGGATAAAAGAGGCAAAAGAAGGCTCACACCCAAAACCCCTACGTTCAAAAGGCTTATTGTTTCTCTTATGACAATCATTGCTTTCATCTGTTCTTAGTAACCAGGGTTCTGCTGAAACTCAATAGAGCGCTCAACATCATACTGTATGATAGGGCTCAAATAATGTTTGGGATCGTAGGGCTTTGTCTCCAGTAGCGTAGGTGTAAACACATAGCCCGTAGGATATTCAGAAGTATTTCCTGTTTCGTCCGGTACTATTTTCATGGCATACACTTCTCTATAATCCTGGCTAGCCAGCAGTTTCCATCTTCTCACATCCACAAAGGGGTGATTACTTTCAAAACAAAGCTCCACGCATCTTTCATTATAAATCCGCTCGTGAAAGGCTTCCTTACTACTAAACTGCCCCACATCCACGTTAGGCATTCCTACACGAGATCGGATTACGTTTACCGCCTCTTCCGCTGTATATGCCGCATTTGGAGCAGCTCCTCCTGGCCCGCCGTATGCCTGATTGGCGGCCTCTGCGTAGTTTAGGTATAATTCAGCCACCCTGAGAATAGGATAAGGGTGGTGCATACGGGTGTAGCTTCCAAGAATATTGTTCACTCCGAGGCTCCAGAATTTACCAGTATAATAACCGGTAGTGTTATCATAAGTAGGGCTTTGAATTTGCTTCAGGTCGTATGAACCCAGAGACATATCAAATCGTCTCGCACCCACTCGGGAGTCAGTGTAATTTTCCCAAAGATGTCCACCTCCATACACTTTTAGCGCATCATCCCATGTTACACCTGACTTCCCCCAGCGATCAATGGCTCTGCCATGGTAAATCATGAATTTGTAAAAGCGAGGGTCTCTCCCATAACCTTCATGGCCTGCTATTTTAGCATTTGGCTTAGCAAAAGTGACCGGGTCGAGTTCTGAACTATAATCCGTAGGGTCGTTGTATGGATTCTGTTCGTTGTAGATATCAGCCATATCAGGGTCGTTACCGTGATATGTCCTGCGTCCATTTTCATCAAAGGTGACAATAGGCTTTGCTGCAATGATCTCTCCGTTTTCGTATTCTACGGCTTCAAACCTTTCGGCTATGTCATGAGTAGCAAAAACCGCACATTGCAATTCACTGGTTCGCTGAGTAAGTGCAAAAGGTGTACTGAAAGTGCCAAATAGACCACTTGCGGAATGCTGATTGCCTTTTTGCCCATCTGGAATCGTATAAAGTGCTTCAGCATTGTTAAAAACGTTGAAAAAATTATCAGTAAGGTTATCTTCTGACATGAGTCTGTAGCCATTGGATTCGGCCATTACTATAGCTTCATTCGCTGCTATTGCAGCCGCCTGCCAGTCTTCGATTTGGGACTTGGTGTCCTCTGCTGCCTTACTTTCCTGAGCAAATGGACTGGCAGCATAAAGCAGTGCCCGTGACTTCAGTCCCAAAGCCAGAACCGAGGTAAACCTTCGGGTATCTGATGACGCCAGAAAATCTGACTCGGCATAACCATCGTCACTTATAGTAGCTCCGGCATCCCATCTTTCTGGCAAATATTTGGCTGCCGAGTCACAATCCATGGCTATGTTCAGACATGTGCGATAGTAGGACTCACGGGCATAATCCAGCTTTTCGGCTGTTGTTGGCTCCACGATATAGGGCATCCCTCCCCATACTTCTAAAAGAAATTCATAAGCAAGTGCTCTTGCCATATAGGCCTGTCCTAATAGTCCGTCTTTTTCTGCCTGAGTAGCCTCTTCCAGTAAATAATGATTGGCGATGGCTATATTGGTGATCCGAATCACCTCCCATGTAGGCTGCCATAAATTCTCACGGAAGCGAGCTTCCACAAAACCAGTCTCTAAAAGCAACGCCTCCGTTGCACTCTTGTCCTGAGACCGGAGCTGATCACTCAACGTGGACGGGAAAACTCTACTTGAAACATTGCTCAATTCTGACCCTCTCTTGCGGCCATCCCAAACTCTGGCTAGTAAGTCGTAAGGCTTATCGAGAAATTTTCGATACTGGGTAAACTCAGTAAAAATCTCCTCTTCACTCAAACCCAGCGAACCACTATCCACATCCAAATAATCTTCACAAGATGAAGTAACCGCCATGAGTATTATGGCATACACTAAATGTTCAACTAACCTTTTCAAATCCTTTGATATTCTCATTTTCTAAAAGTTTAGTTTTAGACCAATATTATACCTCCTAAGGAGAGGATAGCTCGTATTTCGGTTTCCTGGAGTGAATGACGATTTTTCAGGGTCTCCAACTTCAGCGAATTTGGACCAGGTAATGAGGTTATTCCCGTTGATATACACCATGACAAAATCGGTTGGGAACTTTTCCCATTTTGGTTCGAATGAATATGCCAGCTGCAATTCCTTCAGCCTAACGTAACCGGTATTCAAATACCGTTGAGCATAGGATAAATCATTGTTTGACGCTTTCATGGTGACATCCATGTGTGTGGCAGGATAAAAAGCATCTGTATTATCAGGTGTCCAATAGTCATTTACCTGATATCCATAGATCCTGTAATTTGCCCCGTAAAATGGGTCCGCCGAAATCGTGTTGAAATATGACTTCTTGTCATCTACTCCCTGTACGAGCGCATTGATGCTA
This sequence comes from Cyclobacteriaceae bacterium, assembly GCA_039970095.1. Classification (GTDB taxonomy): domain Bacteria; phylum Bacteroidota; class Bacteroidia; order Cytophagales; family Cyclobacteriaceae; genus JAMZMI01. The sequence continues at coordinate 31,706 of JBDVMP010000045.1, forward strand.
AACCCTTTATAGGAAAGCCCCAGGTTAAAAGCATAGCTATATAGAGGGTATTCGGTTCCAGGCAAAACCACTTGGTCTTGTTCGTTGATAACCCCATCAGCGTTGTAGTCCACAAAACGAACGTCTCCCTGACCTACATTCGGACTTTTGTACAGATAGTTTGCTACCTCATCCACACTTTGATAAAGACCATCCTGCAGATAATTACTTTGTGAACCTATTGGAAACCCTGCAAGCTTTTGATAGGCTGGCAAATTTTCCGGATCACTTCTGAAAACCACCCGGTTTTCATTGAAGCTAAAGTTGGAAGTGATGTTATAGTTTAAACCGTAAGAAGTGTTGCCATTGTACCCCAGCACTATTTCATATCCATGATTTTTAGTTTTCCCCAGATTCAAAGATTTTAGATCCAGGGAAATGTAGTCTGGGATTGTATTTAAAGTCATCAGGATTTTCTCACGGTCCTCTCTGAAAAAGTCGATGGAAAAGGTGAGTTTGTCATCGAAAAAAGCAGACTCTATACCAAAGTTCTTTTTGAGAGACTCTTCCCACTGAGCCACAGGGTTGGCGATTTGCCCTTCCTGAAATAGGTAGGTGCCTTGCTGACCGAAAGTAGCCCCGAAAAGCGCAAGTGTATTGGATCTCCAATAAGAGGTATATCCTTCATTTTCATAGAGCCACCTGTCAGTAGAAATATCACTACCCGTTTTTCCAATACTATAACGAAACTTCAATTGGTCGATAAATGGAAAAGCTTCTTTCATGAATTTTTCTTCTGCCAGGTTCCATCCAATGGCGACAGCCGGGAAGAAGCCAAACCGCTTTTGTGGTGAAAACTGTTCCGATCCTGAATACCCCAGATTCATTTCGAAGAGGTATTTAAAAGCATAGGCATAAGTGACCCTACCAGACCATGCTTCTCTCTTGTAAGGTGGCTCCACGCTACTGCCTCCACTGGAAACATCGCGTTTACTTCTATTGAATAATGCAAGCGCCGTAACCAGATGATTCTTAAATTGTCTGGAGTAATTCATTTGTGCCTGCCAGTAGAATTTCCTGGTGTTTCCCTGTACGCTGTATGAGTCGAACGCTAATGGTTCAAGATCAATTTCCAGACTTGGTGCTCTCCTCCATGTTCCATTTTCGTTGAGTATATAAGAGGCTCCTTGTTGCTTTTCCAGTCTTTCATAGGCCACCGTGGTGTTTAGAGAGGCCAATGCCGAAACCTCAAGGCCTTCTATTAGAAAGCTTAAGTCCTGATTCCAACCCAGGTCTGTGTTCAAATCCGTGGTGGTAATCTTTTTATTTTCAAGCACATGAATGTCGGTATCGAACCGGGCAAGGCCATTATGAAGAATTGTATAAGGGTTTTTGCCTTCACCAACTCCTTGCGCATAACGAATACCGTTAAAACCCGGTTCACCCGCGTCTGGATACTGAATCAATGCGTCCTTTCCGTAGTATAGCGGAGAGTAGTTTACACTGAGTTCATAGAGGTTTTTGAAAAAATCACCGAAATAACCAAAGTTTCCATTTTGCACCCGGTGATTGGCTCCAATATTGACTACCACCCTGGAGGTTTTGGTCACATCTATATCCAGATTAGATCTAAGGTTAAACCGATTGGAGTAAAACCGCGGATCCAGTTCTCCTACTTTTTCTGAGCGAAGTATATCACCCTCATAGTTATACCCAAGAGAGTTGAAGTACTTGACACGTTTGGTTCCCCCTCGCAGGTTCACATTGAGAGAGGTAGAATAACCTGATTGGATCATTTCGTCTATCCAGTCAACATCTGGATAGACATATGGTTGGTCTCCATTTTGATAGTTGGACAATTCATCGTTTGATATCAGGCCGGCAAAATTGCCATCGTTTTTCATGGCTATATTGGCGTGCTGAAGTGTGGTGTAGGCATCTACATATTCAGGAGTGGAGGTAGCTTCCTTGACACCCTGCATGAAAGTAACATTCACTTTAGGCTTACCTTCTGACCCTCTTTTGGTTGTAACCAGGATGACACCATTGGCCCCTCTGGTACCGTATATGGCGGTGGCAGACGCATCCTTCAATACCGAAATAGTCTCCACCTCATTTGGGTCAATGTCTTCAAAACTCCTTTCTATACCATCGACCATTACCAATGGAGCTGAACTAACCCACGACGATCTACCCCTGATAGAGATATTGGCGTTATCAGATCCCGGCAATCCACTACTTTGTGAAGTAACCAAACCAGGGATTTTTCCAGATAGAGACTGTGTTAAATTGCTCACTCCTGAGTTTAACAGGCTTTTACCTTCTACCTGAGCCACAGCACCAACGACACTTTCTTTCTTTTGCACGCCATATCCTACCACGATCACTTCGTCCAAACTCTCTGTAGAAACTTCGAGCGACACAGACAAGCTGGTTTGACTGCCCACCTCTATCCTTTGGCTTTCATAGCCGATAAATGAAAACACCAATGCAGTGGACTCTGGCACCTCTAATGAGAATCCTCCTTCCAAATCTGTGACCGTACCACTTGCAGTACCTTCAATCACAATATTCACACCCGGTATTGATTCTTGCGTCTCCTTATCTACAACAACCCCCGACACAGTAACCGCTTGTGCCCAGGCATGTGGAATCATCAGAATAAGCAACAATATTTTAAGTAAAGCCTTGTACATCTTTCATGTCGTTAGGTTGATTGACTAATCATTGAAAAAAGCTAATTCAAAAACTGCAGCGGGAACACGATCACTAGGGTGATCAAACTTAAAAATCAGTTCTGAGACCTTGATTGGGCCTTCAAAACGTACATCGTTTATCGTTTGGTAATTATCCTTCTTTTCGAAAATCAAATTATAATCCTGATCCAAAATCTGATAATTCCGAACACAAAACGGGATCACACTTTCGGGGTGGCTCATCAGCACATTTTCCAGCGGGTGATCATAATCAGTATCAAAATAAAGCCTTATTCTGCTTATCTCCTGCGAGGATTTCCATTTAACTCTCAATTCAGGGGAATTATCTGATGAATCAGCAATCCAAGCGTTTGAACGCAAATAAGGTCTCAAATAACCGTTACCCAAATGCTCAATATCCGATATATTAATAGGCGGGTTGCACTTGAAAGCGAGGTTGCGCCCTTCCGGTCTTCTTTTGGGTGTCCAAAACTCAAATGAGTCAAAACCGGAACCCTCAGGTGCGGCCTGATAACCATTATTAGATACGGCTTTGTTTATCTTTTTAAAGTTGGCAAGTGTACCGGTCAATCTGGTTTGACTGGTCATTACTTCTACCTTTTCATTGGGTAAAATCGTGAAAAAGGCATAGTCATCTTCGTTCAGAACCTTGTCGAACGAAACGGATACCTCTTGCTCCTGAACCTTACCATCTTCTGAAAAGTATCCCGTACCGCTTACACCACTTTCCACAATTTGATCTTTAGTATTAGAGACACGAATCCTTTTTGACTGGACTACCACGTCTGGCGTGTAATTACCCTTTTTACTGGACGATCTTAACTCCACTACTATTTCGGTATCTTCTTCGGCCTTTGCCATAAACTCAAAGGAATAAGAGGTCTCGGCTTTTAGCGGAAGTAACTGGGCAAAGCCTTCTGCCAATGTTTCCCATTCGCTATCAAATGGTAACTGGGAAACGGAAAAACTACTGGAGGCTTCTATTATCGGCTTTTCCACTCCTGTAGCATCAAAGTCAATAGGCTTAGCAGGGATTCCCTGGCCATTGATGTTTAGTCTGTTTTGTAGTTCAGGAATCAGACCTGCTTCCTCCAGCTTATTAGGAGACACTTTCTTTTCTATAGCGAGTGCTGCAGCTTCTGCCACAGCCTGAGCACCATGAGCACAAGTGGCCATTACTCTTGTGGATCCAAAAGCAACATGACTTGCACTGATAATTCTTCCTGCAAATAACAGGTTGTCCATCAAGCTACTCACATATGCGCGATACGGGATTTCATAAATCCCTTTGGTATGGTATTGGTTACACCCCGGCAATTTGCTGTACACCCCATCGCCAGGGTGCAGATCTATAGCCCATCCACCGAAAGCCACGGCATCTTCAAACCTCTTTTGGTCCACGATATCCTGCTGCTTCATCATATACTGCCCTTCGAACCTTCTGCTTTCCCTTTTGCCTGGTATGGTTCCCACCCAGTCCAGGGTGAGTGTTTCGGCCTCTGGAAACTCGCCGGAGTTTTTGATATAGTCCCAAACACCATACACTATTTTCCAAAGTTCCCACTTGATATTCTCAGACTCTACGATCGTGTCTGCTTCTCTGCCGCCATATTCGAACCACCAAAACTGACAGCCCTGCATGGAGGCATTGATAGACTTATATCTAGGTATTTTGGTAACGTCCTTCAATGCAAATGCCGGAGGAACGTAAGTCACTGGCTTTCCTATATCTCGGCTATAGAAATAAATGGTGTGACCCAGCATTTTACCATAATCGGCATCTGGCGCAAACAGCTCTCCAAACTCGGCCTTGTTCTCTGCACCCATTCTAAAAGGGGCACCTGAAAGAAACCCTAAGACTCCATCGCCAGAAGCATCGATAAAAACACTTCCTGACACACTGTGCACTGTCTGAGTAAGACTACAAAACCCTTTGACCAGCTTGATCACAGACTCATTCTGTTTTTCTACTTCATAGATAGCCGTATTTAATAGTAGGGTAATGTTGGGCTCATTGTCCACCAGCTCCAGCAATATTGTATCAAAAATAATCGCATTTCCCTCTTTATTTCGATAGAGGTTTTCTATCAAAATCTCATCCAACACTCCTCCTTCTCTGGCCCACCTATTATTATTACCCATATGAGATGTTGCTCCCAACACCCACATTCTCACTTCACTGGAGGCATTACCTCCAAGCACAGGTCTATCTTGCACGAGCACAACTTCTTGGCCAGCTCGAGCTGCTGTTATAGCTGCACAAACTCCAGCCAGTCCACCGCCAACAACAACCACATCTTTCTGATGCTGCTTGTGGTAGTGGTTTCTTACCGTGCTTTCGTGATTTTCAATAATCATTTATTTGACTTTATTTTAAATATCATTGCCATACCTATCAGGGTAACCGCCAGACCAGCAGCTAGCACAACTGCCTGACCATTTTCGGCCACAAAACTGATAAAAAGGACTACTATACCTACCAGGGCTATGCCCCATGAAATTACTTTCAAGCCATGCTCATTTTCTGCATTGCCAGAAGATGTTTCAAGCGACTCATTTATTTCTTCTGGTTCTGTTATGGAGGAAACTTGCTGCGATTTTTTTGGAGCTAAAACTCTGAAGTAAACCTCATAACAACACAGCATTAGCAACGGACTCATCACGCCCAACATCATCTCCTCTGTTCTATCCAGACTAAAACCTAAAACTGAGGGTGCGATAAACTTGAAGAACACATTTATAGCCAGACAGATAACACTCACGCTAAGGATACTTCTACCTGTTTGGACTTTAGAAAAAAGCGACCACAGCGGAGGTAAGTAAAGCGCTCCTCCTGTAAGAGCCGCCACACTTAAAATCACCTCGACGATTCCGCCAAAATCGGTAATGAGCAAAGCGACAATAATCGTGAGCACTCCAAAAACTGCCGTAGCTAGTCTTGCAACCCTCATGAGGTGGGCGTCTGAAGCCTGTGGGCGCAGCTTCCTATAAATATCATTAGTGAATACTCCTGAGACGATGTTGAGTGAGGTATTGACTGAGCTGGCAGTAGCAAAGATCATAGCTCCAAGCATGAGTCCGAGCATGCCTATGGGCAATACTTCCTTGCTCATAAGTAAGTAAGCACCTTCATCACCAAAACCATTTAAGTCAGGATTTAATACACGATAAACCATGGGAGGCAACATCCATATCATTGGGCTAATGAGATACAGGCTACCAAAAAGGTATCCTACTTTTTTGGCGTCCTTTTTAGAAGCCACACTGGTATAACGCTGCACGTAAGCCCAGTTTCCACCTATAAAAAAGAGGTTGTATAGCCCAAAAGCTAAAACAAATCCGAGCGTGTATTCGCCTGAAAATACCTCAAAGAATTTGTCTGGTGCATTTGCCGTAAAACCAGAAAGCCCACCTGCCTTATCCAAGGCCAGAGGAACAATTATGAGTACTGCCACAGTGAGAATAACAAACTGCAATACGTCCGTGGCAATTACAGCCCAAAGTCCTCCTGCGGAAGTGTATAAAATAACCATAAGCCCAAGAAGTACAATGGACCAGCCAAGAGGAAAACCAGTAGATACTTGTATGATTTTGGCTACAGGATATAAAAACCCACCCGTAGTGAACATAGAAACCGCCAGAAAGAGGTAGGAATAAATCTTCTATACATTGAGGCCCAATCGCCTCTGGATATACTCTGCTGCTGTTAGCACCTTGGCTTCCTGCCACTTGGGGGCAATAAAAAAACCAATGATAAAGCCAGCAATGGCCATGGTCCATTGAATGGTAACAGAAACCCACCCATGAGTATATGCTATGGATCCCCAAACCACAAAAGTGCCCGCTGAGAAGAAACTCATGAAAAGCGATAAGCCGCTAATCCACCATGGCACCTGGCCTCCTGCTGAGAAGAAGCCCTTCATATCCGTGGACGACTTCATAAACGAAAAGCCAACGCCTAAGACTCCAAGAGCAAACAGGGCAACAGTTATGTAATCTAATGAGTGCATTTTGGGTTGGTGTTGTTTAATCCTCAATGGCGAGGGTCGCTAAGATCAACAAAAAACACAGTTCGAAAACCAAAAACGCAAAAACAGCTTCCGGAAACGCTTCCGGAAACGTTTTTATTTTCCGGAAACGTTTCCGGGTATTAAATCATTAATTAATCTAATTTTGAAACATCGGTAAATGATGAATTTTCAAGATCATATCACATGAAGCACATAACCATTAAAGATGTAGCCAAGGAGCTGAACTGTTCGATATCCACCGTTTCGAGAGCTTTCAATAATAAGTATGATATTAAGCCGGAAACGAGAGACAGAATATTGAAAGTAGCTACTGAATTGGGTTATTCTCCAAACCCTATTGCCCGTCGGCTCATAGAACGAAGGACATACACAGTAGGGGTTATTGTACCCGAGTTTATCAATTCATTTTTTCCGAAGACTATTATAGGTATGCAAGAGGTCCTCCTGAATAAAGGTTATCAGGTATTGATCATGCAGTCGAACGAAAGCAGCGAAACCGAACTAGCCAACATGAAGACGCTGGTAGATGGCTTTGTGGATGGCATCATTGTTTCGTTGACCGAGGAAGACAAGAACATTTCATTTCTAAAAG
>JBDVMP010000046.1:0-72912 GCA_039970095.1 Cyclobacteriaceae bacterium
ATTGGTGTAAGTATCACCATTACCTATTTCAGTAGATCCAGCATCATCACCGATATTGGCAGTAGTGCTGTAGTACCAAGTGAAAGAGTAGTCAGCTTCAGTTTCCCCTGCACCTAGCGTTACAGCGGCCGTGATAGATCCATTGGCCGTAGTACCAGAGCAGTCTGTATTGTCAGAAGGAGTGAGTGCAACAACCGGCGAAGAAGAGTCATCCCCAATCGTAAACCCTTTACTTGCAAACTCGCAGTTGGTAGTTGTATTTCTTGGAACAATGGTATAGCTGCCAGTAGCTAGTCCGCTAACGTCGTTGATAGTCGTAGAAGTTTCAGTAACGATGAAGTTTCCTCCATTGTCATACAGATCAAATTCATAATCAGCAACATTGCCGGCAACAGCACCTGATCCATAATCTTCGGTTATTCCGGTTACCTCAAAGAATCCATCGTCCAGAGTGTTACAGTTCGTAGCACCGTTTTCGGTACCTGAAACCACCACTGTAGGTGTGTTTGGAGTGAGGGTTACTTCAGCCGTGTTATAACAAGCATCGTTAGGATTAAAAAGGTCGGTAATCAGCACAGTATAAGTGCCGGGCTCAAGGCCAGTAAGTGCATCTGTACCACCAGATGTGGTGGTGTCTGTTTCGATCAGTGTACCTCCGGTTCCAGACCCCTCATACCATTTGAATTCATAAGGACCTGTGTCAGCGTTATTAACAACCGCAGTGATTTCACCGTTTCCGGTTCCACCAGAACATACTGTTGGTTCTTGATCTATGGTAATAGATGCATCAATGGCCGTTATGCCGTTTCCGATAGTAAATGTTTCCGTATCAGAAACACAACCTGTAACACTATGGGTTACTGTGAGGGTGTAATCTCCAGCATCAACGCCACAAATGAATGGGTCATTACCACCTACAGGGTTATTGCTCGAGTCAACCCAACTGAAGTTATACTCACCAAAGTTTGGTTGAAGGAATACAGCTTGATTATTATTAGCTCCACCTGTTGAAGAAGTGAACCCGGCAATTACGTCTGTTTCTCCACCAAAAACATCATCAATGATATTTCCCGTGTAGGTAAACCTCTGGCTTTCGTTAACCCAAAGTTCTAAAACCTGATCAGGGCCAGACTGAGTAACGATAATTGAGACATTTAGGGTGTCACCGTGCTCGGAGTTGGTTAGCCCATCTTCAATACTAGGTAAGAGGGTAGTGAGGTTAGATGTCTCGCCTGGGAACAGCTCAGAAGTTTTGATGTCTCCATTGAAAAACAAATTGGTATGGTCATAGGTGGGGTCATACCCATCACCATTTCTCCAGGTATCAAATTCAATGGTTAGCGAAGGGTCAATTTTATCTTCACTTCCTGGAGATCCATTTGCCTCTCCAACTCCAAGATTTCCACCAACTCTTCCTCTGGCATCATATCCCCTTGGGTCTCTATGCATAGTAAAAGCAATACCATCAGCACCACTGCCATCTTTACTTCCAAGGAGAATTCTAAAATCTAGTCTCAGAGGCTGAGAAAGATCTACAGAATCCCCTAGCCATATTCTACCAAATTGATTATTGGTTTCCGTTGTAAGTTGAAATCCATTTGTGCCCACTTCGGTAGCATCATCCAGAATTTCCGTATTACATGTCGAGAAGGTCTGCCAGATTTCATCATTAGACCTACCATTTAGTTCTGCCCCTGCAAGGTCAATAGCAGCTACGACAGAACCGTTCGGATCTGGCCCGCATGTAGTAACGTCTGTAATAGTCGATTCAGATGGTACAATGATTGGTTGTGCTGGAATGTTATCAATAAAGTAGGTGTAAGTATTGTAACACCCACTTCCCACGTCCGTCATCAGGAGCGTGTAGTTTTTGTCACCTTCAAGTTTGAAGGCTGATGCAGACGTTGAAGTTACTGTAGTATTGGTATTGATGACGGTACCTCCAGTGCCCGAACCCTCAAACCATTCAAATGAATAATCACCAGGAACTCCAGTGTCCGGGGTAACCGTTATTGATCCGTCAAAACCTCCGGCCAAAACCTCGTCACAAACAGTGTTGTTTTTTACGCTAGCTGTTGCGGTTGGTTGGGTAGGAGAGTAGTTGATAACTATGTTCAGCACATTCGACTCACATCCTTCAGGGCCAACTGCTACAACCGTGTACGTAGAGTCGATAATTCCGGATAATGTTTCTGCCTCTTCTCCGGCTGCAGTGATACCATTGCTTGTTCCGGATGTTGTGATGTTTTGTCCTCCTGTGCCGCTTCCTTCATACCATGTGAAAGTATATCCTGAAAGGTCAGCCACAGGTGACCCATTGTAAGAAACCGCAACAGTAGCAGCTCCGGTAGGCCCGTCAGATGCTGTTGGGTCACATGATACGTTTGGTGACTTGCTATCCAATGAAATAACTGGATAGATCGGTGTTTGACTAATGTTGATGTTGTCAGTGCTACTACATCCTGTAGCATCATCTGTTATTTTCACGTAGTATGTTGTGCCACTGGATAGTCCTTCAGCTTCACTTGTAGTTCCATTATCCGTAGAGGCAACAGGTGTAGTTAGACCCGCATCGGAGAACCATTCAATGGTGTATCCTAAAGTCGTAGATCCCCCAAAACCATCATCGGTGTAAGCCTCAGCTATACCATTCGAAGTTCCACCACTACACGCTGTATTGGCCTGCACTTCGTCAATGGAAAGGGGAGGATAAAAAGGATCATCTGTCATAGTCTTAGTAACAGGCGCACTGCTACACCCAGTGGCTATTTCTGTCGCCACTACGGTATATTGACCAGTTGCTGATGGGCTGGAGGCAGAAACTCCACTTAATATTTCTCCTGTTTCTCCACCGATAACTGTTGCTGAGGTTGTAGGACCCGCATACCATACATACGTATAGTCGGCTGCATCATCTCCCGGCATTTCCACATTAAATGAGCCGGTAGCACTGGAACAATTGGTGTTTGGAGCTACGGTGATACTTGATATAGTTGGATCAACGGACGAATCACCTACGATAATGTCTTCATAAGACTGACAGGTTAGTTCATTATTTGTAACTCTTATTCTGTAGGTGCCATCTTTCAGATTTTCAAAAGTATGTCCGGTAGTTCCATCGAGGACTGTAATATCAGATATGGCTGTGATCTCTGCCCCAGAATCTGAGGTTGCTCCATCAAAAATTTCGTATAAATAGCCAGTGCCTGGCTCTCCAGATACTGAAGATGAAGTAACGCTGATAGTTCCAGTTCCTGTGGAGTTACAGTTTGCATCGTCTGTTGTGGAGTAAGCAATGGAAGGAATGTCCTCAACTGTGCTAATGGAAACTGTAGAAGGTACGGTAATACAACTAGAAGTAGTACTCTCCGCTGTAAGTGTATAAAAGCCCTCGGCCAAACCTTCAAAAATACCAGTACTATTTGTTTCAACAAGGTCAGCACCATCTGTGGTGAATCCATCGTAAATAGAGTATTCGTAATCCCCGGCTGGGCTCACAGCACTACTAATATCAACGGACCCATTTGGATTAGCCGCATCACAACTTGTATTGTTAGTTACCCCGGATTCAGGGCAGGTTATATCTGCAGTAGGAAAAGATATGTTGGCTCCTCCATTTTTCAGTTTACCTGTATGTCCATTGCCAGTAAGATCAGGAACATCAGTTTCAGATGCAGTAGATCCGATATTATTAAAGTTATAATATGCTACAAGTCCATCCTCAGTTCCGTTTAGTTCTCCGCATAATTGTTGGAATAACTCCGTTTGGGAAAGGGCCTTATCATATATGCGCACCTCATCAATCTCACCTTTAAACTTTTTTTGACCAATATTTCCATCTCGTCCAATGTACATTGGGTTACCCGTGTCAATTAGGACTCCCGTACCAGAATATGTAGTTGACCCTATTTCAACCGCATTTACGTAAAGCTTCATTTCACCTGAGGCGGCATCCCAGGTTCCTGCGATTTGAGCCCATCCACTTGCGCTATATCCACTATTAATACGTCCTCGGCTACCATCTCCTTGTGTTTTTACCACAAAGGCCAGACCATTGTGGTTGTCTGACCATAGCAAAACTTGTCCTTCTCCTGTCGCTCCTGAAGAGAACTCCCTTTCATCATTGTTGTAGTTATCCACAGATAAATTTGCCCAGTATGAGATGGTTAAACCATCAGTTACCGGGTTTCCGGCTCCAAAAAGCTGAGGAAGTTCCACGTAACCGGTGGAGGCTAAAATTATAGATTCTTCTGTGTCAACCGGAGTTTTCAAACTAAACTCTGGTTCTACAAAATCTTGAGTAAGGCTTCCGGTAATTGTCACTGTACAACCGTCTCTTTCAACAACCACTGTATACGGCCCTTCAGGGAGGTTCGAAACAGTCGATCCGTCAGCGGATATTGATGACCCTGAAATAGCTCCAGGTAATAAGTTGTTCGCAACAACGCCATTACCGGCATACCATGTGAAGGTATAACCGGAAACAGTGCCAGCACCATCTCCATCAGCACTTATGATACCATTGTAGCTATCGCACGAACTGTTTGGGGCATCTTCTGTAATAGTAGGAGTCGGTTGTGTGGTTTGGTTTTCTACCTCATAGACTATTGGTTCAGATCCACAACCAGATGAGTTCTCAATAATTCTTAAAGTGTATTGACCAACAGATACTCCACTGTAAGTAGGATTGCCGTCATTGGTGATTTCATCCTCTGTTGGCTTCAGTGTACCACCATCGTACCAATAGAATTCATAGCCGTTTGTTGACCCATCAATAGTAGCGGTCAAATCTCCTGTACCGCCGCAAGAAGTCACATGAGTAATGTCCACATTGAGACCGCTGATATCAAAATCTCCAGTTAAGTCTGTGACAGTAATTGGAGTAGCTAAGGAATTTGTACACCCGGTTAAATCTTGATAGACGTTAACGGTATATGGAATTGCATCTATATTAAGGAGTGTGTCACCAACACCTACAACCGTGATACCGTCTTGGCTAATCCATTCAAAATTGTAACCGTCATAAAGTGTGTCAATAGGGTTTCCATCGATATCTGCTTCTGTGTAAACGAAGGCCCTGATATCACCATCTGGATGTTCACAGTCCGTTAGAGGTTGAACGGTATATGCCCAAATGTTAAAAGTAGGGGTGACCCTTAATATTTCTATGACATCAGTAGTGTCGGAGTAGCAATTTGCTTCTGAAGCAAAACCGACAACTACGTATTCTCCTTCGGTCATATTGATCAAACTACTCCCTGTATAAAGCTCCTGACCAGGGTTGATGTCGGTAGGGTCGTACCAAAGAAATTCATATCCATCAGCTTCTGTGAATTGCTTTGTGACTGTCGGCGATGTTCCTTTCACTCGGATATTATCAACAGCCATAACCTCATTGTCTCGTGAGGTATGGATCAGACATCTTATTTGCAGCGTTGAGCCATTAACTGCTCCATTGGAAGCCTGCGTGTAAGTAAATGAACCAGTTCCGGTATTGGTACCGGTGAAGAGCTCATACCCAGCTCCATCAAGATTGTAGTACATCCTGATCCTGTCTTTACTTTTCCCTGAAAACTCACAGTTGTCATTTGATAGCAAATCTGCTGTGATCGTTACATCAGTGTAAGCAGAGATGTCTATAACCTCAGATTCCCACTCCAAGTCACCTGCAAGCCAGTTTCCTCCTGTATCCTCCCCTTCAAAAGCATTGTTTCCGAAGGAGTCATTTACACCATAAAAATCAGGTGTATAGCTACCATCAGGAGTGGAGGTCCACTGAGAGTCTCCGTTGGTGTCTGACTGATCTCCCAACGCATCCTGTCCAAGTCCATTTGTTTCAAAATCTTCAAGCCAGAGTGTTTGTTCTCCACCTTCTTCAGTACCTTCAAAGTAGGCTACAGCCTCGCCATTGTCAGGTTTAGAGTCTAAACATTTCCGGTTGTCCTCGAGCTTTTCAGCACTAATCGTGAATCCGTCAGATTCTACGTCAACATTTCCTATGTTATTATCGTTAGGAGGACATTCAGATAGTCCTTCCTGAGGAGAGAAAGAGGGCCCAGGGGTGTCTCCATAGTCGTTTAATGAGATGTAAAGTGTGAAAGCTCCTCCTATACCTTCCACATCCATTGTTACCGTTATAATGTCCCCAACTTCAAAGTTTATTATAGTTTCAATTTCTGTATTCAACCTAACAGAAGAAGCATCGAATGGGTCACCAGCATAAAAAGTTACCGGAAGTGAACCTGAGATGTCGGCATCTCCAGTATTTTCCATGTCGAAGGAAACCTGAAAGTTTGTTCCAGGGCACACTGATTTCGTTGCGCTGATATTACCGGCCAGATTTATGTCCGGCGATACGTAGGATGGACAACCAGTTTCATCAATATAAGTGGATTGGTTGAGGAAGCCGTTAAGAGCTCTGTTTTCAATTGGTTCACCTGTTTGGCAATCTTCATCACCAAAAATCCTTGTGTGATCCTGCTGAACGATAGGTATTGTCAGGTCATCGTTCACGTTTACATTGAAGTAGGCGTGCTGATTCCAGACCTTACGAGAGGGCTGCCATACTTCTCCCGCATCAGCCTCAAAAACCCGCACCTGAGAGTATTGTGTATTCACATAATTGTTACCATCTATACCCATGTTATCATCAGTAACGCAGGTAACGCATATTTCACTTGCCCCATCTCCGTCAACGTCTGCAACAACAGGGTATTCCTCTGAGGTTCTGGATACGCAGGCTCTTGATTCTCCTGAAATAACGGCGTTTCCATCGTCATCTGTGGTTATCACAAGTAGAGATTCCTCACTTCTATAAACGACTTCTGTTCTTCCATCCCCATTGAAATCAAACATGGTACAGCCTGTAAAACCTGATGAAACCTCTTTTATCCCTGTTTTCCATAGAAGATCCATTTCTTCATCGAGGGCATATAAAATGTTTCCAGAAACGTACGCCAAATTGAGCTCTCCGTCATCATCAAGGTCTGCAATATTGATCCTACCGGTACCTCTGCTCCAGTTGTTACCTGTATCTTGATAATAGCCATCACCAATAAGCGCGTCATTTGCTACGTCCCAGGCAAAAACAGTTGTTTGAGGGTTTCCCTGGTTGTTATCAACAGCTCCGGAAAGGATAATATCAACATTACCATCAAGGTTGAAGTCGGCTGCTGAGATGTATGTTCTATAATATCGAAATTCATAGTCCGTCAAGTTATATGGAGCAGCGTTAATTACATCATCAAGACTCTTTTCGAGAGTCAGCGTTCCTGCGTCAATATCAACAGAATAAATCTCTCCGCCGGTTACAAGCTCTAGTCCATCACAATCCCCATTACATCCTGAACTAAGAATATCTATAGCGAGTGTTCCATAAGCAACGTCATAGTACCATGAGTACGTACCCGGACTAGCCTGACCTCCAGCCACTCTAACGGCTCCTGTTTGAGAATTTAAAATTTCATCTTTGTAGTAGAGTTCTGGAACACCATCCTGATTAAAATCGGCAATACCCGGAATTCCAGGGCCATATTTTTTGGAGGTGACACGATCACTCGCCCATGCAGGGTTCCCATCACAATCGTATGCTCTTACAATGTAGCTATTGTAGGAATTGTTGTAATCATACTCTGTTACAAACACCCATGCGCATTCATCTCCATTTACGTCACCTAGGGCCACCTGCCAACTCGGGTTGAAACCCAAGTCTATTTCGACAAGCGTTTCACCGGTTGCACCGTTCAGGTAATACATTTTTTCCTGAATCCAATTGACAGATATAATTTCAGGAATTCCATTGCCATCCAAATCTCCAACCATTGGTGTGGCATAACTATCAGCTGTTTCATTATCTGAACCCCATTGTAAGCTCATGGCGAAATCCGGAGTGGTTTCAGGGTCATCCTGACAAACCACAGAGTTACCTAAATAGAAGTCGGAACAGTCTAAGCTGTTGGCGCAAAGTGGGTCATAGCAATCTATGAATCCGTCACCATTATTGTCAATTCCATCGGTACAATCCTCCTGTGCAAAGAGGGTAGTTGATAGGAAAACAAGGGAGCAGGTTAGGGTAGTAATCTTACTGTAAAAGCTTTTCATAACTGTCGTTGGAGATGTATGCATGTATGAATACACATAAATGGGTTCAAGTAACCCACTCGGAAAGGTACTAAAACCCTCTGAAAACCAAAAGGTATGGGTATTTGAATGAAGTTTTGCGAGTAAATATAAAATGCATTTAAGTAATAAAAAATATAACTTAAATAAGAATAATTTCTAAGAATAGTGAAATAGGGTATTTGAATTATGATATATCTGAGATCAGATTTTTTATCGAGCCAGCAGAATAGTGCCGGTTTGACTAGAGGATTTATCATCGCATTTTAACACGAAAAAATATACACCTTCTACTGCATCTCCACCATTTCCATTGATTTGTCCGTTCCAAACACAGTTGTTAGGGAATGGCGATTGGCCTTCGAACACCCGAGACCCTCGGCTGTCGAAAATGTAAACGGTGCACCCAGCTTGGCTATCAGAGTTTGTGATTTCCCAGCAATCGTTCTGTGTATCACCATTAGGGGAGAAAGCTTTTCTTGGCTGAAGCCCTGGTTTTTCAATCACAATGTTTTGTGATTCGGTACATCCATTTCCATCAGTAGCTGTAGCTGTTATGGTGGTAAAAGCGGCACTTGGAAACACTTCTGTTGTTTGTCCGGTAGTGGTACTCAATACGTTTAGATCAAGGGCTTCCCACATGTAGTTTGACCCGCCAGCTGTGGCGGCCGTCAAGAGTACCGATTTGATTCCTGATTCTAGCTGAATGGTATCCTGATCAGCGGTAAAACCTTCTGCTGTGATAGAGATTCCTGAGTCACTGAAGTTACTAATTGAGAGTGGCTCTGTTTGAGTAGTACAACCTATATCGGTAGTCACATTGGCTGTGATTTCAACTGAGCTTTGACCTTCTACGGTCTTAGCATAAAATGAAGTAGAAGTATTTCCTGTCGATACTCCGTCCACAAGCCAGTCTATTGCCTGATAATTGGCTGGTAGAGTAAGTTCCACACTGTCACTTGGACATTTTACAGTTGTGCCTGAAACGTTGGTAATGTTTACAGTTGGGATGTCTGATACCGTTACATTCAGGGTAATAACATCTGAACACAGGTCCACATCGTCATAGGAAGTTGTGAGTTCTACTAAATAGGTGCCTGCAGCTGTGAAAGTGTTTGTGGTAGTTAGCCCGGTTGCGGTGTTTCCATCTTTGAAATCCCAGGAATGCGTCACCGCAAATCCATCTGCACTAGTAGAAGATTCTGCGCTAAAATCTAAAGGTACGTCCACACAAATCTCACTATTGGCTGAGATCATAGGAACGGGAGGGGCAATGGCAAAAACTTCCAATGACTCGCTTGTGGTCGTACACCCTGTGTCATCTGATGTTACTTCAACTGTGTAAACACCACCAGTAGTTTGTACGGTTATGGTTCCTGTGCTGTTCGATTGGTCTGCTCCATCTTTAAACCATTTCAAACTAAGGCCGTCATATTCCGGTACTTCTAGTGTAATACCCGCACCGTCCGAACAGAAGTTGTCATTACCGGATGTATTGGCTATAGATAGGGAAGGAGGAACATCTACATCTACTGTAATAGTACCGGTGTTTCCATAGCAACCGCCTGACTCTTGTACACGAAGTGAATATATTCCTGCATCCGTGCTAACAGCACTGGAGACGGTTATTGTAGATGTGGTGGCTTCACTTCCGTCTGGCAAAGTCCAGAGATAAGAAGCGCCTGTTGTCGATGTAGATAAGGTGAAGGCATCACCTCCACAAACAGTACCCGCCTGATTGATATTGATGGTTGGTGCTGCAGCAGGAGTACCTGATATGAGGCTGTAATTTTGAGTAACAGGATCTGTACAACTTCCGTCTGTCGAGTTCATAGTCAGGGTGATGGGAATTGTTGAGGCACTTCCGCCTGCAACTGTCACAGAAACGTTTTCAGCAGTGTTGTCATCAAAAGTTACGCCAGCTTCTGTTGAAGACCATGCGTAGGTTACGCCAAAAGCTTTTGGAGCTGACAGATCGAATGCGATATCGTAACAGAATGAAACATCAGCCGGAGATATGGAAGGGGATAGGCAAGATCTGTTGGTTACCACACTGAATTCTCCCACACCTCCATCAAAGCTGTTAAATGCAGCGACTATGTCCGGTTTTGCGTCTCCATTAACATCAGCTATGCGTATATTTCTTGTAGCTTTCGTTCCGTCCAGATCAATAAGCACTCCGGTAGCTAAGCTTAGGTTTCCACCAGAAGAGGTGTTTTCTAAAAGAAGAATTCCTTGAGTTGCTGTTGAGACCGCTAAATCTGGAAGTCCATCACCGTTTAGGTCGCCTGCTGCTGAGAAGAGTGGGTCAGCTTGATTAATCAAAGTAGCTGAACTGTATGATATTTCTGATTGAGCGTTAGAAGTAGTATTTGAATATACACGAACCATATTCTGAGTTTGTTGAACTACAACTAATTCTGCCAAATCATCGTCAGTTAGATCAACTAAGTTGATACTCGAAGGCGAATTGGAAATACTAAGTTCGACAGGTGAAGCAAACTGTACATTGCCTTTTGTGCTTTGATTTTTATACGCTAAAATTATTCCTGTTCCTGTGGAAACAACAATATCCGTTGCTCCGTCACCATTAAGATTTCCGTAATCTATATGGGCCGTGGTTGAAGCGCCGGTTATAGGTAATGTAAAAATGATTGGGGTTGAATTAAAGGAGATGTTGCCTACAGAGCTTGTGTTTAGGTAGATGATAAATGACGGGTCATTGCGAATTCCCGCAACAACATCTTTTTTTCCATCACCATCAACGTCTACTAATTTGAAAGTGTTAATTGCTCTATTTCCAGATGTAGTAACTGGGATGTCAATTTCGTAATCGTTCGAAATTGACATTATGGATCCTGAAAAATTATTTCTGAAAAAGGTCAGATGTCGATTAGTCCTTGCGTCATTTGCACCAATTGCAATATCTGATTTACCATCACCATCCAAATCAGAGCATTCCATGTAGGTCGTAATTAGACCTACATCAACTGGATTTGCTAAACCAATAGAACCGGGAATAGAAAAGGTAGTTGTACTTACCGTACTTCCATTGCGAAAAGCAAAGATGCTGTTAGATTTGCTATGGGTACTAATTGCGTCCAAATCCCCATCATCATCCAGATTGCAAAGACAAACGTCCCAAATAAGATTAGTTTTACTTGTGCCCCCTGTCTCTTGAAGGATATATTGTTCAAAATCTGATGCATTTAGGCCTGCGGACCCACCAAAACTCATGGTAAAGTTTGTTGGAGAACTGCCTGATAAGCCATTTGTAAGATTGGTAACAGTGATCGGGCCATATGCCGCACTTGTTGGAACTGTCACTTCCATCTGGGTGGAACTAATGAAGTTAAAACTGGCCACAGCAGGGCCAAAGTTTACCTGAGAATTGGCTACAAAGTTCGTTCCGCCAATGGTAATCGTTTCACCTGGAGCAGCAGACATTTTGCTGATGAAGGAAACAATAGGTTGCTGAGCGAGTACCGTCAGGCTCAAGCAAAATAGTATCGAGAAAAATATGCCTTTTACTTTCATTACTCGCTGACCTTTAGCACCCATACTTTAGACATTCCGCTTCTGCCTTTGACCCGGTTTCTTTGGATATTGGCAGATTTTAAATCGTTAGACTGATAAATCGTTACATAGTAATAACCTCTCTCTGAGAGGTAACCCACTCTGGTGTCATGGAAGCCTCTCTCAAACATCTTATCGCTCAAGTCTTGCGCATGTTGAAAACTGCTAAATGCGCCAGCAACTACATAATTGCCGGCAGGTAACTCAAGCATGTGACCACCTCTTTTTACTTCCAAATGTTCATTCGAATTAGCCAATTCCTCATGTGTTCGTTCATCCTGAACAGGCTCTTCCTCAATGGCTTCTTCGACCAAAGGCTCTTCTATTACTGGTTCTTCCTCTACAACCTCTTCCTGAACTGGTTCTTCTACTGTCTCAACTATAGGGGACTCATCAGCGGGAACCTCAGGAACAATATCGACCTCAGGAGTAGGAACTGGGGTAGGCGGTGTATTTGTGATTACAATGTTTGCGGCTCCAAGTCCAAGTGTCTGGGATGGGCTGTGATCAATTTGATCTGCTTGAGTTTCTGTGAGAATAGGATCCCAAACCACAAGCACTTCTTTTTGTCCACCATCAATAACCCTGATCCATTTCACCCCAACTTCTTTGGACCCATCTGCAGCTATTCTTTCCAAAGGAGGTTCATCAGGGGTTGCTATTCTATAAGTTTCACTTTTAGCTCCAGGTGGTGGGGGTGGCAACCAACTGAAAACGACTTCTTTTTCACCATTTTCATTAATTCGGTCAAACTTGATTCCTTTTTCTGTTTCACCAAACTCATTTACCCTTTCTACTAGCTGCTCTTCCCGTTCGTAATTCCAGGTGTTCTTTGGTTTTTCTTCTGACTTATCTTCTACCGGAGCGCCAAGTATGCCCAATTCGTCTTCTGACTCTTTAGCCTGAGCGGCAGCTCGGCTCTCTCTCAGTTCCTGAAGTTTTCTTTGCCGTTCCAGTTCGGCTTGTTTGGCTCTTTGTTCGGCATCTAGCCTATGACTTTTGATAAAAGATGAAACGTGCTCTGCATGCTCTTTTTTGCTTCCTATGTGGTAACCTATATGAATTTCATGAGAGTTGCCCAGGAGTCCACCGTAGTTTGGGTTTCCAAATTCATAGGAGTACCCAATACCCATTTTTTCTTTGACCTTCGCGCCGAGCAACCCAACAGTTGTACCACCTTGCCGATATGAGCCTCCAACCCAAACCAGATGATATATGTGAAATATCACTGTTGCTTCGTATTGATTTGCATGATATTTATTGTACCGATAGATCAGATGTGGTTCTATGGCGATATCGTCATTGATGTGCCCGCGGTAATTGGTCTTAAAAAGAATGTTGTCGGTGGGTTTGGGAGCGGTTAGCTCGAAACCACTGTTTTGTGGGATGGTTGAACTAAAAAGAGAAGGTAGCGCAACCCCTACATTAAAGTGACCAAAATGATAAGTGAATCCGAAATCCCCGAGGAGAAAACTTCCAGCCTGAGGCAAATCGGCAAATGCAGCATCGTTAGGGGAATCAATGATTGTTCTGTCGAGCATGGTGTTCCCTGCTCCGATAGATAGTCCAAACCGAAAAAAATGTTCACGATCTAATGTTACTAGATAGCCGGCAGTTATTTTCCCTCCACTGGTTGTCAGTGGGCCTGTGGATTGATTATAAGCAAATGTTCCGAATGAAAGGCCTCCTTTGAGGGGCACGTGAAAGTTGACATGGGCCACTTGAGGTCCTCCATCTATTCCACTCCATTGCGTCTTGTACATTGCAAAAATCACAGCATGACCCTCAACTCCGGCATATGCTGGGTTGTAGATATACGGGTTCATGAAAAACTGATTATAAACGTGCGGGAGAGTTTGGGAAGAAACGGTATAAACGTTTAATACCAAAGCGATTAACAGCGGAAAAAGTTTTTTCATACACAAATACCTGTTGCCCAATATGGATAGTTGAATCTATCCATGATCTATTGGATAGCTAAAATATATATAATTATACATTAATGGAATATTTTGAGACGTAATTGAACATATTCTAAATGTTCTGAAATTGAATTTTAGCAAGAAAAAAAGGGATTCAGACTTATAATCCCTGCCTATTTTAGCTATTATTACATCATGATGAGGTGTGCGCTTAAATTCTTTTTTCTAACTATCGGTTTTCTCTTCTGCCTTGGTTCTGCAAATGCACAGTATTGGTTTGGCCCCAAAGTAGGCGGAAGTCTGAGTCATTTTATTTACCAGGATAGTGATTATGTAATTGATTCCTTTAAAGTTAGCCCGACTTATAATTATGAGTTCGGTGGGGTAATCATTTATCAAGCCAATAAAATATTTTCTGTTCAGGGCGAAGCAACTTATGAGATAATTGATCGAACGCTTAGAAGTCGGCCTAATTATGATCAAGAAGTATACAGTAAGATGCGATACCGTTTTCTATCCGTTCCTATGCTTTTTAGAGTGAGTTTTGGTGGTGAGCCTATTCATTATTATTTATCAGGAGGAATCAAGCTTAAATTTTGGATGGGAGGAAAGGGGAAAATAGTCTCTGGAGAACCGGAATTTGGAGAGCTGGGAGATAATATTGATAAAATAGTGTTCAGGCAGTCCAAGTCTGATCCGGTGGCAGGCACCTATGCAGTGCGCGAAGCTAATATTATGCAATTTGGACTTTCACTGGGTGGTGGTATGTATTTCGATCTGGTCACTCATGGTAGGTTGCTTCTAGATGCCAGGT
This sequence comes from Cyclobacteriaceae bacterium, assembly GCA_039970095.1. Taxonomy (GTDB): domain Bacteria; phylum Bacteroidota; class Bacteroidia; order Cytophagales; family Cyclobacteriaceae; genus JAMZMI01. The sequence continues at coordinate 14,431 of JBDVMP010000046.1, forward strand.
ACACCTTTGGTCACTCCAATTTTGGGTTTAATAACAATCCGGATTTCTTAAATGATGTAACTGGGTATAAGGAGCGATTCACTTTTCGAGCCAACACACTTTCCGTTTCCCTTGCCTATTTATTTGAATTTGATCAGCAATTGCAGAGAAAAGGAAAGAGTACTAGTGAAAGGAGTAACAAAGCCCATAAGAAGTAGGATTTAATTCGATGTAATAAATTTCGGCAGCATAATATCACTTATCAATACACGCTTATTTTTATAATGATCTGATTTGTTTCAGATAATCTCTTTCATAATTGATAGAGACGAATAATATCTCTATTTTTAAGCGTTATACAAAATTGTCCTTTTTCGTGATAAAGTCTTTTTTAGCGTTTCTTGGAGGTGAGCCTGGTGAGGAAAAACCGATGCTGTTATTGTTAGGTATGGGTTTTTTTATGGGTATTTTTCTAGCCACCTATCAAATCGGTGCAGAGACTTTATTCCTTTTGCAACTAGGAGAAGAGTTTCTGGATACCGCTTTTTTTACAGCTGGGGGTTTGGGTATTATAAGCACAATACTTTTTGTGTACCTACAGAAGAAAATCAACTTTTCAACCCTAATTATTTCCAATCTGTTTTTGATTTTCCTCTTCATGGGAGGTATGAGGTTTGCTTTTCAGATAGTTGAGTATGATACAGCTGCTTCAGGATTCAAACTGCTTCCGTTCATTATGTTTGTGATGATCGGTCCTATTACGGCTATTACGATTCTCGGTTTTTGGGGGGTGTTTGGGCGTATGTTTGATTTGAGAGCGTCTAAAAGGATTATTGGAGGTATTGATACTGGTGCGCTGACAGCAACGATAATAGCTTTCTTTTCGATCCCCTTAATTCAGGATATCCCAGGGATGGGTGAGGCCTATGACTTAATCTTCGTTTCGGTTATTGCGGCATTTGGTGTTTTGTTCTTCACTATTTGGATAATCAAAGATTTTAACATTGATAAGGTAACCAAGGTTAAAAGCCAATCAAAGACCATCAAGGTTAGTTACTTTGATCTCATCAAAGACCCATATTTAGCGTTATTATGCTTATTTCTAGTGTTTTCGGTAGGAGCGAGCATTTTCGTTGATTATACTTTTTACACAGTCACAGAGATTAATTTCCCGGATGAAGATAAGCTGACTACATTTCTCTCCTTCTTTAGTGGGACAATCATGATCATGAGTTTCTTGATCCAAAGTTTTATCAATGATATTATCATTGGGCGATTTGGACTGAAGGTAGCTCTTATGACTATGCCGATAATTCTTATTCTTTTCACTGTTGGAGGAATTATCTCAGGACATATTTTTGGATATGAAGTGAGAGGGAAAGAGTTCTTGTTTTTCTTTCTTTTCACAGTAAGCGCCAAGGCTTTTACAGCTAGTTTGAGAGATGCCCTGGAAAACCCGGCCTTCAAGTTGTTTTTTCTTCCAATAGATATTCGCATTCGATTTGATATCCAAACTCGTATAGAAGGTGTTGTCAATCAAGCTGCCATTCTATTGGCAGGTCTCATTCAGATGGGACTTGGGCTGCTGACCTTCCTTGAGTTGATTCATTATTCGTATTTCATTGTTGCATTGGGCGGTATGGTGATTTTCTTGGCTGGAAAGTTATTTTCTCAATATAAGATTACGCTGAAAAAAACCCTTGAGAAGCAAAAAATGGAGCTTAAGGGCGATGGTAAAAGAAATGAAGCTAATACTTTAAACATTATCAAGCACGAGCTTGGCAGTAAGGATGTATCCAGAATCATTAATGGACTCAAACTTCTGGAACGAGTTGATCCAATTCAATTTGAATACGCTCTGTTGGATATGCTTAATGTGCGTTTTGCTCAGGTACGTAAATATGCATACGAAAAGTTAGATCAATATCTGTGTTTTGATGCACTGGAGATTATTAAGAAAGATGCCAAAACCGAAGGAGATGAAGAAGCCTTAAAAGCAGCTAAGAAAGCAATCGTGAACTTGCAAGAAGCAGCTGATTTTGATTTGTCAGATGTGAATATTCGGAAGCTGTTGCGCTCGACAGAGTCCGAAGATAGAATAAGGGTTGCCAGGCTAATGGTAAAGTCCACAGATGACAAGCACTTGGCTTATATAATGGAGTTGCTCAGAGATATTAACCCGGCAGTACGCCTGGCAGCTATGATCACTGCAGGAAAATTAAAACGCCCGGAATTGTGGCCTACTCTTGTTGAAAACTTGCATATAGCTAAATATGGCAATGCTGCGGTTTCAGCACTTGCAGTTGGAGGAGAAGCCACTTTTCACACTATAGATACTTCTTTTTATAAAACGGGACAGTATTCGGATTCCATGCTCAGAATAGTCCAGCTATTGGGTAAAGTTGGAGGCAAAACCTCACTGGAGTTGCTTTGGAAAAAAATTGATTTTCCGGATAAAAAAATAGTTTCAGAGTTGTTGCTTTCACTCAGTTATTTAGGTTTTGAGGCCAGAGATTTTCAAGCGTCTAGAATAAAAATTATTTTGGAAGATGAAATCGGAGATATTGCCTGGAATATTAAAACCAATATTGATATTCCTGCTGAAGATGACCTGGATCTCATGATTCGAGAGGCATTTAAAGAGGAAGACAAGCAGAACTATCACAATATATTCATGCTTTTGAGTATGATTTACGATAGCCAGAATATCCTACTTATCAAGGAGAACATACAGGATGGCACATCAGACAGTATCACATTTGCTGTAGAAATGATGGATGTTTTCGTAGATGAAGAGTTGAAGCCCAAACTCTTCCCAATACTAGATGATCTCAAAGTTGAGGATAAACTTGCAAAGCTTCATAATCACTACCCTCCAGAAGACTTTGAATCGTATCATGATTTATTGCTTCAGGTGATCAATAGAAATTACAATAGAATAAACCGATACACAAAGGCTCTGGCACTTTATAAAATCGGGCAAATGGAAGGGGTGAAAGTAAGTGCAGATCTTATAGCGAATTTGTTTAACCCTGATAATTTTTTATTGCAGACTGCAGCTTATGTAATCTATTCCATCGACAAAGAAGCATATCATTTGCATACAAAACGACTTAAGGCATCTGTAAAAAAAGAACTAGACAAAGCCATCCTGCCTCCTGTATTTAGAGGAGAGGATGAGGACTATCATCAGAAGTTGCTTTTAATTGAAAGGGTCATTTTTCTAAAAAAAGTTAATGAGCTTGATTCCATATCAGGTGAGCTTATTACTTATATTGCTGAATTACTGGAAGAGATTCGAGTTGATGAAGGTACTGTCATTGTAGATGAAGGACAAAGTGGAGATGTCCCTCTATTTATTATTTTAGAGGGGTCGGTGGATGTTTACGAAGGTGATAATTTGGTAGAAACAAAATCAAGAGGAAATTTGATAGGTGAAAAAATGATACTTTCAACCGATGCATGCCCTCAAACGGTACTAACTCGAAACCAGTGTACTATGCTTACATTAGACAAATCAAGCCTGTTGGACTTGATTTCTAAACATACAGAAATGGTTAAAGTGTTTATTGATATTTTGAACGGTATAGAACATCATGAAGAGGAAGTTGAGGTTTCAGACATTCTTGTGGGTGTTTGATTTTTAAAGAGTAAAAATTAACGTAATTTCAAAACATCAAATTGTAAGGTTTGATGCTTACCTGCCTAACTAACATAAAATGAGTTCAAATAGAGAGATACTATTATGCTTCTCTGACGAAGACAACCAGCCCATAGAAGGTGGACTAAAGGGATGGGTGTCGAATTTTCATAAATTCCTTTCAACTCTTATTTCTCAGATTTCGAGAGACAATACGACCATCAGAATGGTTTCGGGGAATGATTTAAATTCTTTGGATTTTACCAAGGCAGGAGCTGTTATAATCATTCCAAGTGAGAACCTAATGAGATATAATGAGTTTCTTGTCAACTTGAATGGTTTTGCAAAACAAGCTAAGAAAGAAAATAACCTCAGAATTAACGGTATCTCTAGAGTATTCAAGGTAAATAAAAGGCCATTTGATATTGATTCGGCCTTACCGGAAATTTCAAATCTTATTTCTTACGATTTCTTTTTGATCGACTCACTTACAGGTGAGCCTCAGGAGTTTAAGCGGTTCTTTGGGAATGAAGCCGAACGAAGCTATTGGATGAAATTGGTGGACATGGCTTATGACCTAAATCAGCTAATCGTTGAGGAGGCGAAGCTAGAAGAGGAGTCATCTGAGTCTGTTGACGACCGAGAAAAGACTGTTTACCTGGCGAGTACAGGGATTGATATGGTTATCCAACGTGATATCATTAAAAGAGAACTGATTCGTCACGGTTATAAGGTTTTGCCACAGCATTCCCTGCCCAAAGAAATTAACGCATTGGAGTTAATGGTGAAGAATGACCTTGACAGATGCAGGCTTTCCATTCATTTAGTGGGAGAAGACTATGGCTACAGACCAAAAGGGTCAGAATTGTCTGTTGTTGACATCCAAAATAGGTTGGCTTCAAACCATACCTATGAAATGGTGGAGTACAACAAGAAGAACAAAGAAAAGCTTCCGTTTAGCCGCCTTATTTGGGTTTCTCCAGAATTAAAAAATGTAACAGAAAGACAAAAGATATTTATAGAAGATTTGAAAACCGATGCGGCTTCTTTGGAAGAAGCGGAAGTATTGCAAATTACCCTGCCCGAATTAAAATCAATTATTAGAGAGGAGTTGGTTACGGGAGGAAGATTCCAAAATAAGCGTGATATAAAAGGGTATTCTCTTGAGGAGGTCGATGACAAACATATAGTTTATCTAATGACTGACAAGAGTGATAAAAAGAGCAGCACTCCAATTAAAGAGTATCTGGAGAACAAGGGCTTTAAGGTGGTTTTACCAAGTTTTGAGGGTGATTTAGTCGATATTCGATACATCCATCAGGAAAACCTCAGAAGGTGCGATGCATCAATAATATATTTTGGCAAGTCCACAGAGGCTTGGATAAAGACGAAGTTACAGGATCTGTTAAAAGCTCCTGGTTTTGGCCGTGAAAAGAAAATGTTAGCTAAGGCTGTCTATTTTCAAGGGCAGAAAGATGTTGATTTAGAGCATTATAAGAAAAATAATGCTTTGGTTTTAGGTAGCAATGGTAGTTTTAAACCGGAAGACCTGGAGCCTTTTTTAACTAAACTAGGAAGTTAAAATGAGTGACAAAAACATTAAAATCGATCAGGATCAGGCTAATGATATAGTCGATATCACCGAGTTGATCAACCCATTCCCAGGTCTTAGGCCATTTGGAGTGGAAGAGAGCCATTTGTTTTTTGGCAGAGAAGGGCAGAGCGATGAAGTGCTGGTTAAGCTGGCCGAGAACCGGTTTGTTGGAATCCTTGGAGCCTCCGGTAGTGGTAAGTCCTCATTTATGTATTGTGGTTTGGTGCCGTCGTTGAACGGTGGTTTTATGACTCAGGCTGGCTCTAACTGGCGAGTGGTAGTAGCCAGACCAGGAGGCGGGCCTATTGACAATCTAGCCGAGGCATTGTTGATTAAAGATAAGGCTTACAGCAATTTGTCGGAAGAAGACAAGCTGATTAAGAAAACCATCATCGGGACTGTTTTGAGAAGTAGTTCTTTAGGTTTAGTAGAGGTTATTAAGCAACTCAAGACAGATGATGATCAAAATATTTTAGTGGTAATTGACCAGTTTGAGGAACTTTTCAGGTTCCGTAAACTAGAAGCTGCCACTTCCGATATGGATGAGTCCTCGGCTTTCGTAAATCTTCTTTTAGAAGCCATTCATCAATTTGATGAACAAATATATGTGACCATAACAATGAGATCGGATTTTATCGGAGAGTGTGCCAAATTCCCTGATTTAACACAAATGATTAATGATTCTCATTACCTGATTCCTCAAATGACAAGGGATCAGAAGCGAACAGCTATTGAAGGTCCAGTGGCAGTAGGAGGAGGAAAAATAGCACCAAGGTTGATTCAGCAACTGCTCAACGATGTAGGGGATAACCCGGATCAGTTACCTATTCTTCAGCATGCATTGATGAGGACTTGGACAAACTGGGTTGACAACAGAAAACCTGGGGAACTGATGGATTTGAGAAATTACAACGCCATTGGAACCTTAAGAGAGGCACTTTCTCAGCACGCCAATGAAGCGTATGATTCATTATCTAAGCGAGAAAAAGAAATTTGTGAAGTGATGTTTAAATCACTGACAGAAAGAGGTAGTGAAAATCAAGGAATAAGGCGACCAACCAAACTAGGTACCATAGCTTCTATTGCTGGTGTAAGCGATGATGAAGTCATAAGAGTGGTTGATAAATTCCGCGAGCCGGGAAGATCGTTGCTAATGCCGCCTTATGGCATCCGACTGGAAACGGATACAGTAATTGACATCTCTCACGAGAGTTTAATGCGTATTTGGGACAGATTGAAGCGCTGGCTTGATGAAGAATCCAAAGCAGCTGAAATGTACCTTAAACTTTCAGAGTCTGCAGAGCGCTTTCAAGAAGGTAAAGCTTCATTATGGAAAATGCCGGATTTGCAGTTGGCATTAAACTGGAGAGAAGAGAACAAACCAACATTGGTTTGGGGGCAGAGATATAATCCGGCCTTTGAAAGAACAATGGTTTTCTTGGAAACATCCGAGAAAGCCTATTTGACAGAGCAAAGAAACAAGGAATTACTTCAGAAAAGGCAGGTAAAGCGAATGCGCTTAACAGCCTTGATACTGGGGTTTGCAGCATTGGTCTGTATTTTCTTTGTGGTGTATGCATACCTGCAAAAAGGTTACGCAGAGGAGAACCTTAAAGAGGCAGAGAGACAAACAGACTTAGCGAAAATTGCGCAAGCCGATGCAGAAAGGCTCGAAGAGGAAGCAACCAAGTTGGCGGCAGATGCTATTAGAGAAAAGAATAAGGCGGATGCAGCACGTACAGATGCTGAAAAGCAGAAGGAACTAGCTAATCTAGAATCTGCCAGAGCTAGAAGGCAGCAAAGAATTGCAGATTCTGAGAGACAAAAAGCAGAAGCAGCTACAATTCAGGCAAATGAAAACCTTAAACTGGCCGAACAGCGGGAGAAGGAAGCAATAGAAGCCACAAATGCTGCTCTGGAAGCCGAGAAAAATGCTCAGCGCCTAAGAATGCAGTCAGTGTCTCAATCTATGGCCATCAAGGCCACCAAGATCAGTGTTAATTCGCTTGCAGATGATGAGAAGAAAGCACTTGTTGCTAAACAGGCTTATGATTTTTATCAGGAGTATAAAGCGGAGGATAACCATTTCAATGGTGATGTTTATGCCGGAGTATACTATGGCTTAGAGGGCTTATTAGGTTCGCCAATTTATGACGAAGAAGGAAATCTCACAGGGCGAGAAAACAATGGGGACTCCATACTTAATCAATATCATGGTCACATTCCGGTGATGGACGAATATGGCAATACAGTTCAGGTAGGAGTGAGGTCTGTAATTTATTCCGACGATGGTCAGCGCATGTATTCGGCAGGTAGTGATGGTAGGTTGTTAGAATGGAATATGGCGGATGGTAAAAGAAAGCCTGTTGAGATTTACGCCCAAGATCAACTGAACAGGGTTGTTAATATTAGCTCTGACGAGAGGTATTTGGCTCTCGGAACAGATGACAACCACATCCTACTTATTGATTTGAAAAATAAGGATGCTAACCCGAAATCTATTGAAGGACACAGAGGAGGTACTATTTTCGACCTGGTGTTTTTGCCTGATGGGGGATTTATCTCATCTGGGGTTGATAGCAGGATACTATTACATAACTCAAATGGTACCACGGAAGTTGCCACATTGCCGTCAAGAGCTAAGTCATTGGCTATAAGCCCTGATGGAAAAAAATTGGCAGCTGGGCAGCAGGATGGCGAGGTTAAGCTGTTTGATCTGACATCTTCAGATTTTAAACAAACCAAGGTAGTTTTCAGAAAAGGAGATGATAAAAGCAACTCCATAAATGCCCTGCACTTCAATCACAAGGGAGATTTGCTAGCAATAGGGGATGATAGAGGAAATGTTACGATTTGGAACCTTGAGGCTAAGGAAAAATCTGGACCAACTTTAGGAGGGTTTAAGTCTGGTATTACGGATGTTCACTTCAGTCCTGACGATAATTTGATTGCGGCGAGTAGCAGGGATTTTACTGTGAGAATGTGGGATTTAGAAAATGTATACGATCTTCCGACAGTTTATGATGATCACGGAGATTGGGTGTGGTCTTTAGATTTTCATCCAGACGGTGAGCACTTCATCACGGGTTCAGCAGATGGTATTATACGTCTCTATAACACCAAGCCAGATGAATATGCCGCTATGATTTGTGAGTTAATCACAACAGGGAATTTATCTCAAACAGAGTGGAATCAGTATGTGGGTGAAGGTATTGATTATGTGGAGACCTGCGAAGGTTTGCTTCAACGGCCTGAAGAATAAGCCCTAAGGAATTATACTTTTATGAAGAAACTTTTACTACTAGCATTTTTTAGTGTTACCATCTCGCAGCTATACGCGCAAAACTGTGCGCAAAGGCTGAGTCAGGCCGAAAGGGACTATGAAGCAGGAAAGCTTATCGATATTCCACGGGTCGTTCAGGAATTGCTAAAGGGAGAGAATGGAGACTATAAGTGTGAGCTTTCGAAGGAGGAGGAGATTAGAGCTAGGAAACTCCTTACAAAGACTTTCATCTTTACAGATAGAGAAGCTGAAGCTGAAAACGCTCTAATAGGTCTTCTTAAGGTAGACCCAGAGCACCCACTTGATAAGCAGGTTGATCCACGTGAGTTGTTTTTTCTTATGGATCAGTTCAGAACAGAACCAATCTTTAGGGTAGCTATTCGAGCAGGAGCGAATATTAATCAAGTATATGTCATCGGAGATCAGTTTAGTGCAGCTAGTTCTGGTAGTAATCAGAATTTCCCAAAATTCTATAATGGAAAAACTGTCAATGGGAATGATGACTTCAAATTGGATGATGGATCATCATATCAGGCCCAATCTGGAATTGCATTTGGCGTTACGGGAGAGTTAATGATGGAGAGGCATTTGATCAAGGGCGTGGAAGTCGGGTTAGGCGTGCAATTCAGAAAGTCTAGCTATAATGTTGATGCATACCTTATTCCGGATGCGAGTTTTGTGACTACCGTAACAAACAGTCAAACCTATTTGCGAACACCATTTTTGTTGAGGTATAACCTGTTTTACAATAACCATAGGCATAAGGTTAAGCCCTATGTATATGCAGGTGCTAGTTTAGATTTTCTTTTGTCGGCTAGTTATTCAGAGGCGAGTAGAAGTGGGGGTACCACATTTACACTCGGAACCAAAAACGCTGATTTAACCGATAATAATCAAGTTAACACACTTGACTATTCCATTTTTGGAGGAGCTGGGATTAAGCTAAGAATAAACACGCACTATCTGACATTAGAAGGGAGATTTGATAATGCTTTGAACAACTACATTGATTCCGACAATCGCATGGCAAGCAATAGTTCAAATTTTGATTTGGCATTCGTTGAAGACAATTTATCATTGAATAATATAAGCATTACCATCGGATGGGCTCATTCTATTTATAGCCCCAAGAAACTTAAAGAGTTTAAGTAATTCATGAGAAACGATTTTACAATATTCATCGCCTTTGTTCTTTTCACTCTAGGGTGTAAGCCGACTGACTCTGATAGCCCGTTACCAGAAGATATTTTTGTTAAATATTATGGGCTAGCCGGCCAGCAGGAAGCTATAGATATTATATACAATGAGGATGAGGGACAATACATGATATTGGCTTCTCAGACCTTATCCGACGGAAATACTGATTTCTATTTTATCACCGCCGATCAGGGAGGAAATTTCGTCAATTCAGAGATAGCGGATTTTGTTGATGATTTAGGAGATAGTCGTGTTGATGTACCGGCTAGAATCAAACAAATATCGGCAACAGAATATTTAGTTGTTGGAACATCTACAAGCTCTACTGATGAGAGTAAAATAGTATGGAAGGTTATAAATCATAACCTTTCTAATGCGGCTGATGGGTATTTTGAGATCACAGATGAAAATAACACCTTGGAAGCAGCAGATATCATTCAGGTTGCAGGTGAGGATAATGTTGTGATTCTTGGAACTACATCTTCGCCAGAAGATGATGATCCGGCAGTTAACCCAGGGAAGCAGCTACTTTTGACCAAGAGAGACCTCAGTAATACTCGGGTTTGGCGCAAGAGCATGGGAGGAAGTGGAGATGATGAAGCGCTTTCTTTGTTTGAAATGCAAACAGGGAATCTCGCGCTATTTGGGTCAACGAGCAGGTCGGGGCTCGGTTCGGATGGGGTGCAATATGACGGAGTAAATGTACTCGCTATTTTTACTAACTCTTTGGGTACACCTGATGGAGCAGGAGTGGCCTATGGTTTCTCCACTTACCCAGACAATGACGATGTTCCTTCATCTGTCATCAGAATAAATAGTGACTTTCGGATCACAGGAACCTCATCTTTTGGCAATAGTGAGAATGCTTTTATTATGGGGATCAATAGGTCGGGTACCCTTGATGATGTTGCCATTGTTCCAACAGTGTTGGAAACCAACGATTTTAACGACATTGATACAAGAGGAAATACTTTGGTAAAAGCCTTTAACGGAGATTACCTGGTTATGGGTAGCTACCCATCATTTGATGCCAGTGCCTCCAATGATATCACAAACAATCGTCTTGAAGAAATGATGATACTCAGAACAGACGCCAATGGGAATAAATTATCTGATTTTGATCAGTGGTATGGACTTGAATCAGGAAATGATCGAGCCAATAAAGCGATCAACCTTCCCGACGGCAAAATTGCTGTTGTGGGGACATTTGATTTTGGAAGTGGAACTACTTTGATAGGGTTATTGAAGCTGAATATCAACGGAGAGTTGAGGGAGTAAACCACTGATATAATAAAAATTATACTATTTTTTCACAAAATAGTTAAAAAATTAGAGCAAATTTGTTTTTGAACCGCTCGATTAATGTTATGAAAAGACTCAACTATTTAATCTTATCCTCTTTAATCACCTTATCGTTTAGTTCGTATTCTCAAGCGCTTATTGGGTCTACAACACAGCTTTCCACAATAGGTACTAATGGTGTTACTAATGTAGGTTCGGAAAAGAGTGCTGTCGCTTATTCAAGTTCCACAGAAGAATATCTGGTAGTGTGGTCGTCGGACAATACAAATGATGATTTTGGAATTTATGCGCAGTTCGTTGATGGAACAACTGGTGCTGAAGTTGGGTCAGATTTTGCCATTGTGGCCAGTACTGCTAGTGAGAATCATCAGACCCCTTCTGTAGTTTATAACCCAACTAGTGATGAATTTTTAGTTGTTTGGAGTTCCTTTATTAGTCCGACTAGTTACATATACGCTCAGCGAGTTGATGAGGCTGGCACCCTTCAAGGGTCAGTTGTTACGGTGGCATCAAGTTCTTCGGTTTTAAGCAATCCAGATGTTTCTTACAGTGCAACTTCTGATGTCTATATGGTTGCTTTCCAAAACGGCAGCAATAGTCATGTGTCTGTACAGGTGCTTGGTGGAGCAACTGCTTCTTTATCAGGGGGTAATATTCACATTAGCGATGCTGCTGGAGCAGGTGTCAATAATCAACAACCAAAAATAGCATGGAATTCTGCGCAGGATGAGTTTTTTGTCGTGTGGAACACAGATCCAGTAACGGACGGAGCATTCGAAATTTATGCTCAGCGACTTGATGCGGCTGGGGCTGATGTTTCTGCCACCACTAATATTAAGGTTTCTAATGTCGGCGATGGAGATGCAGCTACCGCCTCAAGTAACCCTGATGTTGTTTATAATCCTGATGATGATGAGTATTTTGTTGTATACAGTGCAGATGTAACAGATGGAGTATACAAAATTTATGGATCAATTCGCGACAATGTTGGTGCTCAAGTTGTTGCACATACCACCTACTCAACCAACAGTAACGGGACATTTCCTCAAGTAGAGTATAACAGTATCAATGACCAGTATCTTATTTCGTTTCTGGATATTCAAGGTACAGACGCTGAGGTCTATGGACAGCTTGTGACAGCTGCGGGAGCCGAAACAGGAACTGACGATTTTGAACTGATTGTAACAGGAGCAGGAGATAGCGATGGACTTGAGGCTAGGCCAGTTGGTCATGGAATGACTATAGGAAGATTAGCTTCTTATCTGGTGGTTCAGTCAGCAGAGAGGATTACCGATGAGTATGAGGTTTTTGGACAACTTTGGGGTGTTTCAGAGAATAATGTGGCTATCACAAGGGTGGATGCAAATCCAACAAAGGCCACAACACTCAATTTTTCTGTTGATTTCAGTCTGCCAGTGACAGGCTTTTCGGCATCTAATTTAGCAATAACAGTTTCTGGCGTTTCGGGTGAAGCACTCGGTACAATCACAGGTTCTGGTACTTCGTACAACGTACCTGTAGATGTAACTACTGGTGAAGGAACGGTAAGGTTAGATATGAACAATGCCACGGCAATTGACCTTGTGGTTGACAATGTTCCATTCACTACTGGGGAAGTTTACGATGTTGATCTTACCGCTCCTTTATTGTCATCATCATTACCAGTTGCAGGTTCCACAAATTCATATCCTAGCCAGGATATTACATTGACCTTTGATGATGATATGGCCAAAGGATCCGGTAACATTCTGATCAGAGAATTGTCTGGTGATGCGATTGTCGAAACTATTGATGTTACCACAGGCTCTGTAACTATTTCAACTAATGTTGTAACCATCAACCCAACAATCAACCTTTCCAAAGGTGTTTCATACTATTTAGAAATAGCTTCAGGGGCATTAACCAATACTCTGGTCACAGATTATGCAGGCATTTCAGGAAACAGTACTTTGAGTTTTACTGTTGCAGATATCGTCATCAATGAAGTGGTTTTGGAGCCTCAGTTTGATTGGAGCCCTGCTTTTGATGGTTCTGATGGGGCGTCTTTAGTAAACTCTGAAGATGATTGGATAGAATTATACATAAACTCAACTGGAATAGATTTTTCTGTAGGTACATATCCTAATAAGTGGATTATCGAAATTGATAATGACAATGACGGGACTGATTACTTTGGAGATTTAGATGTCGTTGGTGGAAATGGCTCAGGAGCCTTTGATGTTTCTAATTACATTTCAAGTGGCTCTGGAACTTTTAACTCCACTGAACCAGGAGATTATCTCGTTTTGGGAAACCCCTTTGGGGCAAATGATTTGACCAACCCTGTTCGTATTACGTTAAAAGATCCGGGAGGGGCAGTTGTTGATGAAGTGATTATTGGTACAGGAGGATTTACTGATTATGTTTCAAATGGGGTTGATACAGGCGCTTCAGGAACGGAAGCTGCCTTCAGAAGACCCAATGGGGCCGACACAGATACTGACAACACTGACTTCTTTCAAAACTTTGCTTCAATCGGAAGTGAAAATCCTAATTTCCCACTTATTACCAATGCAACGTGGTTAGACGAAAATCCTCAGGATGGAGTTGTTGATAGATTACAGTTGGATTTTAATGAAGCGGTAAATATAACTGATGCAGGCGCAGGCTTTGACGCCATCACCATATCAGGAGGGATTACGATTGATGATCAGGATTACTCAGATATTACAGGTACTGCCACATCCCTCACACTGGATGTTTCCAACGTAAGCACAGGTACAGCTGACCCAGGAGTAACTGTGCAATATGACAATACGGGGAGTTCCACTATTATATCAAATGCAAGTGCCAATGAAATACCTCACGGAGAGACTCCAGATACCTATATAGATGCAGCAGAGCCTTTTGTGCTTAATGCTTTAACCATTGATTCTGGCACACCGGATGGAACTATTGATGAAATAGAAATTGAGTTTTCAGAAAACGTAACTGATGCAGACGTTATCCCAAGTGATTTTGTTTTAAGTACCGATGCAGGCTCTACATCTGATGGTTTTAATACCAGAAGTACGGATGTTTTTTCTATCTCCACTGACGCGGTTGCCAATGATCAATATATTCGACTTACGATAACCACCCCGACAAATGTAACAGGAACAGGTGCGGCTCAGCTTAGCTATACGAGCACCACGAGTATTGATGATGCCGCAGGAAATGTGATGTCCGATTTTGGTTTTACATCAATAGGTGATGGTGCCGCTCCAATTTTACTTAGTTCTACTCCGGCTGATGAAGATATTGGAGTACCAGGAGCAAATGACATCACACTAAACTTTTCGGAGACCGTACAAGCCGGTGCTGGTAACATTGAAATTAATGGTACAAACGGCCCTACTTATGATGTGAGCACAGCTAGTCAGTTGGCCTTTGGTTCAAGTTTGGTTATCAATCCTGACAGCCCTTTGGAAAGCCTAAATGCATACAATCTCCTGGTGGATGCCTCTGCCATAACAGACGGAAATAGCAACGATTTTGCTGGTCTTGTTGCTGGTGATTTGAATTTTGTAACTCAGGCTAATCCACCTACTATATCTTCAGCGACTTGGCTTGATGCCAACCCTCAAGATGGAGTTATTGACCAATTGAGACTTGATTTTGGCGAAGCTGTTGACATAGATGATCAGAACACCGGAGGCGGGTTCGATCCAATAGTAATTTCGGGTGGTGTCATAACAATAGATAATGCAGATTATTCTGATTTATCAGGAACAGCTACTTCTCTGATTCTTAATGTTTCTGGTGTGACAACAGGTACAGCTGATCCGGGGGTTACCATTACTTACAGCAGTGCATCGTCTTCTTCGATCACATCTGATGCATATGGTTTAGAGATTGTTAATGGAACATCACCATCATCAATTGTAGATGGAGCACTTCCAGTTATTTTAACGGCTTTAACTATAGACGATGGTGATGCTACCGTAGATGCCATGGAAATAGAATTTAGTGAAGCAATATTAGATGCTGGAATCTCAGGCGTAGGAGGGTTTGCAGATTGGACTCTGAATGATGGTACGAATGGTGCAACGCCTTTCACAGGATTTAGTACAGCAGTGACTGACCTGGCATCCGATGGAGATGCTGATGACCAGTATATAACCCTTACTATTAGTGCAGGTGTATCAGGAACTGGCGCTATGAGCTATGTCTATAGTAACACGCTTGGCGATATTACTGATGCCTCTGCTCAAGCAAATGTATTAGCCGATATCGGAAGTACATTGGCTGACGATGGAGCCGCTCCGATCGTTTTGAATGCCATTACACTCGATGACGGGGATGGTGATGTAGATGCACTCGAACTGGAGTTTAGTGAGCCCATGAATGACGCAAGTTTGTCTAGTAATTTTAGTGATTGGACCCTTAATGACGGAACAAATGGACCTGCAGCATTTACAGGGTTTAGCAGCCAAACAGATGTCGTTTCCGGGGGGACGGTAAATACGGCAAATGACCAATATGCCACACTTACAATCAGTACTGGAGTGGTTGGTACGGGTATTATGGATTATGCTTATGGGGGTGTAGCCATTACGGACAATTCAACACAAACAGTGGCCTTGGCTACAATAACAGCTACAGCAGCAGATGATGACGCTGCGCCGACTATCACTGGATATACGCTGGAAGGAAGTAACAGTTATTTGGATGTTGACTTCTCTGAAAATGTTTATGGAAGTGATGGAATTACAGAAACTGTAAAAGCTGATTGGACATTAACCTTTGATCAAAATGTAGGTGGAGGGGGTACTGCTACAGCTGCTGAAATTGGAGATATAACAACCACAGGGGATGTTGTGATTCCCACAAATAGTGGAGTTAGTACGGTCAGGTTTAATCTTATATTTACAGGTAACCAAAGTGGAGATGAGTTAATTGCGATAAGCCCTGTTGATGGATCTTCAGTTGCTGATGTTTCTCCGGCAATCAATTTAATGTCAGGCGCGCAGACAACCGGTAATATTTCTGTTAACACCGTAACGGCTGTTATATTTGATGTTTCCAGCTCGGCAAATGCGGATAACACTGCTATTAACCTGGTTTTCTCCGAAGGAGTTGGTCGAAACACGGGAGGTTCAGGAGCTTTGCGTTACAACGATGCGGGATGTAACCCAGGTGGAGGAATTGATGAGCTGTGTGCTGAATTCGTTGATCCGGACGGACTTTTAACCGAGACTTTTGCTTTTAATGCGGTGACTCATTCAGGAGGAAACGCTTTCTTAACCTTTTCTTTTAGCCTGGATGGAGATGCAGATGGAAACGAATACATACGTTTTCGTCCTGCAGATGGAAATGAAATTAGGGGTACAACGAATGGAAACATGCAGGCTTCTCACTTTATAGATGTGCCTCTCTCGGATGAGGTTCCTCCAACATTCACAAGTGCTACCTATTATGATCATGATGAGAATGGTTACATAGATGAAGTGGTAATCGTAATGAGCGAGCCGATTGATGACGCTACTATAGATCCGAATGATTTCAATATAGGTGGAACTGCAGCTACCGGAATAGTGACAGGAGCATCTATACAAAATGGGACAGACAATAATACGGCTGATGATAATACTTTTACGCTATCAGCAAATACACAAGGGACGGGTGGGTTGACCATCGCTTATGCAGAGGATGCTGCGGGTACAGCCTTGGCAGATGCTACCGGGAATGCTGCTGCGGATAATGCAGGAATTACAGCGACAGACCTTGCCGCTCCGGTTATTCTAAGTGCAGTTACCCGTGATGCTGATACCAATGGGGAAATTGAAAAGATAGAAGTAACCCTTACTGAAGATGTAGATTTCACAACCTTAGATGCAGGAGGAGCAGACTTTACAGTAACCTCTCCAGCTTTTGTAATCACAGCCGCAGCTCAAAATGGTTCGAATGGTGTTGACCTAACACTTACACCATCAGGTTCGACTGATGTTGATGAGACACCAACTGTTACTCTTCTAACTGGGGCAATTGCCGATGGAGATGCTAATACAACTGCCGACGGAGACTTCAGCATCACTACTGCAGATGGAGCTAATCCTTACTTCGCAACTCTTGCAGTAAATGATCCCAATGGGTATATAAATGGTGAGCTGATGACACTCGATATTAATATGGGGGAAACAGGGTTGACTGTTACGGTTAATCTTCAAAACCTAAATGCGGCCCTTTCAGCATCACAGGCTTTAGCAGATGATGGAGATGGTACTTACTCATATTCTTTGTTCGTTTCTGATGCGATGACGGAAGCAGAGGATATTGTCCTACCAATTACCGCAACAGATGGCGCGGCTAATTCTTTAGTAAACAGTACATTGACAGTAGATCTTGACTTTACAGCACCAACTGTAGACATTACGCCTATTTTTACCAGTGATTTATCTCCGGCGTTAGCGGGTAATGTGGGTGATGCTACTGCCACAGTGGAGGTAGAGATAAATGGTGGGGGGCCATATACCGCAACCAATGCAGGATCTACCTGGTCACTAGCACAAGGAACAATTACGCCTGACTTAACAACGAACACTACTTACTCAGTTACTGTCACTGCTACAGACCCGGCAGGGAACGCCACAATAGATGCAACAAATGGTGAAGTGAAAATCGACAATACCGCGCCGACCATTACCAGCATCAACAGGTCTAACCCATTGGTAAGTACAACCAATGCAAGTACTGTTGTTTTTAGAGTAACCTTCGATGAGGGTGTAAAAGATGTAGATGCCGGGGATTTTGATATTTCAGCCTTTACAGCGACCAATACTGCTGACGCACCCGTAGTGAGTCATATCAGTGGTGGTAGCGTGTATGACATTACGATAAACAATATTTCAGGTTCCGGCACACTTGCTCTTGATGTTTCCGGAGCAACAATTACGGATTCTTTGACCGTATCACCAAATGCGTTTGCTGGAACTGTTGGTGTTTCCCAATCTTATGAAATTGATCAAACTGAGCCTACAGTACTGTCTATAGTGCGAAAGGATGCTAACCCTACAAGTGCAGCCACAGTGAATTTCAGGGCTACATTTAGTGAGCCTGTAACCAATGTGACCGCTGATGGTTCAGACTTTGACGTGAACACCAGTGGCCCCACCATAGGTGCCGTTGCAGTAACTCAAATAAGTTCCAGTATATATGATATATCCGTAGCGGTATCTGGTGCAAGTGGAGATGTATTTATCGAGTCAAATGGAGGACAGGATATAGCGGATCTTTATGGAAACAGCTGGGATGATACTACTGTTCCGTCCGAAACCTATAACATTGACTACACGGCACCATCGGAAGATGCTTCCTCTGTTTCTGTAATTGGTCAAGAGGCTACTTTAAGCGTTGATCTGAATGAAGCAGGTACAGTTTACTATGTGGTGTTATTGAGCGGTGACGCTGCTCCGGCAGCAGCTGAAGATATTCGGGACTTGACAAACAATGCCGCTTCGCCTGAAGCTTCAGGTAACTTGTCAATTCCTTCAGGTGCTTCTGCCCATGAAACGAGTATAAATCTTCCCGACCCTAAAACTGGTTATGTGGTTTATTTGGCTTTGGAGGATTTAGCAAGCCCAAATAAAAATATTACTGCTGGTTCTGTACTTCCGGTAACATCAGGAGGGGTGACCTTGGCAGCAGGAAGTTTGCCATCAGATCTTTGCTTAGAAGGTCCGTCTAAAACGCTATCGGACATTACCATTACTGAAGGTATCAATAATGACTTCAGAACTGGGACAGGGCTAACAATGAGGTTAAACCTGCCATCAGGTTTTGAATACGATCAAACTGCCACAGTAACAACAACAGGTAGTACGTTAAATGACATTTCTGCTGTTTCGTTTAGTTATCCCGCTTCTAATACAATCCAGATTACTTATACAGTGAGTTCCACGACTGGAGCAGATGAATTAGTTATATCAGGAATAGAAGTTCAAGCTGTTGGTAGCACTGCATATGCCAGCGCCAACATTGAAAGAGGCGGAGGAAATGCTGTGATCTTTGGAGCAGAAGGAACAGATAATCCTGTTTTTGGTTCTGTATCAAGTGTGGTTAGGCCTTCTGCCACAAGTGTTCAATACGGAGGTAGTACCGTCACCAATTTCCGTATAACTCCTGGTAAGGCATTTTCAATCACCGCCATAGGCGGAGCTGCGGGGGGTACATACAATTGGTATGATGATGATGGTAGTCTGCCAATAACAGGAGCTACCGTCACGAATACTGATCTGAATGCGTTAACAGGTTTTGATGGAACTACGCCAGATGTGTATCGACTTTATTCATCTACTACAGATCCTGCTGGGTGTGAGAGTGACTTAACAGAATTTATTATTGGTGTTTTAGAATTTACAAATTCAGCCAATACCGTAAGCTTTACGGAAGATTCTGATCCTGCAACCCTCACCATGACTGAGCCATCTGGTTGGGATGGAACTTTCTATGGAGCAGGTCTGGGAGCAACAACTTCTAGCTCGAATGTGGCAAGTGTTGTTTTCAATCCAGAGCTGGCTGGTGCCGATGGTTCTCCTCATACTATCTCTTATGAGCTGACAGATGGATCTGTAACTTTCGAATTTGATACGCTTTTTACAGTCTCAAGCTCCACTAGTGGCTTTCTTGTGGTAGCCGGAACACAAGGAGTTGGCGAAGTTTCATTCAGCACTGTAGATTATTGTGATAATGGATCTAGTGTCACTTTTGATATCAGACAAACGACATTGGATGATATTGATGCTGCAGGGTTTTATTTCACACGATTAGTGGGAACAGGCATTAGTCAGCCTGCGGGGTATGTAGATGAATCCGGAGGAGGATCTAATGTGATTCAGCATGCAACATCAACAGGATGGAGTTATGATCCCAATGGATTGACAGCAAATGATTATCCGATCAGGTTATTGGGTAAACCAAAGAACCAGCTAACTTCTACAACAGAATCCGTGTTAGGAAATGTTGAATTTACCGTCTATCCTGAACCAACAGCCGCACTTCTAAATATTTCAACTTTCTATTGTGAGGACGATGATGTGTTTACGATACAAGGAGGGACTAATGATGTAATCAACGGGACTCAGACCGGAGATATTACTACGGGGTATATTCTTCAAAAATTTGATGGTAGTGTCTTTCAGAATTATCATGACTTTACGGGGGGTTCTAATGATTTTGATCCTTCAGATCCTGATGGTGATGCCAATACAGCAGAAGATGAAACAGGTACGTATAGAATTGTATGGACCACAGAGGAGCTTACACCGGGTAACTGTACTTCTACTGTCACTTCATCGTCTTTTGAAATTAGAACCAAGGAGTCTGCTCCTGTATTGGATTTGACATCTTCTAATACCGATGGACTGCCTCTGTCGGACTTTGGAGGCTTTGATGGCTCTGAATATGTATTTGAGTTTTGTTCTGGAACTGAAGTGCCCGATATAAAAATTAATACTACCTCTTCTCCTTCGGATGTGAATTTTGCTTTGGCCAATAATACCTATAGTTGGTATCAGTCCGGAGTAGGTATTGCAGATGGTAATAAGGTGTTCTCAACTTTTGATGCCAAGGAGCTATTTGGAGGGACTAATAGCCCTACGGGAAATATCGAAACGGATTTCTATGTGACAAGAACAGTAAATAGCTGTGAGTCCGACTCAGTAATGATTACAATCAGAGTTTATGCCGATCAGAGTCAACCAGATATTGATGATACTGATGTCAGCATATTTGCCAGTGGTCAGGATTATATTTTTGAGTATTGCGGTGAGCCAAGTGCTACAATTAGTTACGCCGCTTTAGATATTATTTCAGATCTTGAAGATCCTTCAGACAGAGCCTATGTAGAGGATCGTTCTTACTTCCGTATTTATGATAATACAGCGATGAATGAGATTGATCAAATTTCTCAAGGGGAGTCATTTACTATTTTACTAGACGGGGGGCTAATCGGAGCTACAACAACAGCCAGCGCAGCATTTAGCGGTACGGTCACAACAGAGTTTTATATTTCAAAAGTTGTAGCGGATAGTTCTTTCTTGGATGGCTCAGCTCCATTTGCAGGATGTGAAAGTGCTTTAACTAAAATCACTGCCAACATTCATACTTATCCGGATGTTTTAGATGTGTATGATTTGGATGCATCCTATGATAATGCGGATGTAGCTACTTACTATATGTGTTCTGGAGACATATTGAATAATATCCAAACACCAGGGGCATCAGGTACTACATACAACTGGTATTTGGATGATGGTTCTGGTACTCAGCCTGATTACGGCGCGCCGGTGACTGTTGACGGAAATGACGGAAGGATTGCAACTCAGACCAATCTGGAGACGGCAGGTGGTTATGATTTTGATACGCCTGACACTTACGAATTTTGGGTAACTCAAACTACAGATAAAAACCTGGGAACAGGATTTACTGGTTGCGAAGGAGATCCTTTGAAGGTAGAGGTTGTATCGTATCCTGATCCAGATGTGATCACTTTTGATGCTAACACACTGCGGACTTATGAAATTAGTTTCTGTGAGGGTGACCTTTCAGGTGAGTCGTTCCCTATCACAGCTTCAAACGACGCGTTGTTCAAGTATTACATATCGAACCCTTCTGCGAATAAAGCGAGTGCAGCCACTACATTGTTTGCCGGTGATATTGATGCGGATGGAATGGTACAGATTTCAACAGAAGATTTGTTACTCCAAAATGCGACTCAAACTGGTGGCTTTGATGATGGAGACAATTCCGTGGGTACTTATTATTATCTTATTTCTCAAACTAACAACATTGACCCTGATGGGGCTGTAGATGATTTAGGTGAATCTTTTGAAGGCTGTGAATCAGAGGTTAGTGATATGGCTTATTTGGCCGTTCATGTTTATAATATTCCAAATGCGCCTACAACCAGCTCTGGTGACAAGTTGTTCGGGGAAGACGAAGTGGATGCATCTGGTATCACTGTAACGGGTGAAGGAAACGCTGGTGAGGTGTTCAATTGGTATGAGGATTTGGATGAGGATGATGAGCCTGATGGGGCTGCTATTTTCCAGGGGGCAGTTGCTACTTCTGCCGATCTGAATCTTGCAGGTACATTGGGTAATGATAGATACAAGTTTTTGGTAACGCAGACTCAGGATATTGATGGTAGCGTTACCGGTTTTGCAGGTTGTGAATCTGATTATCTTGAGATTTATGTTTTCGAAGTTCCTCCTGCGACCACTTTTACTCAACCGGATCCGCTATGCGAGGAAGATGCGATCTCAGGTTTTGCGGATATATCATATGCTGGTGAGGCTCGAAATACAGGTCTAAGCAATGGTGTTGGTTTATCAGTTTTTAGGTGGTATGACGAGGATGGAGTGCTTCAGGATGAATCAACGGCAATTTCAAACCCTGAACTCACAAATATCAAATCGATTGACCTTGAGGACTTTGTATTAAGTGGTTTTGCTGGAGGTGGAATTACGAGCGGAATAGATACAACCATTTATTTTAGTCAGGTATTGTTTAAAGATGCCACAATCAATTCGGAGGTTTTTGCTGGAACAGAAAGTGAACTTATTTCAATCACTTTGACTGCATACCCTCAACCGCTAGCGCCAGCATTAGACGGTGATGGTGGGGATGAAAATGAATATAATTTTTGTGAAGGTATAGCGCTAGCTGATCTTTCCTCTGCGGAGAATACAATTAGCGTTGATGTTATAAATTCAGGAGCGCAGTATGTCTGGTACTTTGATTCTAATTTATCTAATGCCATAGATACCGCTAATTCAATTTCGTTGGCTCAATTGAATGATGAAACACTGGATGGAGAATACTTTAACATCTCTACAGATATAGAATTTGAAAATGTTTATTCCATTTATGTGACTGAAGTCAATAGTATAATTGGAGGTTTTGAAGGTTGCGAGGGTGAAGCAAAAGAAATTCTGATTTACATTCAACCTAAGGCCGAAGACTATCAGTTCTTCGATGTTGATTTAGATGAAGATGTAGATGACGGTGATGCTTATTGTTATGATTATGGCACTTTTACTATAGGTACGGATATTGTCGTAGATGGGGCAGACGATTTTAATGCGGATGGAGTATTCTCAATTAATACTGGCGGACTGGTTGATAATGGTGACGGTACTGCAACTCTTACTACGCAAGATATGGCTGCCGCTGTTGGCGAAACGAGGGAAGGAACCTCTTCTACGCATACTATTTCGTTTACTTATACCAGTGAATGGGGCTGTGAAGAAACCTTTAGTCAGACAATGGTTATCGATGCACATCCTACACTTGATATTACATATGTGGGGTCTGTAGGGCAAAACAATGCTGAAGATCAACTTGATAATAGTTTGGTTTGTTATGATCAGGGAATTTTCACTATCCGTGGTAAACAAGAATCCAATAATGCAACAGCCGGTGATTTTTATCTGATTTATTTGAGTGATACACTTAATGGTAGTGGATTTAACTCGATTGGAGATGGAACAGCCAGAATGACTCCAGCATTGATAATGGAAGGAATTGGAGAAACCAATTCGGAAGGTAATCCAGTTGAGTTTGAGGTGAGCTATGTTTATACGGATGTCAATTCATGCTCAAATTCTATTTCTCAAACCTTCACAATTGAACCACAGCCTACATTGGATATTCAATACGAAACAGCCGTTGTTGGATTTAGCGATATTGGTGATGCGCTTGAAGGTTCTATAGTTTGTTATGATGAAGGTACTATTACCATTGGAGGAGAAGTGTCTTATTTGTCTGGGACAGTACTTGATATTACCCAAAGCGGAGATGCGGATTCTGTTCAGTTTACGATTAATACAGGAGGGTTAACTGACAATGGAAATGGAACAGCCACTATTACCTTATCTACAGCTGCGGTTTCGGCGGCAGGTAATACCAATGGATCCGAGGACGGCCTTCCTACCTCTCATATTGTCACACTTTTTTATACAGATGCGAATGGTTGTGATAACGAGGTGGAACATTCTTTTACAATTAATCCACTCCCTAGACTTGATATTCAAGTTCCTGATAACAGCCCTTGTTTTGACGATGATGTAATGACTTTGCAGGGAAGGCAGGAGAGTGGGGCAGCCCAGGGGCTAACACCAGCTTCTTCTGGTTCGTTTAGTATTTATTCTGATGAAGCGTTGACCACACCTTTGACCACCTCGGGATTTGTTGATAATGGAGATGGTACAGCCAGCTTTGATCCTGATGTAATAGCGATAGATTACTTCAGTTTGACATATGATGAAGTTAGGACAGGTGATGTTGCCACGGTTTATATCCAATTTGACTATACAGATGCTGCTGGAACGTCTTGTTCAAATACTTCTGAAACAACGATTATCAGCATTCAGCCACAGCCAAATATTAGTTTTAGGGTTGAACAAAATTCGAGTGTGGTTTTATCTGAAAATTTAGCTGATGACAGGTATTATGTTTCCGCTACGGGAAGTACACTATTGCTTGCAGGATGGGATTTGGATGCCAATGCTGGAACTGGCGCACCTCTTGCTGATGGTACTTTTTCCGGTGGTTCGATTGGAGCAACACAAAACGGTGAAACCGATTTTGACCCTAATGGTACAGGAGCAAAGACCGACATCTATACTGCGCCTGAAGATTTTGCAGTGAGCTATTCGTATACAGATGGTCAATCCTGTGATAATACGGTAAGTAAAACCATCACCGTATTGCCTGTTCCTCAATTCCAAGATTTGGGGGATGGTGAAAATATTATTAATGTACAGGCTTGTCTTACACAAGAGATAAAACAAAAGGTTGTTATATCCAATTTGGATGCTCTTGGAATAACTATTGATGATTTGAACTTTACATGGAGGGCTGGACAGGAAGCGGAGTATGATAGTTTGGAAAAGCGTTTCCCTGATTATGTGAAGATTACTACAATAGCACCGGATACTGCATTGATAGAAATAGAAAATGCTCAAGTTAGTCCGCTTAACGACCAGTTAAATGATGGCTATCCTAAACTTGAAGGAAATGTCACTTTTACAGTAACTGCTCAATATGATTTTGAAACGGGCATAGCTGCCCAAGGTACTATAAGTCCATTTGCCATAAGTGCATCGAGAGTAATCAATATTGGAGATACTCCAATTCCAAGGTTTCGATGGGTTAACACAACGGTAGGTAATACTACCACCTTCATTATGGACGACTTGAATGACAGCCCTGTTGATATAAATGATATCAAATTTGAGGTGTTTACTATGGATGATTTGGTAACACCACAAGCAACTATTATAAAGCAGGATGGTGTAGATGGAGTCACTGTAGATAATATTAAAGAGGATTGGTCCTATAATTTCGGTCAGCCGGGTGATTATTTGGTTAGAGTTACATACAATTCTACTTCTAGTTGCGAGGCTGTTGAAGAGAGGATCGTTACTATTAGCGGTATAATTACTGTTGATGCCGGGGGTGTTTATACAGAAGAATTTGAAAGTGGTTTCGGTGGATGGTATTTGGATAGCGTTGATTATGTGACCGATGACTCCAGAGTCAAAGAAGGCTTTGAAGCTTACGGTGAATTCTCTGATGCTCCTCCATCTTGGGAGTTGGGCACTACGGCCGATTTTGGCAGTTTGAATGAAACAACATTTTGGGTTACTGATGCTGACAGCTCCTACCATAAAAATGAAAATTCGTTTGTTTACTCTCCTGCCTATGATTTTTCACAGATGAGTTTACCTACACTGGCTTTTATGTTTGCTTGTGATATGGATTTGAGAGATGGGGTGGTTTTTCAATACTCTACGGACGATGGATTGACTTGGTCCCCATTGGGAACTTATGACGGTGATGAAGGGGCTACCGGAAAAAATTGGTTTAATACAATTGGGATCAATGGGGATCCTGGTAGCATTGACGCAGAGATCATTGGGAGCGTAGCATTCAATGAAGAGGCTTATGGGTGGAATAATCAGGGAGGAGTTCCTGATGCTGATGATGAGGAAGAAGTGGTATGGAGAGAGGCTGCACATAAACTAGATGCAATTGACAGAACGGGTCCTGTTCGGTTTAGATTTGCCCTTGGCTCAACTGCAGGAGATAAGACTGTGGGTACAGATGGGTATTTGGCTGGGTTTGCCTTCGATGATTTCCAAATCTATGACCGAACCAAATTGATTGTGGTTGAGCAATTTGCCTCTTTAGGTACTCAGGCCAGCGAAGCTGTGCAAGACACTCTCAATAGTCGTCTGGATGATGAGTTAAGAAGTGACGCACTTCTTATCAACTATTTCACAGATTTGGGTTCTTCCATTGATGTGCTCAATAGTAGGAACACGAAAGATCCGGGAGCAAGGTCGTTGTACTATGGGGTGTCCAATTCACCGAAAAGCGTCATTACAGGGCAGGTTCAAGAAAATGACGATTCGGATCCGGTAGGCTGGAACATCAATAAATTTAACGCTGTAGCACTGGATGAGCCGCAGTTCACCATTGGTAACATCACCATTGGAGGAGATGAGCAACATGTTGATATTTCTATTGACTCGTTTACATCTAATGTGGACATTGATTCCGCAAACTCGGAGTTGTCTTTCCGTGTAGCTATTGTAGAGAAAACTGTTGCAGGAGACTTGGTTGGAGAGGATGCATCTATGGTCTATAGAAATGTGCTTCGTAAAATGCTACCTTCAGCAGGGGGTAAAACATATGTAGGGGCAGTGAATGAAGGACAGACTGCATTTGGAGAGTTGACTTTCGATTACTCATGGCCTATAAGCAAGGTGTTTGATCCAAATAACCTGGCGGTTATTGTATTTGTGCAGTTGGATAAGGATATAGATGAAACAAAGGGCTTAACGAGAGGAGCTATTCTTCAGGCTAAGATGGTAGATGTAGGCAATGGTAAGATTGTGCCAGATGCCAGCAACATTACTTCAGTATTGCCAGGCAAGGAGTTTAGCATATATCCGAACCCTTCTGATAGAGAATTTGAAGTGGAGCTGGCTGGCGTGGCTTTAGAAGAAATGCAATGGGTGCTCTATGATCAGGCCGGTCGTCAGGTGCTCAGTGGGGATATTGAAATGGGAGAGAGTCGCAAGTTGATTTCTGCCGAGTCGCTTCCGAGTGGCATATTCATGCTACATATATTCAATGAGCATACAAGGTGGTCACCAAAACGTGTGATAGTAGTTCATTAGATGACGAGACTAACATGAAAAGCAAAAGGCCATTCGATAGAATGGCCTTTTGCTTTTCTGATCGGAAATAGTGTCACTTCACATGAAGATGATGCGCATGCTTTCTGATATGATCTACCCGCTGGGTTATGTGTTTTATGTATTTATTGAGCTCTATCTCTAATATATATATTTGGCCACTGTAAGATTCAGAACCAATTTCCGATTTCAAATCCTCAGCATTCTTTTCTATTTCTTTTTGATCCTTGCACTCTTGGTGAAGAAAATGAATGAACTTTTTCATGCTGTAGCCCTCCTCAAATTTCTCAATATCCTTAATGGCTTTGCTAATTTTCCTGTCGCGACTAATTCTGGAGGCTTTCAATAAGCGCTGATACAGCACCGAATCGTAATGATGAATCTCATGTAGCAGTTCCACAAAATCAGTTCTGTATTCTAAATCAGAACAAAAATTTTTCAAACCGTCGTAACTATTCAGCTCTTCTGATTTTGTGTCCCATTCAAATGTGAGCTCATCTATTTTTTGGCCCAATGTTTCGGATTGCCCGAAAGCACCGACTGATAGGATGGTAAAAACTGAAACTATGAGTGATTTTTTCATGTTTATTATTGATTGTCTCAATGTGGTATGTCAAAGATTGATCCAAATAGTAAAAAAACGATTGATTTCTTCAAATATTTCGGACGAAACACCCAAAATATTAGACGAATTATCAGGACATTGAATTTTATTGCTTTTCTACAAAAGGACACTTCACAATAGTATAGAACGAGTCTGAAGAAACATTGAATTTATTTAAGTGAAATGGGTGGATTGGGTACCCCACAAAATGTATAGTTTTGCCGCTTCTATGAGCAGGTGTTACATAACTTTTTTGCTTTTCATATTGAGTGCCTTCCTGGCTAAGGCTCAGGTGAAGGACGCTAGTCTTGACTCCAGAACTTATTTCGTTTCGGGAGAGAGGCTGGAATTTAGCATCAATTATGGATGGTTCAAATTGGGTGAGGCCGTGGCATTACATGGTGAGCGCCAAAACTTCATGAACGGTTTGGATCACTACAGCGTGGATATAAAGGCCAAAACTGTTGGCTTTCTGAGCTTCATTAAAAATGTAGAAGCTCATTTTTTGTCTTTTCTGCAAAAGGATTCATTCAAACCAACCTACTCGGAGAAGCAAATGTTGGAAGGGAAGGATAAATGGGATCAGACAAACTACTTCAACTACGACTCCATGACTGCCGATGTGAGCGTACACACGAATAAGCAAAGACCGTTCAGACATTATATTGTTGATTTGAATGAAAATACCTTCGACATACTGGGCACCTATATGTATCTAAGAAATGTGGAATGGAAGAATATGGATGTAGGGGATAGTCTGATGCTGAGCACCCAATTTGAAAAAAGGGTGTATGATTTTGGTATTGAAAATGGTGGTTTTGAAAGCATTGAGTGGGAGGGGGATGAATACAAAGCTTACAAGCTCTATGTATTGTTTCCGATTAGCAGGACGTTTCCTGAGGAAAAAGCCGTTGTATTTTGGGTTATAGAAAAAGATGGGATCAGGCTTCCTGTGCTCATAGAGGCTAATATGAGGTTTGGACGAGTGACGTGTAAACTTGAAGACTACAGTGTGCCGAAGCGCTCGGAATAGTCAAATCTACATTCGTGAATTTTATAAGTGAAATTTTATAAAGAAGTTAAAGACGGCTTGCTGTCCGCTATTAACCGAACCATAGCCAGGTACGCTATAAACTTCCACTGGGTCCGTCTTGTCATCATAGGCTACCAAAAATTTCATACGGAAGAAAAAACCGATTTTCATAAAGTCGTTGATTTTTGACTCTGGTTTAGATTTGTTGAAAGCGACATCACTTTCGGAAGTTAAAACTATTTCCCACCATCGCGCAGAGAGGTTGTTTCTGGCAAAAGACAACTCAAAATCGTCCTGCATGCCTGATTCACTTTGAATTTCTATTCTTCCCTGGTCGGTGAAATTGCTGAGTCCGTACCTTACTCCAAGACCAATAGATGATTTTTGATTGAATTTGGTGATATAGCCACCACCTAATTTAAAGTAGTCTCCTGAGGCCTGATAGTTGCCATTGACATAGGAGTGCTTAGGCTTGAGTATTCCCTTTCCAAATTCGCCTACAGCTTCAAATTTTTCAAAAAATAATAATATCAGCCCACCTTCCAATCTCTGCTC
Organism: Cyclobacteriaceae bacterium; assembly: GCA_039970095.1. Classification (GTDB taxonomy): domain Bacteria; phylum Bacteroidota; class Bacteroidia; order Cytophagales; family Cyclobacteriaceae; genus JAMZMI01. The sequence continues at coordinate 43,844 of JBDVMP010000046.1, forward strand.
AGGTGTGATAGCCGTAAGAATGATCTTGCCGTAATCCACGAAGAATTGGGGCTCAAACACCTTCAATGGAACGGAGATGGAATCTTCTTCATTGGCCTCCGCGACAACCTCTACCTCCACGGTTTCCACGGCTGTGGTATCGGTGGTCTGTCCCACAACACTGTGCACCAAAAATCCGCTAAAAATAAATAGTAACCAGTACTTCATTGCTTAGGCATTCGGAGGTGTTACATTCAAACAGAAGTGAGTCGTAAGTGTAGCTCACAGTATCGATATTATAGGCTCGCATTTTGACCCTTCTTTCTTCATCCACTTCCAGGTCGGTGGTATAGCTAAAGCTGATAGTGTCTCGCTCACCGTCCAGATCAATCAAAAACGTTGTGAAATTGTACTCCTGCATTAACAAAGGAAGGTTATAAAGCGTAGAGCTATCGGCATATTCCTCGCTGTTGCCGTTTTCATCTATCGTCACTCTTTCCAATTGTACTTTGCCGCTTTCAATTACTGATAAAATATCATCGAGAAAGGTCTTTAACTCATTGGTGTAAACAAGTGCGGGATCGATCAAACTAATCTGACCTAGAGCCGTCTGCAAGCTGTCATCATACTTAACAGTGTCGCTTATATATTGATCTTTTCCGTCTTCTATAGAATCGCGAAGCATCGCAATGGTTGATTCCCATGAATTCGTTTTACCGGTGAGAGAATCTCTCCTCTCTGACATAGACGTAATACTGTCGTTAGTGGTGTTTAGTGAGTCATTTATGGACAATAAGCTGTCTCTGTTGATGAATTTTAAAGATACAGTGGGGTCAAAAACCAGCGGTTTTCCGCATTCGGCACAAGGGTCACAGGCTGTAAGCAGGATTGCCCACAGTGAAGCTATTAGCAAAAATGACTTAATAAGACTAAGTCGGATCAACATCGAACTGAACTTTGACACTTTTATATGAACGCTGACTTAAGAGGATATTACGCGAAGTAAGCAGGAATTCTTTTAATGCTCGTAAGTTTATTCCTTGTTTTTCTACTTTAATCATGATATCCATCAAATACATGTTTCGAATTTTGCCCACAAGTGGCTCAACAGGCCCAATGACGCGCATGGTGCCGAGTTGCCTGGTGATTTCCCGATAGTAATAACCACAAGCTTCGTTTACCTTTTGTTTTTCCTGATCCTTGAAAGTGATTTTTATGATCCTGTAGAAAGGAGGGTAGAGAAATTTTTCTCTTTCCAGAATTTCCTGATTGTAAAATGACTCGTAATCATGTCTTCTCACCAATTGCAAAATTGCCTGGGAAGGGTCATTCGTTTGGATGACAACTTTTCCTTTGTCTTTTCTTCTACCGGATCTTCCACTTACCTGATGGATCATTTGAAAGGCATTTTCGTGCGACCGAAAATCAGGAAAGTTGATCATTCTGTCAGCGGCGAAAACGCCTACCAGTACTACTTTCTCAAAATCCAGCCCCTTGCTCACCATCTGCGTTCCGATCAGTATGTCAATGTTTCCAACTTCGAAATCGTCGATGATGCGTTGGTAGCTATTCTTGCTTCTGGTAGAGTCAAGATCCATTCGTTGAATTCTTGCATTCGGAATCAATATTTCTAGCTCTTCTTCAAGCTTTTCTGTTCCAAAGCTCAATGTTCGCATTTCGTGAGATTGACACTGCGGACATTCGGTGATCATGGACTTTTTATGGCCACAATAGTGACAAACAAGAACGTTCTGATAGATGTGATAAGTAAGGCTTACATCGCAGTTGGGACATTTTGCGTGGTATCCACATTGCTGACATTCTACGTATGGTGCATAGCCTCTCCGGTTCTGAAAGAGTATCACCTGTTTGTTGTTATCAAGTGCGGTTTCAATTTCAATGAGTAGTTTGGAGGAGAAGTTGCCTTTCAAGGTTTTGCGCTTTCGCTCCTGGCTCATATCGGCAAACTGAATCTCTGGCATATTTACTTCACCAAACCTATTGTCCATTCTTACTAAGCCAAATTTTTCGTCTAGAGCATTTTTGTATGTCTCGATGGCTGGAGTGGCAGTTCCCAGAAGCGTTTTGGCATGGAAAAGTGAGGCAAGGTAGATCGCAGCATCTCTTGCATGATAGCGAGGAGCCGGATCGTACTGCTTATAGGAATTTTCGTGTTCCTCATCAACAATGATGAGCGACAGGTCCTGGAATGGGAGAAAAATAGCACTTCGCACTCCGACGACAAATTTATATTCTCCTTTCAGAACCTTATTCCAAACCTCTACGCGCTCATTTTCCGAGTAGCGAGAATGGTAAACCCCGAAGGTATCGCCGAAAGCACGCCTCAGTCGTTTGATGATTTGTGTTGTGAGCGCAATTTCTGGCAGAAGATAGAGGGCTGTTCCATCGTTTTCCAGTATGTCTTCGATTATAGAAATATATACTTCTGTTTTCCCACTTCCTGTTATACCTTTTAGCAGTACCGTGCTTTTGGTCTCAAAGTGAGCCAAAATCTCATCTTTGGCTCTCTGCTGATCTTCGGAGAGCATGGGGATATTGTAATCTCCGGCATCTTCAAAGTGAAGCCTCGACACGGTCTGTTTCCACTCCATGAGCACTCCATTCTTGATAAGCGTCTTCAGGCTTGAAGTGCTGGCATCTTCTAGTAGTTCCTTTTTAGGCATTCCTTTTTCGTTGTGAGAAGGAGACTCTAGAGTGTTGGTCGATTTGAGGTATGAGAGAAGAAGGTCTGTTTGTTTTGGTTTTTTTTCGAGCGCCTGAAAAAGCTCCTCTATGCTTTGCTCATTGTTGAGTTCAGGGTTTAGTCGGATGCGCGTTTCTGTCTTTGGCTTGTATTTGTCTTTTACACGTTCGAAAAGATGGATGGCATTTTTCGAAGACAAAGATTTGATGTGATTATGTGGGCTTTTGATTTCTAGTAGTGACGCGATCTCATCCAGTGTGAGATCTGCGCTTTCCAGATTCGTGAGAATTACCCTTTCCTTTTCGCTTACGTCAAGATCATCCAGGTCAATGTCCGGATTGATGGAAATGAGGGACTCACTCGATATTTTGAGCCCTGAGGGCAGTGCTGCATTTACAGTCTCCCCAAGCGTGCACATATAATAGTCTGCCATCCACTGCAGAAATGTAAGTTGGGTTGCAGTGAAAACAGGTTTGAGATCTATGATATCTAAAATGGGCTTGGGTGCATATTCCTGAGGAGACCTGTCATGGAGCTCGTATAAAATCCCTGTATATATTTTTCGCTTACCAAATTGGACTATTACCCTGCAGCCAATTTGTAATTGATCTTGATCTAAGCCGGAAGTGGTATAGGTGAAAGTGCCTTTTAAGGGGAGAGGAAGTATAACTTCAGCAAAGCTCAATGTAGATCTCATCTTGTGATCTACGAAATTAATGCCTTTGAGCTTTTAAGGAAGCATCAAGGAAAGAAGTTGGGCGATTAAGGGGTTATTTTGATGCCTGTATAGATAAATAATTTACTCTAAGTCTATTGATGATTTTCATGGAAACACTGGCTAGTTCTATTGTGTCTTCAAATTGCGTACACATGGCCAGAAGATCCTCTTTTGAAAGTTGCTGATCTGAGTTCAGCTTTTCTTTGAATGAATCAATAAAGTGTTTTTCTTCTTCCAATATCATAATGCTGGCTATAGAGGCTTACAAACATTTTTACGCAATATAAGTAATTGGACAATCGAGGCTAGAGTAAATTCGATAGACTTGAAAGTTCGTTCGGTGAATTATGTTATTTCATCTCATTCAGTACCGCATCAAAATCGTGGACCGGTCGTTTGCAGGTTTTGTCGTAGCACACGTAAATCGTTGGCTTGTTATCCATTTCGGATTTATGTTCGAAAAGCGGAAGCGCTGTTCCCTCTTTTCCTGCCATGAGTACCTTATTAGGTAGATATTTTCGATGAAACCTCTCTACAATATCGTTGGTCTCACTCCCCACAACTACAATTTCCGGAGTGGCATGATTAACTATTAGCGTCACGTAAGACCAATAAGACATATACTCGGCTTCCTGCTTTACAAGGCTACTCGTTTGTTTGAGCATTTCCAGACTTAGGGTCTTGTATTTCCCCTTGTCCAGCATGACACCAAGTTTGTAGAGGTTTTCAGCCATCATGGCGTTTGATGATGGTATCACATTGTCGAAGAGCTCCTTTTTTCTAGTAATTAGACTCTCCGATTCGCTACTAGAATAGAAAAATAGTTTTTCATCATTATCATAAAATTCTTCCACTACCTGATCTGTCAACTGACTGGCGGTATTGAGATATTCTATATTGAATGTGGTTTCGTAATAAGTGATAAAAGATTGAATAACAGCTGCATAGTCTTCCAGAAAACCCTGGGTTGGCAGTCCATATACGCGAATCAATTTACCGTCCGAAATAAGCGAATCCTTGATAAATGAAGCATTGCGATTGGCCAGATCTAGACACAAGGTGTCTCCGGTGGCTTGATAGGAGTGAAGCAGGCCGTTTAAGGCAAGACCGTTCCATCCAGCGATGATTTTGTCGTCCAGACCTGGTCGTATTCTCTTACTTCTTGCGGCAAGAGCTTTGCTTTTGAATTGATCGATCTTGCTTTGGAGGTCTTGTTCTGAGAGTTTCCAGTTGGTCGCAAATGTTGGGTCTTTATCCAGTCTTCTCAGAACATTCGTGTGTTCCCAATTACCCGACTTCCTTATGTCGTAATATTTGCAAATGACACTGCTGTCTGCTCCAGCTAAATCGAGTATGTCTTCCTGTGACCAAACATAAAATTTTCCTTCTACGCCTTCACTGTCGGCATCAAGTGCGGAATAAAAACCTCCGTTTTCATCCATCATTTCTCGCGCCAGCCATTCGGCTGTTTCCTTGACAACTCTCCTGTAATTTTCTTTTTTGCTCAACTTATAAGCATTAGCATATAGCGTCAATAGCTGCCCATTGTCATAAAGCATTTTTTCAAAATGCGGAACATGCCATTCGTTATCTACAGAGTAGCGCGAAAAACCACCACCCACCTGATCGTAGATGCCACCTTGTTCTATTTGATCCAGAGTAAACAATACATGTTTCTCAATGTCTTTATCATCAAAATCCTGAGAATAGGCGAGCAGGTAGTTCCAAATAGCCGGCATGGGAAATTTTGGTGCTCGATCCATTCCTCCCCACTTAGGGTCAAACTTACTTTTGACCACATCTACTGCCTTTGTCAGGTCCTCATCGGTTATATCCGTCTGATTCTCACTCAGATTGTATTTTTGGATATCGCTTGCTTGTAAGGCTGCAGCAAACTGATCAGCAGACTCATGTAACTTTTGATAATTCTGAGTATAGGCTTTTGTGATATTTTGAAGTAACGCCAACCAGTTATCTTTCGGGAAATACGTGCCTCCGTAAAATGGCTTTTGCTCGGGGGTTAAAAAAACGTTCAAAGGCCAACCTCCTCTCAGTCCCATGGCTTGCACAGCATCCATATATATATTGTCGATATCAGGTCTTTCTTCTCTGTCCAGCTTGATGTTGACGAAGTGTTCATTCATATACTCCGCTATGGTGTCATTCTCAAACGACTCATGCGCCATAACATGACACCAGTGGCAAGACGAATATCCGATGCTTAGAAGAATGGGCTTATTGTCTTCCAGAGCTTTGTCCAGTGCCTCTTTGCCCCACGGATACCAGTCCACAGGATTGTGGGCGTGCTGTAGGAGATAGGGGCTGGTACTATCTATGAGTTTATTTGTGTGCTCCATTTTGTTCTGGTTGCATCCACCAAGGATGATAAGTATTATGATTGTGAACAGCCTTCTCATTTAGAGTCGAGTTGCTTTTTGATCTCTGCTAACTCTTCACTAACATCTATCCTGTCTTTAAGGTTTTCTATGTCCCGCTTTAGCTTTCGCAGAAAATCCTGATGGTTGGATGATTGAGGCTGAAAGGGTCTGTGCTGAAGTGAAATTTTGATCTTATTCCAGTCTTTCAGAAAGGCCAGTGTCTCTGGGTTCATATAGGTCTCGCAGAAGCGTGACCATATGTAATCTATGGCTTCTTGTGATGGGTGGATTAAGTCTTTGGAGTAAAACCTATAGTCCCTGAGTTCGTCCATCTGGATTTCGTAGGAAGGGAAGTATAATGCCCGCTTATCTTGTTTGAGTATTTCAGCGGTGGCGTGGTGCAAGATTCCCTTGCTGACGTTGTTCTCATGCAAGCCATCTTTCGTGTGCCTTACCGGGCTTATAGTCAGTAGTACACGCAAGCCTGGGTTAACCGACCTTAGCTTTTTCATGCAGGCGTGATAATGCTCCACAATTTCGCCAGGTTGAAGTAATCTTTTGTCAAATTCAGATTGAGGCACTTTATGGCAGTTTGCCACGATAGCGTCTGTTGACTTGTGGGAGTAAACAAAGCCAGTGCCGAAAGTGATTATCAACCAATTTGCATCCTTCAGGCTATTCTGGAGTGTTTCGGTTCGCTGATCGATTAATTCGGTCAAGTCATCTTTGGTCAAAGCTGAGATCTCTCCGTGCGCATCATAATGAAAGAAAACGCCCTGATTTTCTACTACTCCATGTGTGTTCAGTTCGTTTTTCAACACATTGAAAATGGAGTAGGGGTTGAAGATAGTACCCAGAGGGTTTGAGAGTACCTGAAACTTGTTGTCAGCCAGCTTTTGCCCAATGTTATCTGAGAAGCATGACCCGATACTCACAACCTTATCCTTCAGGTTGATCAGGCTTTTAGATTTTGGTATGTCAAATTTCAGATTGAACATCGATTGCAATTTATGGATTGTTCCAATCATTGGGCATAAAAAAACCCCGACTGTAAGCCGAGGTTTTAAATATCTGATTGAGCGATCTTATTCAGATACTACGCTCAATTTAATTTCTGCTTTTACTTCTTTATGAAGGTCAACCTCAGCAGTGTACTCACCTAGTTCTTTGATTGATCCAAGAGAAATTTTCTTTCTGTCAATATCAAAACCTTTAGCAGTCAATGCATCAGAAACCTGAAGTGCGGTTACAGCACCAAAGATTTTACCTGACTCACCAGCTTTGGTTTTGATTTCTAAAGTAACATCTCCAAGTTTAGTGGCAACTTCCTGAGCGTCAGCTTTAAGCTTTTCAGCTTTGTGAGCTGCCTGACGGATGTTCTCCTCTATCATCTTAGAGTTAACTTTGTTCGCGATAATAGCGAATCCTTGAGGGATAAGGTAGTTTCTACCGTATCCGGGCTTTACACTTACAGTGTCGTTTTTATAACCAAGCCCTTTGATATCTTCTTTCAATATTACGTCCATCTCGCTATTATTTTAAAGAGTCTGTAACATAAGGAAGCAAAGCCAGGTGACGAGCTCTTTTTACAGCTTGTCCCACTTTTCTTTGAAATTTCAGGCTTGTGCCTGTCAATCTTCTTGGAAGAAGTTTGCCTTGCTCATTTACGAAAGCCAAAAGGAATTTTTCGTCCTTGTAGTCAATGTACTTGATGCCACTTTTTTTGAAACGGCAGTACTTGTCTTTCTTCTGCTCTCTGTTAATTGGTTCGTTTTGTAGTGTCATGCTTTTGCCTCCTCTTTCTCTTTTACTTCTTTTTTCTTGAATGCTCCGCTTTTGCGTTTCTTATTGTAAGCCAATGCGTGCTTGTCTAGCACGGTAGTGAGAAATCTCATTACCTTCTCGTCTCTCCTGTATTCTGTCTCTAGCTTATCAATTACGGATGTTTCTGCCTCGAATTCAAAAAGGTTGTAAAAACCTGTAGTCTTATGCATGATCGGATAAGCAAGCTTTCTCAAGCCCCAAATCTCTTCATTGATAATCTTCGCACCTTGCTCTACAAGGATACCTTTGAATTTGTCGACAGCATCCTTCATCTGAGCTTCAGACAAAACGGGAGTTAAAATGAATACTGTCTCGTAATTTTTAGTCATTGTGTTTTACTTAAAATTTTTCGAACTGCAAAAGTAGGTAAATAATTCATAATTGTGAATGTACTAATGCAAAATGTATTAGCGAAATCCCTTATCTATTATCCTGAACTTAAGAAGGAGGGCGTCCGGGCGGGCTATTCACTTCAAGTCCTCGCCCTCTTTCATCAGGCTGTGGGCTTTCCGTTGCTATCCCTGACGCGGCGTGCCGTCAACTTTTGTTATTCCAGAAGGAAATCTTATCCGCTAAAAAATTAAAACCTCTTATTTGATCCTACTTCACCTCAAACCCATCTTTACCCATTAGGTATTCGTCGGTGTAAACTTCCACGAAGTGTTTGCCAATAGCGTATTCACTTCCTTTTTTATAGAATAGGGTCACGAGCTGGCTCTTCTTATCATAAAGTATTTCCTGCTTTTGTGTATAGAACATCTCACGTCCTTCAAAAGTGAAAGAGCCTGAGCCTCTTGCCACATCAAATAATACATTGCCATCAGGTGCTACAATTCTTATGAGCAATTCTTTTCCCTCTATAGGAGCTACACTATTTTGACCTACTGTGAATGTTACCTTAAGCTGGTCTATGTGTCTGTTTTTAAATTCACCTTCACGTTCTCTTCCACTTGCACTTACGGCAAACACTTTCAGACCTTCTACTTTCAGTCTTGAGGCAAAAGCCACCTTCTCAGCCAGTTCGGCTTTCTCTTCGTTGATCTCTCTGATGGACTTGCTGAGCGTTTGCTTCTCTTCTTTAAGTTCCACATTCTCTGTTCTTAGCTCCTCAGCAAGGGCTGTTAGTTGTTTGATCTCTTCGTCCTTGAGCAAGAGCAATTCTTGATAGCCTTCCACCTTGTCTTTTAGGGACACAGCATAATTTCTCTCACTGTTTCGCTGACGGATCAATGTTTTTTTATCTTCCTCCAGTTGGGTTTTCACCTTTAGTAAAGTGTCGATTTGCCCTCCCAACTGGGAGATGGTTAGGATCTTGGTGTTGAGTTCGGAAGAAATCGAGTCGAGCTGCAAGATGGTGTTGTCAAGTTCGAGTTGCTGAGCGACCCTTTCTTCTTCAAGTCTTACATTTTGGAAATAGAAGAACGCAATTACTCCGATCAAAATCAATCCCATCACGATGAAGTAAGGGGTCAGGTCTCTGTGTTTTTTGAATTCTGGTTGTTTTGGTTCTTGTTCAGACATCCGCTTAGCTGTTTTTTTGCGTGCAAAAATAGGGTTTAGAAACTTAAATAGTAATACGGCACTCTAGTATTAAAATTTGATTCGAAAATGTTGTTTCTCCATCTGATAGTTCGGGAATACCAGGCCAACTTCGAAGAGATCGATGGTAAGATTAAAGGATGGGGTTTGGACTACTTCGAGCCATGCTTGTTTCATGTCTCTGGACCAATAGATGTCATGTATTAAAATGCACTTTGGAGCCTGTTTTGCTTTGGATATCTCATCCATATAAAACCGGATCGTTTCTTTTCTGTGATCAGCATCAAGGAAAATTAAGTCTGGCGAATATTTGCTCAGGCTGTCTGCGAATGTGTCTGTTATTTCACCTTCGATTATATCTACATCTTGTTTGCCAAATTTATTTATGGTTTGCCTGGCCAGCTGAGCGATCTCTTTGGATCCCTCCATGGTGACGATTTTATTGGCCGTGGAGTGGGAGAGGCTGGCGGCATTTATTCCTGCGGCAGCACCAGTCTCTAGTACCGTTTCGGTTTGCAGGTAATCAATGAGTTTGATCAGGAAAATATTAAAGCGAAGAGATGAGGTGACGCGCTTGGCCCAGGTTCCAGTCTGCTCGTTTCTAAGCTCCAGGGTTTTGGGGTCTGTGTAGATTAAGACTTCATTCGAACTAAAAACTGATTTTCGAAGAGTTTTTAAATCAGCCTTGAGTTTTTTGTCCCTTGCTTTGATAACCTGATTGTAGAGGTTAAATAGAAATGGAGAGTGAAGTCCATGCGCATTGACTGCTCGGTTTTTGTATTTCAAAAACTCATTTGCAGTGAAGAAAGATAATCCCAAACTTAGTTGAGTTTGAATGGCACTACCATGTCAAACTGTGGTATTTTGACAGAGAAGCGTTGACCATCTACCATTCGCTCCATTGTATAGAAGCCAGACATTTTCCCCAGGCCTGATTTTAGGTTGCAACCAGAAACATACTGGTGCATTTGGCCAGGCTCTATTATAGGCTGTTTACCAATGACGCCCTCTCCCTCAACTTCCCTTTTTGGGTTAGTCAGGTCAACAATATCCCAATGTCTCGAAAGAAGCTGTATGGTTTTGTCTGAGAGGTTTTCTATTGTGATTTGGTAGGTGAAAACAAAGTGATCCTGAGCAGGATTAGAATACTCATGCTGGTACTCTGTTTCTACTGATACTTTGATGCCTTTTGTAATATCTACTACCATCTCTATCTTTTGACGAAAGAAATTTAGACGTCTTTTCTTATTTTGCCAACAATCTTAAAAAGAATTGCCAAGAAATATGAATGTTAAGATTGAATCGTCGTGGAAAACGTTGCTCAAACAAGAGTTTGAAAAGGAATATTTCATGCAGCTGACGGATTTTGTGAAGTCAGAATATGAAGCTGGTACGGTATACCCTCCAGGGAGTCAGATTTTTAGGGCTTTCGATTTTTGCCCAGTAGATACTGTAAAGGTTGTGATCATTGGGCAGGATCCGTATCATGGGCCTGGTCAGGCACATGGACTTTGTTTTTCTGTGGCTGAGGGCGTGCCGTTTCCTCCGTCACTACTCAATATATTCAAGGAACTCCAATCTGATTTGGGCAAAGAAATTCCCCCTCATGGGAGCCTTGAGAGGTGGGCAAAGCAAGGAGTACTGTTACTCAACGCCACGTTAACCGTACGGGCACGACAAGCTGGCTCGCATCAAAAAAAAGGGTGGGAGCAATTTACAGACGCAGCTATTCAAAAGCTGGCAGAAAAGAAAGAGGGACTTGTTTTTATTCTGTGGGGGGCATATGCCCAAAACAAGGGGGCGGTAATTAACAAAGAAAGACATCATGTGATCCAGAGCCCACACCCTTCACCATTTGCCGCTCACAGAGGTTTTTTCGGTAGTAAACCATTTTCTAAAACCAATGACTTCTTAAAAGCATCTGGGCGAACTGGAATCAGTTGGTAGGTTACCCTTTCGTATTTGACGGTATTAAAAGCAAATACTCAATTGAAAATATGGATATTGACCCCAACGATTATTACTACTACAATATTTATGAACAGCAACGAGAGAAGCAGAGCAAGGTAAAGGGGTTTTTGTCTATGCTCGTGCTTATGGCTGCCGGGGCTGTTTTTTTTCTTGTGCTCTTTATGGTTGTTGCGTATTTTAAATAAAGGGATCAATTGATACCTTTAAAAATTCTGCTCCACCTGATTTTTCGGAGAAATGTTTTAGAGTCATCCAGCGACATCCAGATGAAAGAAGCCTGACCCACAACATAGTCCTCAGGCACAAACCCCCAATAACGGGAGTCAGCAGAATTGTGTCTGTTGTCACCCATCATGAAATAGTAGTCTTTTGTGAAAGTGTATGCTGACACTTCCTTACCGTTTATGTAGAGTTTATCTATGTCGATTTTTACATCATCTAGCTCTTCGTAATCTTCAATGGTAGAGCCATATTTGGCCAAAGAGTATTCATCAGCTTGGATGGTCATGCCACTGTAGGGTACCTCTAAGGGACCAAATCTATCAGCGTTCCACGGGTAGTACCTCGCATCTGGGAAAATATCAGTTTCTACTTGTGCGGAATCTCTAAGTTGAATTTCTACGCTTTCTACGAAATCTAATTTTTCGATTTCTTCAGCTGTTTCCGCGCTGGTCATGGCGAAAAATGATGTGATACCACCTTGGAGTTTTACTGGACGCAAATCCTGGGCCAGTTCGTACTTATCAATGATTTTTTGCCAGTTATGATCCGCAATAATCTTGTTGGCCTTGATGAAATAGTTGTGCTGCATCAGCTCCGGATTTTCACCCATATCACCATTGATGTAGACCTGGCCTTTTTTGATTTCAAGAACATCACCCGGGATAGCAACACACCGCTTTATATAGTGGGTTTTCAAGTCTTTTGGGTGAAAACCTTCGTCTGGACGGGCATTGTACATGTCATCAACCGGATAGTTGAAAACGACTACATCATTTCTCTCAACTTTACTCAAAGAAGGTAATCTTAGCTGAGGCAGTTGGATCGCATCTATGTATGATGGTGACTCGGTTCCCCATATTTTAGCATGGGTCAAAGGAATCTGAAGTGGTGTTTTCGGGGTGCGGGGGCCGTAGTTGATCTTACTAACGAAAAGAAAATCACCAACTAATAAAGACTTTTCCATGGAAGGGGTGGGAATAACATAGGCTTCCATAAATATCCACCTAATGAAAGTCGCTGCAAAAACTGCGAATACGATCGCCTCAAACCATTCTTGCGGAACCGTCCGTTTCCTCTTTGGCATTTCAGTGGCCTTCCCCTGGTATTCAGCTTTTGAAAAAGCGATATAAACCATGTAGAATGGCGCAAATATGACTCCTACGGATTGATCGAAATATGAATAGCGGCCAAATGATTTAAGTAGATCAAGATGTGCTGTAAGCGCAATAAAAAAATTGACTACCGGTACAAATAATAAGGCAACCCACCATGTTGGCCTGCCAATTATTTTCATATGGATGTAGTAGTTGTAAAACGGAACCCACCCAATCCAGCCTTTTTCTCCGGCTTTCTCGAAAAATTTCTGGTACGCCAATCCCTGACATGCATACCATACCAATACGAAAATAATGACGAATGTGGGGCTAAAATCGTTGAAATACATCTATGATTGTTTTATAAAATCTTCCATTGTTAATACACCTGACTGGTTAGTGATCCATTCGGCCACTTTTATTACACCCGCAGCAAAAACTTTTCTGTCATGGGCGGTGTGTTTGATTTCAATACTCTCCAAAGGAGAATGATAATTGACAGTGTGCGTGCCGGGTACGGCAGGTTCCCTCAGAGAAACGATACCGATTGATTCTTTATCATCCGTCTTCTCATTGACCCATCCTTTTTTACGGGCATTGTTTGCAAGGATACCTTCTGCAAGAGTGATAGCCGTTCCGCTCGGGGAGTCTTTCTTTTCTGTATGATGGATTTCTTCCATTTCTACACCAAATCCTCCTAATGAAGCCATTCTCTCTGCTAACCATTTGTTTAGTTCAAAGAAAAGATTAACCCCAATGCTATAGTTTGAAGCATAAAGGAAAGTTCCTTTGTTTTTTTTGCAGAGCTTGGCAATTTCATCATAATGATCGAGCCACCCGGTAGTGCCCACCATGGTAGTGACTCCATTTCCAACAAGCGTTTTTATATTGTCGTAAGCCGTGGATGGTTGAGAAAACTCAATAGCCACATCGGTGTTGTCTGGGGAAATTTTTCCGATCTCGGAGGCATTGTCCGCATCAATGATTTTAGATACTTGATGTCCTGCATCGATGGCCAACGCTTCTATTGCTTTGCCCATTTTGCCGTAACCCACTAGTGCAATTCGCATTATTTAAAATTTAAAGAGACAGTAAACCCTGCCGAACGCGAAAATAATAGAGTTGATTGAATAGAAGGGGATATCGTCATGGAAAGGTTCTCATTCACGTCAAATTCGTTTAAATGAGCTGATACGTGTGCGTCCACCACGTTGAGAAGGTAAAACGCAGAAGTCAATATGATTAGAAAGTCTCGGTTTCGCCTAAATACATCCCGGTTTCTCTCGAGTGTTGTTTCAGAACTGAAGTAATCTGAGTAAAAATTCACCGTAAGCTCGCTATCATCCGTTTGTGCAATCAGGGCATTCTGCATCTCCTGATATATGCGATGGTTGTAATTGATATAGTGAGCAAAAATCACCCCACCACCGTAGATAAGTGGGATTTTCCAGTATTGGTTGTTGTAAGCCTGTCCTAAACCCGGAAGAATTGCAGAGAAAAATGCAGCCTTGTAGGGATCCAAGTCGGAGACAGACTCAAACTCCAGAATGGTATTGTCGGTCATCAAAAATATAGAGTCCGATTTGCTTATCTGGGCCTGAGCGTTCCACGACAGACAGAACATTAAAGCTCCAAATAAAACCCTGTTTCTCATTTTAGAGATTGAGTAAGTCGAGTATTCTGTTGAGTTCATCCGAAGATACAAACGGGATTTTGATCTCACCCTTGTTGTTGGCGTCCGCTTTTATTGAAATTTTTGTTCCAAAATGGGAGGTCAGCTTGGTTTGCAACTTGGATATTTCCGGATCAGAAGACTTAGGTGCAGCTGTTGGTTTCTCTTTCCCCGACCCACGCACTAATTCTTCGACTTTTCTTACAGACAGATCCTGGCTGAGAATTTTTTTAAAAATATCCAGTTGTAAATCTACATTCTCAATGTTGATGATGGCACGGGCATGACCCATGGAAATCTTTCCGTCTCGCAGGGCTATCTGAATGTCCGGCGGAAGCTTGAGTAATCTAAGGTAGTTATTTACGGTACTTCTGTTTTTTCCAACGCGATCTCCGAGCTCCTCCTGCTTTAAGTCACACTCGGCCAGCAAGCGTTGGTAACTCAGAGCGATCTCGATAGCATTGAGGTTTTCTCTTTGAATGTTTTCAATAAGCGCCATTTCCAGCATTTGCTGGTCATCGGCTGTTCTGATATACGCTGGGATTTTTTCTAACCCAGCGAGCTTTGAAGCTTGAAATCTCCTCTCGCCTGAAATTAACTGAAACTCGTTTTCGCTTAGCGCACGAACAGTAATGGGTTGGATAATACCCTGAACGCGAATAGATTCAGCCAGTTCCTCAAGCGCAGTTTGATTGAAATCTGTTCTCGGTTGAAATGGGTTAACCTCAATTTGCTCCAGAGCTATTTCGCTGATGGCGCCTCTGATAGTTGCACCTGAGCCACTTAGCGTTTCCTTTTCTTCATTGTCTTCAAGTAGTGCACCCAGACCTCTTCCCAATCCCGTTCTCTTTTTCCACTTTTCTGCCATGATGATTTGTTATGCAGCTTTTACTTGATTTCTTTCCATGATTTCTTTTGCCAAATTCAGGTAGGATAGGGCTCCCTTACTGTCTGCATCGTGTGCTATGGCAGGAACTCCGAAACTTGGAGATTCGCTCAATTTGATATTTCTTGGAATCAAAGTGTCGAAAACCATTGATTTGAAGTGGGTTTTCACTTCCGTTACCACCTGATTGGATAGGTTCAACCTCAAGTCATACATGGTAAGGAGAATTCCCTCTATTGCAAGGTCAGGGTTCAATCTCCCCTGAATAATTTTGATTGTATTGAGCAATTTACCCAGCCCCTCCAAGGCGAAATACTCACACTGCACAGGCACAATGATAGAGTCTGCGGCAGTTAGGGCGTTTACCGTTATCAGTCCCAATGATGGCGAACAATCTATGATTACATAATCGTAATTTTTCTTCACTTCTTTCAAAGCGATTTTCATCTTCTCCTCTCGCTTAGCTATACTCACCATTTCTACTTCGGCACCAACCAAATCAATATGAGACGGCAAAAGGTCAAGGTATTTAATATCGGTTTTTACTATGCACTCCTTAGGGTCCACGCCATCCACCATGCACTCATAGATACTATTCTCAACTTCCTTAGGGTTTCGTCCCACCCCCGAGGTGGCATTGGCCTGCGGATCGGCATCCACAATAAGGGTTTTAAGCTCCAAAGCAGCCAAACTAGCCGCAAGATTGATAGCTGTTGTTGTTTTGCCAACACCGCCTTTTTGATTTGCTATTGCAATTATTTTACCCATAGTTGAATTATGAAATTGAGTGACTTGTCCTTGTTAGGAAAGGTTACAAATATATCCAACATCTGCAGAACATGGACTTATGGATAAAAGAAAACCCCGGAGTATTCCGGGGCTCAATTCTATCGGGTTAATAATCAGTTAATTAACACTAGGGATGTGCATAACTAGTTGATTACTTTCCTTTTTTAGGCTTTTTCTTTTTCTGATCCTGTGCCTTCATGGCGTCTTCTAGCCTTTGCTGAAATGAGGACTTCTTTTTATTGGCATTTTTCTTTCTGTTTTCTTCGAGTATTTTTTTGATTTTGTCTTCATCAATCAGCTTTCTGAAGAGCGCAATTTGACCAAAGGAAACAATGTTTGAAACAAAATAATAGAAAGTCAATCCAGAGGAGTAGCTGTTCAGGAAGAACAAAAACATGATAGGCATGAGGTACTGAAGCGTTTTCATAGGTCCTTGTACCGATGCGGTCATTTGACTGTTTGACCATGTGTACAGTATGGTCGATGCAGTCATAAGCAAGGTAAATAAACTGATATGATCACCATAGAATGGGATGGTGAATGGCAAGTCTAAGATGCTGTCATAAGTGGATAGATCATGCGCCCAAAGGAAGCTTTCCTGCCTGAGCTCAATCGAGTTAGGGAAGAAATAAAACATGGCGAAAAGTATGGGCATTTGCAATAACATGGGTATGCATCCGCTCAGTGGATTTATACCTACTTTTTGATAAAGCGCCATTTGCTCTTGTTGAGCTTTTTGCTGGTCGCCATCATGCTTTTCTTTTATTTCATCTAATTCAGGTTTTAGGACTCTCATCTTGGCCATACCCATGTGAGATGTGTAGGTGAGGGGAGAAAGTACCAGCTTAAGTATGATGACCATTATGATGATGATCACGCCATAGTTAGAGATATACTTCTCTAGAAAATGGAAAATTGGAATAATAGCAAACTTATTGATCCACGAAAGTATGCTCCATCCCAGTTCTACGTTTTCCCCGAAACCTGATGCTACAGTTTTAAGTTTAGCGTAGTTGTTGGGGCCGTAATAGAATTTCAAATCGGTATTGTTTCCAATGAAATCACCAAAGGACATGTTCATGCTCATGGTTACATTTTTGACAGCCGTGGAGTCACTAAAATCAATAACTGATGATACATTTCCCGTTGGGAAAGGAACAGAGGAGATTACTGCAGCAGTGAAGAACTTTTGACGAAACGATACCCAGTTGGTAGGCATGTCAAGAGATTCGGATTCTTTGTCGGTAGATGTGGCTGATAGTTCATCCACATCCCCATCTGTAAACCTGTATTTTACCGTAGAGCGGTTTCTTGCGTCTTTAAAATCTTTCTCTACCCGGTTCATCTTTTGCTCCCAGTCGAGGCTAATGTTGTTTTCAACAACGCTCTCCATGCCGGATTGCCGCACTTTCATGCCGATTTCATATCCCGATCCGGGGATGGTGTATTCGTATGAAATAGACCGACCTGACTCTAATGGTAGCGTGAATAAAACCTTGAGTGAGTCGTCCTGTGCCACATTTGCAGAGCTGTTTGTTGTCACAAAGTACAGTTCAGAAAGATCTATTGTTTTGGATAAGTGTCCAACCCTAAAATGCTGAGAGCTATGATTTTCATCGAGAAGCACAAGTGGGTTGCCTAAGAAGTCTTTGAACTTCTTTAGGGTTATGGCCTTAATCAAACCACCTTCCGTGCTTAGTTTCACAGATAGGTCTGTGGTTTCGATCATGATTTCCTTTTTCTCGCCGGAAGCATTGGGCGAAAAAAGGCCATATTTCATTTCGTTTAACTTGGACACAGCACTATCTGTCAGTGCCGGGCTACTTTGCTCAGAAGTTACCTGACTATTGGATGTGTCTGGTTGAGTGATTTCCTCTGTAGGAATCGGTTGTTTTGCTGGAGGTTCGGGTGCGAAAAACTGAAAGTAAACAGTGATGAATACCAACATCACAACCAAACCGATGATTTGATTTCTATCCATAATTAATCAATAATATCTAATTTGAATTACTGCTTTTTATTTATCATCGCAGCTTTTACGAATTTTACAAATAGGGGGTGAGGGTTTAGTACAGTCGATTTGAGCTCAGGGTGAAATTGACTTCCAATAAACCACGGATGGTCTTTTAACTCCACTATCTCCACCAAATTGGTTTCCGGGTTTATACCTGATGCTATCATACCTGCTTCCTCATAAGCCTCTAGATATTTGCTATTGAACTCATATCTGTGTCTGTGACGTTCAGATATTTTTTGAGTTCCATAAACACCGTTGGCTTTTGTGCCTTTTTTAAGCTGGCAAATATAAGCACCCAATCTCATGGTACCGCCCATATTAATGATGCCTTTTTGATCTTCCATCAGATCAATCACAGGATACTTTGTTTTTTTGTCCATCTCACTGCTATTTGCCTTTTTGTGGCCTAGCACGTTTCTGGCAAACTCAATAACAGCACACTGCATACCCAGACAAATGCCGAAAAACGGAACTTTATTTTCACGGGCATACTTTACTGTGGTGATTTTACCTTCGATCCCTCTTTCTCCAAAACCGGGAGCTACCAGGATACCATCAAGGTGATTGAGCATCTTGGATGCGTTTTCTTCTGTCACATCCTCTGCATGAATCCAATCAAGTCGGACTTTGCATTCATTTTGAGCACCCGCGTGAATGAATGACTCAGCTATGGATTTGTAAGCATCTTTCAGCTCTACATATTTCCCAATCAGGCCAATTCTAACCTCGCTGGTTGGGTTTTTTAGTCTTCCTAGAAATTCTTTCCATTGATCAATCTTTGGCTCCTTTTTATAAGACATCTTAAACTTGGAGAGTACACGCTCATCAAGTTTTTCTTTTCTCATTAAAATTGGCACATCATAGATTGAGTCAGCATCTCGGGCCTCAATTACCGAATTGAAAGGAACGTTGCAAAACAAGGCTAATTTCTTCCTGATATCTGTATCTAAATGGTGCTCAGAGCGGCATACCAGGATGTCGGGCTGGACTCCCGCCTCCAACAATTCTTTAACTGAGTGTTGAGTGGGTTTGGTCTTGAGTTCTCCTGCCGTTTTTAGGTACGGTACGAGCGTTAAATGTATAGAGATGCAGTTGGTCGGACCCAACTCCAATCTGGCCTGACGAACGGCTTCTATGAATGGGAGTGATTCTATATCACCTACACATCCACCTATTTCTGTAATGACGACATCAAATTTCCCTGTGTCAGCTAGCTTATAAATGTTGTTTTTGATCTCATCGGTAATGTGAGGAACCACCTGCACGGTTTTGCCTAAAAACTCACCTTCACGCTCTTTCTGAATTACATTATAGTATATTCGGCCTGTGGTAACGTTGTTGGCTTGGGAGGTGGGGATATTTAGGAACCTTTCGTAATGCCCCAGATCCAGATCGGTTTCCGCACCATCATCTGTTACATAGCATTCACCGTGCTCATACGGATTAAGTGTGCCAGGATCAATGTTGATATATGGATCGAATTTTTGGATCGTAACTGATAAACCTCGTGCTTGTAGAAGTTTACCCAGCGACGCTGAAATGATACCTTTTCCAAGAGAGGAAGTTACGCCACCCGTAACGAAAATATATTTTGCTTTGGACATTAAAAAAGTGTGATTGCCTAAGTATTGTTACGGGATGCAAAGGTAGGTCTTTCGTCCGAATAACCACGGTGAAAAATAATTATTATCGGAACGGAATCCGGTAGGTTACCGAAGCACCAAAATATCCAATAGGGTCATAGCTACTTATTTCGCCGGGAAGCTTCACTGGGACGCTATAGCTATAGCTCAATGAGAAGTTGAAGTCTTTTATATAGAAAACCACTGGCAAACTGAAGCTGTAGTTCATGATACCGTATTCATTTGAGGTTGAACTCAGCTTGTTTTGCACATAATCTGAGATTTCAGTGTTGTTGATGTATACAAAGTATTTGAATTTGTTCTTTTCGGACTGGGACAGCCGACGGCTGTTTTCGATCCTTTTGAGTTTTTCTAATTCTTCATTTGTAAAACTCACAGTTTCAAAAAAGGCTTGAAATTCTTCAGTCTGAACAATATCGCCAATGTACTGAGCTCGTTGCAGTTCAGAGGAATAGTAGTAGTTGTACACATCACTGTTGCCATATATCACAGAAACAGAAGGAGCAATTCTGATTTTGTCGAATACCCATTTGTCTTTTAGGGTGAAGGTGCCAGAAATATTGCCAATGATTCTGTGCGCCTTGCTTTGGCCAAACAAATAATTATAGTCTAAAGAGGCATAAATGTATTTGGTACTATAGGCCCCTGATAAGTTGAGGCTGTTTTTTAGAGATGTGCTCGTTGTGGAGTCGTTGGATGAGCTGTTGTAAAACCAACGCTCGTAACTGCCGGTGGTACTCCAGTGTTTACCAAATATTTTCATGTAACCAAGCGACACTATAGTCAGGCTGTACTTTGGATCAAAAGCACTGTTCCAATATCCAGAAACATCAGCATAAAGTCCTTTTTTGTGGTAATACGACACTCCCGGAGATATACCGTGCTGATCAATGCCAAGGTTTCGACCGGCACTGAGCACATTGCTGTTATAACTTGTGCGGATATTTAATTCTGAATAGATGGGGCTTTGGTAGCTCAAAAGGCTGTCTATGAGCATAAAGATGGACAAGGAGTCCATATCTAACTCTAACTGTGCCAATTGGTCTTCAACCGAAAGCTCGGCTTTTTGAGCACTTGTACAGAGGACAATCTGGATTAAGGCCAATAACAAGAATGCCTTTTTCAAAAACATGTGGTAGGGGATTGTGCGTTAGTTGTTCCGGCGTTGCTGCATTTGATCGTAGGTTCTTTGTTTATCGTTTTCTGAGCGTTGGCGTTGTATGCTTTGTTCTCTGATTCGCTTCATTAGCATGTTTCTGAAATCCTCTTCGGCCTTTCTCAGGTTCATCAACTGACGACTGGTAACTATTTGTTGCATACGCTGAGCGTAGGTCTTATCAAGTTCCAACTGTCTCTCCTTGATCTGATATCCTAGATTTAGGATTGTCTTGCTCTCTTCTTCAGAGGCCTGGCTCGGGTCATAATTTTGTTTGAGTTCCTGAAATTCTTTTCTGATCTCACGCTGCTTTTCGCTGTATTCGCGGTAGATGGGCCAGAACTTTTCCGCTTGCTCTGGGGTGAGTTCCAGACGCTCCGTAATTAGAGCTATTCTTGCTGCCTCAATTTTTCGGAGCGCTTCCTGGCTTTGTGCCGATACTCCCAACCCCGAAAGCCATATTATTGATATTACTAATAGCTTTTTCATCTTATTCAAAGGTAAATTTCGTTCAAATCGAATGTATTTATCAAGTCATCCATATTTTCTTCATCTAAATCAATGCCGTTTAGGTAGTTTGGTGTTTCTAAGAGATCCATTGGGTTATCTGAAAGTGATATTAATTCTGACACAGAGATGTCTATTTCGTCCAAATATGTAAGTATTGCATCGTCTGATACCTGAGCCAGTAATATCTCGGATTGAGATACTGTTGGTTTTTCAACTTGATAAAACCAAAACCCCAGAACCAGTGACAATGCAAGGGCTGGCAGAAGTGACCACTTTGCTGCCATTCTGAAAAAAGGTCTTTTCTCATCACTACGGACTCTGGATTGTATGTCAGTAGTTAACTCATCGAAAAATCCATCAGGGACCTGAAAAGGATGTTTTTTGTCAATATCGTCGAGTTTCATTTTCATTTGTCGTTTAGACAGTTTTGAAGTTAAAAGGTTTAATCCTCAGATAATAATGCCTCTATTTTTTTTACTGCGATATGGTAGCTTGCCTTGAGAGCCCCGACGCTAGTGCCTGTTACTTCCGAGATTTCGGCAAACTTCATCTCATCATAATATTTCATGTTAAAAACAGCCCTTTGCTTGTCGGGCAGTTTGAGTAATGCCTTTTGTAGTTTAAGCTGTATTTCGTCTCCACTTATCAGGTTATTTTCATCTATTTTGGAAGCCAGTTCGGAGGAAACATCGCTAAGCCTAAGCAGGTGCCTTCTCTTTTTCTTTTGCAGAAAATTGAGGCTCTCATTAGTGGCTATTCTGTAAATCCATGTAAATAGGCTTGAGTCTTCCCTGAATTTATGGAGGTTGGTCCATACCTTTACAAAGACCTCTTGCGTGAGATCAGCAGCGTCATCATGGTCTATTACCATTTTACGAACGTGCCAATAGACCCTTTCCTGATAAGTTTTAAGTATCAGGTTGAATCCATAGTGGCGTGTGGATTCATTGCGGATTTTCTGTATGATAAAGGATTCCTCCAATTTTAAGGCGATTATAATGCTTAGATTCCTTTAGTTGCCGAAGGTTTGAAACGAGTGCTAAATTCTTTTAAACAAACATACTTGTATGTCGTAACATATAATGTAAATACAACCAACCTGAAATCTATGGGTATATCAGATGACATAAAACAGAAGAATTTCAAAAGTGATTTAAATAAAGCACTTATCAATATTATTTATACAAATGGCTGGCTTCAGCAAAGTCAGGTCAATTTGTTCAAACCGCACGGCCTCACGACACCTCAATATAATGTTTTACGAATTCTCAGAGGCCAGCATCCCAACCCTGCAACGATTAATTTGTTGATAGATAGAATGCTGGACAAGAGTTCAAATGCTTCCAGAATTGTTGATAGGCTGGAATCAAAAGGGTTAGTTGATCGTAAGCAGTGCTCTGGAGATAGGAGAGCGGTAGATGTATTTATTTCGCAGAGAGGCCTTGAGCTTCTTGAAAAAATAGATGGAGAACTTAAAGAATGGGAGAGTGGCTTGAATACTCTTTCCGAGACAGAGTGTAAAACGCTCAGCGATCTTTTAGATAAGCTAAGGTCTAAGTCTCAACTATAAGTCTTTGAGGTAGTCAAAGAAACCGGCTCCTTTGCCTTTTGGTCGAATAACTAGCATTGGTACTTCCTCATTTAGTTGTACCAACCTTTCAGCCTTACTTCCAATAAATAATGCAGCAGCAGCTGTGCGTCCCTTGGCACCTATGATAAGCATGTCTGCATGTCCTTTTTTTGCTTCTTTGGCAATCACTCCAATTATGTTGTCATCCTTATCCAAGGAGTAGATTGGGTTAACGTTCAGGCCTTTGGTGTTAAAATTAGCCATGAAGCGGGCATAATCTTTGGCTGCATTGTCTTTCATTATTTCCGCAAAGCCTTCAAAAGTTTTTCCTGCATAGTGATATCCTGTAGGTACTTGATATACATTTTGCACAGTGAGCTTGGTTTCTCCCCCAGATTTGCGTGCAAGTGTTATGGCTTTTTCCATGGCGCTCTTTGAGTAGTTGGAAAAATCTGTTGCCACCAAAAAGTTATTAAATGCTAATTTCTTACCCTTTGGCACGATGAGTAAAGAGCAAAGAGCCCTTCTTGCTATGCGTGTAATCAGAACGCCTGCTTTGCGGTCATTCTTTCTACCAAGGATAAATAAGTCAATCTTTTGTTTTGCAGAAAGTTTCAAGAGGGTTTTCGTTACTGACCCTTGATCCACTATGACGTTTATGGCCACTTTGACTTCATCATATTCGAAATGCTGATCTACTGCCTTTTGAATATCAATTCTCCTTTCTTCTAGTGCTTTGTCAACCAGATCCGGAAATTCTTTTCTAAGGGAGTCAGGCAAGTCAAAATCTTTAATCACATTGATAAAAAAGATTTCTTTAGTACCGGAAAGGGTGCATAGTTCTGACGCAGCTTTGATAAGATCTTTATCCATTGCTGAGTGATCAAGGCCTACAAGTACTTTGTTGAATTTATACATCCCGATACTGTTATAAGTGGTGCAAATCTAAACTGGTTTTCAATCGTTTGTATTCTCGGATTGAATATTTTGTCAAATTAACAATTAACTACAACGTTTGAAAATAATCACATAATTGCTCAATCTGCTCTTTGGAGTGCATAGGAAAGTTGGCAATCCGGATGTGGTCTGACTTAAAAGGGCCATATCCACTTCCCAACACCCAGCCTTTGCTTTTGAATTTCTCAATAGAATCGGCACTGCCTTTTGCGCAATGGGCCACAACTACGGTCTTTGACCTTATTGTTTTTTCGGGTATAAATGGCTGGAAATCCGGATGGCTTTCTAATGTCTGATAGAGGATGGTAGATTTATATATGGTTTCGTTCTGTATATTTTTGACTCCCCGGTCCAACATATCCTTGGCTACCTTGCCAAGCAAGTAGATTCCCAAAGTATTAGGCGTTTCAGGGGTTTGGTTTTTTCTTCCGGTTTTTACCAACTCAGCTAAGCTATGATAACTACCCGTGGAAATGCCTTTCGATTCTAACAGATGAGCTTTCTCGATACATTTTTCATTTACAATCCATACACCCAGCCCAGAAGGAAGTCCAAATGATTTCTGCACAGAAAAATAGGCTGTATCCACCTTGCTAAAATCAAAATCAATACAAGGGAATGCACTTACGCCATCTATCGAGATAAGTTTGTTGGGGTGTTTTGACCGCAAGTCATAAATATCTTTCAGTGGAAACTGGTATCCGATACTGGTTTCATTGAGTGTGCAAGAGATGAGTTCTGCTTGCTCCGGGACGGACAAATCGTCAAATGCTTCACCTGAAGGCATCTCTTTGATGCTGGAAGATTTTTGATATTGCTGAGTGAATGAATAGAATTTTTTGGAGAAAGAACCATTGGCAAAATGATGCGAGCTTTTCTCTATTAGGTTTTGAATTATTCTTTCCCAGATTTCATTGGCCGACGATGTGAAATAGATTTCGTACCCGTCGGGCAGTTGAAGTAGTTCTTTGAGGTTGCTTCTGGTTTCTGAGAAAACTGTTTCAAACGCTTTGCTTCTGTGAGAAATCGAACCTATGTCATTTCTCAATGCCGAGCGAAGGTGATCTTCTACTGTGTAATAGAGCTGGGTAGGGCCAGGAGTGAAATATATTTTTTTATGCATTAGTATTCGGTAATTACAGCGTAATTTTACAACACTTTTCAGACATTATATTTTTAAATCTGAGACTAAAACAAGACCGAGTGAGTGGAATGTAAAGAGCGGGCCCCATCTTCATTTGAAGACCTCATTCAGATTCTGAAACAGGATAACAGGGGATTATTGATACGTTTTTACAGCTCAAATCCTTACTATATAGGGGTTTAAAAATTCAGTTTGAAAAGCTTTGGCTTTCGGGATACCCGAAAGCTTTTTTTATGCCCGGGTTTCTAGCCACTTAAATGTTCTGTTGACAATTTTGAGGGCAAGTTTGATCTTTTTGAAGCTGATGAGATCCTTTGACTCGTCATACATAGTCACACCGTCAGCGAAAAGAACGATTTGCGGAACTTCATCGTCGATTCCTGCAATCTCTGCGATTTCTCTCGAAAGACTTTTGAGATTATGATCCAAGGTGTAAACGTCAACTTGATCAGGAGTGATCGTCCAGTTGGTTTCCAGCTCGGTTTTAACACGGTTGCTTTCTGGGGAGGCGGAATCATGTTTTAAAATAAGAACAGGCTTGTATCTGGATTCCTGAATCACGTGATCCAATTCCTGCTTATTTGATAATGTTTTCCAATGCGGTGAAGTATGACTCATCTGTCTCTGTATTTCAATTAATCTTAAATAAATACCATCGCTGAAGCCAATATGTTTAACAATTTAAAGTATAATGTTGAATTAACACTAATACAAAACACGGAATCTTATAGTGGCTTTAATCTTCTTGAGGTTATCAATTACCAGTTCATCATAATCCTTGTTGATATCGGTAATAACGTAACCAGTATCCTCATTTGTTTTGAGGTGTTGCCCAACCACGTTAATATCGTGTTTGGCTAGTACATTGTTTATTTCTGCCAGCACTCCCGGTTCATTCTTATGATGGTGAATAAACCTGTGGGCATCTGTCAGTTTAGGTAATACAATATTCGGAAAGTTTACGCTTCCACTGGTAGACCCTGTGTTAATGTAGTCCATGATTTTACCAGGAACGAAATCCGCGATGTTTTCTTGTGCTTCTAACGTACTTCCTCCTATGTGAGGGGTTAGGATAGTGTTTGGTAACCCTCTCAACTCCGAGATAAATTCATCGCTGTTACTCATTGGCTCTTCAGGGAACACATCAATACCCAGACCTTTTATTTTGCCGGATTTTGCGTGTCTTTGAAGTGCTGCAATATCCACCACATGTCCTCTGCTTAGGTTGAGGAATACGACTCCATCTTTCATTTGGCTAAACTCAGCATCACCAAAAATGTTTTTATTGGAAGCTCTACCGTCAACATGTAATGTGATGATGTCTGATGTAGATAGAAACTCATTGAGGTCTTTGATCTGCTCGGCATTACCCAGGGCTAGCTTTTCTTCAATGTCATAAAACTGGACTTTCATACCCAAAGATTCGGCTACCACGGATAGTTGACTACCGATGTTTCCATAACCGTAGATGCCTAGCTTTTTACCTCTGATCTCAAAACTGTTCTTTGCCGATTTATCCCACTCCCCCTGGTGCATGGAATTGATTTTATCTGGCAAATTTCTCATCAAAAGGATAATTTCTCCAATTGCCAACTCTACCACAGATCGGGTATTAGAGTATGGTGCGTTGAAAACGGCAATACCTTTTTTGAGACAAGTTTTAAGGTCTATCTGATTTGTGCCGATACAAAATGCTCCTACAGCTAACAGTCGGTTTGCATTTTCAAGCACCTTGGCTGTGACCTGCGTTTTAGACCTTATTCCCAAAATGGAAACTCCTTTGATTGCTTCAGAGAGCTCATCTTCGCTCATACCAGCGGGATATACTTCTACCTGATATCCCTCTTCTTTTAACTTCTGTATTCCGTGATCATGGATGTTTTCCAGAAGCAATACTTTGATTCTGTTTTTTGGGTAAGAGAGTGCTCTGTCCATTTTATTTACAAATAAGAATTCATCAAGATTAGGAGCTTCGTGATCTGCATTTTGTAACACGTTTTCTCTCCTTATGTTTTCTGTAAAGGCATAAAATTGATGCGCTATACCTGCCTTTTTTATTTCATAATCTGTGTAGCCATCACCTAAGACAAATATTTCTCCCGACAGATTCAGAGCTTCTATTTGCTTGGGTTTTCCCCCGTTTCTGGATAGTAAATTGTCAGGGTTAAAGCCGATGATGTTATCCTGATCATCATAGATGAATTCATTGGCGTAGACCTGCTCTGATTGTATCCCATATTGAGCCACGATCGGAACAATAAAATCTTTGAAGCCATTGGAAACGATGTATATCTGATCCGAATATTGCTTCACA
This sequence comes from Cyclobacteriaceae bacterium, assembly GCA_039970095.1. Lineage (GTDB taxonomy): Bacteria > Bacteroidota > Bacteroidia > Cytophagales > Cyclobacteriaceae > JAMZMI01. Next base: position 70,931 of record JBDVMP010000046.1, read on the forward strand.
AATTCTTTGTTTCTTTTGAACGAAGGGCTAACCTCTTTGCTCAAGCGATTGACAAGCTCTGGTAAGTGAGATTTTTTTGCCTGAAGGATTTCCAGCCTTTGTTCCAGAGATTCACGCAGTGATAATTTTCCCTCCATACCCAAATCTGTAATATCTTTGATTTGTTGAAGTGCCTTTTTGCCATCAGGGTGATCCTGAAGTGAAATTTCGCATAGCACATCAAGGGCCTCCACACGTGTGAAAGTACTGTCAAAGTCTATTACAAAATGTTTCAAATTTTCCATAAGTTCGCTTAATCCTCCGGGCCGCAAAATTAAATACCTTGAAGTCTAATAAAACAATCCTTCTGATTTTATTATTTATAATTTTTCAGAATAAAAGTTGGAGTCAGAATAAAATTGACAGTGCAAACCAAATTTTAGCTGAGAATGTTGATCAAATTGTAGAACATGCTATTCTTCATGAAGCTTTTCCCGGTTGCGTGGTTTTTGCCTCCCAGGGGGGCATCCCTTTTCATTTTACAGCTTACGGTCATCATACTTATGACAGTATAAGACAGACCAGGGTTGATGATATTTATGACCTTGCCTCAATCACAAAGGTAGCAGCCGCAACGCTGGCACTTATGAAGCTGTACGATGAGGGTGAGTTTGATCTTGACGATCCAATTAAAAAATACGTAGACGGGTTAGGTCGGAGTGATATAGGTAAAGCCACCTTTAGGGAAATTTTAGCTCACCAGGCTGGCTATGAGAGTTGGATTAAATACTATGATCGAATAAAGCGAAAAAACGGTAAATACAGAAGGCAGACATTGTCTGATGAACAATCAGACGCCTATCCGTTCAAGGTTTCAGAAGGGCTTTATTTACACGCCGACTTTCACTCCAGGATAAAAAAATATATCAAGCGCTCAGAGGTGAGTGATGAGAAGCAATATGTTTACTCTGGTCTGTTTTTCTATTTGGTGCCAGAGATAGTGCAGAATTTATCTGGCAAGCCGTTTGACGAGTATTTGCGAGATGAGTTTTACGCCCCAATGGATTTGCAAACATTATCCTTCAATCCCTTAGATATGTTTGATCCTTCCCGGATTGTGCCTACAGAAATTGACTCGTTTTTTCGCATGACGCCCATTCATGGTACAGTCCATGACGAAGGAGCTATTTTGATGAAAGGTGTTTCAGGTAATGCGGGTCTTTTCGGTAATGCCATAGACTTGTCGCATTTATTTCAAATGTTATTGAATGGAGGAAAATATGACTCTTTGGAGCTGTTGAGGCCTGCAACAATTGACTTATTTACCACCAGCCAATACCCGGCCAATGGCAATAGGAGAGGGCTAGGGTTCGACAAGCCTTTGCTCGAATATGATTCGTTAAAAAGTAGTGTTGCAAAATCAGCTAGTGTTCAGAGCTATGGACATGCAGGCTATACCGGAACTTTTGTGTGGGCGGATCCCCAAAATGATCTTTTGTATATCTTTCTATCTAATCGAGTGTACCCTACGCGCGATCAAAGAGCCATTTACGAACTCAACGTTCGCCAACAAATCCAACAGCTTTTTTACGATTACACTAAGCAAATAGATTAATTCAAACTAATTAAAACATTAAACCCTTAGCTTTGTTCATTTTGAGATAGAAATATTTTTTCACCAAAAGCAGTTACTCCGAAATTTTGTTAGACATACACTGGTTAGACTTACTCATCTTTATCTTTTATATGATTGCCATGCTCGGAGTAGGAGCATTTTTTTTGAATAAAAATGAAAGCACTGATGACTACTATGTGGGTGGTCGTGGTATGAGTAAATGGCATGTGGGCTTGTCAGTGGTGGCAACAGACGTAGCTGTTGCACAACCCCTCCCAAAAAATGAAGACCCTTGATTGGTCATCGCAAATTTTTTTCAGTTGATCGGATGGGTAGTCATTATGCAAGACAAGTTCCGATAGAGATTTTGCTGGCTGAAACAGAGCCA
>JBDVMP010000047.1:0-60837 GCA_039970095.1 Cyclobacteriaceae bacterium
ACATCCTCAGCTCCTACCAGCGCAACATATTGCTTGGTAAGTGCATTTTTTGGTTCCTGAAGAATTCGTAGGAAGTCTGCTTTTGTTAGATTCTCCAGCTCCACACGTATCGGAAACCTACCCTGAAGCTCAGGTATCAAATCTGATGGTTTGCTCACATGAAATGCTCCTGCCGCTACAAAGAGGATATGATCTGTATGCACGATTCCGTACTTGGTATTCACCGCACTTCCCTCCACTATTGGCAGCAAGTCACGCTGCACACCTTCACGGCTCACGTCGGGTCCGCCTTTGCCGCTAGACCCGCTAGCTATTTTATCGATCTCATCTATGAAAATGATCCCTGTATTCTCAGCTTTGGCAATGGCCTCATCCTTTACATCGTCCATATCGATAAGCTTAGACGTCTCCTCTTCCATCAGAATCTTACGAGCTTCAGCTATGGTTACCTTCCTCTTTTTGGATTTTTTCGGCAGCATATTGCCGAGCATTTCCTGAATGTTGATCATGGATGACTCATCCATACCACCACCAATCATGCCTACTCCCGGATTGGCCGATTGCTTCACATCGATTTCGATCTTGCGGTCGTCCATCTCACCATTTTTAATTTTTTCGCGGAAGCGCTCTCGTGTCTTTTCGTTCAACTCTTCCTCATCGCCGGGAAGGTCTTTGCCCACTCCGGACGCATGCAGGTTTTTGGCTCCTTTGACAGGAGGAATCAAAATATCCAAAATGATATTATCTACAATGTCTGCCGCCTTTTCTTTTACTTCTTCTTTCTTGGCAATCTTTATGATGTTCACAGCCTGCTCCACAAGGTCTCTAACCATGCTCTCTACATCACGTCCTACATATCCTACTTCGGTAAACTTGGAGGCCTCCACTTTGGTGAAAGGTGCATCTGAAATTTTAGCCAGACGCCTGGCGATTTCTGTCTTACCAACACCTGTGGCACCTATCATCAGAATGTTATTAGGGACTATTTCACCTTGAATTTCTTCCTTCACATTCATCCTTCTCCACCTGTTTCTCAAGGCTATGGCCACATTGCGCTTAGCATCATTTTGGCCAATTATATATTTATCGAGTTCAGCAACGATTTGCTTTGGTGTTAAGTCTGCGTTCATCATTATAGTATCTTTTTGTAGCTGTTCAGGTTGGTCTGCACGCTGATAAAATTGGCTCCACCTGCGGCATGGTATTTTGACCGTGCATATCTGAATTTAAACTTCTTTATTCCCAATGAGAATCCATAGGAAAGCCCGGCTCCTTCAGCAGAGTCCCCCACTTTCATCTCTTGCCGTCTCAGGTGGTTGTACCCAAACTGAAACTGCAATGCTTCATTTAAAATTAATTCCGTCCCAAAGTTTACCCGCCGCAACATTTTATCAAATACGGCTGAAGTTCGGGATGTTTGTTCGTTGGTTTCAGGCTTGAAAACGAGGTTTTCTTCCACCAGATTGTAAGTGGTAATGGTGAACCTGAATGGCATGTATTCTGGCTTGATCGTCACGCCCATCTGCACATCAAAAGGCATTTGGGATTTAGTCGTCGCATAATCCGAAAGTCGGAAGCCAAAGTTCTTGAAAGCCAAACCAAAAGTTACGTTTTGATCAGGAAAACGATAGATGCCTCCCAGGTCAAACGCCATAACCGAAGATGAGTAACTATCAATGGCACTCTGCGCAAACTTCATATTCACACCAAAAGTAAAAGGCCCTACAGTTTGGCTCTTGCCAACAGTTAACACATAATCATAGGCATTGAATCTTCCAATCTCATTGCCTGTATCATCGGTCTCTGCAAACTCCCCAAAAGACAGGTAGGTGAGCCCAAATGCAACTGGCCCAATCTTGCCCAAATCAGCGAGATAAGCGCCCGAAAAGGCGTTGACATCCGCAAAATATGGATTGTAGTTGAAGGTGATATCCGAAACTTCGACCGAATCCAAAACCGCCGGGTTATTCATAAACTGCATCAACTCCCCATCAGCCAACGAAACCATCACTCCCCCCAGCGCAGCACTTCTGGTACCGGCTGGCAGCTCCAAAGATTGGTATTGACCAAACTGCGCTTGAGCACTGAATGTCAGCAATAGGGATATGAATGCAAGGATTCTCAACTAGTCTTTCTTCTCCTCAGGAATAATGAATTCGATAGGTTTCGGCGCTTTTTGCTTCAATAACGCAATGTCAAGCACTTGTTGTACGCTGCTAACGTAATGAATTCGCAAATCCTTGATGTACTGCGGATTGATTTCATCCACATCACGTTGATTTCGCTCGCACATGATGATGTCCTTGATGCCTGCTCTTTTAGCTGCAAGGATTTTTTCCTTGATTCCGCCTACAGGCAAAACTTTGCCACGAAGCGTGATTTCTCCTGTCATGGCCAGTTTTTTCAAAATCATTCGCTGGGTAAAAACTGAGGCCAGAGCCGTGAGCATGGTAATACCTGCAGATGGACCATCTTTTGGGATGGCTCCTGCTGGCACATGCACGTGAAGATCATAGTGATCAAATATCAAATGATTGATATCAAGCTCCTCGGCATTGGATTTGAGATAGGAAAGTGCCGTCATGGCAGATTCCTTCATCACATCCCCAAGCTGTCCCGAAAGGGTCAGCTTGCCTTTTCCACGGCTCAAGCTTGCCTCTATATAAAGGATGTCTCCTCCTGATGGTGTCCAGGCCAAACCTGTTGCCACCCCCGGCAGTTTATTATCTTCATAATACTCTTTATCAAAGATTTCCGGCCCAAGAACTTTGCGCACTTCGTCGGCGGTAGTCTTGCTATTATACTCCTCTTCCATTGCGATGGACTTGGCCGCATTTCTCACAACAGATGCTACTTTGCGCTCCAGGTTTCTCACTCCAGATTCACGCGTGTAGTCGCTAATCAATTTTTCAATAGCCCCTTTATCGAAGGTAATGTCTTTGGTTGTGAGCCCATGTTCTTCCCTTTGTTTCGGTATCAAGTGCTTCTTCGCAATCTCTACTTTCTCCTCCATGGTGTAGCCTGTGATATCGATGATTTCCATTCTATCTCGCAATGCAGGCTGAATGGTGTCCAGCGAATTGGCCGTGGCTATAAAAAGGACCTTAGAAAGGTCATAGTCTACCTCAAGGTAGTTGTCTTTAAAGGTGCTATTTTGCTCCGGATCAAGGACTTCAAGCAAGGCTGACGATGGATCTCCTCTAAAATCAGAACTTACCTTATCTATTTCATCCAGGATGAAAACCGGATTTGAATAACCCGCCTTTTTGATATTCTGAATCACCTTGCCAGGCATGGCGCCAATGTATGTTTTTCTGTGTCCCCTAATCTCTGCTTCATCATGGACTCCACCCAGTGACATTCTTACATACTTGCGATTCAACGACTCTGCTATAGATTTTCCAAGAGAAGTTTTTCCCACTCCGGGAGGGCCATATAAGCACAAAATTGGGCCTTTTAGGTCGTTCTTCAATTTTCTAACAGCTAAATACTCAAGTATCCTCTCCTTGACCTTATCCAGCCCAAAGTGATCTTTATCAAGCACCTTTTTTGCTCGCTTAAGATCGAAATTATCCTCGGTGCATTCTTCCCATGGCAAGTCAACAAGTAGCTCGGCATAATTCATGGCCACCGGGTATTCTGCCGCGGCAGGGTTCATACGCCCTATTTTATCCAACTCTTTGAAGAAGTGCTTTTTCACATCTTCACCCCACTCCTTTTTCTGCCCACGCACTCTCAATGCCTTGAGTTCCTGATCGGCACCATCATGCCCAAGTTCATCCTGCAGCACTTTCATTTGCTGACGCAAATAGTAATCTCGCTGCTGCTGATCAATATCTGAGTGCACCTTAGAGGCTATCTCCTGCTTCAATTCCAGCACCTCAATGTCTCGCATCATAAATTGCAGGAGCTGCTCTGCCCTTTTCTTAGGGTCGTTGATTTCAAGTAGCGTCTGCTTCTCCTTGACCTCCGCATTTACATTAGAAGAAAGAAAATGCGTCAGAAAAGTATGACTATCTATATTTTCAAGAGCAGTTTGAGCCTCCTTTGGGATTTCAGGGTTCAGCTTCATCACCTTATTGGCAGCTTGCTTCAATGAGTGTACGATGACCTTGGCGTCATCCTTAGACATTTCGTCTTTGTCTGTTAGCACTTCATAGTTGGCCTTGATAAACGGCTCGTCCTGCAGCCCTTCAATCAACTTGATACGCTTCTGACCTTGTATGATAATGGTTGTATTGCCATCTGGCAACACCAACATTTTCACAATTTTGGCGATGCACCCTATTTCGTATAAATCCTTGAAAACCGGCTCTTCGACCTTATTTTTCTGAGCCACCACTCCAATGATCCTATCTCCTTTATATGCCTTTTTTACCAGCTTTATGGATTTGGTTCTCCCCACGGTAATTGGGAGCACCACCCCTGGAAATAGAACAGTATTCTTTATTGGCAGAATGGCCAGTTCGTCCGGAAAATCCGACTCATTTAAATTCCCTTCATCTTGTATGGTTTCGATATGAATCATCTCTCCAGATTCATCATCCACCAGATTTGAAAGAATAAGTGGTTTTTGTCTTTTATTTTTAATCATATATATACGCCATAATGGCAGAAACCTGCCTTAAAAGCCTTGATTCAAAGTGATCCTACAATGGTTCAATAGCTATGCCAAATTAGCAACGGTAGTCTAAAACCTATTATCTTTAGGTCGAATTATGCAGGTGTCTGTCGAAAAGACATATTTATGAACAAAGTTGTTTTGCAAATCCTTCTGCCAGTATTGGTAGCGTTCATTTGGACGTGTGATTTGTCGGCTCAAAACAATGAAACACGTCGCTCTACCAAGAGATTCAGGGTAGATTCTCTCCCTCAGAATGTCCAGCTAAATATTTACGATTTTAAGAACATCAACAAGGTTCATCACTATTACAATAAGGAGGAACTCGATCACATCATCAAGCTCGACAAAGCGGCAAATTGGGAGGCTCTATACAAGGCTCTACAGAGCTACGTGGCAAAATTTGGTGTACAAAACTTTTACAAGGACACCCGAATGATCTGGAGGCTGGCCAAACTCACTGAACTATACGGTGATTTTGAGGCCGCCAGAGATCTTTATCGGCTTGTGCTGCGCCATCATCACATTGGCATCAATATCAATGAAATTGAGATTTACTATGACTCTCTCAACACGCAGGAAGCTGAGCTTTATGTACCCCTCGATTATTATTATGAATTGGTCGAATACAGGAAGTTAATTGACACTCTGCGTCCCCCACGAGGCGTGCTGCTCAATATGGGAGAAGAAATAAACAGCTCGAGTGCAGATTATGGGCCAACCCTCAATGTTCAGAACGATGTGTTGCTGTACACATCTCAGAGAAATGAATTGGATTTGACGATTCGCAAAAAGCAAAACGAGGATCTTTTCTTTAGTAAAAAGGACGAATACGGCAATTGGTCTCAAGCCAAAGCCTTTGAGCAGATTAACTCGCGCTACAATGAAGGCTCGGCATACCTTTCCCGTAATGGAAAAACCCTTTATTTCTCCAGATGCGATTGCCTCGATTGTTTTGGTGATTGCGATCTTTTCAGTGCCAAACTGCAAAGTGATAGTACCTGGGGTGAAATCAAAAATCTGGGAACCAATGTAAATAGTCTAAGTTGGGATTCGCATCCCTCGCTTTCTCACAATGAAGACACTCTATATTTTGCTTCTGATAGGATTGGTGGATTTGGCCTGTCTGACATATATTTTACCTACAAAATGAAAAATGGAGAATGGGCTCCCTCTCAAAACCTGGGTCCTGTGGTCAACACGCGAAACAATGACGTAAGCCCGTTTTATCACCCAAATTATGAGGTACTATATTTTAGCTCAAATGGCCAGCTATACAATTTTGGTGAATTTGATATCTATAAGACTCATGCCGTAAATGGCAAGTGGAGCGAGCCTTACAATATAGGGCCACTGGTAAACGGACAGGGAAGTGAGTTTTATTTCACGATAGACTCAGAGTCCGAGTTGCTGTTTTACGCTAGGTCTATAACACGCGACCTCAACGAACAGGATATTTACTCTTTCCCGCTTCCTATGGAAGCTCAGCCTCTGGCTACCACATTGGTAGTAGGATCTCTAACTGACAGTCTGACAGGCCAACCTTTCAAGGGGATCGTATCTATCATCGATCTGGATGAGGGTGTGGAAGTAGCGCCAAAGTTTCTAAAACCTGATGGATCGTTTGAGTTCAAATTGATTGACAAACGAAACTACCTCCTGGTAATTCAAGGTGATGATTTCTTCCGCATCGAAGATGCCTTTTTTCTGGATGGGCCGACTGAATTAAAGAAGGTAACAGAGCCACTTGCCAGCCGTGTCAAATTCGAATCAATAGAGTTTGATCTGGGGAAATCTGAGCTTAAACAAGAAATGTATGCTGACCTCAACAAAATAGTCAATTTTCTATATGACAACCCGAGTTTCAAACTCAAAATATCAGGACATACAGACTCCTTTGGTTCAGCGGAACACAACTTGCGGTTGTCTAAGGAAAGAGCCAAAAACATCCGAACTTATATTGTGGAGTTTGCGGGCGTGGAACCTGAGCGAGTAGGCTGGGAAGGATACGGAAGCTCACAGCCCATAGTAGAAGAAATCACCGAGGCGGACAAAGCACTAAACCGAAGAGTGGAGTTTGAAATATACAGACCAGCCCCTCCTACTCCAGAGGGGGAAGCGCCAACCACTCCAGCTGATACTCTCAACTTGATGGAAGGATTTAAGAATTAATCCCCCTCAATAATTCAGGACTAAAATAGGTTCTTAATAAATTCAAGTTTGGAAACATCATTTAGGATCGCATATCCCATGATGAGCAGAAGCAATATCATTCCCACTTTTTGAGCATTCTCAAGAAACTTATCCGAAGGTTTTCTTCCTGAAACCATCTCGTATGTCAGAAACATAACGTGACCTCCATCCAGTGCTGGGATAGGTAAGAAATTCATGAAAGCCAAGATCATAGACAAAAGCCCAGTTACATCCCAAAAGCGTTTCCAGTCCCACGTACCTCCAAATATTTTGGCAATACCGATAGGTCCCGCGAGAGATTTAGATGGGGAAACATCTCCCGAAAACATTTTACCAAAGGCCGCAATGTTGTTCCATACTGTACCGAATGCTTTTTCCGTACCTAGAACCACAGATTGTCCCAATCCATATTCTACGGAAGAATACGCCAAATTTGGTTCAGGCATGAACCCTAAAGTGGCTTCTTCTGTCACTTCAAAATCTTTATTTATCGTTTGACCACCTCTTAGAATGGTACTAGAAATATTTTTGCCCGCCAATGTATCCAGTATATCCTTGAATTCGTCAAAATACTTAACAGGCACCCCATTAATAGAAGTGAATTTATCTCCAGCTTCTAAGCCAGCAGCAGCAGCAGGCGTCCCGCTCACAACCTCTTTCACTGAGAATGGAAATCTCGGAGTTATAAATCCAACCTTATTCTCAGAAAATTTCTCAAGAAAATCATTTGGTATATCTACTCGCACGGTCTGTCCTCCACGGTTCACAGTAAAAAAACCATCTGTGGAAAGCAACACATCCGGGCTAACCAGATCACTAAACTTCTCGTAATCCTGACCACTAATGTTTTCAATCTTGTCACCCGTCTTAAGTCCTATTTCCTGACCAAGCTCCTTTGCAACAATGCCATGTTTGTTTAGCTCATCTTTAGGCAGGTAAGACTCCCCATTTGCGAAAACCAACGCAATAAAAATCACGATCCCGGTGATCACATTGACTATAATACCCCCCATCATGACAATGAGTCTTTGCCATGCGGGTTTTGCTCTAAACTCCCATGGTTCTGGCTCAGCACTCATGGATTCGGTATCCAGCGACTCGTCTATCATTCCTGATATTTTGACAAATCCTCCAAGTGGAATTGCTCCAATCGAATATTCAGTTTCGCCAAACTGTTTTCCCCAAATTTTGGGTGGAAATCCGATAGAATATTTTTCTACTCTCATTCCAAAAGCCTTGGCTGCAAGCAAATGCCCTAGCTCATGTAGCCCCACTAAAATTGAAAGCCCAAGGATAAGTTGGGCCGCCATGATGATTCCTTCCATTATGAAATAATTTCTCTCGCTTTAACTCTTGTCAATTCGTCTGTACTGACGTAATCCTCCAAATTCGGTTCGCGAATATAACCTACCTTTTCGAGGCATTCGGCTATGACATCCGATATTTGTAAAAAACCAATATTGTCTTTCAAAAATTCCTCAACAGCAATTTCATTAGCTGCATTCAGGATACAAGGCATGTTTCCTCCCTTTTCAAGTGCATTATAGGCCAATTTAAGGTTTTGAAAAGTCTCTGTCTCGGGTTGTTCAAAAGTCAACTGAGGGTAATCTAGAAAGCTAAACCTCGGAAAATCCGCCTTTAGCCTCTCTGGATAACCAATAGCAAACTGAATGGGCAAACGCATATCCGGCAATCCGAGTTGCGCTTTTATAGAGCCATCTTCAAATTGCACCAGTGAGTGAATGATGGACTGTGGATGAACTACCACGTCAATTTTATCAAGTCCCACTCCAAAAAGCCATTTGGCCTCAATCACCTCAAGCCCTTTGTTCATCAGGGTGGCAGAGTCAATCGTAATCTTAGCCCCCATATCCCAGTTGGGGTGTTTCAGTGCCTGTTCTTTGGTGATTTTTGCCAGATCGTCTCTCGACCTACCTCTAAACGGCCCACCTGATGCGGTTAATATCAACTTCTCAATTGGATTATGAAACTCACCTACCAGACATTGAAAAATAGCTGAGTGCTCAGAATCAACAGGGAGAATATTTACTCCCCGTTCCATGGCGAGCTGCGTTACCAACTGACCAGCTACAACCAACGTTTCTTTGTTTGCCAGTGCGATCGTCTTTCCCGCTTCAATTGCATTGATCGTTGGCTTTAGCCCTGAATAACCAACCAATGCGGTTAAAACTGTATCCACAGCATCCATTTCCACAACTGATGCCAGCGCATTCGCTCCGCTATAGACCTTTATATCCAATGAATCTAATGCTGAAAAAACCTCATCATAAAGGTTCTCATTACCTATTACAACCGTATTAGGTTTGAATTTCACTGACTGCTCTATCAACAACTTGGCATTGTTTTGAGCCGTTAAAACTTCCACAGAAAATCTATCAGGGTGCCGTGCTATTACATCGAGTGTTTGGGTCCCGATAGAACCCGTTGAGCCTAGAATGGCCAAACCTTTTTTATTAATTTCCTTTTGCACTGCAGAATAATTGAGAGAGATAATTCAAACCAACTTGGAGTAGTAATGTTTGGACGGGAACAAGTATTGATGTCATATATGAATAAAACCGCTCAAAGTAAATGAAAGCCCATCCCAAATCCCAATAACTCATCGTTGACTTGAAAATGTAAACCATAGAAGTGTTTTTAGTGTTTTTTAACAAACCCTGAAAGGTACAATTTCAGTTTAATGACTTGATTTGGATGCAAAAGGAGAAGATTATGAAGTTAGGTTTTAGAAAGTTGATGTTATTAGTTCTCGGGATCACCCTCTTGGCAGGAGGAATCGGTGCGGGAACCACGCTTTTATTTATGAAAAAGCAATTACAGGCTGACCTAATCTCCCTTCCTGAAATGGTTTGGCCTAACTCCGAGATAAAGCAAACAACCAATTACTTCGAGAAACCTGAAAGAAAACCGGGTGCCAGACCCGATGAAAACGTTGACTTTGTGTTTGCATCGAAAAAAAGCACTTCGAGCGTGGTTTTCATCCAGACTCTCAGTGAGTATGAATTTAGAACGGGAGGCTGGCTAGACTGGTTTTTCGAGCCGAGAGCATCCCAGCAAATCAGCAGTGGTTCTGGTGTGATCGTATCAGAAGACGGGTATATCGTCACCAATAATCATGTGATAGATGACGCAGATATTATTAAAGTTATTCACGGCAAAATCTCCTATACGGCAGAACTTATTGGCAGAGACCCTTCTTCAGATTTGGCAGTAATAAAAATTTCCAATGCCGAGCACCTTCCGGCAATAGAGCTGGGAAATTCAACTGACGTAAATGTAGGAGAGTGGGTATTGGCAGTTGGAAATCCTTTTAATCTCACCTCAACGGTAACGGCCGGCATTGTAAGTGCCAAGGGTCGGAATATCAACATCCTGCGAGACAAATTCCCTTTGGAATCTTTCATTCAAACTGATGCGGCAATTAATCCTGGAAATAGCGGGGGAGCTTTAGTGAACATGGAAGGAAAGCTTATTGGAATCAACACTGCCATACTTTCACGCACGGGTTCATATGCGGGATATGGTTTTGCCATTCCATCCAACATCGTGAAAAAAGTTTTTGAAGACATTAAAAATTACGGTGAAGTTCAAAGAACATTTACCGGGGCGGACTTTATAGACATTGATAGTGAGTTGGCTGATAGAATGAAGCTAAACAACCTGGATGGTGTCATGATTACGAGTGTGATCAAGGGTGGAGCTGCCGACAAGTCAGGGCTTAGAAAAGGTGATGTGATAAAAAGTGTGAATGGAGAGCAGGCTTATAGTAAGGCGAAACTGGAGGAATACCTGGCAAATTTGTACCCGGGGGATAAAATCCGGTTAACAGTGGAAAGAGAGGGAAAATCTATTCAAAAGTCTATCACACTGACTAACCGCGAGGGGAAGACTGGAATCATTCGCCGCGAACTTTATCAGTCTGAAGCACTTGACGCTACGTTTGAAGCGGTATCTAAAGTAGAAAAAGACCTGATGGGCATAGATAGCGGGGTAAAAGTAATTGACTATAAATCCTCAGGCTTCTTTGCCAAACTCGGTATTCCGGAAGGGTTTATTATTACCAAAATCAACAGTGTAGCCATTGATGAGCCTGGGGAACTCTCTGAAATACTGAAAAACGTTTCCGGCCGAGTGATTATCTCGGGAATTGACAAACGGGGCAGAAAAGTTTACTACCCGTATTACTTCTAAAACCTATTAAATTAGGCTATCGCCGTACGGATTTTCAATTTCTTCTTCAGCTCATCGATAGAGAATCTGAATTTAGAATTGGTATCAATCATATCATTTACAGACTGAACGGCATGAATTACGGTACTATGGTCCCTCCCTCCGAAGTGGTAGCCAATAGATTTCAGTGAATGATTGGTATAATCTTTAGAGAAATACATAGCCACTTGTCTGGCAATGACAATCTCTTTCTTTCTGGTTTTCGCTTTGAGATCCTCCTGAGGAATATTAAAATAATCAGAAACCGTTTTCTGGATGTAGTCAATCCCAACCTCAGAATCTATGTCAGTCACGATGTTCTTCAAAATCTGCTTAGCCAACTCAAGGTCAATTTCCGCCTTGGTAAGTGACGCATGAGCTATCAAAGAAATCACAACCCCTTCTAGCTCACGCACATTGGTATCTACTGTGTAGGCGATATACTCTACTACCTGGCTTGGAATATCAATACCATCAGCTTGCATTTTTTTCTGAATGATCGCCATCCGTGTTTCAAAATCCGGCTGCTGCACATCTGCCGTCAATCCCCATTTAAACCTGGAAACCAACCGTTCTTGAAGTCCTTTCAGGTCTTTAGGTGCACAGTCAGATGTCATTATGATCTGCTTACCTCCCTGATGCAGGTGATTGAAAATATGAAAGAATATCTCCTGGGTTTTTTCTTTATCCCGAAGAAACTGGACATCATCCAAAATCAAGACGTCCACCTCGCGGTAATAATTGATGAAATCCTGAATATTGTTGTTTTTCAAGGCATCAATAAACTGGTTTGTGAATTTCTCAGATGCCACATAGATGATACTCTTATCTGAGTGCTGACTTTTGATCTCGTTTCCAATAGCCTGCACAAGGTGAGTTTTACCAAGCCCCACACCACCGTAAAACATGAGTGGGTTGAAAGATGTAACACCTGGCTTTTGAGCTACCGCAAAACCTGCCGACCTAGCAAGCCTGTTACAATCCCCTTCTATAAAGTTTTCAAACCTGTACGACGCATTGAGGTTAGAATTAATCTTAAGCTGATTTAGAAAATCAGGGTTCTTATAAAGATCATAGCCATTAATCCTATTGGCATGCTGACTGTTGCTAGAACCAGTTACATTAATCATAACGGGCTTAGACTCATCATTGCCCTTATCCACAACTACGGAATATTCCAATCTGCCGTCCGCTCCTATTTCCGACTTAATTGCCTGCTTTAGTAAATGCACATAGTTCTCCTCTAACCATTCGTAAAAGAATTGGCTAGGAACCTGTATCGTTAAGACATTGTCTTGCTGAGCTACAGGCCTAATTGGTTCAAACCATGTTTTAAAACTTTGATCGGGAATACGTTCCTTAATAAATAGAAGACATTTTTCCCAAGTTTGGTGATGCATCGGTGGTTTAATTTTTCTCTTTGAAAGTCTTATGAAAGACACCCTTGTCTAGAGAGGGGCATCAAATTTGCCTCATTTTTTTTTAAGAAAAAAATGATTTTATCTATTGACTTTTTAAAATCATGCCTTAACAAGCACAGAGCAAGTTTGCATTTAAAACTTCTTGAAAAAATGCAATTAACCAAAATCCATCGAACTGATTTGTACAACTTCGAGCTCTGAATAGTAACTTTAAAAAAAAATTAAAAAATGCACCCCAATTTTAAAGAATTCAAACCCAAAAACATTGAAGACTGGGCCAACGCAGTTATAGCTCTACTCGGAGATACTGAAAGTCTCAATAAATTAGATTGGTCTCCGGACAATAGCCTGGTAATCAAGCCTTATTACGATCAAACTTCCACAGATCACACACATTACATCACTGAAGCGTTCAAAAGCATCTCTCCCAGGTCTTGGGAGCAGCTAGAACAAATAACTATTAAGACTGAAGAACAAGTTACCAATGACACCAAAACAGGGCTTAAAAATGGTTGCAGTGGGGTTTTTCTAACAGGCGACACAAACCTAATTGACATGACCAGAGCCCTGAGTGATCTTGTGGATTCGATTACTCCGCTTGGGGTTCAGCATACCTCTCAAAAACCTCCATCAGACCTTAATAAATCTTTCATTGATAAACATGACGGTTTTTGGGTATCCAGCAATGATGACAGTGTAAAATCTGGTTCTGATGAAAATTGCATCTATAATGCCAATGGTAAAAACTTCTACTCTCTAATCGCGGAGAACTACACTCACTTTCTCACCCACGGTAATTCAAACTCCAATGGGTCAGAGCACACCATCAACCTCCGTCTTACATCGAACTTCTTCTTGGATATAGCCAAAATCCGAGCAATCCGGGTTTTATTCTCCACTTCTGCAAAAAGTCAAGCCGAAACAAATGTGAGATTAATTTGTCATTTAATGGAGGGGGAAAGTGAAGGCAATCACATCTTACTTCAAACTTCGGGTGCACTGGCGGCCATATGCGGAATGTCCGATGCAATAGTTTTTGCTCACGGAAAACAAGACTGGCTAAGTAAATCTGCGAGTAGAATTTCCAGAAATGTTGGAAATATTCTCAGAAACGAAGCTGGATTTTCTGAGTTAATCGATGCGTGCTCAGGGTCATATTTCCTCGACAACATAACTGACCAAACTCTCAAAGCCATCTGGTCAGAGGTTCAAAAAACAAACTCAAATACAGCAAATTTTGAAGCTCATTTTAAGACAGACACAAGTGTAACAAGTTCAGATTTTTCACACCTCGGAAGCACCCCAGGGTTTCCTCCATACTTGCGCGGGCCATACACCACCATGTACACCTCCCGGCCCTGGACTATCAGACAATATGCCGGCTTTTCCACCGCAGAGGAATCAAACAACTTTTACAGGAAAAATTTAGCCGCCGGACAAAAAGGATTATCTGTAGCCTTTGACCTTGCAACACATCGAGGTTATGATAGTGATCATCCTAGAGTAGCTGGGGATGTAGGTAAGGCTGGTGTCGCGATTGATTCTGTAGAGGATATGAAAATTTTGTTTGATCAGATTCCGCTCGATCACATGTCAGTTTCCATGACCATGAATGGAGCAGTCTTACCCATTTTGGCATTTTATGTGGTAGCAGCCGAAGAACAGGGAGTATCCCCAGAGTTATTAAAAGGAACGATACAAAACGATATTCTCAAGGAGTTCATGGTTAGAAACACCTACATCTATCCTCCGGCTCCTTCCATGAAAATAATCGCTGATATTTTTGAATTTACATCTCAAAATATGGCCAAGTTTAACTCCATCAGTATTAGCGGTTATCACATGCACGAGGCTGGTGCCACCGCTAGTTTGGAGCTTGCATTCACCTTAGCAGACGGGCTGGAGTACATTAGAACTGGCCTTAAAGCAGGCATTCCTATTGACTCATTTGCTCCGAGATTATCTTTCTTTTGGGGTATTGGCATGAACTTCTTCACTGAAATAGCAAAAATGAGGGCGGGACGAGCACTCTGGGCCAAGCTCGTGAATCAATTTGAACCAAAAAATAATAAATCGCTCGCTCTGAGAACCCACTGTCAGACATCCGGCTATAGTCTAACGGCGCAAGATCCGTATAATAACATAGCCAGAACATGCATAGAAGCATTAGCAGCAGCTTTTGGTCAAACCCAATCATTGCATACCAATGCCTTGGATGAAGCCATCGCTCTACCGACGGATTATTCAGCCGCAATTGCCAGAGAAACGCAAATCTATCTTCAAAGCGAGACAAACATCACTAAAGTAGTGGATCCATGGGGTGGATCAGAGCACATAGAGTCACTCACCCATGAGTTGATAGAAGAAGCATGGAAGATAATTGAAGAAATAGAAGAAATGGGCGGCATGACTAAAGCCATAGAAAGCGGCTACCCAAAAATGAAAATTGAAGAGGCCTCAGCAATAAAGCAAGCTCGCATTGACACGGGGGAGGAAATCATTGTAGGGGTAAATAAGTACAAAAGCGCCGAAAAATCGAAAATTGAACTGCTGCAAATTGATAACGATGAAGTTCGTGCCAAACAAATTACCAGGCTCAAGCAAATCAGAGAAGCCAGAGATGAGAAGGCCGTAGAAACGGCACTGGCCGAACTAACTTCATCAGCTCAGACAGGACAGGGAAACCTACTATCTTTATCTATAAATGCAGCTAGATTAAGAGCCACTTTAGGTGAAATATCAATGGCTCTAGAAAAGGTATTTGGCCGATATGAAGCAAAAAACCAGACTGTTTCTGGTGTTTATAAATCAGCAATGAAGCAAGACAGTTCATTTGAAAAAGCTCGAAAACTGTCGGATGAGTTTTCCGAGTATGATGGCAGACGCCCAAGAATTTTGGTAGCTAAGATGGGGCAAGACGGGCATGACAGAGGAGCCAAAATCATTGCTACATCTTTTGCTGATCTCGGATTCGATGTTGACATTGGACCTTTATTTCAAATACCCTCTGAAGTAGCCCGACATGCCGTAGAAAATGATGTTCACGTAGTAGGCATTTCCTCGCTCGCTGGCGGGCACAAAACCCTAATTCCACAATTGGTCGATGAACTCAGAAAAGCAGGAAGAGAAGATATTCTGGTAATTGCAGGAGGCATCATACCGGAAGACGACCACCAATACCTACAAGACCGGGGAGTATCGCTCATCTTCGGGCCAGGGACAGTAATATCTGAAGCAGTTATTCAAATATTGGAAAGACTCAGAAACCAATAAAAAAACCCAGCCAATATTGGCTGGGTTCTCAATTTGATTACGTTAATAACTTTTATTCTGTTAGACCACTGTTTTTGAGGAAGCTCTCATATAAAATCTGGAAGTCTTCGATCTCAGGGGACAACTTAATAGCTTCTTCGTACTTGGTAAGTGCATCAAGGAACAAACCATTTTCCTCATAGAAAGACGCATAAATCAATTTGTTAAGAGGCGAATCCTCAGAAACCTCTTGCTTCAATACGCTTAGGTTTTCCTGTAA
This sequence comes from Cyclobacteriaceae bacterium, assembly GCA_039970095.1. GTDB lineage: Bacteria > Bacteroidota > Bacteroidia > Cytophagales > Cyclobacteriaceae > JAMZMI01. The sequence goes on from JBDVMP010000047.1 coordinate 15,998, forward strand.
CTCAGTTTTATCACTTGGCTTCAACTTCTTAATTCCGATCTCACCTGATGAGATTTCTTCATCATCACTCTTATAAATCTTCACAAGATACAGACCTGCATCATTGCTCATATTTTCTGCAGTGAAATCCAGCTCGATTGAAGTCTTATCCGTGGTTGACTCTAGAATTACCTCATCAAAAATATTTTTGATTTTAACAGTATAAGTGTCACCTTCTTCCATTCCTGAAGCAGGCTCCACCCATCTCACAATGGCCTTATCACCCAAAACTTCAGCGGATGCTGGTGCCATCACATCGATAGCCGCTACTCCTACTTCACGAGATACCGCTCCCGTAGCATTCAGTCGCGCTCTATAGTTTGTGTTTTCCTCCTCGTTCATTTTGTTCATTACAAACTGAGCATATCTATTGGCAACACTTGTGCTTGCAAGTTTGATTTGCTTTTCTATCTCAGCTACTTTTTGAGTAGAGGCGCCACGTACTTCTGTAGTCTTGCCTGTCTTGTGCATCAACCCAATATAAGATCCCTCTGACGAGATCAACATGTCATCTGAATTCAGTGTAGCTCCTGTCTTCAATGTAACTGCTTCTGCTGCTCCAGCCTTTTTGACTTTATTGTTCCCTTTGTTGGCCAGCACCCTAAACGTATAGCCCTGTGCATTCACTGCCATGGCAGCAAATAACATCATAATTATCAAGGCATTTGAAATGAAATTTCTCATTGTTCTAGCTTTTATTTTGAAATGTAAAGTTATAATTTATCTACTTTAAATAATGATCTTCTACCCTCTTTGGTAAACGAATTTTTAACAACTCCATAGTATACTTCCAGTGCATCTCCGCAAAGGGCAACCGCGAACAGCGCTAAGCCCAATTCCATCTTATAAAGAGACACATCCAGGATGTAAATCATCATGTATACCAAAATTGCTATTTCTATCAACTGAAAAAGTTTGGTAATTCCATCATACCACTTCGGGATCTTTTTATAAACTAACGAAAACAGTGCCACATTTAAAAAGCAGAGGAGGATCGCTAAGAATATTGCTTGATTGTCGCTCATAGCGTCAATATAGTCTTCGTTTAAGACCATAGAAACTATGTTTGCGTGAACTACTCCTCCGTACATATCGGGGAAAGCTCTTCCTATGTATTTTTTATTGAGAGGAGTGTAAAACTTATCTTCCAAAGACTCTCTGTCACCTAAATACTTACCTAAATAGCAAAACATGACAACCCTACCCTCAATCATTTCAGGCACAAAATTCTCATTGAATACATCGGCCACATCAAGAGCAAAGTACTTTGTTCCAAACTTGGTAGCTCCATAATCCAGAACATTTCCTCGGTAGTTGATTACCTCTTCATTATTGTTTCTAGCCAGAAACCTGTCTGCCTTCTCCTTGTCATAGTAACTCGCAAGCTTCACAGCGAAAGCATCAACTTGCTGACCTTGAAAGTCATATTTCGGAAGAAATGTCCTACACATTTTCAACTCTTCCTGAGTCTCTGCATCAGTAATGAGATTTACAAATGCATTTTCCTTGGCAAAGGAATTGAACACCTCCCATGAGTAGGCGATGGAATCCTTTTTTTGGTCGCTCTCATGCAATAATAACTTAGAGGCCAATACCAGGTTCGGCACGCTCGCCAGACCTTCCATGAGCATCATATCACCAAGAGTGTCTTCTTTTGGATAGTAAAAGAAGGAGTCAATCCCAATTACGGCAGGATTATACTGGCTGATGATTTGAAGCATCGCACCGATGGCTCCTCGCCCTTCAGTTCCAATATTGACCAAAACAACTCGATCATCGGCTACAGGGTCATCTCTGAGCTGAGAAAACACAATATCCGTGACCTCCATGTCACCAAAGGCCTCACCTATTGGATCAAAAACATCGAAGATTTTGAAGGCGGTGAAACTGGAGAAAAGCCCCATCAATCCGAAGATGAAGATGGTGGCCAAAATTACATCTAACCAGAATTTTTTAAACATGATTCTTTATTTAGCGGGTGATTAAGTTAGTTTGATTACCCGCAATTAAGATTCATTATCTTAAAGGATCAATTCAAAGGTAATAAAAATTAGTATAATATAATTTTTTATTAGAATAAATCAATTTTCAAGTTGTGCAAACGTAACAATGGCGGAGAAGGTTCCAAATAATTATTCGATAAACGATTTGATCTCGGGTATCGACAATTCGAATAGGCTCATGTTGAGCAAGGCAATTACCTTAATTGAAAGCAAAAGACCGTCAGATCAGAAGGCTGCCACGGCACTTATAGATGCCGTTTTAGGCAAAAAACCACAAAGTTTGCGATTGGGCATTACAGGTGTACCAGGAGTTGGGAAAAGTACATTTATTGAAACTTTTGGGCTTTATGCTATTGAGCAGGGCTGCAAAGTTGCTGTTCTTACGGTTGATCCATCATCGGCATTGTCTAAAGGAAGCATTCTGGGAGACAAAACCCGGATGTCGAAACTCTCTCAAAGCGATCAGGCTTTTATTCGGCCTTCCCCATCTGGTAGCATGACGGGCGGTGTAGCCAATAAAACACGTGAAACTATACTTCTCTTTGAAGCAGCCGGGTACGACGTTATCATAGTGGAAACTGTAGGAGTAGGACAATCTGAAGTCATGGTAAAAGACATGGTGGACTTCTTTCTGGTACTAATGCTCGCAGGAGGGGGAGACGAACTGCAAGGCATCAAAAGGGGCATCATGGAAATGGCAGATGGAATAGCCATCAACAAAGCAGATGGAGACAATGTGAAAAAGGCCATGTTAGCAAAAAAAAGCTTTGAAAGTGCGTTACATTATTTCCCCGCTCACCCATCAGGTTGGAAAGTTCCTACCGAAACATGCTCATCTCTGGAAGGAACAGGCATAAATACGATATGGAAACAGGTTCATGAGTTTGTGGATATGACCAAAAGCAACGGATGGTTTGACCAGAATAGACAGAAGCAAAACACGCATTGGTTAGAAGAACTCATTCAGGCCAAAATAAAAGAAGCTTTTTATGCCCGATCGGGCACCAAAGAGAAGGTTGACGCATTAAAATCTTCGATACAAGCTGGCGAAATATCAGTAAGGAATGCCCTTAACCAAATGTTCCCTTCTAGTTAAGCTGTTGCCGAACGGCTTCAACATTTTTCTTAGAATTTCCAATGAATATTTCTCCATTGATGATGAAAACAGGTCTTTTCAGAAAGGTGTATTCTTCTAAAATATAGTTGCGATAATCCTCCTCCTGCAAATTCTTTTCTTTAAGCCCCAAAGCCTTATACTTCATTGCAACGCGGGAAAACAACACCTCATAAGACCCTGCCAATTCCTTCATTTCATCTATCTGATCCGGCGTAATCTTTTCAGTTTTGATGTCCTGCTGCACAAAATCACCCCCAATACCAAGGTCTTTCATAATGCGCTGACATGTGCTACAAGTAGATAAATAATATATTTTCTTCATTTGATTTGTTTAGAAATCAAAACTAAGCAATGCTGTTTTCATTAATGGAAACCACACTTAAGTAAAATCAAAACTCTTGATTTGTCACGAAGTGGACAGGTCTATGGCGTGCAAATCCTATAGCTTTGGCACTTTCAAAAAATCGAGTGTTGACAGATAAGGATATTCGGGTAATAATCCCCGCTTTTAATGAACAAAATGCCGTAGGGCTAGTGGTGGAGGAGATACCGAAAAAATGGGTGACTGAAGTTATTGTAGTGGACAATGGCTCAAGCGACGACACATTTGAAACGGCAAAGGCCAAAGGAGCAACGGCTCTGAAGGAACCACGAAAAGGCTATGGTCAGGCATGCCTGAAAGGCATGGAACACATCGCTAATTCTGCCACCAGACCAGACATTGTTGTGTTTTTGGATGGAGACCACTCAGACTACCCTGATCAGCTGCCAGATCTGGCAGCTCCAATAATTAGTGGAGAAATGGATTTGGTCATCGGTTCCAGAGCACTGGGGCAAAAAGAGAGTGGTAGCATGACTTTTCCTCAGATATTTGGCAATTGGCTGGCCACCCGACTGATGAGGTTATTTTACAACGTTTCCTATACAGATCTTGGGCCTTTTCGTGCGATACGATACTCATCTCTGATATCCATGGGTATGAAGGATACCAACTACGGCTGGACTGTGGAAATGCAACTCAAAGCAGCCAAACACAAAATGCGTACAATGGACATCCCTGTAGATTACCGTCAGCGCATTGGGGTATCAAAGGTCTCTGGCACAGTGAAAGGAACTGTGCTGGCGGGATACAAAATCTTATTTACCATTTTCAGATATTTGTAACTCATGGAGTGGATTCTAATCATAGGGTATTCTTTTGCACTACTAATTATCTGCATATTCAGCATAGAGCAATTCAATCTTGCCATGCTTTACCGTAAAAATCAAAAACGGCAATTGGCCGAAACCAAACCCCTCTCCACATATCCTCATGTCACGATTCAACTGCCTGTTTTTAATGAAAGATATGTAGTAGAAAGACTCATTGACAAAGTGTGCCAACTGAATTACCCAAAGGATAAACTGGAAATACAGGTGCTGGACGACTCCACTGACGAAACTACCGATCTCTGCCGCACTGTCACGAACAAGTGGAGACAAAAAGGGATCAATATTTCTCTTGTTTTGAGAGAGGAAAGAGTGGGATTCAAGGCCGGCGCACTCGCTTATGGTCTGACCAGAGCCAAAGGAGAATTTATCGCCATTTTTGACGCAGACTTCTTACCCAAACCCGACTTTCTGGAAAAAACCATTTCTGAGTTTGAAGATGGTATAGGGATGGTTCAAACCAAATGGGGGCATATCAACGAAAACTATAGCCTGCTAACCAAGATGCAGGCATTTGGGCTTAATGCTCATTTTAGTGTAGAGCAAACCGGGCGAGTTTCTACGGGAAAGTTTATGAATTTCAATGGCACAGCAGGTGTCTGGAGAAAAGCCTGTATAGAAGATGCAGGAGGTTGGCAGCATGATACACTTACCGAAGACCTTGACTTGAGCTACAGAGCACAGCTGAAAGGCTGGAAATTCAAATTTCTCGAAGGCATAACTACGCCTGGAGAACTACCTGTAATCGTCACAGCGATAAAATCACAACAGTACAGGTGGAACAAGGGAGCCGCCGAGACGGCCAGAAAAAACCTTGGCACCATACTTCGATCCAAATTGAGCGCCAGTACGAAACTGCACGCTACTCTGCACCTGCTCAACTCATCCGTTTTTATATGGCTTTTACTAGCCTCGGTCATTTCCATACCGATGTTGGTGTTTAAGTCGGACAAGCCGGAGATGCAAATTGCTTATCATGCAGGTGGTGTCTTTGTGATTGGATTCTTAGCCATGGCTTTTTTTTATTGGATTTCGTCCAAGTCCAATCATCAACTAAAGACACTGCCCTACTACCTGTTCAACTTTCCGCTTTTCGTCATGTTCAGCATGGGTTTGAGCCTGCACAATGCCATTGCCGTAACTGAAGGTTATCTGGGTATAAAAACACCGTTTATCCGCACTCCAAAATTCGCCATCAAAGAACGCGGTGAGAGTTGGAAAGGCAATGCTTACCTAAATAAGAACCTCTCCCCACTCACTTTTATAGAAGGCATTCTGGCGCTATACTTCTCTTTTGGGTTGGCTTATGGTATTTATGTTGGAGATTATGGGTTGCTGTTTTTTCACTTGTTTTTGGCAGCAGGGTTTGGCACAGTATTCATTTATACATTAAAGCCTTCGGTAAATGCATGAGTCGGATAAATCGAGCTTTTATTCACTTATTTTCATCTTCGTTGCGGCCATTTCGGCTATCGGGCTTGTCATAGAAAGGCAACAAACCTTTCTTATCGGGATCGCCTTTTTCTCGGCATTTCTCAGCTACTTCTGGTTGGTTCGATTTCACGGTGACTCCAGGGTTCTTTTTTCGCTTGGCATGCTAGTTCGTCTTATTTTGTTTTTGGGCCTGCCATCACTATCCGATGACATTTTCCGCTTCATCTGGGATGGGCAACTGCTCGCGGGAGGAATCAACCCATACCTCCACACTCCGCGATTTATTTTTGATAGTTTACCAAACACGCCGGGGCTAGATCAGAGCCTTTTCTCGAAGCTCAATTCACCCGACTATTACACCATATACCCGCCTCTTAACCAACTCATCTTTTGGCTGAGTGCAGTGCCAGATGGAAATAGTTCGCTCATCGCCACAAACATTATCCGGACATTGGTTTTGGCCTCAGAAGTAGCCTCTTTTTTCCTTCTTCGCAACCTTTTAGGCATCCATGGAAGAGACCAAAAGCTAGCTGCCTGGTATTTTCTCAACCCACTGATAATTCTGGATTTTACGGGCAACCTCCATTTTGAAGCACTGGTGATATTCTTTATTCTGCTAGGCCTCAACCTGGTTTACATGAAAAAAACCGGACTGGCGGGAATTGCGTTCGGGTTTGGCATTGCCTCCAAACTTCTGCCGCTCATATTTCTTCCGGCAATGGTAATAAATCGCAATTGGAAAAGAGGAATAATAATATCAGCCATTGCTGTTTCAACTTGTATCGTCACATTTTACCCATTTATTTCAAATGAGCTCATCACCAACTTTCAGAGCAGTCTCGGACTTTATTTTCAAAAATTCGAATTCAACGCGAGCATCTATTTCCTATTGAGGGAGATCGGGTTTCTGATTAAAGGTTATAATACCATTGGCGTTTTGGGGCCAGTCCTTTCTCTAGTATCAACTACGGGGATCATCGCCATTGCTTTTCTTGGAGCCTGGAAAAAATGGCCATTGGAAAAGACAATGCTGCTGACCTTGTTCTCCTACCTCCTTTTCACCACCACAGTACATCCATGGTACATTCTAACACTGATTCCACTGGGCCTGGTTTCAGGTTTTTATTTCCCGATTTTCTGGTCTTTTGTCATTTGCTGTACCTATCTGGGGTATAATGCGACTGGTTTTGAACTATCAGCAGGGTGGATCGTTTTCGAATATGTGAGCCTGCTACTATTTTTATATTTTGAGTTTTCTAAAAGAAATCATGAAACGTCTATTTAGCTTATTTTCTCTTATTTGCACGGTTTTTTTCGCCTGTGGGCAAAAATCTTACGAGGAAAAACTCGAGAGCATGTACCGTAAAACAGTGCCTTTGATTGATCCCGACTCGTTGAAACAAAAGCTAGGGTCAGCCGACACTTACGTGATAGACACACGATCAAAGGAAGAGTATCAGGTTAGTCATATAGCTGGCGCCCAGTTTCTAGACTATGATAACCACAGCAAAAAGGACTTTAAGCATATCCCCAAAGACGCAGATGTCATCGTTTACTGCACGGTAGGCTACAGAAGCGAAAGAATTGGTGAAGAGCTACAGCGTCTTGGTTTCACAAATGTGAAAAACCTTTATGGAGGCATATTTGAGTGGAAAAATCAGGAAAATGGGGTAGTAAACGAAAACAACACCCCTACAGATAGCGTGCACACGTACAACAAGAGTTGGTCCAAATGGCTTGAAAAAGGGATTAAGGTCTTTTGATACAATCAGAAGTACTGGCCTAGCCCCAGTACGATTCCATTTTTTTTGACATCCTTCACATCACATCCATAATCCAGCCGAAATATGGCGTTGAATATTCTCTTGTGGATAAATCTAATGCCTGCTCCCATGAACATTTGAAAATTGTCATAATCCGTAAAGTCGTGCAATGTGCCGCCCGGATTTCTCCAGGTTCCTAAATCGGAAAACACCACCGCCTGAACAGCCACCTTGCTTCTCTCAAAAACGGCATGTCTATACTCCAAATTCAGCACCATAGCTCCTGTACCACGATCTACCCTATTGCCCACACCTCGTATATTGACATAACTATCAAGTACGAAAGGCGCAAAAGGACTTTCCTCATTTTTAGACAAACCAGCCTTAAAACGAGTGGCCAGGCTTCCTCCGTAACTGATGCGCTTGAAGAAGCGGAAATCATTTAGAATAATATAAAAGAATGGATCTGAGTGAAATGAATGCACCCCCTGCAGGCTCAGGGTGTTTTGCCAGCCATTAAGATAGAAGTCATGATAATTCACATGGTTTTGCTCAAACCTCGTTTTGGCCAGAAGCTTGGCTTTTTCTGCTAATGCAGGTGCACCTGTCACCAAGTCTGAGACAGCTTTGTAGTTTTCGGTGAAAAAAGACCCTCCAACTGTGACCTTATCCAGATAGTTTAGATGATAAACTCCCTCAGCACCATAGGTTCTGTTGTCGTAATGATAACTCACCGCTCCGTCTGAGAAATATAACGGCTCCAAAGTACTCCATTTCACCAGTCCAAGGTTCACACCCCAGGGCGACCCGTTGATCCAATCAAACGATAAATTTCCGGCGAACGAACTCCGGTCATAGTGCTGGTAATAACCATAAATTTTGTACCCTCGACCAAGCAAATTAACCTCAGTAGCGCCTACTTGAATCCAAAAATTATCATTGATCCCTCCAAAATTTAGAATGGGCAGAAGCGTGTAAAGTTCTTTACAATGAAATACCACCTCACCATCCTGTTCTACTGTGAAGGTCACCTGAGAGAGCATTTCCAGATTGATCAGCCGCTGGCAATCACCGTGCAATCGGGCAGAGTCTATTTGTTCTCCCACGCTACTCTCTAAGAACCCTAGCAAGTAATCCGAACGGGTTTTTTCTAAGCCCGAAAAGGCAATACCGGTAATCTGTTGTGCTTGCAATGAAACACACCAGCAAAAACAAATTACTCCAAGGATGAAGTGCTTCAATAGCTTATTGTCTTATGTATCTGAGACCAAGGTTAAATGTTTGTCCGGCTCCCTGCTGGTTGCTGCCCATCCAAAAATCCGTAAAGAGCATCTCGACCTCTAAAATTTGTGGTATCAGCTGATATTTGGCTCCAATTCCTGATTGCACAAAAAAGCTATAAAAGGCCTCCGCGGTTTGTTCTGAAGAAGAATTGTAATGGGTTGGAAAGAATTCTGACATGGCATATAAGGTCCATCTCGGTGTTGGAAAAAAACTCAAAAAGGCACTGGTCTGAGTTTGAATGAAGTTATTTTCCGCAAAGGAATCACGTACAATACTATACCAAAAAGCCTGCTGAAAGAAAAGTTGGAATCGATCATTGATCGGCTTGTCAAAGTACACTTGTGTGAGCCAAAGCTTTCTATCCGTTTCTAAAAAAGGTATTTCCGGGTTGTTGGATCCCTCCAGGTCTTTGGCTCCCGGGATTAGAAATGTGGATTGAACAGAAAGCCGTGGAAGGCTTTTAAAGGGTGCTATTTTTATTTTGGGACCTACACCCACCACTTCTGTCCGGCTATTCAATGCCCCAGCGGCAAAAGAGACATTTTTCACCCACACATCCATCCCCACATTGACCTGATCATTGATTCCAAATAAAAACTGGTTGATCGATGTTGACCATGTTTGTCTTCCAACACCAGAAGATCTGGTTGCCACACCATTCCCATCGAACATTCTGGTTTGAGTGTAAACATTCTGAAAAGTCTTAAACTCCCACTCACCTCTGTCAAAAAGGATGGATGGAGTATAGCTCTGCAAATTTTGCTGAGCTGCCAGAGCAAATGGGAAGACCATAAGTATGACAATTACACTTTTTGATAACTTCATAAATCAAATGTAAGTCAAAAGCAGCCTTTCGGATTGTCAACAAAATGACAAAGACTTTGGAAGTGTTCTTGTAAAACCTCAGATCATTTATTGGAACCGTATACATCCAAAAAGAGTTAACGTTGTAGTTTTGAGGCACATTTGCAAAACCCCAGTCACTTTTAAAAAATTATATTATTAATCATGAGTAAAAACCTGCTAATCATTTTTGTGAAAAACCTGATTCCCGGAACTGTGAAAACCAGACTGGCAGCAGATATTGGAATAGACGGAGCGCTGGATGTTTACCAGTTTTTGGTAGAGCACACTGCCGAGGTGACTGAAGATGTAGAGTCTGATAAAGTGGTTTACTATTCTGAATATGTAGAAATAGAGGATGTATTTGACACTGACAAATACAAGTTGCAAACGCAGAGAGGAAATGATCTTGGCGAAAGAATGCTCAACGCATTCAACAAGAGTTTTGAGTCGGGTTATGACAAAGTTGTGATTATCGGGTCGGACTGTTTTGAATTGAAAACCGATCACATGGAAGAGGCCTTTGACATGCTGGAGAATCATGATGTAGCCATTGGCCCTGCTTCTGATGGAGGTTATTACCTGCTGGGTATGAAAAAAAGCCACCCCGAACTATTTGAGAACAAGAAGTATAGTCATGATAAGGTATTTGAAGAACTGCTGTCTACCATAGGTGAAAATAAGCTTACCTTTCATCTATTACCCGAGCTAAACGATATTGACACCTTTGATGATCTGAAGGACTCAGATATTGATTTTGAGTTCGTAAGCGACGATGAATAAGAAATTCGCAAATTTCATAAGCCCGCTTGTCGGGCTGATCATTCTCTCCCTGGTCTCTGGTTGTACGTTTAGTCGGACTATTTTTTGGAATCTGGCCGGCCAGGAAGATATCACAAGGTTTCCTGCCAATAGTATAGAGGCCGACGAGGATAATTTCAATTTCGTACAATCGACCTCCGACAGGAATTTTTATATAGACAAATACTCGAAAGCGGGTTCCAATGCCATCGGTCTTGATAAATTCATCAAAGGATTTGATCACAACCTCGCATTTTTGGTAATCAAAAATGACACTATTCTGTTTCAACATTACGCAGATGGTCATTCAGCCGAAAGCATTTTTACCACTTTTTCAGTCTCCAAGTCTATTGTTTCCATGCTCATCGGCATAGCGCTGGACGAGGGCAAAATAACAAGCATCGAAGATCCAATCACCAAATACATTCCTGAGTTAGATGATCCCGAATTTGAAAAAATAACCATCGAGCACCTGCTCAAACACACCAGCGGCATCCGGTTTAAGGAGCGATACATAAACCCCTTCGGTAACGACGTGGCTAGGTATTATTATGGGAAAGATGTTTACAAAGCCCTAAAACAATTGAAAATTGAGCATGAACCCGGGCAGTCATTTCACTACCATAGTGCAAACACCCAACTACTAGGATTGATCCTGATCAATGCCACCGAGCAAGGGGTAGCTGAGTATTTCGAAGAGAAAATCTGGTCCAAAATCGGAACTGAGCATGATGCCTCATGGAGCACATATGAGGAGCAGCCAATAGAAAAGACTTTTTGCTGTTTCAACAGCACCTCGGTTGATTTGGCGAAGTTCGGCCGCTTGCTTTTGAACGGCGGAAACTGGAATGGCCAACAATTAATTCCAAAGGCATGGGTAGACAAAACGCACGCACGTGACATAGATGGCGGCAGCATCTGGGGCTATCAATATCACATGATACTTGGCCTGGAGAGATATCAGGACTTTATGGCTCAGGGACTATATGATCAATATATCTACATGATGCCGGAAAAGGATATCGTGATTGTATCAATAAACAAAACTCATAAACCCTCCGTAAACTGGAGACTGGTGTTTCTGCAAATTGTGGATCAATTGTAGCACTTGCGTGAACTGGTCCCTTTAAGAGAAAATTTTCATTACTTTTAGTCAACCCCATCAAAGCCTCAATGAAATTAAGGTCTCGGCGATTTATATTACTCATACTGGGCACCATAGTACTGCCCATTTTTATCTATGTGATCTTTAGTGTTTCCAAACTAAAAGAAAACGAGCAGGTCATAGAGCAGATATACAAAGAGCAACTTGACGCCATTATTTTTTCTATAAACCAATACTCTACGGACGTTTTGTCTTCGATGATCGACAAGATTGAAACGAACTTTAAATACAAAAAACCTGAAGAAGAATATAAAGAAGTAATGCGCTTCACTGGCGTAAATGTCCTTTACCTTCATTCTATGGCTTCAGGCGCCAAATTTGAGACCCTCGTAAAATTCGAGGGATCATCGGTGGATGCAAACCTCCTTGACAGCATCTATCAGGCCAACCAGCCTCTGATCAGAAAATTGAATGAATACCTGGAGGCAGACTATCGCAAAATAGAGCCCATCCCTGTACAGTTGCCGGAACTCGGGCAGTTGTTTTTTGCCATTATTCAGGATGCCGATGGCATAAACTATTTGTTAGCAGGACTTATAGACCCTGGCCAATACATCCCTGAAATATTAACCCCAAAACTTCAGCAAGTGAGCAATGAGGAGCTAATAGTCGCTTTTACTAGCGATACGCAGGATGACATTCTCTTCTCTACTGACTCGCTCACCCACGATGTGTTCATGTTTGAAAAGATGTGGCTTTTCTCCAACATACGAGTCGGGATCAGTTCAAAAACCAAGACTGTAAGTGAGCTCGTAGAGGAGCGCTTAAAGGCGAACCTGATTGCATCGGGTCTTCTTGTATTACTCCTGATCACGGGCGTCACGCTGATCATCAGAAACCTGAACAGAGAAATGAAGCTCACCCAAAACAAAACAGATTTCGTGAGCAATGTTTCGCATGAGCTGAGAACGCCTCTGGCACTCATCAGCATGTTTGCAGAAACCCTTTCGCTCAACCGTGTGAAAAGCGAGGAACAAAGAAAAGAGTACACCGAAATCATCCACAGAGAAACGACCAGACTCACACATATCGTAAACCGCATCCTCAATTTTTCTAAAATTGAGGCCAATCAGCGGGAATATAGATTTGTGACTTTTGATCTTACAGAGCTAATCACGGGACTACTCTCTGATTATTCCTACCATCTAGACCAACACGGATTTACGCATACTGCATCACTTCCTGATCAGCCTTTATTCATAAAAGCAGACCAGGAAGCGGTATATGAAGCAATCGTAAACCTATTGGATAACGCCATAAAATATTCGACTGAAAACAAGGAGATCGATATATCCGTGATAGAAACTGAAAGCAACGCGCAGATCAAAATAACGGATCAGGGGCTTGGCATCCCAGCGGATAAACTTCAAGATATTTTTGATAAGTTTTACCGGGTTACCGAGGGAGATCTGTATACCGTGAAAGGAACAGGACTTGGTTTATCCATTGTGAAACATATCATGGATGCGCACCGTGGAATGATCGACGTGACAAGTGAAGTGGGCAAAGGCAGTACATTTACATTAACCTTCTTAAAAAAATCTGATGCTTAATATACTCGTAGTTGAAGACGAACCAGCCATGCAAATGGGTCTGCGGGACAACCTGCAGTTTGAAGGTTTCGAAGTGTCCACCGCTGACGATGGAGAAGCGGCTTTGGAAAAACTTCACAATGAGAACTTTGATCTTATCTTGCTGGATGTGATGATTCCCAAGGTTTCTGGATTCGACGTTTGTAAGACTATCCGAAAAGAAGGAATAGAAACGCCTGTCATTTTCCTCACGGCAAAGGGAGAAGAGATAGACAAAGTACTCGGACTGGAGCTTGGAGCTGATGACTATATCACCAAACCTTTCAGTGTGCGTGAGCTGGTAGCCAGGGTCAAGGCTGTTTCGCGACGTATCAAAACTCAAGAGATCACCGAAGAAAAAATCACCATCGGCAATCTAAACCTGGACTTCACACACTACACGGCAAAATCCGAAGATAAAGATGTGAAAATGTCTCACAAAGAGATGGAGGTAATCCATTACCTGTGGCAGCACAAAAATGAAATTGTCAGCAGACACGACCTGCTCGAAAAGGTCTGGAAATATGAAGCTCAGCCTACCACAAGAACTGTAGACAACTTCATTTTAAAACTGCGACAAAAGATTGAAACCAACCCAAACGAACCCAGACACATCCTCACTGTGCATGGAGCCGGCTACAAATTAATCCCCTGAGTTAGTATCTGTTTTGGCGCATTTCGAGAGCTAAAACCACCAAAAAAACAACTTCCTACAAAACCGTGACAATTGGTGACAATCCTTTACCGGACTGTGACAAACCCATCTCAAAAAGCCCGTAATTCTGTACAACCAAACTCAAAACAACAGAATTATGAAAAATTCAATCCTATTAACACTCGCCACTGTCATCGCTTTTAGCGCATTTTCTTCCACTTCTGATTCAGTCGAATCGGTCAAAGAAAAAATCAATGTGGTTTCTAACGAACCAAACACATTCAAGCTTCTGGCAAACCCAATTGAAGCTGGCAACCTGGTTGTAAGAATCACTGACAAAAACGATGTACTGGTTCACAGAACTGTAATCAACCCGAAAAAAGGTTTCATGAAAAAATTTGATCTGGACGAGCTCGAGTCGGGCACCTATACTGTGACCGTCAGACTCAAGAAAGAATTGATCTTAAATAAAGATGTAGAAGTCAGCAAAGACCAATTTGATCTTTTACCAATTGGTGAAGGCAAATATCAGATCAGTCTGAACAACACAAATTCAGAAAAATATGAGCTTTCTATTCTCAATCAAAAGGATCAAATCGTAGGTCAAGATCAGATCGAAATAGCTGGGGATTTCTCTAAGGTCTATGACCTATCCGAGCTGAAATCAGAGTCTTTCGTTTTTCAGCTGACTTCAATGACCAGCGGACTAAGCCAGAAAAAGTCTATAAAGTAACATTTGGTTAGCAATTATCTTATCAAAGAGTCCATTGGCACTGTCAATGGATTCTTTTCAATCAATTCATTGTTATAATTGCCGTAATTTGAAAAAGCTCATCATCATATCTGTCACTCTCTTTATTGCCACACTGGCGAGCGGCCAGCGGGAAAAGCTTCTTCTTGACCTTAGAGGATCATGGAAGTTTAACATTGGAGATAAAGAGTATTGGAAAGATGAAAGCTATGATGATGAAGAATGGCAGAGCATATTTGTGCCAGCCGCCTGGGAAAATGAAGGCTTCAGCGGCTATGATGGTTTTGCCTGGTACCGCAAGACATTCGATTTTCCACTCAAAGGCCGTCCGCAGTATATCACTTTTGATGCCGGCTATATAGACGATGCTGATCAGGTATATCTCAACGGCCAGTTGATCGGTATGGACGGCTCCATGCCTCCTCACTTTAGGACAGCATACAGTTCACATCGACGATATACGGTTCCCACAACCCTGCTTAAGGATAGAAATAATGTGATAGCCATACGCGTATATGACAAATCGATAGATGGGGGTATTATCAAGGGTAGAATTGGTTTTTTTGAAAATACCGATGTGCCAGAGTCTATCTATCCCCTGGCGGGAGTTTGGAAGTTTAACAAAGGAGACAACTTTAGTTGGTCCGAAGCAGACTACAATGACGAAGATTGGGAAAATGCCATGATCCCCGGTAGCTGGAAAGGGTATAAAGATTACAGTTTTACCAAGTTTTGGGGCAGTGACATATCCTACGCGTGGTATAGAAAGCAATTTGTGATTCCCCAATATCTGGAAAACAGAAGTGACCTGGTATTGATTCTTGGTAAAATAGACGATTTTGACAAGACGTATTTGAACGGTCATTTGATAGGTGAAACCAACGATGGCCAACCTTATGGGTCATCTCACTCATACGATGAACTGCGCATATACGCTATTCCTCCTCGATATTTAAATGATTACGGCATCAACACCATAGCTGTCAGGATCAAAGACATAGGTGGGGAAGCGGGCATATATGAGGGACCGATCGTAATCTGCCGTGAGCAAGACGTGAGACAGGCGTTAAGGGCCTTTTAGTCTCTCAATTCTTCATCATGATCCACTTACCCAGAGTTTTGTAATTAACCTTGGATCCGTGCATCAAAATTCCTACTCTGTAGATGCGGCTGGCTATCCATATAGTGAACAAAAAGCCCAAAACCATTAATCCCATAGACAAGGCCAGCTCCCACACTTCCACTCCAAACGGCACCCGCATCATCATAATCACAGGCGAAGTGAACGGAATCATAGATAACCAAAAGGCCAGCGTACCGCCAGGGTCCTGAATCACTGCACTGAGCAACACAATGGAAAGTATCAGCGGCATGATGATGGGAAACATAAACTGCTGCGTATCAGCATCGCTATCCACAGCAGACCCAACAGCCGCAAAAAGTGCCCCATAAAACAAATAGCCCGAGGTGAAAAAGAATAAAAAGGCTATGACTACCATAACCATATCCACGGATTCAAGCGCCCCCAAAACATCATCAAAAGCTGTTGATTGCACCTCCTGCATAGTTTCATCCTGAGGTATGCCCATTTGCTCCGCTTGTTCCTGCTGACTCTGCATCATGGTCATAGTCATAATGCTACCTCCGGCTGCAGTTACTCCGGCAGTCAAAAGAACCCAAAGCAAAAACTGTGTCAAGCCTACTCCGGCGATACCTATCACTTTGCCCAGCATCAGATTAAATGGCTTAACAGAGGAAATCACTACCTCAATTATACGGCTGGTTTTTTCCTCCACAACGCCTCTCATGCACATAGCACCGTAAATGAAAATAAACATGTAGATCAAAAAACCGCCCACATAGCCGACAGCACTTGCCGCAAACGAGCTACTTTCTTTTTCATCGCCAGAGTCTGAAAGACTGATAGTACTGATATCCAAGTCTGATTTCAATCCATCCAGAATGGACTGATCGAGCCCCGACCTTTTCAACTTAATCATTTCAATCTCAGTATTCATTTGCTTTTGCAGCGAGCGAACAAGATTGATACTGGGATTATTAGGCGCATAAAAAACCACCCCTTTTGGATTGTCTATTTCAAATTCAGGGATGTAGAGTAAGCCATCAAAATCTCCGGATGTCAGGTTCTTCTTTTCATCAGCCAAGGATTCCCCGGACTGCACATAGCTGGCTTCATCGGAATCATCAAATACCTCAGCAAAAACTCCACTTTCGTCAATTACGTGAATCACCTTGGTGTCGACAGATTTGGTGGCAGACCAGCCCACAATAAATATAAAACCAGCAAAGAGCAAAGGCCCCAAAATGGTCATGATGATAAATGACTTCTTCTTGACGCGGGAAAGGTACTCCCGACCGATTATCAACCCTATGTTATTCATCATGGCCTCCCTTCACTTTTGAAATGAAAATCTCATTGATAGACGGCACCTTTTCGATAAATGAATGTATCTGCACTTCTTTGAGTAGTTCTGCCAGTAGCAGATTCGGGCTACCGTCTATTTTATTTCTGATAAACGACTGGCTCAAGCCAGTCTCCTGTTTCTCGCTTTTTAGCAATTCATACTGAGATGATCCAGACAGGTCTCCCTCATGCTCTATGATGAAAGTACCATCCTTGTGACTTTGCTTGATATCGATCTTTTTTCCGTCCAGTATTTTTTTAGACTTATTTATCAGAGCGATATGATCGCATAGCTCCTCCACGGATTCCATTCTGTGAGTTGAAAATATCACTGTTGTACCCTGCTCACGCAATCGAAGTATTTCATCCTTTATCAAATTAGCATTGACAGGATCGAATCCGGAAAATGGCTCATCCAAAATGATCAGATCCGGCTCATGCACCACGGTAGCGATAAACTGCACTTTCTGCGCCATCCCCTTAGACAAGTCCTGGATTGTTTTGTTGTGCCACTCCATGAGGTCTAGCCGCTCCAGCCAACTCCTGATTTTCTCCACAGCCTCGGCACGAGACATGCCTTTCAGTCTGGCGAGATAGATAAGCTGCTCACCCACCTTCATCTTTTTGTAAAGTCCTCTTTCCTCAGGCAGGTAGCCTATTCTTCTTACCAGTTCCGGTGTGATTTCTTTATCGCCGAGAAACACTTTGCCCGAATCACAATCGATGATTTTGGTGATAATTCTAATGAGGGTGGTTTTGCCGGCACCATTCGGCCCCAAAAGGCCAAACACGCTCCCTTGTGGCACAGACATGCTGACATCAGCAAGTGCGATGTGGTCGCTGTAAGCCTTACTGACGTTTTCTATTCTTAATAAATCCAATACGCTCTGAGTTAATGCTATGTGTTAGTGCTTTCGAAGCGGAATTTATTACAAATAATTAATATGCATTTGTCACGTTCATAGCCCAAAAAAGGCAGTACAACGAAATCTGAGATGCACATTAAGCACGTTTTGGTGCTTTTGCCTAATTTCCGTCCTCATTTCAAACCGTTTAAAAATGCCTTTTAGAGCAATCTCAATTGATGATGATCCAATGGCAATTCTCATGGTTCAGAAACTCACAGAGAAATCTGGACGAGTTGACCTTGTGAATACATACACCGACCCAGTGCTTGGTGCTGCCGGGATTATTTTGGATGACCCTGATATTCTTTTTTTAGATATAGAAATGCCCGACTTCAATGGCATTCAGATCATGAATGCGCTCAAAAAACCACCAAAAATCATTGTAATCTCCAGCAACCCTTCTTATCAGCAAGCCGCATTGGATTTGAATGCGGTTGCATTCCTACACAAGCCTTTGGATGAAGCGTCCTTAAAAGGAGCACTCGACAAAATAGAAAAAGGCGAATAAGATTCGCCTTTTTCTATATTACACCAACTTCTCCAGATCGCGAATTAAGATTCTTCGCCTATCAAAATTGATTACATTTTCTTCTCGCAGTTCGTTCATCACTGTGGTTACGGTCTGTCGTGAGGTTCCTGTGAGACTCGCAATATCCTTGTGCGTGAGGTGGTTTTTGATCATCGTCTCAAAACCAACTTTCTGCCCCCTCTCTTCGGCCATCTCTCTGAGAAACTCTACAATGCGCGTCCTGGCATCCTTAAATACAAGCGACTCTATGCGGCGCTCCAGTCTGCGAAACCTGAAACCGATGATCTTGAAAATCTTAAAGCTCAGTTCTTTGTTGTCCTTCATCAGGTCCTGGAGATCATCGATAGTCATTGGGCAAACCCTTGTGTTGCTGTCCATGGCAACAGCAAAATCTGACCTCCGCTCCTCTCCGGTGAGCGCCATCTCACCAAAAATTTCGCCCTTAGCTAAAATCGCCTTGATAATTTCCTTTCCATCATCAGTATAGGAGCCTATTTTCACCCTTCCTTGAGCTACCATGTAGATATTCAAAGATTCATCATCCGGGAAATAGATGTAGTCATCTTTGCCGTAAACATTGGGCTGATGCTTGGTTTCCAGATCCGGAGTTTTGTGTGGACACAAAATCTCAAACAGGTCAGTCTCCTCGAAATACCAGATACTCGATTTTTCACTCATTAGATTAGGTCTAAAATTCTAAATTATCAAATCCTTGATAAGTCACCAATTGCAATGCATTTTTGTGTGGCAGTTTATTAAACAACAATTACGTCAAAAAAATCCCTTTAGATGGATTATTTATACCTAAAAGCCCTGCACATCATTTTTGTAGTGACATGGTTTGCCGGACTTTTTTATATCGTTCGCCTTTTTATCTATCAGCGTGAAGCGCTGGAAAAACAAGAACCTGAGAAATCGATTCTTACTGCACAGCTATCTTTAATGGCCAGGCGACTTTGGTTTGGGATCACCTGGCCATCGGCCATCCTTACACTGATTTTTGGGTCTGCTTTGATCATCCTTCAACCGCAGTGGATCAAGATGCCTTTCATGCATTTAAAATTGACATTTGTGGCGCTTCTCTACCTCTACCATTTCTCCTGTCAATACCTTTACCGAAAGCTGCAGGCGGGGCTATGCAAGTATAGCTCAAACCAACTGCGGGTCTGGAACGAAGTGGCCACTATCATACTGGTTGCGGTAGTTTTTTTGATAGTAGTGAAAAATCAAATGAGCTGGATTTGGGGCACCATAGGAATCATTTTGTTTTCTATAATTCTGATGATGGCCATAAAAATATACAAACGCATTCGCGCTAAAAAAGAGAAGTAAACTTATGAGATCAACACCCATACTTTTAGTTGCAATAGCCCTGATCATGAGCTGTTCACCTGTGAAAAATCAGTTTGAACTCCCAGTATTGGGAAGAAGTGAAATAGTGGAAAAGGAAGTAGACGGCAAGACGGTCTATGACACCATTCCGCATACCATCGCAAATTTTGAGTTTGTGGATCAGGATAGCACGTTTATCACAAATGCTACCTTCGATGGGCAGGTTTACGTGGCGGATTTTTTCTTTACAAGTTGTCCTACCATCTGTCCTGTAATGAAAAAGCAAATGCTCCGCATATATGAGGAGTTTGAAAATGAACCTGAAGTAAGCATACTTTCCCACACAATAGACCCGACACACGATACGGTAGCTCTGCTCCACAACTTTGCAAAAAACCTCGGAGTGAAATCCGATAAATGGCATTTTGTAACGGGAGATAAAGATAAAATCTACGAGATAGGTGAGACTAGCTATATGGTAGTGGCTAATGAAGATGAAGATGCACCCGGTGGATATATTCATAGCGGGGCATTCCTGTTGATTGACAAGCAAAGAAGAATCCGTGGCGTTTATGACGGCACAGTACCAGAACAGGTAGATTTACTCATATCTGATATCAAAAAGCTAATCAAGAAGAATGACAAACCTCAGTAAGGCACTTTCAGCGCTTATATTCGGTATCGCTATTGCAGGTTGCTCCAGCCAGTCGAGCAATCAGGAAAATGCAGAAAGCAACGATCAGGATGACATGAGACTAAAGCAATACATGGTCAAGGGTCGCGAGCTTTATACGCTATATTGTGCCAATTGTCATCAGCAGGATGGCACAGGCCTTGCCAGCCTCTTCCCTCCTTTGGCGGGCTCAGATTATCTTCTCAGTGATCTGGAAAGGGCAGCTTGCGTAATCAAAAAGGGGTTGTTCGATGAAATTACCGTAAACGGCAAAACCTACAATCAAATGATGCCGGCCAATGAGCAATTGGCACCTTTGGAAGTAGCCGAAGTACTCACATACATCACCAATAGCTGGGGAAACGAACAGGGGCTTTCAAATGTGAAGGAAGTGGAGCTGTGGCTACTCAAATGTGAGTAGACTTATACTTGTTGGTATTAGTCTGGTAATTGAAACAGCGAAAATTCCATTTTGGGATGACTTTCTTAATATCAGCCATCCTCAGAAAAAGCCCAGATCATTAGGTGTTTACCACAACCCCATGTCAATGAAATCCTTGTACTTATTTCAATGCGTTTTCACCTTTTTCCAGTGAACTGTTCATGGCCTCTGCCACTTTTTCAATTCCCTTTTTCTTCTTCATCAGGTATTCCTTCACCTCGTCTTCAGTTCCCTCGAAGTTCGGATCAAAATTTCGCATCCAGTCCATCATGGCTTCATTGGCCAAATCGATTTCCTGAGCCAGAGTTTTGAGTTCTTCGCTGGCAACAGAATCTGCAGTGTCAGCCTTTGCCATCAGTTGTTTTTTCACTTTCATCAGAGAGCCCATTTTAGGCATTACCGCATCGTGAACCTCCATTACCTGATCCATAAGCGGCTTTTCTTCGGCTTCCTTTTTCGAAGGCGTACAAGAAACTATCATCGCGGCTAGCACTATCAAGCTAAATATGTTTTTCATTTTAATCTTTGATTAATTTGGCATCTTTCAGGATATACATGAGCTCATCCATATTGTCATCATTCAGGCTGAGTTTCCCACGCACAGTCACCTTTTTGGCTGTGTACTTCACAGTCTCATCCAAATATACTTCAGCTACAGATTCTGGCCCTGCACCTCCGCAGAAAAAACATGACGCAATAGGCAAAGATGAGATGATCAGGTGATCCGGCTTAAACATACCCTCGAAAGGAATGATGTAACCAGACAAACTGATTTCCTTATTTTCAAGGGCTTTGATCTCTGGCCCAAACTTTGGAACATAGATTTCTCCATATTCATCACGCGACTTTTCGTACTCCAACCCTTCCAGAGTTTTCCAATGGTTCTGCTCCTTTTCCTGAGCTATGGACGCTAAACTGCTCGCCAGAAATATTATTAAAATTACGTGTTTCATGTTTTCGATAATGTCTTTGATATATCAGTTCTATACGCCAAAAAGGCTGGTATGACCGACGAGACAACTCCTATCACCAGGCACCCGATCACTACCCATCCTTCCTCTTTTACAAAAATTCCCCAATCAAGGTTCAAGTCACTCAAATTAGATGCCAAAATCCCAATCAGCCCGTGCGCTATGACTAGTCCAGAAGCACACCCCAATAGCGTAACAATAATACCTTCAGTCAAAACGTGAATGAAAATCTGGCTTCCTGTAGCACCCATTGACCGCATAATTGCAATGTCGTATTTTCTGTCCTTCAGTGAATTGAGCAAAGCAATAAAAACACTCACGGCAGAAATAATGATGATCAGCAAGCCTAAAATATTCATCACATCTATCCCCACTCCAATAATATTAAAAAGTCGAGCAGTTTCATATGCAGGGGATGCTGCCTGAAGGTCGCTCATATCGTTTACCGTTCTTGGCAGCATCACAGCAGCCATAGGCGACCTGTATTTGATCAGCATGGATGTAATCTCTTCGTGCTCCAATTGCTCGCCTGTGACACTGATACCCAATTTATCCAGGGTTATCAATCCTTCACCATGCTCCTCGTGATCATGTTCCTCCTCTTCATCGTGCCCGTGCACCATCCAGACGCTTGGAACATCAACAAGAATTAGCTTATCTAAGACTGTGTTTGTTGATTTCAAAACCCCCACTACACTAAATGGGCTGTGCTCATGAGCATCTCCATCTTCTGTCAGGCCATGCTGGCTTTCAAACTCTGCTCCAAGTCCCATCTCCAGAGCCTCTGCGACTGCAGCGCCAACCACGGCCTGCATGCTGCCTCCAAACCAGTTTCCACTGGCGATCTCAGCGTCGTAAAGATTGCCATAAGTCTGGGTGGTGCCCACAATTCTGTACCCCTTGTAGCTATCACCTAGAGAAAGCGGGATTGCCTGGGCTATATATCTATTCTTACTCAGGTGTGCTGCCTGCTTCAGGCTGATATTTCCTGTTGGGAAATCTGCGTGAAAAATACTGGAAAGAATGAGCTGCATGGGGCTACCTTTTGCTCCAACCACAAGATCAATTCCTTGGGCATTTTTGTTGATTTCGCTTTTTAACTGATCCGAAACCAATAAAATCAACACTACTATGGTCACTCCAAAACTTAGGAGCAACCAACTCAACAGACTGCTCAGCGGTCTGGATATGAGGCTTTTATAACTCAGGTAGAAAATATTCATAGCTCCATCTGATTAGAAAAGTGAGATTTGACCCGGTGATCGTGGGTAGCCAAAATGAGGGTAGCTCCCTGCTTATCGGCCTGCTTCTGCAAAATATCAATGACCTTTTCACAGCTGGAATCATCCAGGCTGGCAGTCGGCTCATCGCCAAAAATCACCTTTGGATGATTAATCAGCGCTCTGGCAATACTTACGCGCTGGGCCTGCCCCTGACTGATTTCACTAATCCTTCTTTTTCCCAAACCGTCCAAGCCTAGCGAATCCAGGAGTTCCTCGATTCGAGCGTCTTGTTCGGACTTACGACCAAGAAAAGTAGCTAAGCGCAAATTATCACTAACCGAAAGTGCCGAAATCAGGTGCGGTTTTTGAAAGACCAACCCGACGTGCTTGCCTCTAAAAACATCAAGTTCACCACTTTTCAATTCTGTAATATCTGTGTCGTCAAATTTGACAGTTCCAGAAGTTGGCTTCAGTAGGCCGCTCAGCAAATGCAGGAAAGTGGTTTTTCCACTGCCTGAATTCCCTAAAATCAACCCATGCTCGCCATCCCCGACTTTCCAATCAGGGTAGGACAGATTTACTGATTTATTAAATGAATAACTAAGATTTGAACTGGAGATCAAGGTGTTTGAAATGATTTAAGGTTTCTTTCGATTTGATATTTGTGATGGACGAGATGCGCATCAAAAAAAAGCAGCATATTATTCAACCCTATACGGCCGGCCACCGGATGTTTGAATATCGCTTTTTTCAAATACTTGTCAGGGTACGTATCTAAGAATTTACGCAAGGCCTCTCTGGTATTGTACCAATTGACACAAACTTCCTGATATTCAAGTCCACCTTCAGGGCTTTTGAGCCCCTTTGGCATTTTATATCTGATTTTTGTTCTCAAAAACTTGTTGAATAAGCTCATCCGGGCATTTTCCACCAATGGGGAATCGGGCATCTTGTCACCAGCCTGAATCTTCTTTTTGCAATAATTTAAAGCGCCTCTCTCAGCATCAGCCACGTGCTGAATGATCTGTATGATATTCCACTTACCTGGATCGGGATGGTAAGTGAGCTTATCATCATCGATCTGATCAAGAGATTTGAGCAGATCAGCCTTGCGTTTTTCAATTATCTCAAACGATTTCATCAGCGTTTCATTCATAAGCCTACGGTGCGTTCATGCGAATTTAAAAATACTATTAACAGATCAATAAGCCATTCTTATAGACGTGAGTTTCACATGATCAATGGTACTGTCGCGGCTGGCACCTCCGGTTCTCAAAAACATCTGCATAAAGAAAAACTGTTACCCTTTGACTGTTAAGGCTTTAGCTTAAATGGTTTTGCAAAAACAGGTAAAAAAGCTATCTTCGGGATGGTATTTCATACCTCTATCAAGTATAAACCACACCAAGTCGCAACTCATTTCCCAAAATGGGTGGGTTTTCTTTATTGAATACCTTGACATTTTAATTTATTTTTAGAATAATTTTATGACCAAAAGGTCTGAACTAGGGCTCTATGCACATATTTGATATCATCGCTTTATTTATATTCTTCGCAGGATTATTCATTTTCATCAACACTTTCTTTTTGAAACTCCCCTCATCCATAGGGTTGATGATTCTGGCCATCGTATTATCTGTAGTTCTATTGATTACAGGAAAGCTTTTTCCATCGCTTTCCATAGGAGCGGCAGAACTAGAAGAGTACGACTACCCGGACGTACTGTATCAGGTAGTTCTTAGCTTCATGCTTTTCTCCGGAGCACTTCAGATTGATTTCAAAAAGCTTTCCAAAGAACGAACACCTGTTTTGGTACTTGCCACCACCGGCGTAGTTATATCCACCACGGTTATTGGGTTTCTTGTCCACTACATGCTGGGGTTTCTCAGCATAGAGCTGGATTTACTTTATTGCCTGGTGTTTGGGGCCCTGATCTCTCCTACTGACCCTATCGCCGTTACCAAAACGATTAAGAAATTTAAACTAGCCAAAGAGCTGGAAACTAAGATCGCAGGAGAATCGCTATTCAATGATGGTGTTGCCGTGGTTTTGGCTTTGACTCTTTTGGATATTGCGCACGCAAAAGAAGATCATGCTTTGAGCATATTCG
The DNA here is from genome assembly GCA_039970095.1 of Cyclobacteriaceae bacterium. Taxonomy (GTDB): domain Bacteria; phylum Bacteroidota; class Bacteroidia; order Cytophagales; family Cyclobacteriaceae; genus JAMZMI01. The sequence goes on from JBDVMP010000047.1 coordinate 41,246, forward strand.
AAACCGGATATATCATTTTCGCAGACATTGGAGGTGGTATTTTCATCGGGTTGTTCCTCGGTTATATCGGTTATCGATTGTTGAAATATGTTGATAACGATCAGGTACAAGTAGAAATTCTGATCACACTCGCAGTAGTAATGGCAGGCTCTTTCTTGGCAGACTTCATCCACGTGTCGTCAAAGCAAGCCGCTGTAGTGATGGGACTTGTTATTGGAAACGAAGGTCGTGGCGAACATGTAACCAGTGCCGCTGGTGATTATGTATTCAAATTCTGGAATCTCATTGAGGAGTCTCTGGCTGCCATGCTTTTCGTATTGATTGGCCTTGAAATGCTCGTTATTCCTTGGAGGCTGGATTACTTCGCTGCAGGATTCTTTGCTGTCAACATTGTTTTGTTCGCGCGTTGGCTGAGTGTATTTATCCCTATAAAACTCATGTCTGTCAATCGATCTTTCCAACCCAACACCATTCCCGTGCTCACCTGGGGAGCCTTGCGGGGAGGGTTGCCTATCGCATTGTCCTTGTCGTTGATTGACTTCCACGGGAAAGACATCATCGTGACAATGACCTATATCGTGGTGGTTTGTTCTGTGCTGTATCAGGGACTGACAGTACCCTTGCTCATGCGATCTGTTGAGTTTAAGGGTACTGAAGACAAGAACTAAATCTCTGTTTTTCCAAACGGCTTTTTGCAAATCACGTTAGTTTTGCGATGATGCGTAAACTTCAACATATCGCAATTCTGACCATCGTTTTTCTGGGACTTGGCCTTTCATGCAAGGATTCAGGTTCAGAAAGATCTGAACAGGAAAGCACTCCACGAATAGTCAAAACGACAAAACTGGTTTCTCCGGCGAGGAATTCTAAATTTAAGATTGGGGAAACCATTACATTTCAATTTGAGTCCTCTGTAAAAATTGACTCAATCGCATTGGAATATCAGGGAATCTCCACAACATTTGACACCACCGCTTTTTCCTGGAAACCCGGGACAGCCAAAACGGGGAATCAAAAAATCCGATTGACTACTTATTTCGGCTCCAGTACCGAAACCCATTACCCGCGGTTTGTCTTCCTATCCGACACTGAACCTGAAATGCTCGGCTATGCGGTGACCAACAAATTTCCGCACGACACCAAGGCATACACTCAAGGGTTATTTTTCAAGGACGACACGCTAATTGAAAGCACTGGCCACCGCGGAGAATCTTACTTAGCTAAAGTCAATCTGGAAACTGCAGAAAAGCACAAAACGATCCCACTTGACAGCAAGTATTTTGGAGAAGGTAGCTGCTATTGGAACAACGAGTATATTCAGATCACATGGATGGGGCAAACTGGATTCACCTACGACAACAACTTTAACAAGCTCCGAACATTTCACTACACCCATGAAGGTTGGGGAGCCACCATCTGGGGTGACACTTTGTATGTAAGCGACGGCACAAACGTGATTCACAAAATCGACCCCAGAGATTTTTCGGAAATTGGAAAGCTGGAAATATACGATCATGAAGAGAAAATTAGCGACCTCAATGAGCTAGAGATGATCGACGGATTGCTTTACGCAAATATTTATCAGGAAGACTATCTGGCGGTCATAGACCCTATATCTGGTAAGTTGCTGAAACTGGTTGACCTTGCTGGCCTGCTCACTCCACTAGAGGCGAGAAGAGCTGAGGTGCTCAATGGAATTGCTTATAATGAAACGAATGATAAACTATACGTGACCGGCAAATACTGGCCATCAATATTTGAAATAACCCTCACCCCAAACAACTAAAAAATGACTCTACAGGAAGCAACAGAGAAAGTATCTAAAATGGCAGATAATAACGGCGGAAAAGTAGGCGCCAAGATAAATTTCAAGTTGGATGACGGCCTGATTCATTTGGATGATACGGTTTCCCCTACCGTAGTGAGCAACGATGAGCAACCTGCTCCCTGTACGATTAGCATGTCCAGCGACAACTTCGGAAAACTGCTCTCCGGAGACATGAACCCAATGATGGCTTTCATGACGGGCAAAATGAAGATTGATGGCGACAAAGGTATTGCAATGAAACTTGCATCCCTTTTCTGATCCTATTTCAGCAAGTAGATTTTTCCGAACCCATTTTTAAAGGCACGATCGGCCGATGTGGTCCGGTGCTTCATGCGCTCCCCATTTTGACGAACAAAAACCTTGTATAGGTAAACACCATTTGCCAACTGATCGCCAAACTCATCTTTACCGTCCCAGCCAGATTCGGTGATATTGTTACCAATTTTCAAAGGGCCTATCTCGTCCTGATTGATTTCACGCACCACCCGACCTGATACGGTCATGATTTGAATCTTGATCTCCTCCGGCACTTCCCCTCCGGTAAGTGTAAAAACAAACCTGGTATTGGTAGAAAATGGATTAGGGTAAGGATAAAAATGGGTGATTGTTGATTCATTGATCACCTCAAAACTTATCTCATATGGCTCCAGGCCTGATGCATTGCCCGACTCATCCTCCCCCTGAGCTTTGAAGTGATAAACCCCATCTTCAAGAGGACCCGGGTTAAAGATAATCTCAAAGTCATTTTCAGAGCTAGCTGTAGTATATGATACTGCAGAGCTGGTCATGTTCACCCGCTCATAAGCGCACGTCTCGCAAGGATATTTGATTGCCAGGTCAACTCCGGATGTATCGTCTTTGAAGAGATAGGGGTTATCATCCTTAAACTTTACTACTATCCGGGGAGTTGGCGAGACAATATCGCCATCGAGAATATATAAGCCGTCAAATGTCACATCAAGCACAGGATTGGTTTCATCTTCGGTTACTTCAGCTATACCTGCCAGATTCACCACATTGTTCGTCTCATACTGCTCCGTTTCGTTTGGCTGCACTTTTACCGAAAGGTTATTGGTTCCCACCTTTGTTAGGGTAGAAAAACTCGAAAGGATTTTGACCGAATCTCCGGTCATTGGTGCCTGCACCCTCTGATGGCTAGTCACTACTTCCGAACTTGCAGGGTTGAAAAAGGTGAGCTCCACGTCAAGAGAGTCTTTAAAATCCTTTTCACTAATATTGACAAAACTAAACTCCCTTTCAAAATCCGCACCTTCCTGTATTTCTTCGGGCTGCTTATCCAAAGCCACCAAAATACCTTCAGCTGGTTTTTCATACTCCACTTTCCAAAATTTCAATTTTGACGGACGCTGGTTGCCATCATCAAAAACCTGATAATTTATGGTCAAATAAGGATACTGCACCGCATCGATCGAAGACAAATCAACAGGCTCGCTTACTTCATCGTCAAATAGATTTGTTTCATTTCCGTTTGCATCGACCCCATTAATTCGGTAAGATATTGGGTCATTGATGTCATTTTCCGTTTCGGTATCGAACTGGCCCCAAACCCGCGCAGGACCCACTTTTTGAGTTTTAATTTGCGCTGACGTATATACTCCAACCACATCTTCATTGAGTTGCAGGGCTTGCTCCTGGCGTGGCAACCCCCCTCCATCATCCACCAATGCCACTGCTTCTCCTTGAGCCATTCCTTTTTTACCAAGAAAAATAGATGGCTGACCATCCGCAAGAGCATTGATAGTAGCCGTGCTTATCCCCACCTGATTAAGTGAAAGCTTGAGCTGGTCATCCCAGGCTGAATAACCTACCGAATCGAAAGAGAAAAGCAGCAAGGCGTCATCCTCATCCATTTCCTGAATGAGGCTGTCGAGATAACGACTCGTACCGAGAATTTGACTTGGAGTGAAATTGTAAATAACTTGAGGCTGACGCCCGCAAACAAGCGGGTTTGTAAGGTCATCTCCGGTAAAACCGAAAGGTCTCGTTGGCTGGGCGGATTCTTTGTCAAAGACAATGGCATTCATGGTATTAGTAATACAAAACCGGTCTTCTATACTCGTGTTGAGCAAAAGATCAATGTTATTGATCACTACTTTGAAATCGCTGTAGGTAAACCCGTTTGGATTTTCTAACCCATGGTTATTTACTTGAATTGGGGTTGTGGTTGTTAAAAACTGCCACCGCTTATCCACTTCATTGTATGAAATCCCCGTGATACTATTTTCACGGATTTGGTCATCGGAAAATTGCCCCCAACCCTCGTTGGTCGCGGTGAAAACTGAGAAGGATGACAACACCCAGGTGGTATCTTCATTCTCCTGAGATTCGGCAAATCTGGTTCTCCAGAAAACGGTAGTCGAATCAGGTAAATCTGACAAATCCAATTGCTGAGACAATAGCAACTGGCCACTCAAATCCTGAGACTGCCTGAAAGCAGAGTTGAAAGTCTGAACCGTATCCACTTCAAAACTGTACAAGCGCTCATCGCTAAGCAAGTCCGCCGATTGCCATAAAAACTCGACGTTTTGCTTATCTACTACCGCATATTCAGTTGGGTAAAGATTGATAGTATTACCTTTTGCAAGAAAGAGGTCAAACAGCACCACGTTGTTAATCTCACTCAACTCCTGCACAGAATCGCCAGGATCAAGTGTTATTACAAAATTGTTTTGTCCGTCGTTTCTTTTCGAAATGTCATTTTCGATCAAGAAAGAAAGAGTATCTTGATAAAGAACCCGCGGAAACTTTCTGGTATATGAAAGCAGCTCACCGTCGGAGAGTGTTCTGTCCACTTTTATCGAAAGCGAATCATCATCCACCTTTCCAAAATTGCTAACTATCAGATCAAGCGAAAATGATGTAGATGTTGAAACGATACGATCCGCCCCAATCGCCGATGCAGAAACTCCCAAATCTGATATAGCATAATCAGGTTCAGTCACCCCGAAGAGCTTAAAAGCAGGGTCGCCTTGTAGTAGCATGCCGTAAACTTGAGAAATGTTCAAATCGCCAGTCCCAAACTGATCGAAGTACTGAGCTTGCACCAGAGCCATTATATCACCAACAGGAAGCCCAAAAGTCTCATTCGACCCAAACTGATTCTCGTAAAACAGATTGGAAAAACGCCTTAAACCACTGGAAACAGCCAGATCCGAATGTGCTATGACACCTATTGCGCCTCTTTGGCTGTGGTTCATCAACCAGTTTTCACCAAAGCTCCTTCTCGTTTGAAAAATGGACCCACCCTGACATCCGTTTACCAACAAAAAAGGATACTTGTCCGGGAAATTATTGTAATTGTCTATTTGCCCAATACTTATATCAGTTGTAGAGCTGGTTGAGTGGCCAAAGAATGTAACCAGGTTTACCCCATCCTCCACCACATCATTTACATTGATAGTTTCCACCACGTCGGTGGATGATTTTCCTCTGTTGGTGGCGCTTCCGCCGAGATACTCAGACTCTGCCACAGATTTGAAAGTGCCTATATATGATGAAAATAAACTCAACTCTGCTGCTGTTTGCCCTCCACTGAGTTGCAACAGTTTTTTCCTCCACAACGCATCATATGGGAGTGACTCCATATCCTTTACTTTGTCCAAATAGTTCTTTATGTCCTCGCTATTTTGAGCATTCAGCCTTCCTGTAGGTATCGCCGGAAGCATCGAGTCATTCAGGCCGACACTAAAAAGTGCGTCTGATCCCGGCACACCATATGAGGGTATAAAATGGGGTTTTACTTCGCCAGACTCATAGTTGAGCTCACGATAAGGATCGAAAGTCAAGTCCAACCCTTTTCCAATCAAAAACAAATAATCACGCTCGGCTATGGAGCTGGCATACTTCAAGTAATTCTTTATAGCAAGTGGACTTGGATCACCATAGTTGAACTGATCGAACAAATCTGTGATATCTGCAATGTGCACATCAAAATCTACCTCACGATAATCAGCATAGGCCTGAACAGGATCTAGTCCGTCAGAAGCAGCCGATCTCAACTTGTCATGACTGATAATCAGATAGTTGGCTTGTCCCGGATTAAGTTTTGTTGTTATCTCCTCTTTCAACCCAATTACGGCAATTGGATTCGTTACGGCCAGAATTTTTCTAGATACAGAAGGGTCGTCATTTATAGAAAAATAAATAGCCCCGGACTCTATAGTAGTGGATGTCTGTCTGATGAGTGGGTTGTATTCATCCGTAATGTCAAAAATCCTGGTGGCTGAGTTGGTAGTGGGGAGCCTAACATATAGCCTTGGCTCTGCGGAGGGTTGTAAACTAAAATGTTTGTTGGCACTGGCTCCAATTGAGAAATTTCTTGGGTAGTCAAGTTTTAGAAAGGAAACAGAAATATTATCAGCAGTACTGGGGTAACCCAAAACGGTGATTTGAATCACAATCTGACCGGCTGTGAAGTCCGACCACTCCAGAGTACTCTGAAATAAGTATGTCTCGAAGGAGGAAAAACCCTCCAGGGTATCGAGTACCCGCAAGTCCGTGCCACTTGGGCCAACAGACACCTCGGCTCTATGACCCAGGTTGTTTCGTCCCTGAAGCAGCATTTCCAATGTGGGTTTTGTCGCAGTAGATTCGTTTTGATCCGTAATATTGAGTGTGTAAGTTATTTTCCCATTCTTGCCTTTCGAAGCTCCGGTAAATCCTTCGCCCTCATCGTACAGCCCCGACGAAAGTGAGTTTTGAGAACCATATCTATCTCCCAGCGAATAATTATCACTTTCTACAATTAATATCTCTTCAAGAAAAAAGGGTTCCACAGTAGCTGGTGTCAGTGAACCGTCACTGTCCATTCGCTTGCCGCTTCCGGTAGTCACTTTCCAAGTTAGAAAATAGGCCGCCGTATCAGCGTAGAGGTTATAATATTGGTGAGGTTGCGTCTCAGGCGTACGGTACAATTCTGCATCTCCCGAACCATCATTTTTTTTGCCGTAAAATTCTATTCGCTGCACGGTGTTGTCCTGAGAAACCACACGAATGGCCAGTTCTTGGCCTTTTCTGAAAATCTGAAAACGATTAGGAGCAGTACTCAATGGGATACCAGCTCCAGCCAATTGACTCTGACTTATGGTATGCAGGCCATCTTCAATAACAGGAATCCTAAAATAGCGCTGATTGGCATCTATCCAATCGTTGGTAAACTGGCCATTTGCGGAAACGCCAAATACAATTATCAATATGGTCAGTAGGAGCTTATTTTTCATTGGAATAGAAATCAACTTTTACTGAAAAAACGTGAGAATAGAGTCCTGCTGCCTGATCACCTATATCGGTGAAAGCGTAATCAACGGTAAGTTCACTTAGCTTTAACCCTACACCGAGGCTTGGCTGAAAACTCCAGGATGTGGAATTATCAAAATTCTCTGTTTGCTGAAATTGGCTGACACCAGCACGGAAGAAGGCTTTCTCCTTAAACCCAAACTCCAACCCCCCATACGGATCAATAGAACCAGCCTCTGTTCTGATGAGTGTATTTCGCTTACCATCAAAAGTCATTGCCAAATCGATGGTACCCATCAGTGAAAACATATCACCCAGCTCGAAGGTGCGCGAGGCTCCCAGCAATAACCTTGGGAGCGAAACTTCTAATCCATTTGTAGGTATTTCATTACCCGTCTGGGTGTATATATCTGCCAGCTCCGAGGTGTTATACGACCAGCTATTGAACGTTCCGAACAGGTCTTTTCCTACAACTCCAAAATTCCAACCTTTATAAGATTTACTCATGCCCACATCTAAACCAAAGCCCCACGAACTGGCAAAGTCACCCACCACGCGGCGAATAATTTTCACATTCCCACCAAAATCTACACCCCCTAGAAATGACAACCGACGCGCATATGTCAACAAAACGGCATAGTCTGAAGATGAGAAATATCTAATATTGTCATAGTTGACAGCACCTGATCCATCAAACAAAAACCGTGTATCTGCAATGTCATCCACAGAAAATCTCAGCACTGAAATCCCAATAAACCCTAAAGAATCTACACGCGTGGCAAAGGCTGCAAAATCATAGTTGGCTATTCCGGCAAAGTACGCCGAGTGCATCATACTAACCTGATGGTCTGACTGCAGGTTATTCAAGCCGGCAGGATTCCAATAGCCCGCGTTGGCATCATTGGTATAAGAAACAGCACTTAAGCCAAGACCAAAAGCTCTAGCTCCGGCTCCCAGATTCATAAATTCATTGCTGTATTTTGGTGCATTGTTCTGCGCACCAACCTCAAGGGTCAGCAGGCAACACATCAATAACACACCCCGGCTTAGCTTCATTTATTCTTACAAATTATTCCCGCAATTTACTCAGGGATAAACCAACCTAAAAGAGAATGACCGTTGTAATTATGAAATGTCTGCAAGGCCTCATTTATATAACTTTTTTGATTTAAAATATTATTATATAAAGAATATTAAGGTCTAGGTAATGTTTTTCACTCAGTACTTGGCCTTACATAGTACCTTTCCGTATAGACTAATGTCAATGACTCAATTAATCCAAAAAAAATGGACTCATGAATATAGAAAACACACAGGTACAAATGCGGAAGGGCATCCTGGAGTTCTGCATCCTGAGTATCATATCGCGAGGCGAAGTATATGCCTCTGATATGCTGGAAGAACTCACCTCTGCCAAAATTATGGTAGTGGAAGGCACACTGTATCCCCTCCTAACCCGACTAAGAAAGGCCGGACTGGTAGATTACAAATGGGTGGAGTCAAACTCCGGGCCACCGCGCAAATATTACACCATGACAGAAGAAGGATCAAAATTCCTTAACACACTAGACGCCACCTGGCACGAGCTGGTCAGCTCTACTGGAAAAATCATCACTGCAAAAACATCAGCCAAAGACTCATGAAAAAGACGATAAGCATAAATATTGGAGGTATCATCTTTCATATAGAAGAGGATGGATACGACAAACTCAAAAACTACCTCGAATCGGTAAACAAATACTTTTCACGCTTTGAAGATAGCGCTGAGATCATCTCTGACATTGAAGGTCGCATCGCAGAGCTCTTCCTTTTAAAACTCACCGACGGAAGACAGACACTCAACATCGAAGATGTATCAGAGGTGATCAGTACTATGGGTACGACGAGTGATTTTGAAGCTACCATAGAAGAAGACGAAACCGACAAAAAGGAGCCTACTGCCGAGCAGCCTCAGGAAGAAACTAAAGCCGAGGAAGAGCCCTCTAACGCTTCGGCCAGCGAACCAAAAAAACTATACCGCGACACCAAAAGAGGAATACTTGGAGGGGTAGCATCAGGGATAGCTCACCACTTCAGCATTGATCCTCTCTGGATTAGGCTGCTGTTTTTAGCATTGTTACTGAGCATATTCTTTGCTGGTGTCGGTGGCATTATGCTCATAGGCTATATCATTATGTGGATCGTGATACCACCAAATGATCATCTGGAAGAAAACCAAAAAGTGAAGAAGCTCTACAGAAACCCTGAAGACAGAGTGCTCGGAGGTGTAGCCGGGGGTGTAGGCGCTTACTTTGGTGTAGATGCGGGAGTTATCAGATTGATATTTGTGGTAACCACAATTTTCGCAGGCTCAGGGTTGCTGGCCTACATCATACTGTGGATGATCACACCTGAAGCCAAAAGCATCACTGAAAAAATGCAGATGAGCGGCAAGCCCATCAATCTTAAAAACATTGAAGACAATGTGAAAAAAAGCTTCAAAGTAAAAGATGGCGAAGAAACCCCTTTGGTAAAAGTGTTCCTTTTCCCTTTTAGACTTATCGCCATTGTGATATCAGGAATAGCAAAAGCACTCGGCCCACTATTGAAGTTTGCCGTTGATATAATCAGAATTGCTTTTGGAGCCATATTGGTCATTTCCGGATTCAGCATTGTAGCTGGCATGATCATCATGCTACTGAGTGTAGTTGGTTTAGATTTTACCAACACAGACTTCATCGTGAGTGATATTCCCCTAGATTTGATAAAAGATTCACTGGATGGATGGATGGTGGCAGGTGTTTTTCTAGCACTTTTAATTCCGGCAACAGGAATGGCTCTACTTGGCCTTGTAGTCATCATCAAAAGACGTGTGGCCAATAGTTATATAGGCTGGTCGCTTTTCGCAATCTGGATATTCGGAATCATGATGGCCGCCATCACTATCCCCAGGTTCGTAAAAGAATTTAGCGATGAAGACACCATCCGACTGGAAGAAGCTTTTGCTGTAACGCAGGCTACCCCCACCTTCATGCTCAATGATCTGGGAGAAAACACATTTGATGGTATAGATCTGAGACTTAGAGGCCATGATGACAGTGTATATCAGGTGGTAAAAAGAATCGAAAGCCGCGGGTCTGATCGCTCAGATGCGGAAGAGAATGCACGAAAGGTTATATATACAGTAGAAAAACAAGGTGAGGATTTTGTTTTTGACTCACGCATATCGTTTCCCGAAGAGGGCAAGTATCGATTTCAAAAAGTGGATGCCACCATGTATATTCCTTATGGCAAGGTTTTCCGAATGGATAAAGACCTCACGGAAATATTGTCGAATACCATCCATCATTATGGTTTCAGAAATTATCAGATAGAAGGAAATGAATGGGCTTTTAGAAAGAATGGTACGCTGGAGTGCGTGACCTGCCCGAAACAAAGACGTACTGATCCTGATGATGAAACGGTGGAAGACACAGAAGAATTTGATTTCAACCGGGATGAGAGAAGCTATACTGACTCAGACGAAATCAACTATCCGTTTGAGAATTTTGACGAACTGCGAGTGGGTGCGCTAATAGACATGGAGGTGCGCAGAACCGATGCTGAATATGACGTGACCGTGTATGGAGAGGAGCGCGATCTGGATGACGTCTTTCTAAATCAGGTTGGAAACAGGCTGGAGGTCAGCTTCAAAAAAGACGACTGGAAGTGGTGGAGCAACAAAAATGACCGACGTGTGAAAGTGATCATTTCCATGCCTGAACTCAACGAACTGGAAGTATTTGGCGCCACAGAGGGAGAAATCACAGGTTTCCAACAGGATAAAATGAACGTGGAACAATCCGGCATCACAGACCTGTACATAAACTGTGCAGTAAGAGACCTGAATGTTCGGATGAGCGGAGATTCTGAACTCAACCTCAATGGCGAAGGAGACTTCCTGGATATTGAAACCTCAGGAGCGGCGGAGCTCAATAGCTTCGACTACAATGCAGAAAATGTAGAAGTAGAGTCGAGCGGAGCATCTAACCTCAAAGTATATAGCAAAGAACAACTCAGAGTAAATGCAAGTGGGATGAGCGATATCAAATATCGCGGCTCACCAAAAACGGACATTGAACGCTCTGGGGCGGCTGACGTGTCACGCTACTAGCCCCGGTTTATCAAATCTAGCCCGCATTCATACTTGGATGCGGGTTTATTGCATTTTGCAAATATCATGAAAATCAAATATCAAGGTCTTTGACAATGACTCATCCTATTTTATCCCACCATTAAGTCTTCATTAAATGGAATAAATCAGGTTAAGGTATTTGCTTTAGGGTAGTACTTTCATGCTCTCAACAACAAGTAGCATGAAGGCAGCAACAATAATTTTAGGCATTTTCCTGTACATACCATCTTATATTCATTGCTCATCAGGAAACGATTATCAGAACGGAGTATTGAAGCTAGAAAACAAGACTATCAATGCTGAAATCAAAATCAATGATGCAAAAGATCTGGTTTTGGTTCGCCTGAAAAATAGAGTTTCATTATACAGACCCAAAGACATCCAAAAAATTACAGTCAACAACAAAACCTATGGAGGTTTTTCACTTCAAGGGAAGTACTACTTGTTTGAAATCATTTTTGATGGAGATCAAAAAATCCTTTACAGAGAAAATCTAAAATACCTCAAGTCAGACCCTGACTTTTTACCTTCGATTTACCTTTACGAAGGTCAGGAGGCACTGCCCATATATCGGGAAAAATTCATTCTGGATGTTTTTGATAATGACAAGCCGTGGATGAAACAGTACGTCAAAAATCAAGATCTCAACCTCAGAGATTACCACGACCTGGCTCAGGCTTTCCAATACTACAAGGAAACAACAATTTTCTGATTGTTCCGAAGAAAGCCTAGCTGGCAATTCCCATTGCCGCTTTGTTTTTGATAGCAGCAATCTTGTTGATGGCATCTACATATGCATTGATAGAGGCAATGATCACATCGCGATGCACACCAAAACCAATGTAGAGCTGATCTTCATATTTCACCCTCACGTGCACTTTGCCCGGATCGGTTCTATCTCCGATGGACTGCACCAGAAACTCATCAACATTCAAAGTCTCACCTATGATTTTATCCACTGCATTGTAAGAAGCCTCTATCGACCCCTCACCTGTAGCTGTAGCTGTTATCTCTTCACCATGGGCCTTCATTTTTACCGTAGAAGAAATCGCTCCGGATCCTTCATAGTTGACCTGAACATTTTCGAAAATAAAGCCACCTTCCGGAAGTTTCCCATCTACCAACACGATCAAATCATCATCGGTGATATCTTTTTTACTATCAGCCATTTTCAAAAACTCTTCATAGACCTCCTCCACTCTTTCGTTGGTCAAATCATAATTGAGTCGTTCCAAATGATATTTCAATGCAGCCTTACCGCTTCTAGCCGTTAGGATGATGGAGTTTTGCGGAACCCCCACATCGGCAGGATCCATGATTTCATAGCTCTCACGATGCTTGATCACACCGTCCTGATGTATACCTGAGCTATGGGCAAATGCATTTCTACCAACTATCGCCTTATTGGGCTGCACTGGCATACGCATCATTTTACTCACCAAAAGGCTCAGCGCATATATTCTATTGCTTTTTATATCAGTGTGCACATCCACGTCCGCATGCGTCTGCATGATCATGGCCACTTCTTCCAGAGAGGTATTACCTGCTCTTTCTCCTATTCCGTTGATAGTTACTTCTACCTGACGTGCTCCATTGAGCACCCCGGCCATGGTGTTGGCTGTGGCCAAGCCGAGATCATTGTGACAGTGACAAGAAATAATCGCCTTATCTATGTCCTTCACATTGTCTTTTAAATATTTGATTTTAGCACCATATTCTTCCGGCAGGCAATAGCCTGTGGTATCTGGTATATTCACCACAGTAGCTCCGGCAGCAATCACCGCCTCTACCATTCTGGCCAAATATTCATTATCTGCACGCCCGGCATCTTCGCAGTAGAATTCTACATCTTCCACATACTTTTTAGCATATTTAGTTGCTGCGATAGCGCGTTCCAATATCTGATCACGCGTGCTTCTAAATTTATATTGAATATGATAATCAGACGCACCTATACCGGTATGAATTCTTTTTCTTTTAGCAAACTTGAGCGCATCAGCCGCAAAGTCAATATCCTTTTCTACCGCTCTGGTCAAAGCACAAATTACAGGGTTGCTCACGGCCTTTGAAATCTCAATTACAGAATTGAAATCCATAGGACTTGAGATCGGAAAGCCCGCTTCTATAATATCTACCCCCAATATCTCCAGCTCCTTGGCTATCTCTATTTTCTCAGGTGTAGAAAGCTGACAACCGGGAACCTGCTCCCCATCTCTCAACGTAGTATCGAAAACGTAAACTTTATCACTCATTTGTTATGGCTTTTTCTTTTAGGAACTTTTTGGATCAACTCAACCTGTTTCTAACACGATTTTTAAACCCAACACCTCTAGCAAAAGTATCTTTCCTAAGCCCTCATTAGAAACCTAATTAAAATTTAATTACGATTTCTAATTACATAGATGGCCATAATTCCCTAATATTGTTTTTTCAGACACATTATGAAAAGAAAACTATTACAATGTCTAAAGAGCGCTCTGACAATCTTTTCGTTCTAGTGAAGTCTCTCAAAAAGAGCGAAAAACGATACTTCAAAATCAGGAACAGCACTGTGAGTGGTTCTGATCACAAATACCTCAAACTCTTTGATGAAATGGAAAAGCAAAAGGAGTTTGACGAGGGGAAAATCCTAAAAGAAAACAAATGGATCAAAACGGAGCAGTTTAGCAACCTGAAGGCCAACCTGTACAAAAAAATATTGCAGTCGCTTAAGGAATATACGACCAGCACCAACGGAGATATTGCCATCCGCGAAAACATAGATTATATACAAATCCTATTTGACAGGAGTCTATACGGACAGAGCATGCAGCTGCTGCAAAAAGTAAAAAAGGCAGTTGCGAAAAGTGACAACCTGGAGCTGCACCTGGAAGTCCTGAAATGGGAGAAGAACCTTCTGCCCTACTCACTGGGGAAAAACAACCAGGAAAGGGTAAAACAGATCGTGAACGAAGGCAATCTGGTGAATCAGCGGATTTCACGTATCAACATGCTCACCAATCTTTCCGTGGAGCTCAACGCGATATACATCAAGGTGGGCTACCTGAGAAATAAAGAAGATTTTATTCATATCAATGGGATATTTTCTGAAAAGCTTCCTGATTTTGATGAAGAAGGCCTCTCGTTTGAAGAGTCTCTCCTGTGGTACGAAATACATTTCAGCTATTACAATTTCATTCAGGATTTTGAAAAGGCGCATGAGTTCTCCCAAAAATGGGTGGCCCTTTTTCCCACCGTTCCCTCATCTTCTCACAATTTTGAAAAGTACTTACGCGGACTCAATCATCTGCTCAACACTCAAAGCCGACTCCATCTTTTCGATGATTTTGAAGCCACACATAAAACACTGAGAGAACTGGCTGACCATAGAATCGTGAAGATGAATGAAAACATTCAAATTCGCTTATTCAAGTATTCTTACGCCCACCAATTCAATGGCTATTTCATGACCGGAGAGTTTGAAAAAGGCGTGAAAATGCTTCGCAAAATAGAGAAGCGACTGGAAGGCTACATAGGCCTGTTGGACAAGCACTCCGAAATGGTTCTTTTCTATAAAATTGCCAGTTTATACTTTGGAAACAACAACCACCGCGATGCTCTGAAGTGGCTCAATAGAATCATCAACTCTGAGGATCAGGATATCAGGGAAGACGTACAGTCCTTTGCCAGAGTACTCAACTTAATTACCCACTACGAACTGGGCAACAACGATGTGATCGAATACTACATCAGGTCCACATATCGGTTTTTGCTGAAAAAGCACGACATGCACCTCTATCAACAATACATCCTGGACTTTATCCGAAACCTGAGCAAGGACACACGCACCAGTCTGATCGATAGGTTTGCATCGTTGCGCAAAAAAATGATTACGCTTTCCGAAAGTAAGTACGACAGGAGACCGTTCGTTTATTTCGATATCATCTCGTGGCTCGAAAGCAAGATTGAAAACAAAAAAGTGAGCGAAGTGATAAAGGAGAAAATCCAAAAGGAGACGAAATAGACTTCTTATCACCGAAATATCCCTTTGGAGGAAAACAAAGGGAACTGAGTTTCCCCAATAGTTCTACTAAACAAAAACCGCCATGAAACACCTACTACTATCAATCTTAATTATAGCAGGATCATCTGTCGTGGCTCAGGTTCCCGACAGTGTTACCATGTATGATGTATCGGATAACAACCCGTTCGGATTGCTCAACCCCACAGCACCTCCACAAACTGCTGACTTTGCAGAGCTGATCGGAACATGCCACTGCAAGAGTGTGACGAGAAATCAAGACAAAACGTGGGCAGATACCACCACAATGACATGGACATGGAAATACATCATGAACGGAACAGCTGTACAAGACGAAGTTTGGCGACCAGATGGCAGATATGCAGGCAGTATCAGACAATATCATCCGGACAGTGCAAGTTGGGTGGTAAGCTATTACAGCTATCCTGGGGCCTCATGGAATCTGGGCACATGGCATGGAAACCGTGAAGGAGATCAAATTCTACTCTACAAACCTCAGCAAGCACCCAACGGAGTAGATGGATTCTACAAGATTACTTTTTCGGAAATAAGAAACGAGGGGTTTAACTGGAAAGGTGAATGGACGAATCCTACAGAGTCTTTTTCATACCCTACCTGGATGATTTTCTGCGCCAGGCAGAACTAACAATATTTTCCAGGTACATCCGTCATTATGATCGCCGTTAAAGAAGCAGCAAGAAATAATCAACAGCCTTCACGAAGCGTTTGAAGGCAAGCTGTGGTTTGATCTACCTATCCGCAGGAGAAACCCATGCTAGCAAGGTCAATTTCCTGATTGGTAGCAGGCATTCTATAGGCCTGATCAAAGCCACGCAAAAAGAACTCATCCAAAACATCGATAGATCCGATGAAGCCCTTTTAAACAAAACCGTACCCGGCAAAGACTACACATTTGCCTATTTGATCAAAGGTGTTATTGATCACGACATCTACCATTTGGGTCAGTTATATTATTTAATTTCGGCGGCAAAGAAAGCCAATGAAAACTCCGGAAAAGACGATTAAAACCATCCTTCAAGGTTTTGAACAACAACTCAGTTCGGAGTTTTCAGCTTATCACAATCACTGCCAAAGAGTGTATTACTACGCTAAAACACTCCTCCTGATGAAAGAGAATCATAAATTGGCCGTAGCATCGGCATTTCATGATCTGGATATTTGGGTTTCAGACCATATGGATTACCTACATGGGTCGGCAGATCTAGCTGTGAGTTACATCGAATCAAATGGTCTTGGTTTCCTCCCCGAGGAGATGAAATTTATCATTCAAAACCATCACAAACTGAGAAGCATACAGGGAAACATTGAAGCAGAGGCCTTTAGAAAAGCTGACCTTATCGATCTCACGTCAGGCATGATCAGGTTTAATATCCCCACCAGTCTTATTAGGGAAATAGAACGGAAATTCCCGAGATTGGGCTTCTCCCGAATCATCACAAAAAAAGTATTGAATAATGCTATAAGGAATCCCTTTAGCCCATTCCCAATGATTCGATTATGATCTACAAAGAAGAACTGAAAACAGCAGAATCGAACTTGAAACAGAATAAGGCACTTTTGGCAAAGCTCAAAAAGCAAAAGCCAAAAGACCTGGATGATAAGTTTCACCATCAGCACGAAGAAGTATTTAAGACGATCGATTGTCTGGAGTGCGCCAATTGCTGCAAAACCACTTCGCCCATATTTCAACAATCAGACATAGAGCGTGTGGCTAAAGCGTTGAAGATGAAAACCCCACAATTCATCGAAGAATATCTAAAACTCGATGAGGATGATGACTATGTATTGCTCAGTTCTCCCTGCCCTTTTCTGGGAAATGACAACAAGTGCATCGTGTATGAAAGCCGCCCTAAGGCGTGTCGGGAGTACCCTCACACGGATCGCAAACGGATGTATCAGATAACAGGCCTCACTCTGAAAAACACACTGATTTGCCCTGCCGTGGCTAACATCGTAAAGAACCTGCAGGAGGTTTATTAGGTTGATTTCATTTGAACTATGGCAATAAGCCAAAGACTCACGACACTAAACTGAAGGCAAGGCAACACAAAATGTTGTACCTTTTCCTTCTTCACTTTCCACTGACACTCTTCCTTTATTCAGGGACACAAACTCATCCACCAGTTGCAGCCCTAACCCTAAGCCCCGTTCACCTGCCGTACCGTATGTGCTTTTGGTCTCATGATGGTTAAATAGCCTGGATACTTTCTCAGCATCCATGCCAATACCACTATCTTTCACCTTGATTGCAACAAACCCATCTTTTTGCGCAGCTGAAACCTCTACCTCACCACCCTCATCGGTAAATTTCAGAGCATTGCTTAGCAAATTTCTCAGCACAGTCATGATGGTATTTCTATCTACCCACATATAGAGCGACGGGGTGAGCCTGGAAGTAACCGTAATAGACTTTCCTTCAGACAGATTTGCCAGGGTATCTATGGTTTCGTCCACCATTTGTTTTACTGAGTGCCTTTCCGGGTCAATCGGGATATGATCCTGCTGCTGCATAGCCCACGCTAGTAAGTTATCCAGCAGATTGGAGAGGCGCTCTACAGACTGATCCACATCATCGGCCACATCCAGTAGCTGTTTGGTTTTGCCCTGTGATATCAGATATTTAATCATTCGGCTAATGCCAAAAAAGGAACTTACTGACCCTCTCAGGTCATGCGAAATGATAGAAAAATACTTATCCTTGGTTCTGTTCAAGGACTCCAGTACGGTTTTTTGATCCTCTAAAATCCGGTTAATTCTGGCTTTGGATCTGTAATAACTGAAAACCACAATGGCCAATACTGTCAAAACCAACGAAACGATAACGATGGCCGTGATGACAATTTGCTGATTTTGCTTTTCGATCTTTAGCAGATCTACTTCCGACTGTTTTTTGGCCAGATCAAAGGCACTTTTCAGGTTTTCTATACGCGTGAAAATATCATTGTTGGCTATACTGTCCTTCAGTTCCACATACTGCTGATGAAACTTGTATGCTGTTTCAAAATCTGCATTCATGGCATAAATATCCGCGAGCCGCAGACTATTGTCTCTAATCTCTGTTTTCAGACCATATCGTTTGGAAATGGCCATACTGCTGTCTGCCAGGTTTCTAGCCTCTTCCAATAAGCCCTTGCGCTGATATATCTCTGATAAGTAGGTGAGAAAAATAGCACGACCATAATGATCATCAAGCTCTGCAAGGATGTCAATCGAATTTCTAACATTCTCTTCTGCCAGGACCAATTTATCCAGCTCTGCGTAAACCAATCCGATATTGCCCAAATTGTAGCCCAATCCTGCACGATCGCTACCGAGCATTTCATAAATACTCCTTGACTCTTCAAAACAATTTAATGCTGAATCATACATTTTGGCCATGTAATATTCATCGCCAAGATTGAGAAGCGTGTTGGCCAGCAGGGTACTGTCATTGGAGCGTAAGTACCCTATACTCTTATTGTAGAAATTCACAGCGTTGGCATTGTCACCAATAATAGAATACACATCGCCCAAAGCTGTATTTGTGCCTGCCACCCCCTTCTGAAAGTCGCATCTCTCTGCATAATCCAAAGCCTTGAACAACGCGTAAATAGCAATGTCAAAATCGCCCATAAGCCGATATGACTGACCTTGATGCAAATAGGCGTGGTGCAGATATTCAAGATTTTCAAGATCCCGCGCCATCTCCATCAGCCGTTCGGCATATTGTAGCTTCAGCTTGGGGTCATTCTGATTTTGCGTAATCCAAACCAATAACCTTAGGCTAGTGGTGTCATTTTTGGCCTCCCCACTTTCCAGAACTGCTATTAAACTGTCAGCAATGGCTTGATCCTGTGCGACTGAAGGAAACACATTCGTCATCCACAGTATAAATACAACACATACACTAGACCTTGTTGGCATACCTAAAAGGTAAATAATTTGAGTATGTTAAATAGCGAATCTTGAGGTTTTAAACCAAAAACTGAGGCAGCTTAATATGAAAAGTGGTTCCTAACCCTTCCTGACTCTCTACTTCTACACTTCCATTGTTTCGCTCTATAAACTCATAAACCAGCTGCAGCCCCAAACCAAGCCCCTTCTCACCGGAAGTGCCATAGGTTGATTTTTTGTCCTGAAGATGAAACAGGCTGGACAGTTTATCTTCGGGCATACCCACTCCTGTGTCTTTGATTTGGATATGTACCTGGTCATGAGCTGCTTCACCACTTATGATCACAGATCCATTTTCGGGCGTAAATTTCAGCGCATTGTTGACCAGGTTTCTGATAATGGTTTGCGCCATTTTCTTATCCGCGTAGAGGGCCAGATCT
>JBDVMP010000048.1:0-91031 GCA_039970095.1 Cyclobacteriaceae bacterium
CATTGTGGACGAGGCTGTGGACGCCCTGAGCAGTATAGAGAAAAACAATCCCGACATGGCTTTGCTCGATATCAATATCAAAGGCGAAGAGGACGGTATTTCACTTGCATCAAGATTGGAGATTCCTTTTGTGTTTATCACGTCATTTTACGATCAGAAAACCATACAGCGAGCCAGCAAAGTGAACCCGAGTGGTTATCTGGTCAAGCCCTTCAGTGAGAATGAGCTGATTGCCAATGTGGAGCTGGCGCTGAGCAAACAAAAGCCGCTTGAAAATACCAATCAAACTCCTGAAAAGCTCTTTTTCCGTCAGGATCAGGAGATACTTTCAGTAAAGTCTGACCAGATTGTGTACGCTGAGGCTTTTGACAATTACACCAACCTGTTCACCATTGACAGTAAGTACATCATCAGCCATACGCTCAAAAGTGTAGAGGAAAAACTCACACCACTTGGCTTTGTGAGGGTACACAGATCCTACCTCATCAACTTCAAATTGATAGATAGCATTTCTGAAAATTCGGTGTTTCTTATGGGGCATAAGGTGCAAATCAGCAAATCGTATAGAAAGAACCTGATGGATCAATTGACCTTGATTTAACTCACCATATATTTTGGGCGAGTTACTAAATGGTTTGGTCACCTCACTAAAAGCCTCTTTTCTAGTGTAGCTACAAGGGCGAAATTGATTTTTCAATTCAATGTATCGTCTATGAAACAAGTTTATTTTCTTCTGCTGTTTTGCGGAGCTACAATAGCCGCTAATACCCAAAGTATCAACTGGATCAAAAAAGGGACTGGTCCATATGGGCTTAACAAATTAGAAGCTTCTACTTATGCCAATCCTGATAAGCTCTGGGGAGTAGGCAACAATGGGTTTGTGATTTCATCCTCAGATAATGGATTTACGTGGACAGAATCTATCGTAGAAACAAATGATGATCTCATTGATTTGGCAATGGTTAAGTCCTCAAACCCACGAAACGGCTATGCCGTATCCAAACAAGGAACGGCTTACTATACACAAGACTTTGCAGAATCTTGGGGTAGCGTATCAATCAATGCAGCGAGTTATGAAGAGCCTGTGGCTTTTCACGGGATTGAATATATTCATCGAAATTTCGCGACTGCAGACCAGCAACTAATTGCAATTGGGGAAGGAGCGACTAAGGGCTTGCTGCTGATAGACAATGGACAGTTCGGATGTGGCAACTGCGACCAGGAGTTAACGGTCTTCAAAGAACTCACTGATATTCCGAGAGACATATTCTTTCTTACTTACTATGATAACTCTGCCGGAAGCATAGTTAATCTCGCATACATCGTAGGCGACAATGGATTTGCAGCCTATTCAGATGATTACTTTGAGACTTACACACTCCTGCCGAATCTTGGTGCTACGGAAAATCTAACCTCGGTTGTTTTCAAAGATGTAAATACTGGATACATAGGAGCAGAAGGAGCATTATACTACACTAATAATGGTGGTGCTACATGGACTAAGCAAGATAATTCGCCATGGAATGCCGTTGCTATTACAGACATTAGATACATCAATAGTCTTGCTTACGCAACGGCCGTATCTATCAACAATCCATCAGCCACTTTCTATGTTGAGTTAGTCCCCAATTCAACAGATTTTGATTTTAGCATTAACTATCTGAATGAAGCAGGGTTAAATCAACTTTCCGAAAGGTATGTGGGAATCTACCCAAGCAGCGATGGTCAAAACTTTGTCTTGATTAGTGAAAATGGTGTTATCGCTGAGTCCACAGATTTTGGATCTAACTGGACAGTACAAAACACGGATATTCCAAGCCCTAATGCTCTTGACGTAACGGGTTCACGAATCTATGCCACTTTTGGATTTTCTAATGCTGGTAGTGCTTACAGTGAAGACGATGGTGAAACATGGACAGCAATCAGCTTTAGCGGAAGTTCAGTTGACTATCCTTTGGAGTCTATCGCCATGAGATATACTGGAGATGCATACGTGGGACTTTCGGCTACTAGTTTGGAGCCAACTACGTACGGGGAATCGGAGGTTGATTTTTGGGCTCCAAGTAACGTATATAACTCTGAGAATGATGGACTAATCAGGGATATTGATTTAGATAGTGCCGGAAATATCTGGTTCGTTGGGGGTTCAGTATACAAAGCATCAAGTTCAAATTATACTTCGCAGACCAGAATAACTACCCCTGGCTATGAGATTGGGTTTAATGGTGACGAAGAATATGCCGTTGATTTTACAAATGATCAAATCGGATATATCACTGGCCCAAATGATTTCATCTATAAGACTACAGATGGAGGACAAACATGGTCTAATCTAACCTCGGGAACAACCGATAAAGACTTCCGTGAAATAGCTTTTATAAGTAACGACGATGGCTTTGTTCTTTTCGATGACTCTACAAACGAATACCTATATACCGATGATGGTGGGACCACTTGGCAGACGGGAGTATTGCCAGCTATTACCACCTGGAAGAAAATTCTTTTTACAAGCCAAACAAATGGATATGTTTCTGGTGACGATGGTTACTTAGCTAAAACTACTAATGCGGGAGCGTCTTGGTCTTTGGTCGATTTAGGGGTTGATAAGGATATAATTGACATTTCTTTCAATGAAGGTAAATTATATGGAGTTGTAGGAGGAGGGTTTATATTCTCAGTTATCGACAAGCAAAGTCAGACAATCACCTTTGAACCGATAGCTGATAAATCTACGGGGGAAGATTCCTTTCCACTTGAAGCATTCTCAAGTTCAGAACTCGAAGTGGCTTACTCAAGCTCTGACTTGGAAGTGATTACTATCAATGGCAGTACCGCCACCATAGTGGGTATTGGTACTGCAACCATAACCGCAAGCCAGCCTGGGAATGAAAATTTTGAAGCGGCCCCTGATGTGGAGCAAGTGGTAAATGTGACAGGCCCTACACTTTTTATTTGGGATGGATCAAGCTGGGATCAGGGCACTCCTCCGGGCATAGATGATGACGTACAAATCAATGCAGCTTTTAATACTCAGAATCATGGCATATTCAAAGCAAATTCACTTGAAGTTAGTTCTGGTGCGTATTTATGGATAAGTAATGGTTATACCTTAGAAGTGGCTGGAGATATAGTGGTCAATGGAGATATGATGGTGCCTTTTGGAGCATCCTTGATCACATACGAAGGCAATAATATTGCTGATGATATCTACTTCTCACGCAACACCCGCTATTCCGACGGAAAATACAGCTTTGTTGGTTCTCCAGTGGAGCAAAATTCTGAGACCACAGCCTCTGATTTAGGTATGCATATTTATACTTATGACGAAGCTGTATCCGATTTAGAAACAAGCCTATCTCGTTGGATAGCTGCCGCTGAATCAGATCAGTTGATCCCCGGACAAGGATATACCCAAGCCAATCAGAAGTTGATTGACTTTGTGGGAAAGCCAAATGCAGGTACTATTATCTACTCAGGAAGCTATGAAAACGACGGTTGGCATCTGGTAAGTAATCCATACCCAGCGGCTATTTTCCTTGATGATTTCCTTGATGCCAACACCAATACCACCGACGCGATCTACATCTGGGATGACAATGGGTCTGATACTGGAAGAGGGTCTAGTAACGATTATATTGTGGCAAACAAAACGGCAGCTACGGACATCAGCGGCACCAACAATGAATCTAGATGGAACGAACACATTGGTTCGTCGCAAGGCTTTTTTGTGCAGCTTGATGGTGCGCCGGGCAACATCACCTTTACCGAAGATATGCGTGTGCATGGCAATAATGCAGATGGCAACTTTTTTAGGACAGCCAAAAGTGAAAAATCCATTGTCAGACTGAACCTCACACATGAAGAAGGGCTCATAAGACAGGCAGTGATAGGCTGGAACGAAAATATACCCAATACTAAACTGGCTGAAGGATATGACGCTCAGGTATTCAGTGCTACAGCGGATTATCTGATCTATACCACTAAAGCCAACACGCCGCTGGCTATCCAAACTGTGAATAGTGAAATTGTCGAAATTCCAATCGGGTTCAATGTAGCCGAAGCGGGTCAATATGCACTTGAGTTTGAATTGGAGAATGTCATGGGAGAGCTATATCTGTATGACACAGAAAGGGATCAGGAAGTATCCTTATCCGGTGGTAGCTACAGCTTTCACTCAGGGGCAGGTCAGATCCAAGACCGCTTTCAGTTGCGGACGGCCTCAAAGGTGCTTGCGCTGGCAGAAACCAATGTGAAGTTCTACGCTCACGGCAAAACCCTCAACATCAAAACAACACGGGCTCAACCAATATCATATAGGCTCTATGACCTGTCGGGCCATCAGGTACACTTGGTGGAAGTTACCGGCTCGGCAGCCATTGATCTTAGTAAATTGGCTAACGGCGTTTATATCGTGTCGGATGGCATAGAGAGTAGGAAAGTCATTTTGAAATGACACGAAGTGTCATCCTGACGAAGGAAGGATCCTTCTTGATGGATAAAATTCGAATAGAAAACAATGAAGATTCTGGGTCGAAAGACCAAGTGATAATAACTGTAAAATCATGAAAACGATAATCATAAAAACACTCGCTATTCTACCTGTATTGATGATCGCTCTGCCAGCCATGGCACAAGGCGCACCTCCTGCCACACCCATCGATGGTGGGCTGAGTTTACTTCTTGTAGCAGGGGGAGTTTACGGTTTGAAAAAGCTAAGGGATAATAAGAGGAATAACTGATAATAATTAAACCTGGATTATGCAATAGGAATCGTAATGAAGGTGTAAAACACAAAGAAAGAGGTGCTTATGTTGATGAGGCATAGCACCGCTATGGTGATTCAACAAGTTTCGATAAGTGCCTATTTCAAAGTATTTTATGTCTGGAATAGACTTTCTATTGCCTATTTCAGGTTAAACGCATTATTTTTTGGTGAATGAAAAAAGGATCTAACTCGAGTGAGTTGTTCATTGTTGAGAGCCAAAAAATTATTGGAAATGGTTCAGGGTATTTAGTGATGAATTTTCAGATTTAACTCACCATATATTTTGGTCGTGTTACTAAATGGTTTGGTCAACTCACTAAAAGCCTCTTTCCTAGTGTAGCTACAAGGGCGAAATTGAATTTCAATTCAATAAATCGTCTATGAAATATTTTTATTCTTTTCTATTTACAACGCTCTTCTTTAGTTATTTGTCTGGCCAGAATTTGTTAGACAAGTGGAGTGATGAAGTTAATCACATGACACATTATAGAGATTTTGTGGATGCGGGAGCGGATGATCAGGGCAATGTTTATTTACTCGGTTATGAGAGTGGAGATATTATCTTGGTGAAGTATAGCAGCAGTGGCCTGGTCTGGGAGCGCACCTTTGATGGTGGGTATATCGATGAGCCTGAAGCACTCGTAGTAGATGGCGATGGCAATGCCTATGTCGTAGGTTCTACGGATGCCGATGGAGCAGGAAAAATAGAAGCCCTTGTGATCAAGTACAACAGCTCTGGTACAGTACTTTGGTCAGATGCCTACAATTTTAGTGGAGGTGGTAGTACCATTTATGATGGGGTTTATAATGATGTGGTATGGGATGGATCTCATTTGTATGCAGTGGGTACGCAGGTTACTGGGGCAGCCAAAGCCCAAGATATTTTCATCTCTAGATACACCACTACTGGTACACGCACCTCTAAGATCTATGACAATGGCAACAGCAAAGAATATGGTAACTCAATTACGTTGAGTGATGATCATGTACATGTGGTGGCGATCGTGGGCCCGGATGAAAGCGGGTATGGAGACCTGCGCTATCTAAAGCTAGATAAAACATTTACATCATTAACTACACCAGATAGAGATCAATTTGTGGATGTAAACCTGAAAAGTGTAACTGGATTCTCTGCTTCTGAAAATGGTGATTACGCAGCAGTAGTAAAAGATGAAGGGAGTACCACTAGTTTTTATGTTTTTTCAGGCGGAAACACCGGCAGTTATACTGAGGGAGATATAAGCAATGTAAAGGATGTCTATATCCATGGAACAGACATTTATCTGACAGGAAGTGACACCTTCGACTCACAAGAGAAACTGGTGTTTGCTAAATATTCATCTACTGGCGTTCGATCATACCTGAAGGTTTATGAAACAAGTACGGGCAATACTGACCATGGGTATTATAGCTCAGTAGGGGCAAAGATTTATATGAAAAATTCAGGGAGTGAAATAGGTGTATTAGGCAATTTGGTTGAGGCATACAATGATGGATCTAATCATTATGAGCGATTGGGAGAAGTGGTATTTCAGGCGTCTACAGGAGAGCAGCTACAGTCCTATTATGGAGGAATTGTGAACGTTAATAATGCTAAATACGGATTTGTCGCACCAGAGAATGTTATTATCGTCGCGACAGGTCCCGTTTCTGTCGACATGAACGTGCTGTGTGTGGTGCCGGATTTTGATCTCGGAAGTGATATCTCTCAGGAGTATGATGCTGAAGGAAACAGCTTTGAGTTGGATGCTGGAGCAGGTTTTTCTGGCTACTTATGGTCTACAGGTGAGACCACTCAGACAATTAATGTTACCACAGCTGGAGAATTTTCAGCAACTGTCACTAACTCCAATGGATGCTCAGCGACTGACGAAATCGAGACTATCATTACACCCATCAGCCAAACCATAACTTGGGAGCAAACTTTGGATCCTACCTATAGAGATGAGAATATCATGCTTGTGGCTACTAGCTCATCGGGACTTGATGTGACCTTTGAGTCTAGTGATGATGACATAGCGGAAGCGGTTTACATGACAGATCACTGGGAGCTTGAAATAAAAACCGCAGGGGTTTTTACATTGACAGCAAGCCAAGCAGGGAATGAAAATTATGAGGAGATAGCACTTGGCCGATCAGTAACTATTGATTACCTGGACTATTACTGGGTAAACGGCACAGGAATTTACGGGAAGAGCACCACTAGTAATCTTATTACTAGTCAAGGACATTGGGTAACTATCTCTGGAGGCAGTACGCGTCATGATCTACACCCCGACCAATACTGCAATGTATTCTTTGATGCCAATAGCTTTGATGGTGCAGATCAGGCAGTGAGATCACCTGCCAATTCCGTATTGAAATGTCACGATTTTGATGCAAGTGGGGTTACAAACTACCCCAGCTTTGAATTGGAAAAACTGGAGGTATATGGCTCTTTTACATTTGGAGATGCCACAGCGTTGTTTAATTATTTATACTTCACATCTGATGAAACCGTACAAGTAGATTTTGCTGGAGTAGAAATTTACGATCAATTTGAATCATTAAGACTGTATTTCCATGGACTGGGCACTTATCAAATGACCGGAGATTTGGTCAATAAGGACGCCACTTTAAGTCTTGGATTTGGCACACTGGAAATATTAAGTGGGTCTACTCTGACCACCACACAGCCTATTGATTTGGGAGCTGGAGCATCCCTGATCAATAATGGAGCACTCATATTTGAATCGGGTGCCACGTTTTATGATGCAGCAGGTTCATCTTTTTCAGGTAATGATTTCACCTTCAAAAGGAATACGCCTCATGATGAAAGCACAGGTAAGTATAGTATAGTAGGTAGTCCCGTGGCTGGCGCTTCTACTGCTGCTCTTGGGAGTTTGGTTTACTCCTACGATGAATCACAAGACTACTTGACGGGCGATGGAATCAATCGTTTTGTAGAGGTTACTACACCTGAGGCCATGTCGACAGGTTCCGCTTATTTTTCGGCCTATACAGGCGAAATTGTAATAGAAGGACTGCCTACCACTGGCACTGTTGACGTTCCTTTATCATATACCGCAAGTGCTGGCTCTGAGGCCGACTATGATGGGTTCAACTTAGTTTCTAACCCATACTCTTCTCGAATTCAAGTCCTTCCATTTAATGATTACGATGGATTTTTGGAGGAGAATGGTCCTAATGGAACTGGTGCTATAGCAGGATCAATATATCTCTGGAGAGATGAAGGCAGCAATGGAGGAAGAAGGTCTAATGCGGACTATATGGTAGTAAATTCATTGGGAGAGGTTTCAGGAAATAGCGCAACTGGTATTGAAGCTTATCAAGGTTACATCAACACATTCCAAGGCTTTTTTGTGCAAGCCACCGGACCTGGAAAAACGGTAACATTCACCAATGCTATGAGAAGACCAGGACTTACAAGTCCGGATTCAAGATTCTATAGGCAAGCTGCAGAGGATATATTTAAAATTAGGGTGGGCTTAGAGTCTGAAACAGATTTTTCAGAGATGTTGATAGGGTTTCCTGAAGACGCTGATCTGGGCAAGGACTTACTGTACGATGCGCTAAGATTGAGTAATAATGATTTGGAGATTTCTTCTTTGATAAATGGGAAAAGATATGCCATACAAGGCCTCCCTCTTATCGAAACTGCCGATATAATTCCCCTTTATGTTCAAACAAGCACAGCTGCATTGCACCAACTAGAGATCACTTTAGAAGCATTGCCAGCTGGAGTCGAGATCATTTTGATTGATAATTACCTTGACAAAACGATTGCAGTCACTGAGAATTTTGAATACGCTTTTTATTCGAAGGCAGGACAGTTTGCAGATAGGTTTGCACTGACCACCGCTGCGAATGTACTTGCACTGGATGACCAGAAGGTAAGCATCTATGCTGCCAACAAAACACTATTTATTACAGGAGAGCAGTCTCAACCAACAGCATATAGACTCTTTGATCTGTCGGGCCATCAGGTACACTTGGCGGAAGTTACCGGCTCGGCAGCTATTGATTTTAGTAATCTGGCTAGTGGCGTTTATGTCGTGTCGGATGGTGTTGAGAGCAAGAGGGTCATTTTTAAATAACCATCTATCACCTGTCAGGTTTTTAAAACCTGACAGGTGATAGATTCAATTAAAAAGAAACAATGAAAGACATAATCATAAAAACACTCACTATTCTACCTGTACTGATGATCGCTCTGCCAGCTATGGCACAGGGTGCACCACCCGCCACTCCTATCGATGGAGGGTTGAGTTTGCTTCTTGCAGCAGGGGGAGTTTACGGTTTGAAAAAATTGAGAGATAGTAGAAAGTAATCGAACAACCAAACTAGGGTTGAGGAAATAAAAAAGGGTGCCGCTTTTGCGGCACCCTTTTTAGCGCGTGAATTGACCTAATTTTTTATCAATTTGAGTGCGGTCAGGCTATCTATTTGCAAATAATAGATACCCGGTTCAAGGTCAGCTACATTGATTTTTGGCTGGCCGCCAGGAGACTGCATGACAAGCTTCCCACTCTGGTCATAAATTGAAATGTTGGAAAATATCTTTTCGGAGAGGATGGTGACGATATCTTCTGCAGGGTTAGGAAATAGGTTGATGCCACTATTTACTTCAGTTGTAGATAGCACTTCAGTTACATTAATTTGAATCGTAATACTTGTAGTAGCGTCCCCATCATCGGCTACAACATCAAAAGTGAAACTTCCACCTTGATCGGGTTGACCAAATAATGTGAAACCATCTGTTTCTGAAAATAGCCTGAGCCAGTCAGGCGCACCTGTAACTGAGAAACTTACCTGATCGCCATCAAGGTCTGATACAATTGTTTTTATCAGTAGCTCATCATTTGTAGTCAAGTCAGTTGACGGGTTAGATTCAAAATGAGGAGGATCATTTACATTTTTCACCTCGTATATCAGCGTTACTTCATCTAGCTGTTCATCGTTGGATTGATTCAGAAGACTGACGGTGAGGGTTTCTTTCCCAAACCAGTTTTCATCTGGCACTTGAACCGAAAGCACGTTTTCTTGGTCTACCGATGCTGTCAATTCGATTTGTCCTGTTACTGCTGTTGTGACCGAAAGGTCACCATAAACAAGGATGAAATCATCAAGATCAATATTGCTAAATACCTCTCCTTCATTAATGCTTTGCCCATCAATCGTATTGAAAAGAGCAAGAGATATCACAACGCTGACCTCTTGAGTCACAAATTTTAGTCCGTCAGATACAGTGATAGTGAAAGCATGTTCGCCTGCATTATTTTCTGCAGGGATTCCGACAAAAGTTGCCCCATTGCTGATAGGTACCATAAACAACCAGTCGGGCAAGTCTGTTACTGATACGGTCAACTCATCTAAATCTATATCCTGGGCCTGTAGGTCATAGCGAAAGAGGCTTCCCAAGGCGGCAGTTGCTGGAGGGGACGAGGAAATAACAGGGGCATCATTCACATTTAGGACATGGAGTGTTACATATACTACATCGATCAAATTCTGATTTGCCAGACTGGCCACTTTTATTTTTAGCATTTCCTCACCGAAATAATCATCATTTGGAATTGTAAACGTGAGACTTCCGCTATTCAATATAGGGTTTAGAGTATCTGCACCTGAGATTTCAAAGGACACTTCGGATATGAGCAAGTTTTTCAAGTGATTACTCAAATCTATGCTGCTGAAAGTGGAGCCTTCTTGAATCGATTGGTTTGGAATGTCCTCTAAAACTGGTGGTTTAATATTCAAAACCTCAAGACGGATGGTGTCGCTATCACTGAGGTTTTGTGCTGTTGCTGTGTCTGTTGCCGTGAGTTTGACAATCTCTATACCATCCCATTTTTTACGAGGCACAAAAGATAATGCACTATCTGTCAGGTATGGCAAGATGTAGCCTGCCTCAATTTGAAATGGATCGAGCGGGTCGCCCATGACATTGTTAGCCTGAAAATCTACATGCGCCTCTGTTGGCAATACCCGTGAACTCGCATAGTCATAGACTTTGAAGTAAATAGAATCGCCTTCCGTGTTACCATTTATTGTCAAAAAGAACAACCAATTTCCATCCACTTCTACAGGTTCTGTCACGCCTACAATCTTACCCTCAGTTGCACTGAATGCGGCAAGTTTGTGGTTTGGCCCAACCAGTCGTTTGCCAAGGGCGGTGACACTTGCCGTGACAGACATGTCAAGCTGAAACTCGTTGGCATTCACTACCCAGTCGGGTACATCGACTGTTGAGTCCGTGATATACTCAATGGTCCATTTTGTGGCCTCAGGGTTTCCAGAAGAAACATAATCATTCAAATTCAGTGGTTCAAAAAACCCATCAACACCTGTGACCAAATCTACAAGGGGGGAGATTACAGGTGGCTGATCCTCTGGTTTTCCGATAAACTTTACAGATTGCGAACTACTAAAGCCGTGTTCCGATTGATCAACTGCTTCAAAAATGATAGTTTCCTCACCAAACCAATCTGCAGGTTTGGTAATGATGACCAGGTTATCCTCGTTTATAAGGATTTGAAGCTCTTGATTGCCGCTAAATGAGAAAAGAACCGGATCGCTATCTTGTAATGTTGTGTAATTGTCCAGATCGAAACTACTGAATGCTTCTCCAAAGCTTGAAACCTGATTGGGAATGTCCGACAATTTGGGTGTGTAATCATCTGCTATGGTTAAGGTGATGGTGCCTGTTGCAAAATCGTTTGGGTTCTCCAGGTTACGGGCAACCACAGCCATGATTTCAGATCCTATAAAGTCAGGATTCAGCAATTCGAAGGAGAGAAGCGAGTCATTCTGCTCAAAACTGATATTACCGACCGAGACGCTGTGTGGATTATCGGGTTCTCCCAGCACCTGATTTGAGGTAAACTGAAAAATTTCCGGACCAGATAGAATTTGCGATACGGAATCATCGTAAAACGTAAATTTCAGTGCCTCTCCATTGGAATTACCATAAACTGTAAGAAAATAAAGCCACTTCTGGCCAACCTCGATTGCTGAACCCACTGACCTGATGGCACCCTGATCGTCGGTTACGGCCAGCAAATGACCATCCCCAACTGCGGGGACCTCTTTGCTGGTAACCGTGGCGGTGATGTTCATTTCAAATTGAAATTCGTTTTGATTTACACTCCAGGAGGGTCGTTCATCCTGAACCTCAGGTGGAGCAAATTCGGCTTCCCAAAAAACATCGTTTGAAGTGTAGTCATTAAGGTTGATTGGGCTAAATGAACCCTCTCTTCCAATAATCTGAGTTGGTATGTCACTTAAGGTGACCTGGCCAATACTCATATTGGCCAGGCAGCACCCAGCAATAACTAAAAGCTTTCTCATCTGATTATCAGTTTTTTGGTACTCACTTCATCATTTATGCTGATTCTCACCACATACACACCTGCCGATAGACTTGTGTTTCCAATTTGTCTGGAAATGCCTATCTCATGTTGTCCGGCGTTCAAATCACCACGAAAGACCGTTGATATCTGCTGACCTGTCAGGTTATGCAGGGTTATATGGGTCATAGCAGATGCACCCAAATCAAAGTTTAAAATGGTGTGGTCAGCGAATGGGTTCGGATAAATTTCAATTGCTGAGATGACGCTTGTGTCTATGATGAGTGTCTCAGAATCAACCATAAGTATCACAGGTTCTTTTACCGTTCCCTGAACCTGGTCACCCTTTAGAATCAATGTTTCATCAATATCTACCTCCATTCCATTGTGAATGATTTTCACGGTGACTTCACTGGTAAGTGTGTGGGCATAACCCGTTACGAAAAAGTAATGCCTGTTCATAAAATCCAGATACTGTGCCTGTCCCCATCCTACTAGCTCGTCATTGCTGAAAAGGCCAATAAAATCATTTTCGGTAGGTTCAAGTCCATCTATTGCTATGATCATGTTGCCATTATGTTCGTACGAGGAAGGATCCAGTGCCCATCCTTCAGGAAGGGTAACAGACTCCTCAGGTTCATCTATTCTGCCGTTTGCATTATTTATAGGATAGGATAGGGTAGAAGGGCGATCC
The DNA here is from genome assembly GCA_039970095.1 of Cyclobacteriaceae bacterium. GTDB lineage: Bacteria > Bacteroidota > Bacteroidia > Cytophagales > Cyclobacteriaceae > JAMZMI01. Next base: position 12,809 of record JBDVMP010000048.1, read on the forward strand.
GTGAATATAAGATATCCTTGATTTGGCCTCAAAAAGTCAAGGCTTCCGATCCATCCCTGGAAGTCCACATACTGTGCAAATGCCGTTTGACTTTTGATAATGAAATCTGCCGTGGCAGACAAGCCCGAAAGAGCCTCATTCAATTCCATGCCGACGGGTGGCAAAAAGGAGATCCAGTTCCATCCTGCTTCTAACTCGATAGAGGTGGTTTCAAAGTCAATAGGTTCCCCCACCAACACCAAAGTATCAGATTGAGCCAGCTTGAGTCGGAAGGTCTTGGTGCTATCCATTTTTTCTAGCGGGCCCACCCAGCCCAGACTTTCAACATATTGACTGTACTGATTCTGTGATTTGATGATATCACCTCGCACATTGTCTAGTGATTGGAGGAGATTGTCTGTTTTGGAACTTGTGGAATTCAAATTGAGTGAAAACCAATTCCACCCTTTCGACATTGGAATGCGCTGGATAATGTTATTGGTCACTGTTACCGTCTCAGGGTTTGTAGGAGAGCCAAGTGCAGCAGTAGACACTGAAATCGCATAGCTCTCAGCTATTTGGCCATACAACTGACATCTGGAGGCGTCCCACACCTGAAACTCTATCATTTCATCAGCAGTGCTGTTAGTGTAAAGCGTCATAAATAATAAGTATGGGTGCTCGTCTGGAATATTCTCCAATTCCGGAGCGTACTGTACATGCCCCACACCTCGCAATTCACTACCTACATAAGCAGCCACAATATCATATTCATCTGCAGACAACTCTCCTCTGATATCCAACTGACCAGTGAAGGTCATTGAATTTTCAAATTCAGACGCATTGACTGACCAGTTTGGCTCTGGACAAAGTACTCTAACATCAAATCGCAGTTCTGGCGCTCCGAAAGAAGTAGCTGCCGTCACTACGTCATTGTAGTTTCCGCCTCCAATCTGATCACTTATATCAAAAGTAACATCCTGAGTAGCTCCCGGCTGTAACGTGAATGAGCGTGGAGAAGCCGTGATCCACGAAGGCAACAATGTCTCATCTAGAGTTTGTACATCCAACGCACCTGACAAATTCACATTTACATCAAAAGCTCCGTTGTTTTTGATTTGACGAACAAAACTTGGCGACTCACCTTCATAGCTCACCGACTGTATATCGCCACCTTGCCATTCAAGTGGATTGCGCCTTACTAGGAAATCCCATGTGATCTGCTCCGACTGCACGTTTCCAAAGTTGTCCTCGATACCAAGAATATCTACTCTTAGCACCTGCTCTTCCAAAAATTTGTTTTGAACATCCGGGACAATGATCAATTTATTTCCATTGCAAGTCACTGTTGCTTCTATGAACAAACCAGTTTCCGTATTGGAAAGCGCCACATTGTTTTTACTTCCTTGTGTCAAGCTCACTGGAATTCCCAATAAAATGATGTCACCACATTTGATGTCTTCATTAAAGGTGATGGAAATTTCATCATCCGAACTGAGTACGGCATCTGCTGGACTTGCTGTGCCCAGAAGCTGTGGTGCTTCCCGATCTATTCGGCCCACGGTCAATGTAGACGTACCAGGTAAAAACCCGGAATTACATTCACTCACAATTCTTAATTCGTAAAGGGCATCATCTACCGCAGAAACATCCCAAACAAGCGAATGGGAATTACCTGTAATTGCTGTGCTTAGCACTGTTTCTCCATTTATAAATGGCTCCCCTTCTATCTGCTTTCTATACTGAAACTTGTATTGATCAAACTCCGCCTGGGATAAATCAATATCGGAGACCGTAACCGCTAATTGATTATTGTCTGTGTTGTTAACTAACCAATTATCTCCTGGACTGAATATGGTGAGGTCTTGACATGTTTTCACAAACTCCACACTCAGGTTTTGTCTGGAGAAGAACTCTGCTCTTCCTGGATCATTGGCAATGATCTCATCAATGTCCAACCCTAAACCCTCTGCTCTTTCGAGTTCACATGGTGCATTTACTTCTATCACAAGGTCAGTATAGACATAAGCATCAGGGCCCTTTTCGATCGTGATGACTATATCTTCGCTCTTGCTGGCTTTGATAAATAAATCAACAGACTCTTCCTGTCCATTGATTAAAACAGTAGCTCCATTTGGGTTGCTTTCTTGTACCACACGTACTTCAAAAAATTGATCTTCAGCAGATTCTGCGGTATTGGAGATAGATAAATGGAACACTCCGGCTTCATCTTCAGGAACATCTACCACGCTGGTAGCGGAAGTCGGGGTAATATTAGCAGCAATCCTATTCCTGGTTCCTGGCTCCCATGGACACATAGATTCTCCTGCTACAAGGTCAAACACCGGCATTCCCTGAGCATCACTTTTGATATCCATGGTAAAACTGTCACCTATATCATCATCATTAAGGCTATAACCGACTGTTTTAGTCGTACTTTTTTCACTTGTTTTTGAAAACCCTTTTTCCTGAGAAGATGCTAGTGATACTCCTAAAGAGAACCCCATTCCATTGACAGTAACCCCGGTATTTAAACCAACTTCAGTCGCAAATGAATTGGAAAGGCTCATGCTAGACGATGAAGATTCGGATGACGAAACTGACTTTTCATATTCGATTCCGGCACTAAAGGAAATATTTTCAACAAAACCAGCACTTGATTTAAGTGATTCATTATAATTAAGAATTGCATTCCATTCAGATGCCGATTCACTATCATTTATTGCTTCCAGTCCAGGGATCACATTATTTTTTATGAACTGTTCGGTATAAACGTAAGTTGTAGCAAACCCATTAGGAAGTATCATTACCACATCCTCTAGTTCAATCGCACAAGTTTCAGAATTTATATCAACAACTCTATTCGTGCCAACTAGGACATTCATAGCACCTCCAACAAACACATCTCCTTCACCATCACTGACTAAATCATTGCTTGAAGTTTTAAAAATTTCTGAAGAAGTGAGACAGCTTTCATACTCTACCTCAGAGCCAAAACTGTTGGTGGCTGATGCGCCTATTGCCAAATCCAATGTTACATTTATGTCCGTTTGACTTGAAAGGAAAAATCCTGTTGTGAACACAAAATCTGGCCCCATATGGGCTGTGAACTCTGTCGAGGAAGTTGACTCTGTCGTATAATTAAAAGACATGGTATTACATACTTCTTCTTGTTGTTCTAAATATGCAAAACTGCCATCTCCAGCTGGATCTCTCAGGATAAACAAAGGCAACTGTGGTGTTGTTGTTTCGAAAGTGCTCGTAAGTGTTTTATAGCCCAATACAATGACGTCATTAAACCCAGTGGCTTGGGCGTCATTGATATCTTTACCAGTAACCGTAATACTTTTATTGTGTGGCGAAGCAAGGTTTGGAACACCAGCTTTCAAAGTATATACCCCCTCACCATCAATAATATCTATGGTATCTCGTGGAGAGAAATCACTGATCTCATCTTCGATGTAAGCCACTCCTGAATTCAACACACAAGTATCCGCACCATAGACTTGAAACAGTTCGATTTTGAGGTCATATTCGTCACTCTGATTCAATAAAGTGGCTGTCTCATTATTGTATTGAATATCACAGGTATTGTCTTCAGCACCTTCAAAGGTGGTTCTAATTTCAGTTTCTGAGTGGTAGATAAATGAAATGGAATCATTCTCCTCTCTCAGGTCAACTGTCACTGCCCCACTTAAGTCAAAACTCGCTTGAATTTCAGTGTCGTTATGGTTAATCACCGATACTTCATATTGAAGAGGTGGAATATTTGCAGCTTCAAAGGCCCCTGTTGTGGCATCAACGGTAGCGATTGTTTCATAACACCCATCAATAGAAACGACTTGTACATCAGCTGTTCCTGTAGGGAATAGGCATTCTCCGCCAGCGACCACCCCTTTAATATTTCTCGTAGTTGTAACCTCAAATTTCAGTCCTGAAATGGGTCGCACAACTTGAGGCAATTCGATGTAACCAGGATCCAAAGAAAATCCCTCTTTATTGGCTGATAACAATATGTTTCGCGAGCCAGGCTCTAATTCAACAGAGAACTTACCTTCTTCATTGGTAAAAACTGGAGGTACCAAAGACCCACCATTGATTTTCATTTCTACACCTTCAGCAAAACAGTCCGCATTCGCATACTTCACAAATCCACTCATTCCTAACTGACTGATATCCGTAAATTCTACACGATCTACTGATGTATTACTTGGATCCAATGAGATATTTCGACCATTCGGATCAAAATCATGCTCGAAGAACCCAACATCTAGTGGAATATCATCACCATTCCAATTGGCTACTATCGTTTCATCGGCTGATATTTGGGTTTCCTGAAAATTCATTAAATCTCCAGAGTGCCCATTAGGAGAGCTATCTGAAATGATTGATCCTCTTCCTTCTCCGAGCATCCAATAGGCTACAACACCTAAATCACCATTAGGGTCTACAATTCCTTGCTCATCTCCCGGGATAATTTGATTAATAGTTGCGTTGAGCTGATTTTCTGTTCTGGCATAATTCCAAATCCTCATTTCATCCAGGCTACCATTGAAATAGTCAGAGCCTGCATTGGTCTCGATGGGGTCGGAACGACCTATCACCGATCTTGTCAATACATTGGCTATTGGACCATCCGAAGTAGTTCCAACGTTTACTCCGTCTATGTATATGGTCACGGTAGACCCATCGTGCACCACCGCATAGTGATACCAAAACTCATCATTGTACACGTCAGCAGAGGTAACAGTGCTTAGGTTTCCAGAAAATCCAATGCTGGCGTAGAACTCGCCTGTTGACTGGAGACCAATCTGCAGTAATACCTCATTGGTGGCCTCATCCGTAGCTTCAAAAATGACCATGTTTTGACCACTGACCGCTGACTTGAACCAGCCCTCGAAGGTGAATGCACTGTTGTATTCTAATCGATCTAGCTGATAGGAAATGAAATCATCCGTGCCATCAAAATCCAACGAGTACCCAATGGATGTTTTTTTTGATGGAGTCACTTGAAATGTTTGACCACTGCCGTAGTAGACGCCTTTGATAATATAGTCACCGCCTTCATCGGTATATGCACCCAACTCAGCCGGTGAAATAAAATCTGATCTGGTCACATCACAAATAAAACCATGATGTCTATCCACCACGGGTTTATCCGCATAATCAAATATTTTCTCGCTGTACTGCTCATCAAACTTCCAATAGGCTTGAAGGTACGCTTCCTCTCCTGTCAAAGTAATGTCTTTGAATTTTCTGATTTCAGCCCTTTCACGCCCCACATTCCAAATTCTAAAGTCATCCAAAAAACCAGAATAATACCCCGTGTATTGTTTAGGGCCATCTTTTCCCATTTCTATTTCGGCCACTTTGGAGATAGACTCAGTGATATCTCCCTCAGCCACACGATTCCCATCGACGTAGAGGTAGGCATTTGCTGTGTCGTACACTGCCGCAACATGATGCCAGTCACGATCGAAAGAATCGAGGTTATATCCGTCTTTTGAAATGAGTTCTAAACCTGTCCCATCGGCATTACCATCATGGTAGTAGTGTACTTTTCCATTGGCATCCAGCGTGATTTTGATCATTGGAACTGTGGTGCCTGAATCAACTGCCACAAAAATGGTTTGGTCTTTTACTTCCACATTTCTCCACCAGCCTTCAATCGTGTAGTACTCGCCAAACTCATACGACTGATCTACAAAATACATGTAGTCATTGGTGCCGTCCAGATTCAGTGAGCGACCCAAATTGGGGGATAACACCACTTTCACATCAGCAACTGGCGCTCCATTTCTGGTTTCTACCTTACCTGTTACTCGTCCGTTAGGATTGAGGAAGCCAACCACTTCTATCGGCTTGGCATCTCCCAAACTATTGGAAGTAACAATGCCATAGGTATAAAACTCACCTGGAAATACGTTGAAATCTACATAGGTAGTTTGCGAAATAGGAACGCTGGTTAGTAGCTTTCCATTTCGATAGATTTTGGTGGTTTCTCCTGTTACTACAGGGCCTTTCATGTCATCTACTACTTCCCATTCCACCTCTATTCTATCCACATACTCTCCTTCACTTGCTTGTGATCTTGGACCTTGTGGCTCCAAAATGTAATGCCCCCAGAATCCGTTTCTGGCAGAGATGCCCTGATTGAAACTCCCTGAAGGACCAATGTACGGCTGTCCGATGGTTATTTGAGCACTTCCGTCATCATTAGAAATGATAGGGGCGTTTCCTCCGTTTACGGTGACATTGGATATAGAATAGTTAATGTCATCCTTACAGTCTTGCTGGGCCTGTACCACTCCTATGAGCAGCAGCAGTAACCCTGTGAGATAATATTTCTCCAAATTTTTCATTTGTGATACCGTTTTAGTGAGAAATATTTACTCTGCTGCTACCTGTACATCCGAAGAAACGTCAGCTGCGTCTAACAAGGCATTGAGTTTTGCCTCCAGTAGATCGATTTTTTCTAATTTTTTCTTGAGTTCAGCATTTTCTGCCTCTAGTGTCGCTATACGAGCCTCTTGATCTGCTGTACGCTTGGCAAGCTCTTGTGTCGCAGAAACATTGAGCATAGAGATGGCATCATAATCTATAGTATGGAAGTCATCTACCTCTATTCCATAAACAAAAGCATTTTCGATTAGTCTATCCGACTTGATGGTAAAGCCTTTTTTGGTTACTGCCAATACTTCATTTACGAACTCACCTTCCTTCGAGTATATTTTAATTTTATCTCCGATTTTGAGGTTGTGAATGTTTTCCATCTTGATGGTAAGCTCTCCATTATCAAAACTGGACTTGGATGCTTTCTTGTAAATGTTAGGAATAAATCCAGCACTTTTATTCACTGCAATGGGATAAACTTCGTCTACCTCTTGAGCAATTAACCTTTTTTCTAATTGCTTTCCATTATTCACCACATCTATGTGGGTATAATCTGTGATCTTAAGCTTATTAATTACTTCCAGATCTGAACTAGAATTACTTCTACCAACGATACTCTTTATTCTTGCATCAGACGCTGTACTAATGCCAGCTTGGGCCATTATTCTTTGTTCGCTGTAAATACCCCAATTTGTTGCTACAAAATCTCCTCCATAAACTGGATTAGCATCTAAATGATGTTCAGTAAAATGATCAGCAAAAGCACTTCCTCGAACTACCAGTTGAGCTTCTGTAGGTGTATTGTCTCCAATACCTATTTTGCCGTTATTAATACTCAATGCTTGATTACCATTTGACATAAGGTTGATTGCACCATCTTGCACCCAATTTATACCTGTATCATGGTCTCCAATGGCTAGTGAAATTTGAGGATCATAAGCTCCAGATCCAATACCTATGCCACCGCTCTGGCTAAAAGTCATGACATGATTGTCAGCCCAAATATTACCAATCCTAAGATCATCTTCATGTGCTTCGGCAAACCAATATTCAGTTGCGGTTGCAGTCCCATCCCCATCATGATCTGCAGCTTTATAAAAGTTTACTCTACCGCCATCAGTCAAACCAGTCCCATTTCCATGAAGGTTAAGCTCTCCTCTAGACGCATCGTTTTGACCGATTGACAAAGAACCACTTGCTACGGAAACCGTTCCACCATTAGGGTTTAAAATCAAATTCGTTGTTGATCCATTATCCAAGGCTTGTATAGAAGAATCACTCACCAATAAGCTTTCAGCAGTACTAGTTCCAATACGAATACTGTCCCGAACGGTCATGGCGTTATCAAAAGTTGCATTGCCATCATTAGCAATAGTGGCTCTTGTCGTTCCGGCTGTTTGGAAATTGATAGCTCCTGATCCATCAGCGATGTTATCAGCATTGATATTGATGCTTGATGAGTTCAGTAGACTTCCAGCTGGGCCACTGAAATTGGCACTATTGAGCGATGTGCCGTCATTAAAGACAATACGCCCATCAGCTCCTTCAAATTTTAAAGCTCCCTGTTCAACGATGATGCTGTCCCTTGCCAAAACAATGTTTCCACTAGAAGGAAATTTATTATCCTGTCCTAAGATGGCCTTAGCGTAGGGATAAATAGTCAAGGCTATTCTTGGCGTCATTTCTGCAAAATTTTCTACAGTGACTCCTACATAATAGGTCTCATCAAATGCTAGTCCATCAAGGGTAGCATTTTCCCCTAAGTTAGCTTGAAAGACGCCATGTTTGGTTTCTAAGCTACTATAGGTGTCTGACCACAGGGCTATACCATTTGTTGCTACATTGTAAATCTTGAACGTAACACTGTAAGCTCCATCATCTACGGAGCGTCCATTGGGATCGCGTAGCACCCCTTGTACAGAGATGGTTTGCGCAAATAGGCTTGAGGTTGCTATAAGAAACAAAATTGCTAGAAGGCTTTTCATAATATTTGGTTTAAGTGTACGGTGTATATGCTTTCGATGCTGAGATGCATTCAGTAACTCGACTACCCGAAGAAAGCAAATTGTTAAGTGTTCGTGGGTAGCTGATTTTTATCGTTCACCCGTTTTTGGATTCATTTTAAGTAATCAATGAATAAAAATGATAGAGAAGAGGAGTTTAGCATGCTCCCAACACGACAGATCAATGCTCCAATACGACATTTAATAATTACAATTACCCCTTTGTGGGTTGTAATGAATTTATTTCGGATGGAAGTTTTCCTTTGATCTTTTTGAATGCGGCTGAGAATTTTCCTGGATGCGTATATCCCAGCGTATAGGCTACTGATTTGATCGAATCTTTTCCGGATTCCAGCATTTTTTCGGCTGTGTCCATTTGGCATTGAGCGAAGTATTGAAAGAGGGTACTACCAAAAACCGTCTTGAATTCTGCCTTCAACTTTGTCTCAGAGATGCCAATTTCTTCAGACAACTTATGAATAGATGGAAATCCGGAAAAGATGGAGTTCTTTATTATCTGCTCTGCAAGTAAAATTCGGGCTTCATCTTTTGGCTTCAAGTTTGGGAGTTTGTTTGGCCCGTAATTGTCTAGTTCTTTTAAAAATGCGTGTAGCATAGCGAGACAATTGACTTTCAGATCTAACAGGTCTATCGATCTTTCTTCATTGCTTTCAAATGTGTCGAAAATTTTCTGCAGTGAGACCCGGTTGTTGATCGATAGATGTGGAATGAACAATACTTCTGCACTGAAATCCTCGAACCAAATCCTGGCATTATTAAACAAGTTCTGCTTCTGTACATACTCACGCATCCAATTTTCGCTGATGTAAATGGTAATATTTTTAGAGCGGGAACTTTTGTAATGATAGCCTCTAGTGATGGCGATCGGTTTGAAAAAGCGCCAATAGTAAGTAGTTGTTTCTATGGAATGGCCACTCTGCAAATGAACGGTGTTGTTGGCTGAACTGCTACAATCGAGTGTGAGTGTATAATATTTGGTAGTCTGGTTAGGGTCATAACAAATTTTGAAGCAGATGTTCCTCTTGTAGTTGATGACCGAATAAATGATCCAGAGTCCTTCCTCTAGCTCTTGGTAATACGCATCACCTGTTATGAATGGAGTTTTGGTTACGAGCCGGTTCTTATCTGGATAGACCTTAACAAAAGGTGTTTTTCGAAAACCGTAGACGATCGAATTGGGACTATTACCCAAAACCGGGAAAATGAAGAAACCATCTTCATAAGAGAACATTGATTGCCTGACTTTCGAAATCCAGTTTTTGAGAATCGACATATGGCTGCTTAGTACTATATATACAAGGTATCGCATTATTTTGTCATTGCCCAGTCACGTAATTGATTTTTTGTATTGCACGAACATGTGTCAAACAGGTAATTATTTCACGCTCTCAATTAGCTCGTGTGCAGTTTTTATTCGGGCTCATGACTTCTTTGGTGGGAATGAAATTTGGCACAAGGCGCACCTCCGGCTACCCCGATAGATGGCGGTCTTAGTGTATTGCTTGGAGCAGGAGCCCTCTACGGGCTGAAAAAACTGCAGGAAGCAAGAAGATAGTCTTCCCTGCTTGAGGGTCACGTTTTTGGCGTAATTCGACGGAGGACAATCTTCTTGGCTAAATCGATACAGTCAGGTTTCTGCCAGGTCAAAACAACTTAATGACCTAAATTGTGGATGGTTGCAAACGCATCATCGGCTATGTATATATTCCAAAACGTAAAGACATCTCTTCAAAAAATCCTCAATCTGGGAGTTCGTCACGGTATGAATTTTAACGAGCGAAAAAGGAGCAGAATTCAAAACCTGATGTATGCTATGGCACTTCTTATTATGATCCCGGTATTGATGGTCATCAATATTTCCGAAGGGGATTTTAGAGAGGTTTTGTTCATTAGCGTCGCTTCATTTTTGGGTGTTATAACATGGATACTTAACATTAAAGGTTATGGCCAGCTATCAGTTTACGGGATTTCCATTGTCATTATTTTGCTAACCTATGTTGTGTCCTTCAGTACTAATACACAAACAGGTGCTCCTTATGGCAATCTTCTCGTAGCAATTATCTCCATTTTATTCATTAAGAACAGGGTATTTCGCTTGGTCGTTCTTTCGGTATGCATGGTTTCCTTCCTGATTACAAATTACCATCAGCTCAGCGAAAATCAATTTGTACCGGCTGAGTATTTCTCGGTTTTGCTCATGCTTTCATTGGTTTTTCTTTCGCTGATCTATTATGAGGGCGAGACCCATTCATATCAAAAGCGGATTGAAGAGAAGAACGAAATATTGAAAAGTAAAAACCAAGTGATCAAAGAGCAGAGCGAATCACTGATTGCTTTACAAAAAGAAAAGCATGAACATGAGTTGAAATACAAGCAGCGGGATATAGAATCTGTCCTTACCAATAATATCATTCAAATCAAGTTTCGCAATAACATTATCAGCGAGTTGGAGATGATCAAGCGTCGAAAGAGCATCAAAAATGAGTTGACAAAAACTGTGTCCAAGCTCAAGCGTGAAGCCAAAGCGCATGAAAAACTGAACTTACTTAGTGATAATGTGAAGGAAGCTGATTCTGCACTTTATCACCGATTGCTCCAAGAGCACTCCTCCCTGACTAAATCGGAACTGGAAATCTGTGCATTTGTAAAAATTGGGCTAGCGGCAAAGGAAATAGCCCTGCTGAGGAACACAACAGACAATACGATCAACGTGTTGAAAACTCGGATCCGAAAGAAAATTGGCCTTGAGTCCAATTCACAATTAAGAGAATACCTTATGAGTTTGTAGGCTTTCAATGTAGATTGGTTTGTCCTCTATTTATCCCGTTTTGGAACGTCTAATGACGATTTATGGCTATTTTCATTCATTCTGTTAAGATTTGTTCACCTGAAATATTCTTGGTTCCTGCCTAAGAGCTTGCAGTTTTGAAAATTGATGGCCATGCATGTTCATAATGCACAGTCATAAGTCAACCAGTTCAAAACACCTAGGACAATGAAAAGAATGTTTCCAAAATCGATCACAGTAATATTATTAATAGCCTCCCTGATCATCCAAATCACACCAGCCCAATCCCAGGACAATTGTGCCAATGCCATAGCCATTACCACTGCCGGGGTGTATGATGTAGATAATGATGCCGGAGACTACTGGTACAAATTCACTGCACCTAAAAGCGGGCCTGCATATGTGACCACAGGGTTCCACTCTGATCCGGGCCATTTTCTTGCAACACACAATGAACTGACCAACGAACCAAATAACTATAAGGATACCAAAATTGAGATATATGAATCCTGTGACGGAGAGGTTTGGATGTCAAATGACGATTACTACGGTTATTTTAGTGGAGTGTCAGAAATTAACTTTGACACGCATGGACTGAGTTTTGTTCAGGACAATGAATACTTTATCCGTTTTGTGGATTCTCCAAATGGTCTGGAACCGCAGGAAGGTGGCCAGTATCAGTTTGAGTTGTTCTATGAGGAGGACATCATTCAGGGTACCGAAGAAACTCCTCTTACAACTGCTATTGGTTTGAATGATGACCATACCCACCTCTACTATACAGGTTCTCAGTGGTTTAGCTATCAGCTTCCGGAAGATGGTACGTATTCCATGGAACTCACAACCTATTTTGAGTCGCCATATTTTCAAATCACCAGCGAGAATGATGTGGACTGGCGCTACTGGAGCGATGACGATGAAAATCCGCTGATGGGGTTTACCTACTCAGGCTCCAAGGATGAGGTGGTCATCTTTTCTATCGGAACCGGCAGTCCCACACGAAACAATACATTTTCGGTCTCATTTGATCCGGTATTGGGTAATTCTTGTACAAGCCCACACGACCTCAATGTCAACATTCCTGTAAGTGGAAATGGGGTGTACTCATTTGAAGTAGATGTCACCTCTGGCAGCCAATATTACGAGTACACCGCTACACAAGATGGCTGGATAGACATGTCATCTTGTCTGAGTGGATCTATGACATATCTGAAGGTGTACACAGAATGTGGTGTTCAGGTCTTCGACAATGACAATGCGGATTGTTTCGGAAGCTCCAAATATGCAGTAGAGGTCAGCATTGGTGACAGCTATATTTTTGAATGGGACAATCGCAATTTTGAGGGCACTTTCGAGTCCAAATTCTACTATCACGAATCGGTGCAGGGTGAGACTTGCGATGACCCTGTCACGCTGCAGATTGGCGGTAATGCCAGAGATTTTTGGTTTGGAGATCAATTTTACACCTATGACGTGGAGAATGACGGACAAATGCGCATTCATACCTGTGGTTTGGTTGACGATACTTTTATCAAAGTATATGATGCCTGTGAGGGAAATGTGGTGTCAGATTCATGGTTTTTTACCTGTCCTGAAGACCCCTACGCAGACCTGCTTCAAGCGCTTGTGGAATTTGAAGTTACTTCAGGCCAGACCCTGATAGTGGAGGTGGAAAGTGGAGGATTTAGCGAATTTGACTTTGATTTTATGGCCGAGTTTGAAACAGTAGGATCAAGTTGTGAATACCCTTTTGATTTAAATGCAACGTATCCAATTGAAGGAGATGGCAAACAAAATATTTCTGTTGACAATACCGAAAGCAGCCAGTACTACAAGTTCACCGCTGATAAGGCTGGGACAGTGAAAATGTGGTCAGGTTATGCCAATGCACCGGGTAATCCTGATTTTGAAACAGATCTCAGGGTATATCAATCTACTTGTGACAACTTAATTGCCGATATCGATTATAGCCCCGGACTTTTGGGCAATTGTGAATTTTCAAATGAAGTATCCATAGGCGACACTTATATTTTCGAATGGTCTAATCACAATTGGGGCGGTCAATTTCAGGTGCAATACTATTTTGAGGAACCAGTAGCAGGTAAAGATTGTGAGAATCCCATTCCACTAGTTGAAGGAAGGAATGATCATACTTCTATGTTTTATGACCAATATTTTGAATACACTGCCCCCAACTCGGGTGTATTAGAGCTGTCAATTTGTGGTATTTACGATGCTTATTACCTGCTTTATGCTGATGCCGGCGAGTCGGGATTGAGACTGTTGGATGCCTGTGAGGGCAATACTTTAGGCAGTGTTTCGCAAGAATGCGATCCGTTAGAGGATTATGAATTGTTTACCTCGACTTATGAAATAGCTCAAGGTGAAACAGTTATTGTTAAATCGGTTAGTCGAGACCACTATCCTTATTATTTTAATATTGACTTTACCGCCAATGATCAATTCATGGAATGGCAGGGGCTCATCAGCAGCGATTGGTTCGATATTGACAATTGGTCGGAGGCCAGCTTACCTGAAAGCGATGACAATGTATTTATTACCGCTAGTGCCAATGATCCGGTCATAGTTGGCGATGCAGAAGCGATGAACCTTACGATTGAATCTGGAGCTTCACTTACAGTGGAATCTGGTTCTTCACTATCGGTTTTTGGAGAGGTGGACGGAGATGGCAATGCCATTGTCAAACGCAACACTACCGGTAGTGCAGGTTATAGTGTCGTAGGATCACCGATTCAAAACGCCGGTTTCAGTGGTTTGGGAGCTGATTATCTCTATAGCTACGACGGTGAGGGATTTGAAATGCCAAATGGGCAGATGACCGTAGGAGAGGGTTATTTCGCCGGGTTTAATAGTAATAGTCCTACAATCACCTTTGAAGGTCAACTCAACCATGGAATTATCAATTATGAGCTTTCAGCCACCGAGGTTGGAGAATTCCATTTGTTGTCAAATCCCTATGCTTCATCCATTAGTTTCAATTCATTTTCAACTCCCAATACTGACCTGATCGGTGGTACGGTCTATCTGTGGGACGATGGTGGTTTCAATGACGGAGCTACAAGAGGAGGGAACTATGTGACCGTAAGTGAAATGGGCGTGACAGGAGACACGGATGGAATCTGGAATGGAAATATTGGCTCTATGCAAGGCTTCTTTGTGTATGTGGAACAGACGGGTGAGATCGTCTATAGTCCATCTTTTCAGTCCAGTGATGCAGGAGACAATAATGACAATAGCTATTTCCGTGAAACAGCACCTAACATTCTTCGGCTCTCTTTATTCAATGAAAAAGATACAGATGACATAATCATTGGCCTTCTGGATGGAGCAACGGAGGACTTTGATACAGGGATGGATGCCCGCAAACTGAGAAACCCAAGCGTGTCGTTTTTCTCAAATGGAGCTGGCGAGGAGCTGGCCATACAAACGATTCCTTATTCAGATGAAACCATCCTTGATTTGGGTATGGTGATCGCAGAGCCAGCACTTTTTTCTTTGAGCCTCGATTGCCCTGATTGGATCAAGACCAACTATGACATTTTGCTCATAGATAACGTGTCAAACAAGACTCATGATTTACTCAATGATCAGGTAACCATAGATCTGGAGCAATTAGAGAGTCTGAACCGGTTCCAACTTGGGATTATTGCTAAACCACTTTCTAATGATCAACCTACATTCTTTTCCGTGAAACCAACCGTTTCCAGCATCGTGATTGGCTTTCCGGGCAATGGCTGGAAGCAAGTCATAATCACAACTATAGAGGGCAAGCAGATATTCAATCAATCAGTCAGATTCGAGCAGAATCAGGCATATATAGAACAGAACCTCAACACCAACACCTTGTACATCATAAGGTTCGGAGGCGAGGTGATGAAGTTTGTGATAAGGAAGTAAACAAAACGTTATTTCATTTCTGACAACAATAGGAGAAAACACCAAAACCATGAGAACAGAATATCAACTATCCATCCTAATGCTCCTCGCCACAATCGCAGTATTCGCCCAGTCTTCACCCCCGGCCACACCGATAGATGGCGGACTTAGCGTGTTGCTAGGGGCAGGGGCCCTTTATGGACTGAAAAAGCTAAGGGACGGCAGAAAATAGTCCCGACCGGTTAGCCAACCTGTTTCATAGCGGTAGGCGATTTATAGAGCGACCCTTGGAAGAGGGGCGTTTTTTGTTGTTAGATTGAAAAACGATATTAAGGGATAAGAAATTGATAGGTTAAATTTATCTTTCGTTTGAATTCTAATAGCTTGTCAAGCTACAATCATTATTGTGCTCAGACTCAAAACCAATATTTTCTTTCTACTTACTTCTATCTCTTTTTACACTTTTGCTTTGCAAAACGTTGAGGAGATGGTCGAGCAATGTATGCAATGGGATGGGAAGAATGCCGATTCTTTGCTTCACTGCAGTACCCTGCTATTGCCCTTGGATTTGAATCCCAGATTAGACGCCTATCGCAAATATCTACTTGGGCGAGTGACTAGTTCAGAAGAAGAACAAAAATTACTTTTTGCGCAAGCCATTCGGGATGCACTTGATTTTGGGGATTACCATCTTGCGGCTCAGGCCCATTATCGGTATGGGCGGGTTTTTAGTAGTGATGGAATTTATGACTCTGCAATGCACCATTATCAGTTGGCTCACAGCCTTTTTGATAAGGACACGAATGGCTCCTTTATTGATTCGAAACGTAGGAAATGTGTGGTTTATACTTCTCAGGCATATATTTCTAACCAGCTCAATGGGTATGAGGAGAGTATTGGCTACAGTTTGTCTGCGCTCAGGATCGCCGAACAGTTTGCTTATCATGAACTGAGATTGGTTTGTTTGATCAACCTGAGTGCGTCTTATGGCGAATTGGCTTCTCCTGACAATCGTATAGGCACATCGGAGGAGAAGGGACGATACAAAAACCGGGCGAAATTCTACATGTTTCAAGCTGCAGCTCTTGCCGATATGATCGGTGACAATAGGCGTGCGCATGGAACTTATGGAAATATTGGAACCTATTACGTATATGAAAATAAGCTTGATAGCGCTCGGTTCTATTTAAATAAGGCTATATCTATTGGGGAAATGATTGAGGATCAAGGAGGACTTGCAAACGATTACAATATGTTGAGTTTGCTTTTCAAAAAATCGAATCAGCTTGATTCAGCTATTCATTACGGCTACTTAGCTATGGAAAATGCCCGTGAAACTGGATTGCATCATTTGGAAGCTGATATGCTACTAACGTTGGCCGAACTGTCCATTTCTCAGAATCAATTTGATGAAGCAGGTCGTTTGCTTACGCGTTCTTTAAAAATGTCTAAAGAATTGGGGATGCCCAAAATAACCTCTCATGCTTTTGATCTTTTGCACAATTTGAAACTTAGGACCGG
This sequence comes from Cyclobacteriaceae bacterium, assembly GCA_039970095.1. Lineage (GTDB taxonomy): Bacteria > Bacteroidota > Bacteroidia > Cytophagales > Cyclobacteriaceae > JAMZMI01. The sequence continues at coordinate 29,411 of JBDVMP010000048.1, forward strand.
AGACACTGGTCAGGCATTGGACTACTACAAACAATCTATTCTTTACCGCGACAGTGTGGCTAGCCTGAAAAACCTCAATAGAATAGAGGAACTTGAAACACAATTCGAAGCTGAAAAGAAGGAACGCCAGATTGATAATCTGGAGAAGAAAGCTGCGATTTCAAAGCTCAAAATAAAACAACAACGCTTGCTGCTATTAGGGGTATTGATCCTGCTCTTTTTTGCCGGAATAGCCGCTTTTTATATCTACCGAAACAAAAACCTTCGAGCTGCGCATCAGCGTATGATTGTAGAACAGAAACTCCTTCGCTCGCAAATGAATCCTCATTTTCTTTTTAATGCACTATCATCCGTTCATGGCTATATATACGAAGGGGATCAAAAGAAGGCTGCAGAGTATTTGAGTATGTTCAGTGAGTTGACTCGAGAAATACTAAACTATTCATCCAATGAATTGATTCTCTTGGTGGAAGAGTTAGAGACGTTGCAAAAGTATGTGAACTTACAGCAGCTACGGTTTCCAAAGGTTTCTTATGAGGTTATTTGTGATGAAGCTATTGATTCGGACAACATTCTCGTGCCCCCAATGCTTTTCCAGCCGTTTGTAGAAAACGCAATAGAGCACGGATTTAGAGGACAAAAAGGGGGGAACATTAAAATAGCAATTTCCAAAACCTCCAATTTCCTTCGCGTTGAAATTGAGGACGATGGTGTTGGTCTTGATGAAAACAAGTTTCAAAAATCCGGACTTCATGCAGTCGAAATCACCCGAGAACGAATTTCACTTTTACCTGGCATGAAAAAGAATAGGTCCATTTTTTCAATACAGAGCAAGAATAAAAATGGAAAGACGGGTGTGCTAATCATTTTAAATCTCCCAATTTTGGAGGCAGTATGATCAAAGCATTTGTTGTAGAAGATGAAGAAAAGATTCTCAAAACCACACTCAAAATATTAGGAGAGTTGCCGGTAGAGGTTTTGGGAAGTGCCACCAATGTAGAAGATGCATTTCAAGGCATTATCGGTAAGCGACCTGATTTGGTTCTTCTGGATGTGGAACTTGGCAAGCGCACCAGTTTTGAACTATTGGAAAAATTTCAGGAAATCCCTTTTCAGGTCTTGTTTACAACCGCGCATCAGAAGTATGCATTTGACGCATTCAGGTTTAGTGCAATTGACTATTTGCTCAAGCCACTTAGTCTTTTTAAATTAAAAGAAGCTATTGAAAAAGCTGAAGCTAACCTGAATAAAGATACTGATCTAGCCATAAAAACACTTCAGCATAATTTAGATGCCAGAGCAGACGATCAGAAGATCGTACTCAAGACTCAGGATAAAATCCATGTGGTAAAATTGAAAGACATCATTCGATGCGAATCGGATCTTAGTTATACGATCTTTCATACCTCGGAAGAAAAAATTATCGTTTCGAAAACGCTCAGATACTATGACGATATTTTGGGCAACTCAGGATTCTATCGTATCCATAAGTCTCATCTTATCAATCTGCGACACGTCATTACTATTCATAAAGCTGACGGAGGGGAAGCTGAAATGATGGACGGGTCAAGAATCGGTATTTCCCAACGTAAAAGAGAAGATTTTCTCAAAATGATTGAAAGTTTGGGTATTTCCTAAATCGTTCCTTAGAAAAAGTCAATCGTTCCTTAGAGCAACTTAGACGAAGGTTGCAAACCTCAATTTCGGGATGATCCATGTTGCAATTTGCTAAGAAAAAATTGCAACATGAAAAGATTTATATTCACCACTTTCGTAAGTTTTCAGACTATTCTGGGATTCGGACAGTTCAATCTTGAGCAAACCTTCACAGATCCGGTAGGCATTGAAAATAGTGATTTTTTTGGGATGTCTGTCGACACAGATGGGATGACCGCCGTAGTGGCCACAAGACAGGATGACGGATTGGGAACTGATGTTGGCATTGCCTATGTGTACGAAAAAACGGGAAATTTATGGGCAAAGGTTGCGACATTGGTTCCATCAGACCCCACTATTGGGTTATGGTTTGGGCACGACATTAAGATCAAGGGTGACGTGATTGCCGTAACTGCGCCCAAAAATTCAGATGGGCGTATTTATATGTATGAAAAGCCAACCACTGGTTGGAGCGGAACAATCACAGAAACTGTACAGATCAAGCCCGAACCTGGCAGTTCAGCGGGTTATTACGGAAGCTCAATCGACTTAGATGGTAACTACCTGCTGGTGGGGCACCCGCTATCTACTGGCAATGTGGGGAAACTATTTCTATACCATAGCACTGGAGCGTCATGGGCAGATCAAAATTATGATACTTTATCAATTGTGTCCTCTGTAGGTTCCAGTCATTGGGCTTTTGGGGAAAGTGTCGTGTTAGCTGAAAACGCCAGCTACATTATTGCCTCTCAAACTTCTCAGAGTAGAATCTTTGTTTATTCAGTTCCGACAAACATCCAATCAACAATATTGAATGCAACAACGGCCAATTACTTGCAATTTTTTCAAGGTTCATTTGGCCAAAGCTTTGCAACGGATATGGCGTACAGTGACAGTACGCTGATTTATTTCCAATATCGAAATTCGGGTTTGCCAAAAACAATTGCTCAATACAGACTTAATTCTAGTGGGAGCTTTAGTGATTGGGCTTTATTTCAAGCCAATATACATACAGGGTCTTTAGGATTCAGTGATGATGGGAAGATCATTTTTAGCGTATATGCTGATGATCATAGACTTCAATATTTCAAAAAAAGAGGGTCTACATGGGCAGTGGCTAGCAATGAAGCTATCACAGCACCAACGGTACTTCCTGATGTTACAGGTGCCAATGCCACCAATGGGTTTTATTATGGTCTAGGTGCTATTCCAAATGGAGGCAGTTCATACACCGTTTTTGTAGGAGCCGGGGCAAGTACAGTAAATAGTATGTCTGATGCGGGTGCTGTCTATGTATACGATGTAGACGTATCTCCAAAATTATTTTCCAGCTATCCTTTTGATGGGGAAAGAAACATCACCTTTGATGACGATACAACTTTTGTATTCACTTTTGATTCACATATATCCGCTCTTACGGGCACTTTGGATGTCATCGATTCTGCTACATCTGTGGGAGTGGCATCTTATTCTCTCAATTCCTCTCTGACCGTTTCCGGATCCAGTCTTTCACTTACCGTGCCCGATGGTCTTTTGGAGGAAAATAAAACGTATGAATTGGTTTTTAATGGCGAATTGGCTGATTATCACGGGTTTTTATATTCGTCAACTTCCAATCCTGAAAAAATAAAATTTTCTACAGGTGATAAAACGCCTCCCTTAATTTCTGGTATTGAGGAGTCCACAGTCGATGACAAATTAGTATCAACTCTTACATTTAATGAGCCCGTAGATACAGTTGCAAATGTTACATTCATCAATATTCTGACCAATGGTGATTTGAGTAGCATCACAAAACTTAATAGCAACACCTGGCAGTTACAATTCGACCCTGACTATACAAAAGGAAACCCTGATGAGCTTCAATACTTAACCTATCAAGTTGTTTCAGGTTCTTTTGTTGACGGTGCAGGTAATGTTTTATCAGAAGTATCTGAGGTGCATTCCATGCCATATACCAGGGTATGGTATTGGGATGGATCTCAATGGAATCGAACATTTAATAAAAATGCTGCTTTCCCTCAGTCCATGGATACTGCCCGAATTGATGGCCCGCTTGTGCTTTCTGGCGATAATGCCCTTACATTAGGTCGTCTGATCATAGGGGAAAATCAAATTGTGAACCTTCATGGAGAGTCCATACTCAATATATCAGGAACAGCAATCTGCGAAGGTAGTTTATACGTCAGAGATAGTGCCACGGTCTATTTCCAGCAAGATTTTGAAAGTGGTGATAGCATTTTTGTGAAATCGGGTGGAGTCTTTTATACGTATGATGGCTATAATCACTCAGGGCTTGTTCATGCAGAACGAAAAAATAGTTTTGGATTAGGCAAGTACAGTTTTGTGGGAACTCCTTTTCAGGAAAATGAATCCATCACTTCAGATGCTCTAGGTAGTCATGTGTATTCATTTGACCCTACTCAACCATATGGTACTGATGGACTGGCTCAGTGGGTTGAGGCATCTTCACAAGTACTCATTCCAGGTTGTGGGTATACCTCGAGCAGTTCGGATACTTTGCAAATGCGTGGTACACCCAACGTAGGAACAGTGGAAGTCACTAATCTGAAATACGACCCCACAACTTCTTCCGATAGTGCCAAACTTGGTTGGCAATTACTTAGTAACCCATTTCTGACTCCATTGAATGTAGACGATATGTTTTTGGGCAACCAGCACGCATTAGATGTAGAAGCTATTTACCTGTGGGATGATGGCGGGTCTGATCAAGGTCAACGGACATATTCAGATTATCTGGTGTACAATGCACTGGGCGCGGTTGGTGGAGCGAATGGAAAGTCTTTCAATGGAAAATTGATGCCTTTCCAAGCCTTCATGATCAAACTAAAAGATTCCTTGTCAGGCGGTAGAAACAATAGTCGTATCGATCGAACTTTCACGTTTAATGAAAATATGCGATCTGCTACGGGAGGTGTTTCAGGTAATTTTTTCCGGGTTGCTGAACCTACAGCTATTCGTCTTGAATTGTATTCCGATAGTAAACAATTGGGAGAAACACTTATTGGTTTTGCTCATGATGCATCAGTAAATTTTGATAGAAAATATGATGCTTATTTTCGCTCATCAAAGCCAGAGGGTCTATTCAGTAATGTAAAAAACAAAAAGCTTTCTATACAAGGACTGCCCTATTCTGCTCTTTCAGAAACACTTGATGTGCCTGTAGGAATTACTACAGAGACTAGAACATCAGCACAACTTCGGTTAACGAAAATTCAAGGTCTGGATGATTCATATATCTATCTGAAAAATACGAGATCAGGAAGTCTAACAAGGCTTTTCACGGGGGAGTTTGTGAATTTGGATCTTGAGGAAGGCTTTTCAGACGAATACTCCATAGTGTTTGAACCTTCGAAAATACTCCACACTGCAACCTTGGCTGAAGGGGTAAGTGTATGGGGGAGCACTGATCATTTATTTATTTCAAGTAATATTTCGGGTTTTCATGAGGTCAGTATCTATGACCTATCGGGAAAATTACAATTCCAGACGCCCGTGCAATTCATATCTGGGAATGCAAAATTTGAAGTTGGCCTAAAGGCCTCTCAAGTGTATATCCTCACCGTAGGCGATCAGTCCACAAAGTTTATTTTAAAATAGTTTCAGGATTCCAATAGCCACAAATACAGTTTGTTAAAATTTCAGTGATCTCAAAAAATAAGAACAATGACAAGGCAAAAAATAATACTAATAACCATAATCCTAATAAGTTTTTTTCCGCTGTTTGCACAAAGCCCACCACCCGCCACTCCTATCGATGGAGGGTTGAGTTTGCTTCTTGCAGCAGGGGGAGTTTATGGCTTGAAAAAGCTGAAGGATAGCAGAAAGTAATCTAGCTGCTGGAAATGGCTTATCAATAGGTAAGCGATTTATAGGGCGACTTCCGGAAGGAGGTCGTTTTTTTTACGCCAAATTCTGAGTCATATTGACCGAATTCTGATCAAATATGGAATAGACTAAGTATTTGGTTAGTTTCCGTCAGAATTCGGAAATGACCTATTTGCCATGAAAATCAAAATCTTCGCCTTTTCTCTTTTTATTCTATTGGGATGTATGACTTGTGTCGCTCAGCTGGACTCTTTGCAGCGCGAGTTAAAGACAGCCACCTCTGATTCCACTATTGCCAAACTATTGCTTATTATCGGGGATCAACATCCTCATTCGGATTCTGCCAAGTTTTATTGGAAAAAGGGTCTTGAGGTAGCTGAAAAGATGCATTGGTTGAGCGAACAGGCACGCATTTTTGAATCTATGGGTATTGGGCAATATAGGGCCAATGATATGGATGGAGCCATTACACATTGGTTGAGTGCATTGGAATTGTATAAGCAAGACACTTTGGAGAGTGCCGACTCTAAAAGTATACTCAAACTGGCAAGTGTTAACTATAACGTGGCAATTACCAATTTCCAATTAGGGAACTATTTGGAAACCATCTTTCACATAAAAAATGCATTGGAGCTTTATTTGAAGTTGGACAATAAAGTCAAAGTCAATGCCTGCTATAACATTATGTCATTGGCCAACTTTGAACAGGATAATATCAAAGAGGCTGAGAAATATGCCAGCCAATCGTTGCAGTTGTCTTTAGAGATGCAAGATAGTAGTGCCGTATCGTCTGCATATAACACTCTTGCCGGTGTTTATCTTGAGACGGATCAATATGAAAAAGCATTAGAGTACTTTAACGCTTCGCTGCGGTATGAAAATCCGGCAAATGTGACTGTAGTTCAGCATTTAAAGATGAACATAGGTCAGACCTACACGCACATGGGAGCCTATGATTCTGCTCAAATCCTTCTAGAAGAGGGAGTTGCTTATTTCAGTTCTACGGATGATATGGCGAGTCAGATTACTTCTCTGAACCTATTGTGTGATCTTTATGAAGCTCAGAAGAAGTGGGATAAAATCATCCTATTGTCAAAAAAATCATTGAGTCTAATGGAAAATCTTCCTTTACTCAAGCAGCAGCGTGAAGCATACGAAAACTTGTATTTGGCTTATGAAAATACGGGACAAACATCTCTGGCCTATGATCACTTTAAGAAGTTCACCAGTGCCAAGGATTCTATGGTAAATGAAAAGAAGACAAAAGAAATAGAGCGATTGAGGGCGCAACTAGAGTACGAGGAGCAAGAGCGGGAAATAGGTCAACTCACAGAGGAAAACTTGTTTAAGGAGTTGCAACTGGAGCAAGAGCGCAATACACGAAATCTGATCTTACTGTCTGCATTCTTGCTTTTTCTACTGGGAGGTTTTCTATGGTTGGGATACAAAAGAAAGCAAGAGCAAAAACAATACACGCTTGACATGAAACGCGTGGAAATAGAGCAACGAATGCTTCGTTCTCAGATGAATCCTCACTTTATTTTCAACGCACTTAATTCTATTCAGAGCTTCATTACCACCAATAAGGGATATGAGGCAGAAGTGTTTATGTCCAAGTTTTCAATGCTTGTCCGTAAGATTTTGGAAAACAGCACGCACAAATTTATTTCCCTAGAGGAGGAGATAGATACGCTGCGATTATACCTCGAACTCGAAAAATCACGCTTCGAAGAGCGCTTCGATTTTGATATAGTAGAGGAGGCGGACACCACACTTTCTATCCCTCCAATGTTGCTACAACCTTTCATTGAAAATGCCATTATTCACGGCATGAAGGGCAAAAAAGACAAAGGGAATATCCACGTGCGGTTTATAGAGGAAGATGAGCATCTCCGTTGCGAGGTGGAAGACAATGGGGTGGGGCGTTCTGCCGAAGAGACTGAAAAAGAGCACAATTCTTTAGCCACATCCCTAACCAATGATAGGATCAAGTATTTCAACGAAGCATCCGGTTCGGGTCAATACGAGTTGGATATCTTAGATTTGAAAAAGCAACAGAGTCAAGAGCCGTGTGGCACTAAAGTAATATTAACTATCCCAATCCAGTCATGAATAAAAAGCGAGCAATATTGGTAGATGACGAAACCAAAAGTCGTACAGCGTTAAGTTCCTTTTTGACGAAGTATTGTCCAACAATAGAGGTTGTAGGCGAAGCTGATGGAGTAAAAAGCGGATTGGAAGTAATCAGCACCTTAAATCCAGATGTGCTTTTTCTGGATATTGAGATGAATGATGGTACCGGATTTGATTTGCTTGAGCAGCTTACGGGCGTAACTTTCGAAGTGATTTTTGTGACTGCTTTTAATCAGTATGCCATCAAAGCATTTCGCTACAGTGCCATTGATTATCTGCTCAAGCCGGTAAACCCTGAGGAACTCGTTCAGGCCGTCACGAAGTTGTCCGACGATAGTAGAATCAGCCAGATAGAACAAAAGCTGGAGGCGCTTATGTCCAATCGGTCATCCATTCAGAAAATTGCCATCCCATCTATGACAGGCATTCGGCTCGAAGAGGTCGGCAATATTATGTATTGCGAATCGGACAATTACTACACGATCATTCACCTTGTGAACGGAGAGAGATTGATGGTAAGCAAAACACTCAAAGAGTATGATAAGACCCTGTCAGAGGATGGGTTTATTCGCATCCATCAAAAGTACCTTGTCAAAGTGTCTGAAATCAAAACCTACTCTAAATCTGAGGGAGGTTTCGTGACACTCAACGACGGCACCAATCTGACTGTTTCCAGACGGAAAAAGGAAGAACTGCTCCGCGCAATCGCCAACCACGCGTAGCTGGACTAACCCACTTTTCCGAATTCTGATTGTAGTCTGCCGAATTCTGATTCTGAATCCCAGCTCATAGTAAGGTTTTGTTCATTTGATATGAGAAGAAGACAAATTCTTCTTTGTAAAAGACAAAACCTCGACTACTATGAAAAACACTTTACTTCTATCATTGCCAGCACCACAAATATGGAGAGCGCGTTTCGCCATCTTCATGTTGGTAGTACTCGGAGGGCTTTTTATCAGCTTTCGAGCCATAGCGATTCCTCTTGAGATTGTCTCAAAATCTCCCGCAAGTGGGTCTTTCCCATCCGGAGGTCGCGAACTCAGCATTACACTCAACAAGTCAGTGGGTTTGACGCTCCAGCCTTCGAAAGAAATACGCGTTTATAGATATTCTGACGATGCGCTACTACAGACCCTGGACATCAGTCACGATAACACCAATCAGATAGGGGACGATATTTACTTCACCCTGGATGAGTTTCTTCCTCACGGAGTGGAGGTTTATGTACAGCTAGATTATGGTGCATTTGTAGATTTCTCTGCCGATCCTGACGACTACACCCCGGGTATTCTGGATGATTCCTGGAGGTTTACTGTAGGATCCGACAGACCTGAAATCACCGACATGAGTATTATCTCAGATAATCTGGCTCCTGTGAATATTCAGTTAGAAATCACCTTCGACAGATCGGTAGTCAAAAGCGATGAAGATGGTATCGAATTCGGAGTGTACCGCAAGAGCGATGACTTTAGAGTAAATGGGTTTGATGTAGTAGATGTGGATTTATCTACTGTTACCATTTCATCTTCTTCTAGTTTTTACGGCAATCTACAATCCAACACAGAGTACTATGTGAGTATGGAGGAGGGCTATTTTGTGCAGCACAATAGCGCAGTGAGAGCCGCAGAAGGAGTGGGCCAGTCGAATCAGTACGAGTGGTCATTTACTACAAGAGTAAATGATGGCAATGCACCAGATCTTGTTTCACTGTCTCCTGCCAATGGCGATCAGCGAGTGGCCAGACTAGCCGAAGATTTGGAGTTTACCATGACCTTCGATGAACCGGTTTATTTGGGAAATACCAGTAGCAAGGCATTCCTCTACAGAGCATCAGATGATGTGTTGATTTATAATCTGGGCGCCAACGCTTCTTCTTCAGAAGACAACCTCTCGGTGACCTTCACCACACCAAACAATTTGACCACAGATACAGAATATTATATTTTGTTAGATCTTACACCTGGGGCGTTTGGCTTACCATATTTTGATACTGACGAAAACTCCATTCCTGCAATAAGTAATTCAAGCCAGTGGGCATTCAAAACCTATGGGTCTATACAAAAAACGGCATACACTCCTGAAATTGCAGCAGATGATGCAAGTGGCAATTTGGTTGCAACATTGACCACTGATGCACCACTCGAATGGGGAGATGCAGGGGATGTTAACCTCGTAAATTACATTGGGTCATCTGTTGAGAAGACAATCGCCAACGGTTCAGGAGATGTTAGTTTTGATGGCACTAGTGTTACCATTGATTTTGGTGAAGTTGATTATGAGACTCATTACTACATCACTTTTGACAATGGAGCTATCGTAGATGAATTTGATCAAAGTGTAACTTTCACCAATAAGCAGTGGCACTTCACGACAGAAGCAGCTCCTAATGTAGCTCCTACAAATGTGGAACTTACATCCTATGATGTCAATGAAAACAGCGCAGTAAACACAGTGGTCGGATTTCTGTTTGCCACAGACGAAAATGCTGGCGATAGCCACATTTATAGTTTGGTCAGTAACCCAGGTGATCTTTTCAATATTTCAGGTTACAACCTGAGAGTCAATGGTGATCTGGATTTTGAAGCCAGTGCAAGCCACGTCATTCGCGTAGAAGCGGATGACCAAAATGGAGGTACTTTCGAAAAAGACCTGACTATCACAGTAAATAATGTAGTAGAGTCTCCTACCGATATTCTACTCTCTAATACGAGCATTGACGAAAACAACGAAGAAGATGCTTTGATTGGCACTTTGAGTACTGTAGACTCTGACAATGGAGAAACGCATATTTATTCATTAAACATCAACCCGGGAGGGACATTTTATATCACCAACGGGAATGAACTGCGCACTAACATATCCTTTGATTTTGAAACAACGGAGAGTTATGATATCAGAATATTAACTGACGATCAGAATGGAGGCTCATTTCTAAAGGACTTTACCATCACCGTAAATGATGGCTCAGAGAATGTTGCCCCGACGGATATTTCTCTTACGGCCACCTCTATAGACGAAAACAATGCCGATGATGCTGCCATTGCCGGGATAAGCGCAACAGACGCGGATGTGGGAGATACCCATATTTACACCTTGTTGGTAAACCCGGACAATAGCTTCAGTATATCGGGTTCTTTACTCTATGCCAATGCATCTTTCGACTATGAAACGCAAAGCAGCTACGACATTCGTATTCAGGCAGCAGATCAAGGAAATAATACCTTCGAAAAAGATTTTACCATCACAATCAATGATGTAGTGGAAAGCAACAACCCGACAGATATTACCCTGTCAGACAATGCTTTCGAGGAAACCAGGCAGGTAGGTTATACAATTGGTTCTTTTTCTACAACAGACCCTGACGAAGGAGAGTCTTATACCTATGCTCTGGTAGCAGGCGAAGGAGATACTGATAATGATAATTTCTCGATAGTTGGTTCCCAGCTGAGAGTAGGCACAGCCTTCGATTTTGAAACACAATCCGAGCATTCTATTCGGGTACAAACCGATGATGGAAACACAGGCACATTTGAAAAAATATTCTTAATAACCGTGGAGGATGACCCTGAAGTCCCGACTGACATTACACTGGACAATTCCACTATTACCGAAGACAATTCTATTGGCGATGTAATAGGCACATTGACTACTGACGATCAAGATATAGGAGACACACATTCATATTCAATTTTGACGATTGGTGGAAGCACCGATCACACAGCATTCGAAATTGTTGATGATGAGTTGAAAGCAGCTGTGGTTTTTGATTTTGAGACCCAAAACAGCTACACTATCCGCATAAGAACCCAAGATGCAATTGGTGACTCCTATGTGGAGGATTTTGTGATCACTATAGATGACGGGGTTGAAGCAAACACTGCCCCAACGGATATAACACTTTCTCCAAATGATCTCGACGAAAATAGCATTATGAACACAATTGTAGGCTCTTTTTCTGCTACTGATCCTGATGCTGGAGATAGCCACACATTCTCATTGGTTGCCGGTGATGGAAGTGAAGATAACGGCAGCTTTTTCATCTCTGGTGATGATTTGAGAGTGGGGCCTGATCCCGAGTTTGATTACGAAACCAAAGCCACCTATTTCATCAGAGTGCGGGCAAATGACGGAAATGGAGGTTTGTTTGAAAAAGAACTTACCGTCACTGTCAACGATGTGAATGAAAATCAAGCTCCAACGGCTGTAAACCTAACTCCCTCCAGCATCAATGAAAACAATGTTCCAACTGCTACCATCGGAACGTTGACGACTGTAGATCCAGATGAAGGAGATACACATACCTATACCCTTCAAAACTTCTTGGCAATCTTCACAATAGAGGGAGATCAGCTCAAAGCCGATATTGCATTCGATTATGAGGATCAGGATAGTTATACTATCAACATTCAAACCGATGATGGCAATGGAGGTACATATACCCAGAGTGTAGAGATCACGATCAACGATGTGGAAGAGGATGTCACCGGCCCTGAAATTGTGAGCTTCGATCCCACTGACAATGCTACCAATGTTGCCTTGGACGAAGATCTCATTGTGACTTTTGATGAACCCATTCTTGCGAGTTCGGGCACAGTAAGAGTAGCACTGGTTTCATCTGGCACCATTATAATCAATGGCAGTCCTCATGATGGTAGTGATCAGTTTACTGTAGACGGTAGCACACTGACCATACATATGGGCGCAGAAGACCGGGTAAGAGATTTTAATGCTGCAAGTGAGTATTATGTAGAAATTTATAACAGCGCTGTGGTGGATTTTAATGCGAACCCTTTTGATATGGGGTGGGATCATACGGATCAAACCACATGGAGCTTTACCACTGTCAAAGGAACTCCGGAAATCGTGTTAGATGCGATCGCAGACAAAATGACGGATGACGAAGACTTTGTGGTTTCTGCCACTTCTGACAATGCGCAGACTTCAATTGTTTACTCAATAGTCTCTGGTCCTGCTACCATCAGCGGTCAGACTGTTTCGCTAACGGGAGCTACGGGTACTGTAACTGTACAAGCTAGTCAGGTCGAAACGGCAGGATTTGTGGCCGGGTCGGTCACCACTACTTTTGACGTTTCTGATACGCCGGATGTGAATGGCCCGCAAATCGTTTCTTTTACCCCTGAAGATGATGCCGATGAAGTGCCAAAAGGGAGTGATTTGACTGTCACCTTTAATGAACCAGTTCAATTTGGCAATGGATTCATTCAAGTCATCAGAGCAGGTGGGTCAGGTCAGCAGGTTATTAGTGCGGCCGGCAATAGTGGGCAAGATGTATTGAGCATCGATGGTTCGGCTCTCACCATTCATTTAGGTGGAGAGGATCGTATTCGGGACTTGTTTTTTGGTGCGGAATACTATGTGACCATAAATACTAGCGCTATTAGAGATTTGGCAGGCAACAATTTAGAAACCGGAATCAGTAACACGACGGATTGGAGTTTTACGGCTGAGCGTGAGACAATCACATGGAGCGCTGGTGCATGGAGCAATGGAACCGGGCCAAGTAATGTAAAAAACGCTATCATAGATGATGATTTTTCTGTGGAGGAAGACAGAGGATATAGTTTGTTGGTCGCAGACCTTACCATAAATGCCGGATTTACACTGACCGTGGATGGAGACAACACCTTGAGTGTTTATGGAGACCTTACAAATAATGGATCATTGACTGTGGAGTCAGGCTCATCCCTCATTACCTATGAAGGAAATACCATCAGTGACAATATCACCATCCAACGAAATACCCGCTACGCCGATGGTAAATACAGTTTCGTTGGTACACCAGTAGAGGAGGATGCCAATATCACCGGAGCGGATCTGGGGTCTCATGTTTATAGGTATGACGAAGGAGCTTCCGCCGATGAAAATGACTTAGCGCGTTGGCAAGATGCCTCTTTAGATGCTTTGGTTCCGGGTAGAGGTTACACCCAGGCAAACCAGCAACTGATTGAGTTTGTGGGCAAACCCAACAGCGGAACGATAACATACGGAGGAAGTCATTCTACGGACGGTTGGCATTTGGTGAGCAATCCTTATCCTGCAGCCATTCATATTGATGACTTCATAGATGGAAATGAGGACATCACGGGCTCTGTTTACATCTGGGATGACAATGGCTCAGACGTGAGCCGGGGACTGAATAGTGACTACATAGCGGCCAACAAAATGGGTGCAACAGATTCTCACGGAGTGGACAGTGAAGCCCGGTTCAACGATCACCTCGGGTCCATGCAGGGCTTCTTCGTGCAGTTGGATGGCTTTAGTGGTCTTGTCAACTTCACTGAGGAGATGCGGGTTTCAGGACAAAATGACGACAACAACTTCTTTAGACAAGTGGATGTGGATGATGTCTCTCGTATTCGGGTGAACCTCACCAACGGTGAGGGGCTGTTCAGGCAAACCATGATTGGCTGGGGATCGGCCTTTTCAGATACTGAGTTTGTGAAAGGATATGATGCGGAACTGTTCAGATCGGGAACGTATCAAATCTACTCGATGAAGGAAGACATTCCACTTTCGATTCAGGCAGCTTCCACGGAAAGAAAGCAGGTGGCTCTTGGCTTGAAAATCGAAAAATCCGGAATGTATTCACTGGAAATAGATACGCGGGAATACTCAGGAGAGGAAGTATTCATACATGATCTTATAGCTGGAAGGTACATCAGCGCGGCAGACGGTCCATATCAATTCATGGCAAATGGAGGACAATTGACTAACCGGTTTGAACTGGTGGTCAAGTCTGCTGTGCTAGGTGTGCAGAGCAACCTTGCTGAGGTTTATGCCTCTGGTAAGACATTGTATATCAAGACAAAAGATACCATGATCAAGGACTACCAGATTTTCAACCTGCTTGGTGTTGAGGTCATGACCATCCAAGCAAGCGGCTCGAGTGAGATCTACCTCAACGATTTGTCAAATGGCGTTTACATCGTGTCAGATGGCATTGAGAGCAAGAAAATAATATTAAAATAACCTAGCTCGTCATTCCACGGAAGCGACCAAAAGGAGCTTACCGGGGAATCTGTTTGATAAGAACAAGATTCCCAGATCTCCACTTCGTTGCGTCGGGGAATGACGATCAAAAAAACATTACCATGAAAAACATCATCATAAAAACACTCGCAATTCTACCTGTACTGTTAATCACTCTGCCAGCCATGGCGCAAGGCGCACCTCCAGCCACACCCATAGATGGCGGGCTGAGTTTGCTTCTTGCGGCAGGGGGAGTTTACGGAATCAAGAAACTCAAAGACCGTAAAAAATAGAAAACATTCATAGCTGGTTTATCTAGCGATATCCGAAAGGATATCGCTTTTTTTGTTTGGAGCTATAATGAGAGTTTGATTTCAATCTGAGGAATTAGTAATCCACAACATTCTTTAGTAAGATTACTTATCACTTAACTCAGCGTGCTATAGATGGTCTTATCTCTCGTCAAGACGTATCTTCATAAATTCCTGCATACAGGGGCGATACGACTTTTGCTTTTTGTTCTTATCTGCGTCAGCACCCATGCTTTTGGACAGCTAGCAAAAAGGGAGGCTGATAGTCTGAAACGTCAAATTGATGATGTTAACCCGGGCGTTCGTATTAGGCAATATTTGCGGCTTGCACACATATATGCGGAGCGTTTTGATTCTGACAGTCTTCTCCACTACAGTCTTTTGGTGGAAGAAACGATCAAAGAGATCCCTGATTCCACCCAGTTTACTCACCTTATTTATAGCTGGTTATTGTGGAGTCACAATATAAAAGGGGACTATGAAAAAGGTATCCCTATTGCTGCTAAATTGGACGATGAGCTAAAGCGAATTGAAGAGGAAGGCAACCCAGATAGGTATGTACTTACCATAGGCCCTCATCGCACAGAGCTATTTATTGATTACAATTCGTTGTACGATTTTTATCGTAAAATCGGAGATTACGAAAAAGCCTACTATTATGTGATTAAGGCAATTGATCAGGCCGAACGTGTTGGGGTGGAGTACGGCATGGCCGATAGTTACAATAATTTGGGCATTGTCTATGACCTGCAGGGAGACTATGAGAATGCGGTCATTAATTACCGAAAGGCCATAGACATTAATTTGGTTTTGGGTGAAACCAGAGAATGGAAGCTCGGCACTAATTACAATAACCTGGGGATAGTTCTGAAGAATCTGGAGAAATACGACAGTTCGGAACTCGCTTATAATAGAGCATTAGATATAATGGAGGCTCGGCAGTCTGAGTATGGGAAAGCCGTGATATTGGATAACCTTGGAGCACTGTTTCATGCTCAAGGTCAGTATGCCAAGGCTGTATCTCACCACAAAAAGGGGCTGGATATAATGAAACGACTGGGTTCGCGCGAACAGGAATCTCAGATTCTGCTTAATATGGCTTCTTCCCAGTTCAAACTTCAAGAGGTAGATGAGGCCGAGCAAAATGCGCTGGCAGCCTATGAGATAGCTCAGAAAGATGGGCAAACGGAGACCTTAAGGATGAGCGCCGAATTACTGGCTGAGTGGTATGCTTCTGTAGGCAAATTTGCGGAAGCATATAAATTTCAAAAAGTCTATCAGGAACAGTATGCGAAATTTCAAAACAGCGAAAAAAATAAGGCAGTAGAAAACCTGAAAATAAAATATGAAACCAGCCAGCGAGAGAGTGAAAACGAGCTTCTAAGGTCTAAGGTGGAGGTCAATGAGTCCCTTATTGAGAGACAAAGGCTGTATATATTGCTCGCTTCGGTACTTATCCTCTTTGTTTTGGTCGTGCTCTATCTCATATACAGAAACTATCGGCTTGAGAGCAAACGCAAAGCACTAATACAAACCCAGGCCAGAAGACTGGAAGAAATGGATAGCTATAAATCCAAGTTCTTTGCCAACGTTTCTCACGATTTGAGAACGCCACTCACACTTATCAAAAGCCGGGTGGAAGCGCTGCAGAACGACGAGAAAAGCTTTCTCTCAGAGCAAGCACAGGATATTTTGCTGAAACTCAAAATGGACAATGAGCAGCTGGTGTCTTTTGCTGATGATATTCAGCAATTGATTGCATTGGAGGAAGACAAACTCAATATTCAATACCAAAAGATCCATGTCTCAAGGTTTTTTCAAACGATCATCAAGCTCTTTAAATCCTTTGCCGAAATGCGGGGAGTGCGATTATCATTTGATAGTGAACTTACGGATGATGTGGTCGCTCATCTTGATGTAGAGAACATCCAAAGAGTAGCATACAATTTATTGAATAATGCATTTAAATTCACCCCTCAGGGCGGTAGCATTTCTTGGAAAATTGCACCTGAGCAGAATGGTTTCACTTTCATTATATCGGATACTGGTATTGGTCTGGAAGACAAGCTGTTGCCGAGAGTATTTGAAAGGTACTACCAGGCTGATAATCAGGCTCGTCCTCAAGAAGGCCTGGGCATTGGCTTGTCATTTGTGCGGGAGGTTGTAGAGTTGCATGGTGGAACGATCACCGTAAAGAGCGTGGTAGGACACGGAACTACCTTTCGAGGGTTTATTCCTTACAATCTCGACAAGAAGCTTTCTATTTCGGAGGAAGACACTTTTGAATACCTGCATGATAGAACGGATCGGATGTTGGAATTAGAACGCTTAAACAAAAACCAGGATTCAGCAGTCCTAAGCAGCCGGGCCTGGTCAGGCAATCCCATTGTGCTAATCGTAGATGATCATGCTGAGGTTAGAGAATATATAGGCAAAACCCTGGAAGAAGACTATCACATCCTTCAGGCATCAAACGGAAGAGAAGCCCTGAGTATTTTAGAAAAGAGACGTGTAGATTTAGTGGTTACAGATCTCATGATGCCATATTTGGACGGGTTTGGACTTATGGATGCCATGCGCAATGATCCGCGTTTTTCTCAAATGCCAACCATGGTCGTGTCTGCAAGAATGGGAGATGATGAACGTAGCAAAGTGCTCAAAAAGGGCGTTAATGACTTTCTGAGCAAGCCATTTGATAGGGTGGAGATGAAGGCCAGGATAGCAAATCTGTTAAGCTCAAAAGGGCAAAGACTTTTTGAATCTGAAGATGCAGAGTCTGAAATAAGGCGCTCGGTTTTGGATAGACTTCATGATTACCTCATTCAAAATATTGACAGACAAACTCCGGTAACTGAACTAGCAGAAGAACTCCTTACAAGTACCCGTAACTTGTACAGAATGATCAAAGAGCTCACCGGAAAGACGCCTTTGGAATATCAAAAGCAGTGCAGGTTTGAGTACGTCAAGGAAAAAGTAGCGAAAAGAGAGGTGAACTCCGTCAAAGAGGCTGCAGCCCTGATCGGCATGAAAAACACTACGTATTTCAAAAAGCAGTTTGAGGAACGGTTTGGAGCCAACCTTATCAAAACACTCGATTGACGATAACACTTCTTATAACATTTTGATTTTATTTCTTCGCTGATTTTTATTCATTGATTTACAATGACTTATATCAGAATGGCACATTTGTGAATATTTTGGCACAAATCTAAAAGCACTTTCAGTCACATTTGGTACTGGTTTGGCAGGTAAACAACCTGTCTTGATTTTCAACTAGTATAGAATTATGACCTGCTATAGTCCTCTTTCATCTCTCTCGAAACATATAGGTAGCCATGTGTGTCTCCTGGTTTTCTTTTGTCTTTCCGTTAACTCCAGCGCACAATTGAGTCCGGACACTCGAAATAGTCATACCCTTAGTAATTTCTCCCCCAATGCGATAGACGGAGGGCAATTTGCCTGGGGTGATTATGACAATGACGGATTCACAGACCTTGTCATAAGTAGTGTTGATAGGTATCCAATAGAGCTTTATCGCAATGTTAATGGGGTATTTAGTTTGGTAGATATTGGCTGGGTGTACGGCACCAATGGCGGCAACCTCGACTGGGCCGATTATGACGGTGATGGAGATTTGGATCTGATCGTCTCTCGATCCACCTCATTATCCGATGATAGTTTTCTTTTGAAGTTTTATGAAAATGATGAGGGCGTTTTTACTTCACGAACTGATGTCGGCTTACCACTCAAACTCTCTCATAGAGCCATCTGGGGTGACTATGATCAAGACGGAGATCCTGATCTGGCTGTCATCGTCGAAGACGATCTAAATGAAATTAGAGGAGAAATTTATAATAACCACGAAGGGTTTTTTACCAATATTGGAGCATCACTGCCTCTTGCTTCTGAAGGCTCGCTCGCATGGGGGGATTATGACAATGATGATGATCTTGACTTGTTGATAACAGGATACAAATGGCCTTCTTCTTCTGCTATTTATAGAAATGATGAGGGCACATTCGTGGATATTGAGGCGGGACTTGCTGGAGTGAGCAGAGGTTCTGCTGCTTGGGGAGATTATGATGATGATGGAGATCTGGATATCGTTTTGACGGGCTCAGCTATAGGCGACTTGACGCCTACAGGAGTAACACCTTCAGCTCACATCTACAGAAACAATGGTGATCAGACTTTCACAAACATAGAAGCAGACCTGTTGCCTGTCCTCTATAGTAGTTCTGCCTGGGGAGATTATGACAATGACGGTGATTTGGATTTGGTAATTGCTGGCTTCACGGACTGGTTTGCTCAGGAAGTAGATTCGAAGCTCTATATAAACGAAGAAGGCGTTTTTGTGGAGTCGGATTTTGAACTTCCGGCGGTAGAATATGGAAATGCTTACTGGGTAGACTATGATAACGACAGTGACGATGATCTTTTTTTTACTGGAGATTATTTTCCCGCTGGTAGTGCCTATACCAGAATTTTGTACAAAAACACTTCGGTTGCCAATGTGTGGGATGGAGCGACCTGGAGTGATGGAGCCACTCCTGATGGAGAAGATGTGCGAATAGCAGGTGATTATTCGTCGGCTGTCCATGGATCTTTTGTCGCCGGCAATCTGGAGGTGCTATCAGAGGTCACATTAACCGTGGGTGGGAATAACACCCTTACCGTCAATTGTAACCTGATAAATGATGGAGCGATCATTGTTGAATCAGGATCGTCTCTCATTACCTACGCAGAAAATATAGTTGCTGATAATATCACCATTCAGCGAAACACGCGTTACGCTGATGGGAAATACAGTTTCGTAGGGTCTCCAGTAGAACAAAGCGCAAATACTGTAGCTTCAGACTTGGGTGACCATGTTTATACCTATGATGAAGCCCTGTCAGCAGTAGCCGATGATCTGGCGAGATGGCAAGCGGCACAACCCAGCGATCAACTGACGCCCGGACAAGGCTATACCCAAGCCAATCAGAAACTAATTGAGTTCGTGGGAAAACCCAATGCGGGAACCATCACCTATTCCGGTTCTTACCAAAATGACGGCTGGCATTTGGTGAGCAACCCTTATGCAGCGGCGATATTTATAGATGATTTCCTGGATGCCAACACGCATACTACAGACGCCATTTACATATGGGATGACAATGGGTCAGATGCCGGAAGAGGGTCCAGCAACGACTACATAGTAGCCAACAAAACAGCTGCGACCGATATCAGTGGAGAAAACAATAAATCAAGATGGAATGAGCACATAGGCTCGGCACAAGGTTTTTTTGTACAGTTAGATGGTTCGGCAGTGGACATCACTTTCACTGAAGAAATGCGTGTCTCCGGCAGCAATGGAGATGGCAACTTCTTTCGGCATTCAGGAAGCGAGACACCATTGCTTCGACTGAGCCTTACCCATGCGGACGGACTGATCCGACAGGCTGTCATAGGCTGGAACGAAGCAGTGAGCAATTCGGATATAGCCGAAGGTTATGACGCCAAAGTATTCAATCCTGATGCAGATTATCTGATCTACACATGTAAGGCCAACTCACCGCTTGCGATCCAAACGGTCAACAGTGAGGCCACACAGATTACCATAGGATTCAATGTGGCCGAAGCAGGTAATTACAACCTGAAGTTTGGTCCGGAGCACCTTTCGCAAACTTGGAAGCTTTATGACAAGGCAATGGATATGACCATTGATATGAGTGTCGGTGCTTACAGCTTTTATACAGAAGCCGGTCAGATCACGGATCGCTTTACAATCAGCACAGCAGCAGAGGTGCTGGGTATGGAGGATGAGCAGGTAAGTCTCTATGCCGCCAACAAGATATTATTTATCAAAACAGAGGAGTCTCAACCAAAACTTTATAGGATTTATGACCTGTCGGGCCATGGGGTGTTCATGGCGGTGATCACCGGCTCGGCAGTTATAAACCTCAGCCATATATCCAATGGCGTTTACATCGTGTCAGATGGCATTGAGAGCAAGAAAATTATTTTGAAATAAACGTGTCATCCTGAGCTTGTAGAAGAATGTCACCCTGAGCCCGTCGAAGGGGTTCTTCTACAAACTCAGCACGACCCCACTAAAAAAAATAACCATGAAAAACATCATCATAAAAACACTCGCGATTCTACCTGTACTCTTCATCACTCTGCCAGCAATGGCACAGGGCGCACCTCCAGCCACACCCATAGATGGCGGGCTGAGTTTGCTTCTTGCGGCAGGGGGAGTTTACGGTTTGAAAAAATTGAGAGATGGTAGAAAATAAAGCTGGTCATCCAGCCTGTTTCACGATGGTTACGTGATATGAGCGGCCCTCTCACTTGTAAAGTGAGAGAGCCGCTTTTTTGTTTATGCTGTCCTCGTTTTGATGCATTGTGTTAACTTTTGGCTCTGATTACTTAACCAGCTTTATAAGTATGTTCAAAACCAGGTGGCTAGCGTTTTTTGCGATGGCTTTATTTGCCCTCGGCTCGTCCGCACAGACTGAGGAGATTACCAAGGATTTGCTCATTCGGGCAGAATCATATCTATTCAATCAACCGGATTCTGCTCGGTATTTCATGGATCGGGCCTATGATCAGGCGCTTCATGAGGAAGGCTCCATTCTTACCCAGGTTTATAGGTATTATGGCATTTATTATCACTTGCAGTCCCAATATGATACTGCCATCAGCTTCTATCAAAGGTCAGCTGATTTGGCTCAGAGGCTGGGCGAGCAGGAGATCTATGTGGACGCCACGAGCAATATGGGCTTGGCTTTTTCTGCGCAAGGCAGTTTGGGCAAAGCACAGGAAAAGCTCCTGGAAGCACTCGAATATTATGAACAGGAAAACCTGCCGCTCAAAGCCTCAAACGCTTACAACAATATTGGCATAGTCCTACAAAAATCAGGTGATCTTAAAGGCGCCAAAGAGACTTACAAAAAGGCCAACAAAATTCATCCGGAAAAGCACCTCGGCGCATTGTCCAACCTTGCCGCAGCTTTCGAGAATGAAAACAATCTGGATTCGGCTTTGAACATTTATGACACACTTGAACTTGCTTTCGGAGAGTCCAACAATTTGCGGTCATTGTTCAGTGTGTATTCCAACAAGGTGATTGTTTATGATAAGTTGGGCGATGAGCAGCAGGTGGCATCTTACAGCAAGAAATGCGCCCTACTCGGCAAACAGATGGGCAACCAAAATGGCTTGAGCATCCTTTATCAAAACCTCGCGGATTACTACTTTAAGCAATCCAGGTACGGCCTATCACGCCAATATTTGGACAGTGGATATGCGGCAGCAGCCAAAGCGGAAAACCTTGAAGTGTTTGCCAAACTCAAAAACCGGGAAGCTGAACTCGAGGAGCAATCCGGGAGGTATGCTCAGGCTGTGGAGGCTTTCAAGGCATTCCATGTGTTGAGCGACAGCCTGCGCAGGCAAGAGCAGGCTGAAGTGGTCACGGAGCTAAACATCAAATACGAAACCGTATCAAACCAGCAGAAAATAGCCGAGCTGGAGTTGCAGAAAAAGAGCGCGGCGCTTTCGCTTGTGCGCTCCAACAACCAGCGAAACATCCTGATTCTAGGTCTCTCTGCGCTAATATTGGCCGCCGGTCTGCTCTATTACCTCTATTACACCAAAAAGAAAACCTCTGATATTCTGTCGGTGAAAAACAATCAGATTTCGCAGGCGCTTGCAGAGCGGGAAACATTGCTCAAAGAAATACATCATCGGGTGAAAAATAACCTTCAGGTTATTTCCAGTTTACTCAACCTGCAGGCAGGATCTCTGGAAGATGAAGCGGCGGTAGAAGCGGTGCGTCAGGGGCAACATAGGGTCAAGTCTATGGCGCTGATCCATCAGCGGCTTTACTCAACTGACGATGTAAGAGGGGTGGATATAGATGACTATTTCAATAGCCTCTTTGTGGAGTTATTTACAGCTTTTGGTGTGGATCAGGATCTGATCGAATACAAAGTGGAGACCACAGGGCTGAAACTGGATATAGATACCGTGATTCCTTTGGGTCTGATCGTGAATGAGCTGGTCACCAATGCCATTAAATATGCATTTGACAATGGTCAAAGCGGAGAGATTCAGTTCCAGATAGAACAGCGAGATGGTCAACTGCTGGCGTTTGTGAAAGACAATGGAAAAGGAATGGATGAAAAATCCCTGCAAAAGGCCAATTCCTTCGGCTGGCGAATGATGCGATCACTGGCCAGAAAACTCAAGGCAGAAATTGAAATCACCAATGATTCCGGTACAAGGGTGGATTTGATCATCTCTCGATATAAATTAGTGGCATGAGTAAAGCCAGGGTCCTGATTGTAGAAGACGAGCCGCTCATCGCTGATGATATTGCCGATGCATTGGAGCGTAATGGATATGAAGTGGTGGCCATAGCCGATGAAGCTGAAGATGCCCTCCAGGCTGTGGCTGATCATGCTCCGGAAATCGCCCTTCTGGATGTCAACATCGAAGGCGATACTGATGGTATTGAACTCGCGCACCAGCTGTCCATACCGTTTGTTTTCCTTACCTCCTATTACGATCAAAACACATTGGATCGTGCTAAGCAAACCAATCCGGCGGGATACATTGTAAAACCTTTCAGCGAAAAAGACCTGATCGTCAATCTGGAGATAGCCCGTTCGCGTGGTAGTTTCAAGGTGGAAGAAAAGCGGCAGCCAGAGAAACTTTTCTTGAAAAACGGAGAAGAGATTGTGTCAGTAGTCACTTCGGATATATATATGGCTGAGGCCTATGATAACTATACCTATATCCACACGGAGAAAGACAAATTTTTGATCAGTCATACCCTTAAGAGCATAGAAGAAAAGTTGCTTCCATTTGGTTTTAGACGAATCCACCGTTCTTACCTTATCAACTTTGAAAAAGTTACCACCATCTCTGATAAATACGTGTTTTTGGATACGCAAAAAGCTATGATCGGTAAATCCTACCGCAAAGAATTCTTAGAAAGCCTATCGCTTCTCTAGTTTTTTCCCTTCACTAAAAAAAAATCGCCCTTCACTAAAATGCGAAGTGATCTCCTAAGTCAATAAGTCATCTTCACTGCTGACAGAATAACTAAATCAGCAGAACATGAAGAGAATTTTATCAACACTTTTAATCTTATTGTCCTCAGTAGGGATGTCATTTGCTCAGGATGCGTTTATCACTACTTGGGTAACAGATGATGGCACCATCCTTTTTAGAGATGTGGCTAGCGGGTATTATAATGTGACTTACTACCCAGAGTCCAATCCTGGTGCATCACAGACACTTACAAATGAGCGAATGGCCACACAACTCACGGGCCTGACCAATGGAGTAGTCTATACCGTAGAGATCAGTGGAAATTTCTCAGGGATGGTGTCTACGACCAGTCCTGCAGTGCCGGAAGGTACAGAGGATAAGCTTCGTTCTATAGACCAGTGGGGCGATATAGAATGGACCACCATGGCCAATGCGTTTCGGGGGTATACTAACCTAACCGTTAATGCAACCGATGCTCCTGACCTTTCTGATGTGACTACTATACAAGGTATGTTTCAGCAATCAGGTATCAACAGTGTCAACCTAAATAATTGGGATGTGAGTACTATCACCAATATGAGTTGGACATTTGCCTATTGTCCCAATTTCAACGGTGACGTTTCCGAATGGGATGTCAGTAATGTGACTGCCATGGACAATATGTTTCGATCTCTTGGCTATTACGAAGACCCCTTCTCCGGAGACCTAAGCGGATGGGATGTGGGCAATGTAGCCAGTATGGGTAGTATGCTCAGTTACACTGCAATTTCGCAAGAGGATGTGGATGCTATGCTGCTGGCATGGTCAGAGCTTACAACGCTTCAAAGCAATGTGACCCTGGACATGGATGGCTTGAACTACTGTGATTATGTGGGTAGGGAAACTTTAATAGATGATTATAATTGGACAATTACTGGGGCGACAAGCAAATGTCCACAGGTACTAAGCTTTGATCCTTTTGATGAGATTACCTATGGAGAAGTTAGTCAGATTGTTTTGGAGTTTGAAAACTCATCAAACGTTGCGCCGAGTACGGTGACCAGCTCCAATACTGATGTCGCTACCATTCTAGAGTCACCTCAGTATACTTACAAAGTAGTGATTGTTGGCCCGGGAACCACCACCATCTCAGCACAAGCTGAAGAAACCATGTCCTATTTTGAGTCGAATGTTGCCACACAAGAGTTGGTGGTCAACGAACAACCTGCGTTCACTACCAAGTGGCAGATCACTGATACGGGCAGCAGCGGATGGGATCAGCTACAATTAACACCAAGTTCTTCTTCGGGTGGATATACCGTGGACTGGGGAGATGGAGATACATACACAGGTACCTATGCGCCTATACACACCTATGCTTCAGAAGGGGAGTACACTGTAAAAATCACCGGAGACTATCCTTACTTCTTGCTGAGATCAGCGGATAGGTCAAAACTTATTGAGATCAGTCAGTGGGGAGAGATTGTTTGGGAAGAGTTTTGGGGCAGTTTTCAATATTGTACCAACGTTACCTATACAGCTACAGACGCCCCAGATTTATCCAGCGTTTCCAGGTTAGACGACATGTTTTCCGGGGCGACTTCATTTGATGCCGATCTTGGCTCATGGGACATCAGTAATATCACCAGTATGAACGGAATGCTAAGCGGTAGTGGTCTTTCCGCTTCCAACTATGATCAAACGCTTACTGGGTGGGCTGGAAATGCTTCCGTTCCCAGCTCCATTTATTTCGGTGCTACTAGTGTCAATTATTGCGAAGCAGGTGATGCTCGCCAAACCCTAGTCGATGACTATAGCTGGACAATATGGGATGGAGGCCTGCTATGCCCACCGGTAGTGTGGGATGGGAGCCAATGGGATAACACAGTAGGACCAACCGCATCTGATAACGTGGAAATCAATGGAGATTACAGTGAGGCTCTTGGGTTTGAATGTGCTGACCTGACCGTTGATTATGGAGTGTCATTGACCATGAACGGTACGTTGACGGTCAATGGAGGCATGACCAACTACGGCTCCATAACTGTGGAGTCTGGAGGGTCTCTTCTCACTTTTGATGGAAACACCGTTTCTAATAACATCACTTTCAAAAGAAATACACGTTATGCGGACGGCAAGTACAGCTTCATTGGCTCGCCGGTGGAATACGGAACCACAACTGGCGAAAACCTCGGCTCTCATGTGTATAAATATGACGAATCAGCTGACCCGAACCCTGAGTCCCTCAGTCGTTGGGTAGATGCGTTTTATAGCCAGCTGGTACCGGGCGTGGGTTATACCCAGGCGAATCAGGAGCTAATAACATTTACCGGAAAACCAAATGATGGCAATGTGACCCGGGGTGTAGGTTATGTAAACGATGGATGGCATCTGGTGAGCAACCCATATCCCGCGGCGATTGATATTGACGCATTCATCGATGGCAATGGATACATTACCGGTGATGTGTACATCTGGGATGACAATGGATCTGAGAGTGGCAGAGGGTCGAGTAGCGATTACATAGTGGCCAACAAGTCTGGTGCTACGGACAACAATGGTCCGGATAACGACTCTAGATGGAATGGACACATTGGGGCAATGCAGGGATTCTTTGTGAAGCTCGATGGCTCCTCCGGCAATATTCTTTTCAAAGAAAATATGAGAGTTGGCGATAGCAACGAGGATGAGCATTTCTTCAGAGCAGCAGCTGAAGAGCCAGCGCGCATTAGGGTGAATTTAACACATGCGGATGGGCTATTTAAGCAGACATTGGTAGCCTGGAACGAGTCAGTGAGCAATGATCAAATTACCAAAGGTTACGACTCAAGGGTGTTTAGCACTAACTCTCCTTATTCCATCTATACTATCAAAGCCGAAACTCCACTTGCCATCCAAACAATTACTGATGAGATGGAAACTATTCCGCTGGCTTATCACGTAGAGGAGGCGGGCACATATACACTGACCATTGATCTAAAAGAAGCGCAGGATCAAATGCTCTACTTGATGGATACCCATACAGGGACAATAGTAGATGCCAGTCAGGGATATCAGTTTAATTCGTCGGCAGGAAAGTTTACTGATCGTTTTCAGCTGTCCACAAACAGCAGTGTGCTGGGTGTCCGTGATGCACTTGAGGAGATATACGTGGCAGGCAAGACCTTGTATCTAAAATCTGCGGAAGCCAAAATTTATGAAGTGATTAACCTTCTTGGCGAGTCTGTGATGGTTATTGAGTCTGATGGCCGCACTACCATTTCACTAGACCATCTTTCGAGTGGCGTTTATGTCATCTCTGTACCAAACGAAAGAAAGAAAGTCATTTTAAAATAAACTAGGTCGTCATTCCCCGATTTCCACTTCGTTGCGTCGGGGAATGACGATCCAAAAAAAACGTAATCATGAAAAACATAATCATAAAAACACTCGCAATTTTACCTGTATTGTTAATCACTCTGCCAGCCATGGCACAAGGCGCACCACCCGCCACTCCCATAGACGGAGGTCTGAGTTTGCTGCTAGCCGCTGGCGGGGCTTATGGACTAAAGAAACTGCGTGATAGCAGGAAGTAACAAGAATTTATGGCTGGTTTTTATAGCGACCTCTCTTCATCTTGATACCTATCGGGATGGGAGAGGTTGTGTTTTTTATGGGATCAGGGTGTTTGTATTCTTTCTGATTAAACATACGTCTTAGAACACATAAGCTACCCTCATCTTGAAATAATTCAATGACGTGAATTTATAGGAGTATTAGCGACTTTTCAGTTCTTTTACGAAGTTGCTGCTCATCCATCCAATTGATTGAGAGGCTTTGGGGTCGTTTTGATAGTACATTAAGGTCTTCAATGGGTTTATGTTGTTCTGCATAATGACTAACCACCAAACTCTTCCGGTTTCATCTGTAGACTTACCTACTGCCTTGCCAATGGATCCTTTAGGATAAATTGCAACAGTATTTCCACCATCAATTGTTTCTATTCCTAGGTCGTATTCGGTCAAAATTCCTGGAGTTGTTCGAAGTTTATATTCAGGATTTATCGTTTCGAATACAATTGGAGTCATTCCTTGAATTAGGTCCGCTGTAGCATCGACATAATCGAATTGCGACAGAGTAATAACCTCAAGTTCATCTGGATTGGAATTTACTACTACTGTCCTCAGAGTATGTAATACCCCTGCGCAGCAAGGATAAGCATGGGTTTGAATTTCAATTGTTCTAGATAAACCTAATCGTTTCAATCCTGTGAGTTCACCGTAAATAACATCAGATTCTATAAACCTTGCATTTCTGTTCTCAAACAGGATGACAGCACTTCCCTCTCCAGATGGTCCTGAATATATGATATCCAATAAGCCGTCCTCAGTAATATCGAAAACATTGTAGTTAAACAGTGTTCCTCTTGCCCTATGGCCTGGTAACGTTCCCTCTGGATTCCCAAGTGATTTGTTGATTTCCGAGATTAGGAGTTGCTTAGTTTCATTGCTGTTATCATATCTTCCCCAGTCGATGGTGTTCGTGGGGTACAGGATACTTTGTGAATATATCAGTAGGGAGTTACCAAATAGGATTGTAAATATCAGCCTTTTCATTTCTTGTAATTCTGACTAAATGTCCATGTATGGGGTGCGTGTACTCTCAATTTAGGAACAGCACTAACAAATACTGCGCACGTTAGCCACCTTTCAAATATACCGTATTTGCTATACTTTTCAGCCAACAAAAACGCCGATCACTTTGGCAATTCTCTTCCCTTTGGTTTTTCTGAATTATCTTTCTGTTTTGACCCAGATCATGACCGCCATAAGAATACTCGTAGCAGAAGACAACCCCACGCATGCCTCCAAAATGGAAATGGTACTGGATCAGATGGGCTATGAACTTTTGGCGATAGCACCGTCTGAGGAGGAGTTTTTAAGGCTTTTTAGAGCCACCAAACCTGACCTGATCATCCTCGACATAGAACTTTCCGATGCTGGAGATGGTGTGCAAATTGCTGCTAAGGTGAAGGAAACAAAACCCACACCTACCATCTTTGCTACTTCCTTTGAGGACAAAGAGACCATCAATCGTGCCCTGCAGACTGACCCATATGCATACATTGTAAAACCCGTAGAAAAACCCTCTTTGCAGGCGGCCATTGAGCTGGCGCTCTTCAAGTTTAGTAAGGCCGGCCAAACCACAAAACCAGAAAGCCCCACGAGCTGGGACGAGGATTTGATCCTGAAGGATAGCTTCTTCATCAAGGCAGGTGGCAAGTTGGTGAAGGTGCGTTTTGAAGATATTCTGTGGATACAAGTTGGTCAGGATCGGTATTGTGAGATCGTCACTTCCACGCGGGAGTTTCAGGTGCGCACATCTATGAATGACCTAGAGCAAAAACTTGATCCCGTCAGATTTGCTCGAATTCATCGGTCTCACATCGTGAATATTCACAAAGTGGATGGAATTGATGATATTGATATGATGGTAGAGGTAGTCGGGAGGTCATTGCCTCTCGGAGGCACGTACAAAGACAACCTCATCAACAGGTTTAAATTACTTTAGCACAAACCAAAATAGCCGGCATGATCAAATCACTGACTGTTTACATGGTTTTTCTGACCTTATTTACGACATCAAGCCTATTCTCGCAGCGTATTGAGTCTGGTGATAAGGGGGCGGAATTGCTTTGGCACCTTGTTCACTCAGAAAAGCACGATTCTCTGTCGATCTTTCTGGAGCACGGAGAACCGGATCTTTACACTGCTTTATTGATTTTAGAAAAAAAGTATGGTGCCGACTCGGTTACCAAATCGGTAATTAATCGTCTCAAAGAGTTCACCAACACGGCACTAACTCAAACCGTGGCTGCCGCTGAGGTCATGATAAAATACACCACTGAGCGAAAAGATACCCTTTACATGGCCCGGTCATATTCGCTGCTAGCCAATGTGATCTCTGAGTTGGGAGAAAACCAGAAAGCCCTGGAATACTGCCTCAAAGCGCTGGACTTTGCCAAAAGGGTGAAAGACGAAGAACTAATGCTGAATCTGCTGAACAGCCTGGGTACGTTGCATCTCATTACCGGAGATTATCCCAACTCTGCCGCGTATTATCGGCGATATATCGGCGAGGCAAAAGCCAATAATGATCTGGAAAAAGTAGCTGTTGGGAACCTGAACATTGGGAATGCTTTATCGGAGGATTTGCAGGAGGATTCAGCGAGGTATTTTTATGAAAAGGCACTCGACATAGCGCGGGATTTGAATTTGAAAACGGTAGAAGCTTACGCTCTGGGTAACCTGGCCTACCTTTTTGTAGAATCAGGGGATATTGAAAAAGCCATTGAGTATCAAAAAGCAGGGCTGAAGATAGAGGAGACGACCAATGACAATATTGCCATGATCGATTCGCATAATGTACTGGCGACCTGCTATGCAAAATTGGGAAATCCTCAACAGGCTATTGATCATTACCAAAAAGCCAAGAAAATAGCCCTTGCTATCAACGCCAAATTCAAGATGCTGGATTTGCTCTTTGAAGGCCAGCAGGTTTTCGCTTATTTGGGTGATTTCCCAACGGCTTATGCCATATCACGCAAGTATCAGCATCTGAACGATAGTCTGCTGAACGCCCGGCGCAATGCGCAGTTTGCAGAGCTCAGAGAGAAATATGAGACCGAACAAAAAGAGGCCAAGATTGAACATCTGGAAGAGGTTAAGAAGATTGCCGATTTAGAAATCGCTCAAAGGCGAAGCGAAAATATTGCGCTCGTAGTAGTGGTGGTTCTGCTGCTAGTAGTGGCGGTATTTATTTTTGTTTTTCTGATCCAGGCCAAAAAACGAAGGAAGGAAATAGAGGCCAGAAACGAGACTATCACCAAAATAAACAAAGCGCTCAACAAATCTCAGGATGCCCTGATCGCATCCAATAAGACAAAGGACAAGTTTTTTGCGTTGATCGCCCATGATCTCCGGGGACCTGTCACCTCCATGCAGGGCATTGGCCGCATGCTGGCTTACTACAATAAAAAGGGAGATGAAGCCAGAATCAACCAGCTAATCGAGCAGGTGGATCAATCGGCTTCTTCCGTCAACCACCTTTTGGATAACCTGCTCAAGTGGGCGCTTTCGCAAACCGATGGGCTCAATTATCAACCCACAGCAATAGGCTTGGCTCCCCTGATTGAGGAGATCAGAATCATATTTGAGGAGGCAGTGAAAGCGAAAGAAATCGACCTAAAAATTGAGCAAGAAGAAGGTGTTGCCGTGGAGGCAGACTACAACATGATCAGCACCGTGATCAGAAATCTCCTGAGCAATGCCATCAAGTTTTCTCCTCCTCGGGGCAGTATCAGGTTGAGCATATCTGAAAATGAAACGGCAGCCGTCATCACCGTTTCTGATTCGGGGCAGGGCATGCCGCAGGAGACCATTGATAAGATCTTCACGGATCAGCCAGTGAGCAGCACACGCGGTACACTCAACGAAAAAGGAACGGGTCTGGGTCTGGTCTTGTGTCAGGAGTTTGTCAGAAAACATGGTGGAGAGTTGAATATCACTTCGTCGGATTCTGGCACGAGTATTAGCTTTCAGCTGACATTGACACAACAGACACAAACTGCCTGAAAAATTTGATTACCTGGTTTGAGTATTTCATGAACTGATTTCGGCAGTTCATGAATCATTGGCCATTTCACATCCGGAGACTGAGCAGATTTAAGGTACACATCATTACGCGCTACGCGAGTGATCATAACTTTAAAACGCCTTTATCATGCAGTCTAAAATCTCAGCCGCCACAGGGATTGGGTTCGGCATCCGCCACTTCCGATATTTTGGTTCATTCACCCTTTTATTGTTTTTGCAGTTTCTTATTTGCTTTTCGGCGTATGCCCAGCCACCTGTCGTCAGTGGGGATTGCAGTCGAAACGTTCTGGAGTTTGATGTCAGCGGCAATACCGGGACTACTTCTATTACAGGATTTGACTACAGCGAGGGGAGCTTTGAAGCCTGGGTAAGAAAAGATAACTGGAGTGATCCGTATGACGATGCATTGTTTTCAAACGGATTAGGATACCCATTTGCCAATTCCTTCTACATTTCCTTTCACAGTGGTGTAGGCTTACATTTCAGATATGGAGGTAGTGATGATGTCGGAAATGTCGCTGCTTATGCTTCAAGCACTTCCACAGATACCCTAGCGGCTAACTCCTGGCATCACATTGCCGCGACCTGGGAGAATGACGGCAACTCTACTAACCTGTCCGTTTATATTGATGCCAAACTGGTTTCCACTGCTTCTACAGGTGGCAATCTTGTACTTAACAGCACCAACCCGTTTGGTCTCGGTCTTGGTATTGTGAACTACCTATACGATTTTCAGGGTGGGGCCATGGCTGAGGTCAGTGTTTGGAATGTTGCCAAAACACAAGCCGAAATTGAAACAGATATGGATAGAATACTGCCTGGTGATGATTTAGGGCTCATTGCCTATTGGCCATTGGACGATACTGCCGGGAGTGCAACAGCATCTAATACCATTCAAGAGACAGAAGGCCTTTCTCTTTTAGATTTTAGTGATGTGGACAAGGCCTGGGTTCCTTTTCCATTGGAAATTGAGGTTTCGGGTGATCGAATATTGTCTGGTGATAACCATGATTTTGGGTCAATAGATATCAACACTTCTTCCGGGGCAGTCACTTTTACACTTACCAATAAAGGCTCTTCTACGATCACCTTTGAGGATGACCCCATCACAACACTAACCGGAAATGATGCTGATCAATTCGTGTTGGATCTCAGCTCCACAGCTACTTCCTTGGCTTCTTTGGCTTCTACCACATTTACGGTGGGTTTTGACCCCACAAGCGAAGGGACTAAAAATGCCTCTATATCGCTGACAAACACCACTTCTTGTTCAGATCCTTATACAATTCAGTTATCAGGATCTACCACAAATAACAGCGCGCCAGTTGTCACTTTGGGTGACCCTTTGGTGATCGATGAAGACTCACAAAATCAAATTTTATCTGGTATTTCCATAGCTGATGCTGATAACGCTGATGTGCGGATGACCTGGACGTGTACTAACGGGCATCTGACTATAGGTAATCAAGCAGGTTTGACCTATATATACGGAAATGGCTTTCAAAATCAAACTTTCACTTTTACAGGGTCCGTCGCTGATATCAATGCTAACGCACTCAATGATGCCATAGCCTTCACGCCTACACCGGACTATTATGGCAGTGCCACGATCACAATCACCATAGATGACAACCTGAGTGGTGGTGGACTAACCGACACGGAGGTGTTGAATGTCACAGTCAATCCAGTCAATGACGCCCCTGTAATCACGATGGGTGATGACCCCACGATAGACGAAGATGCGGTGAATGCCATTATGCCAGCAATAACGGTAGAAGATTCAGATCTTGGGTCATCGTCTATGCGTGTAACCCTGTCAGTCACCAATGGAGTGCTTTCTACGGGAGCGAATGGGGGTTTGACCTTTATTAATGGTGATGGTTCTAATGATGAGACTATAACTTATACAGCTCCTCTCAGCAATGTACTCACGAACCTAACATCTGTTGCTTTCACTCCCACAGCGGATTATAATGGTACAGCGACACTTACCATAACGGTGGACGATGCAGAAGATGGTGGTGGGCTTACCGATACTGAATCATATGCCATTACGATTAATCCAGTTCCTGATCCTGAGATTAGCTATTCGGGAGCGGGGTTTCAGGAGGCCATTGAGAATGATGGGGCTTTAACAGGTTCTATAATCATCACAATATTTGATGACACTTTTCAGGATGACGATACTGACAATTTGCTAGACGTGGGTTCGGAAGTTACCATTGGTAATATTCCCGCAGGCCTTACTCCTGTAATGACTCTCAATAATAGCACGGAGGCTGTTTTGTTCCTTACCGGGAATGCATCATCACATCAGGATTTGGATGATGTGGCTGACATCACCTTTGAGTTTACCGATGCAGCTTTTACAAATTCTACGGCTGCCGATGTGTCAAATGCGACAGGCCCAGGAAGTAGTGGCCTGGGATTAGATTTTAATGACAATCCGATCTTAACTTATTCAGGAGATGGGTTTGTCGAATCATCCTTAAACGATGGAAGTCTGACAGGGTCAATTGTCATTACGCTGGAGGGCGATATTTTTCAGGATCCAGATTCCGACAGTATGCTTGACACGGAAAACCAGGTTAGCATTGGTAACCTCCCCAATGGCATTACCCCCCAAATTTCAATTTTAAACCAACAAAATCCAGGGGGAGAATGGCTGGCCACAAACAACATTGCAGGGTCATGGCAAGACATTACATATGGGGCAGGTAAATTTGTGGCGGTTGCATATTCGGGGGATGTAATGACCTCAAATGATGGTGAAATATGGACATTGCAGTCAAAACCTTTCAACGGCTTTTGGAGTGGGGTGACCTACGGAGGCGGCATTTTCGTTGCTGTAGCCAATGCTAGCAGTGGTGAGCAAATAATGACCTCTCCTGATGGCGTGTCCTGGACTGCTCAAACCACTCCTGAAGCGAATAACTGGAATGATGTAATATATGCCAACGAACAATTTGTGGCAGTTGCTTTTACCGGAACAAACCGCGTAATGACCTCTCCTGATGGCGCAAATTGGACGTCAAGGGCGGCCGCTGAAAACAGCTCTTGGAGATCTCTAGATTATGGAGCTGGCGTTTTTGTTGCCGTAGCTCAGGACGGAACCAATCAGGTGATGGTTTCAGAGGATGGAACCTCCTGGACAAGCCAATCTGCTGCTTCTGCACAAACATGGAGGTCTGTCGTTTACGGTGATGGTCTGTTTGTGGCTGTCTCAGGTGATGGTGGAGTGATGACCTCTCCTGATGGCCTGAATTGGACAATGAGGACGGCCGCAGAGTCAAATAGTTGGACAGGCGTGACTTATGCCAATGGTCGTTTTGTGGCGGTCTCCTACTTTGGTAATAGTACCATTATGACATCTTTAGATGGAATCAATTGGAGCTCCGAAGATGATCTTGGGACTCAAGGTTGGACTAGCATTACCTCAGGAGGAGGAAAATTTGTGGCTGTGGGTGCTGATGCTACCTCTGGTATTCATAGTTACACCCAGTCATTTTATGGGCTAGAGTTAACCCTGGAGGGTAAAGCAGAAAGCCATCAGAATGCCAATAATGTCGCAGACATCACTTTGCAATTTGACAACTCGGCATTTATCAATACCGGTGCAGCTCAAGTTATCAACGCAACCGGACCTGCAAGTAGCGAGCTGGGAATTGATTTTACTGATAATCCAGATAATGACGATTGTGCCAACCCAGAAATCCTGACTGTCTTCGAACCAGGGTTGGGAGCACCCACCGAGGGCTCAACTGAGTTTTCAGCTCTGGCTTCAGCGTCTATCCCTTGTACGATAGAGTCCAATGTAAGAGATGTTTGGTATTCTTTCAATTCAGGTGAATCCGGTCAGGTGATTTTTAAAGTGGAGCATGATGAGGCCACAACCATAGAAGGAGCGATTTATACAGCTTGCGAAACGATACATGAAACTGATAACCCTTTTGGGGACGGGTCAACTCCATCTTGTGCCACTGATTTCACCGAATCACTGCATATTGTTTTGAATCCAAATACGGAATACTTAATCCGCGTATGGAGCCCGGATGAGGGTAAAGGTGACTTTACAATAAAGCTTGAAGAAAACCTTCCTCCTGTCATAGACGAAATAGTTGACAAAGAAGTAAATGAAGAACAGCAGCTTCAATTTACTGTCACTGCAACGGATGATTTTGTGCCGAATGGCCAGATTGAGTTTTTCCTGCAAGAGGAGTCGGCAGAATTGGGTATGAGTATCAATGCTGCTTCAGGTGAGTTTAGCTGGACTCCAGGAGAAGATCAGGATGGCAGCTATGAGGTTACAGTAATAGCATCAGATTATTTTGACTTTTTAACTGGTTTTGTAAGCTACTCTACGGAGACCTTCAATATTACAGTCAATGAAGTAAACACTGCTCCGGAGCTGGGCACTTTGATAGCCCAGCGGGTAGAACCAGAAGGTTCTGTTTACTACCAAATTACCGCGACAGATGCTGATCTTCCTGAGCAGACACTTTTCTTCAGCATTGATCAGAACTCAATAGACAAAGGAATCTATATCGGCGAAAGTGATGGGTATATCAGTTGGTCACCACAACCGTCTGATTATGGAACTACAAACAGTGTAGAGGTCACAGTTTCCGATGGCAACTTAACTGAAACAGCAATTTTTTCGATTGACGTTGCGAAAGCTGATCAGGAAATCTATTTCGATTCTCCTGGCGATTACACCTTCGGTGAAACTTCAAGTATCTCACTGTATGCTGATGGTGGAGATTCAGGCAACCCTGTTGTATTTACCAGCTCAGATGAGCTTGTGGCTACTATTTCAGGATCAAATGCCAATATTGTAGGAGCCGGAGAAGTTACATTCTATGCCAATCAGGAAGGCAACTCGCAGTACAATCCAGCTCCTCAGGTTAGCCAAACCATTACAATAAGCAAAGGTGATCAGTACATCTACTTTGACTCACCTTCAAGCTTTACTTATGGAGATTATGCCACGTTTGAGCTTACCGCCGAAGGTGGCGACTCGAGTAGTCCGATAGTTTTCACAAGCTCAAACGAAAGTGTAATCAGTATATCAGGATCTACAGCTACAGTAGAAGGAGCAGGAGATGTAACTATTTATGTCAACCAGGCGGGAGACAATAATTACAATGCCGCTGAGGAACAAAGCAGTTCAATGACCATTTACAAAGCGGATCAGTATATCATCTTTGATTATTTCGATTCCAAAACTTACGGAGATGAGCCCTTTGAGATAAGTGCAACAGGCGGTTCTTCAACCAGTCCGGTAGTGTTTACCAGTTCCAATGAAAATGTTGCCACCGTGTCAGGCACTACGGTAACAATCGTGGGAGCCGGGGATGCGACCATCTATGCCAATCAGGCGGGCGATGACAACTACAATCAGGCTTATGAAGAAAGCCAATCACTCTATGTTGATAGAGCAGAGCAGGTTATAATCTTTGAGTCCATTTTAGAGAAGACTTTTGGCGAAGGAGCGTTTGAGCTTAGTGCTACAGGAGGAGGATCTGGCAATGCTGTCGTATTCTACACCAATGATGATGATGTGATCGAAATCAATGGCACCACCGTAACCATAATAGGAGCAGGATACGCTACCATTTATGCAAATCAAGGTGGGGATAACAACTATTACCAAGCCAATGAAGAGTATCAATCTGTGCAAGTATTCAAGGCAACTCAGGAGATAACGTTTGACCCTATCCCAACCAAAATGCAGGGTGACCCTGTTTTTGCTCTGCCGGAATTTTCTTCAGCAGGACTGCCAGTTGTGTATGCTGTGGACGATGGTTTTGTGGCCTCTGCAGAAGGCAATCTCATCACTGTGGAAGGTGCCGGTATGACCACTATCACGGCATATCAAGATGGCGACAGCAACTATGAGCAGGCATCTCCGGTGCAGCAGACGCTGAACGTGGAAGAGCTTTGGATATGGACGGGTTCCTGGAACAATGGTTTCTCGCCAAGCTCTGATGATAATGCACGACTGGATGCAGACTTTACTTTTGCTGGTGAAATGAGTTTTGATGTGAACAACCTCACTATTTCTCCGGACGTCACGCTCACCATCATGCCTGAAAACACCCTTGAGGTAATGAAAGACCTGGACAATCAGGGAGCCATGCTCGTGGAGTCAGGTGCGTCGCTCATCACTTATGGCACAGGAGTGATCTCGGGCAATGACCTGGTTATCAAACGAAATACACGCTATGCCGATGGCAAGTATAGCTTCGTTGGTACGCCCGTGGAGCAAAGTGTGACTGTGACAGCAGGTGATTTGGGAACACATGTTTACACATATGACGAATCACAATCTGCGGTAGCGGATGACTTGTCGCGATGGGTGGCTGCTTCAGAATCTGATCCATTGATACCAGGTCAGGGGTACACCCAGGCCAATCAGCAGATGATTGAGTTTGCGGGAATCCCAAACACAGGTACAATCAATTATTTTGGAAGTCATGTCAATGACGGGTGGCAAATGGTGAGTAATCCTTATACAGCGGCTATTTTTATAGACAGTTTCCTTGATGCCAATGTCAATACCACTGGCGCAATCTATATCTGGGATGATAATGATTCGCAGACGGGTAGAGGTAGCAACGACGATTATATTGTGGCTAACAAAACAGCGGCTACTGACATCAGCGGACCTGATAACCAGATTCGTTGGAATGGACATATTGGTTCAGCCCAGGGATTTTTTGTTCAGCTTGATGGTGCTGAAGGAAACATCACTTTCACAGAGGAGATGCGTGTAGCGGGCAATAATTTGGATGATAATTTCTTTCGCAAGGCGAAAACACCGATTCTTCGCCTCAACCTTACTAGTGAAGACGGGCTGATCAAGCAGGCCATCGTGGGTTGGAATGAGACAGTCTCAGATACGAAGCTCGTAAGCGGTTATGATGCCAGGGCTTTCAACGACAACTCAGATTACGCCATCTATACGCAGAAGGCCAGCGAATCCCTGACTATCCAAACTGCCACCAGCGCGAAGTTGGAATTTCAGATAGGTTTCAATGTGGCGCAAGCCGGGACTTACTCTCTGGATTTTGTGAAAGAGCACTTATCTGAGGACTTGTATCTGTACGACAGGCTTACAGACCAGAAGATTGATATCCGTCTGGGAAGTTACAGTTTCCATTCCGAGGCAGGTAAGATTAGAGATAGGTTTGTGCTTGTGCGCAAGGCAGAGGCGCTTGCTCTCGACCCGATTGTCACTAATATCTATGCCCACGACAAAATCCTCACTATCGAAACAAACAGGTCTCAGCCAGCAGCATATAGACTCTTTGATCTGTCGGGCCATGAGGTGCTCATGGCGGTGGTCACCGGTCCGGCAGTAATTGACCTTCATCATCTTTCGAATGGTGTTTATATCGTGTCGGATGGCATTGAGAGCAAAAAAATCATTATAAAATAACTCCCCTCTTTGGAGGGGTCGGGGGTGGGTTACCCATCCCTGAATCCCTTCCCCGGAAGGGACAAAAAAACATAACCATGAAAAACATCATCATAAAAACACTCGCAATTTTACCTGTACTGTTATTCACTCTGCCAGCCATGGCACAAGGCGCACCACCCGCCACTCCTATAGACGGAGGGCTGAGTTTGCTGCTAGCCGCAGGCGGGGCATACGGACTAAAGAAACTGCGTGATAGCAAGAAGTAACAAGAATTTATTATTGATTTATATAGCGACCTCTTTTCATCTTGATACCTCTCAGGATGGGAGAGGTCGTGTTTTTTATGGCATCAGGGTGTTTGTATCCTTTCTGATTAAACATGCGTCTTAGAACATTAAGCTATATCCTAATCTTTAAATAATTCAATGATGTGAATTTAAAGGTCTGTTGGGCTTTCGTGTTATACTTCTACATTTAGTTTCAATTGGCCACCAAGTCCCTCTCTGATAATTCGCATTAGAGTTGAAAGTCGGATATCACTTGCGTTGTTCTCAATTCGTGAAATGTACGTTTTAGTTGTTCCGCATTTCTGTGCTAGTTGTTCTTGAGTCATACCCTGTTTCTTACGCATTTCTTGAAGCATCACTCCCAATCTGAAAGCTTCGAATCCTTCTTCAAAGGCTTCTCTGGATTCACTTCCACGCTCACCATATTCTGAATTCAAGTGATCGTCAAAGTCTATAATTTTAGTCTTGCTCATCGTAATATTGTTTTTGCAGCTTTTCAGCCAGTTTTATTTCGTTCCTGGGTGTCTTCTGAGTTTTCTTTTGAAACCCGTTCAACACTACAACTAACTTACCCTTGTCAAAAAAGCAGAATATTCGATAGATGTTAGTCCCCGAGATCATCCGCATCTCATACAAGTTAGTTCCTGTAATGTTTTTAAGGTATTTCGTTGGCACACGTTCAACTGTTTTAATCAATTTGATTGTCCAGTTTATTCGCTCTTTTATCTTAGGAGTTTGCATGTTGTAGAACTCCCAAAAATGCTCGCCAAAGATTATAACTTTTCTGACACCACCACTTTCGTTCATAGAACAAAGTTAGCTAATTAGGTAACTTGTTGCAAGTTGAGAAAGTTCAAATGGCAGGGACTTTTCGATTAAGGGCATGAAGTCCAACGTCTCTGTGTCAAGCGTGGTGTGTGATTTAGTTTAAGTTCGGCTATAAGATAGCCAAATCCCTGATATGCGCTATCCCTTTTTGATTCCATAGTGCTAATCTGAGATGTGGCGGGGCTTCCAGAATGCAGAGAGCTTTCAATTTCAGCTGAACCGCCATGATTTGATTACAGAATGTAAGCTATCCTTTACAGATCTTTGAATTTGGAATTCCCCGAAAGAGAAACTGATTCTAATTTTAAGTTTATGCTTCTACTAAATTCGACCTCCAAAAGCCATTTCATGCTAACCAAACTGTTTATGAATTCAGCTTCACTCCAAAATTGTTCGTCAACAACCATTGTTATCAAATAATCCTCTCCAATGAGTTGAAGTCTGGCAGTATTGCCATAATCTTTCCCAAAGAAATCGTTTGTTTGAAATTGCAAAGCAAGCCTGTTCGCTTCACCCGAAGAAACGAACTCTGCGTCATAATAGAGTTCATTCCCATCTACATTAATTACTTCTCCATCATAAAATGGTTGGTCAATGGCAATTCCGAAAATTATGCCAAGATTCAATACTAGTCCCATAATGGTTATTCCTGTTACAGTCCAGTTGGAACCTTTCGTTGCGCCTTTCTCAAATGCGTCATTGACATCTTTAGCCATAAAGTTTCTGAAAAATATAAATACAAGGATTCCATAGAATGCGGTAAATACAAAATTTGGAACTTTATCCATTATGTCCTGAGGAACTTGAAACATTCCATAGAAGAATGCGATTGTAAATATCAGTGTTGAAGCAAGAGCAGTGTAAGCTTGTTTTGCTTTACCCAGTGCTAGATAATTCTTGTATATCAATAATCCAGGCGGAATCGGGCCAGCTAGAATTGCGGATACATCTATTTGTTTTTCAGTGAATAATTTTCTCTCCATTATATTATCTACAAGCCCATGTATGAGGCGTGTGCTCTCACTTAGTGCAGCACTAAAATAGTGAAGTCTGCCGGTGCTTCCAAAGTTTGTAGAAAGCAGTGCGTTCCAAAAGTGAAAAAACCCCGCAAACTGAAGTCTCAGACTGCCACCAAACTTTCTCGGTGGCAGACTCACGGTCGAGCCCTGATGCAGTTTGTAGAAAGCACGCAAGCACATGCCTTTCATACATATTGTTGTAGAGCGTGTTTTCACGCTTGCATAATCAGATATTTCAGGAGTTGGAATGATAAAAGGGCTATTCCAGTTGCAACCACAAATGATATGATTTTCGGTTTTGTTAGTTCAGCGAGTTGGAATGTTCGTAAGCGTTCGATTGCGTTCTGCTTGTTGTCTGTTGAGACAAGCTTAGTTCCTGCGATCAAATCTCCAATTCTGCGTTGGGGAGATACTGCACTTACCAGAAATTCGATAGGAAAGAGCAAGATAAGCGTTGAGTTACGAATGACAGTTCGCAGTTCTGTTACCGGTTGTTCAGTTCGGGAATCAACAATTTGAATGCCGTGACTTAGTTTAAAAACTGAGTGCCCTTGAAAAATGTCCTTAGAAATAAAAAGCACATACGTTGATGCGTTCAGATAACCAGCAATGAGTATCACGGTTTCGTTGGAAGTTGCTGCAAACAGTAGAATAGTTAGACCGTTCAGAAGAACTATCCAAGTTGTCAAGTCCAGCATTCCTGCCCGTCTGCGATCAAAGGTGTCTAGTTTTTTCGTTCCGCTCATGCTCTACAACAATACAAATAAACGCACAATTGAGTGTCTCACCTCACCCTCCAATCTGTCCGAGGTGGGTATGTTTAAAATCATCGCTGTATTTCAGTCCATAGCCAAATATCCTATCCAAACTGGCATGGCCAAACAGTATGATACCCGAGAGCGTGAGCCATTCATTTGGCAAAAACCATCCGGCCAGCAGGATAACGATGGCTAACCCTTTGTGGTGGAAAAGGTTGTACGTCAGAGTGCCAGCTCGTGTGCTCAAAGCATAGCCAATCATCCCGATATCAGGAACAAGGATGAGAGCAGGAAACCACCACCATTCAAAGGAGAGTTGCGAAAAAAGGTAAATAGAAAGGCCAAACATGGCCAACTCTTCAAGTTTGAGTGTTGTTTTCATAAGCAATTTTTAATCGTCCAGAGCGGCATAAGTCATCACGCGAAATTTATCGCGAAGGTTTCCTGATACCTGTTTTCTTTGGTTTGTAAAAACCAACCCGATGATATTTTCTTCTGGGTCGGCCCAATACGTGGTGCCATAGTATCCGCCCCATGAGAAGGAGCCTTGCGACTCTCCCTGCTCCTGCTGTCCGGCCATTGTTTTTACCCTAAAGCCAAGCCCAAACTTGTCCTGTCCGAGCATCAGATCTCCGATCTGATTATGTGTCATGAGCGAAACGGTAGTTCTGGAAAGCAGCCTTTGTCCACCATATTCTCCACCGTTGAGCAGCATCTGTAGGAAGATGGCATAGTCCATCAGTGTGGAACTCAGTCCTGCACCGCCTCCATAAAATGTACCCTCAGTGAGTGGGTAATCCAGCGCTACTCCATATTCGTCTAGTCCATGAAACTCCTGCAACACTCCTTCTTCTAGAGCAAAAACAGGTACGAGTCTGTTCCATTTTTCTTGTGGCACATAAAAGTAAGTGTCGTTCATCCCCAGTGGCTGGAAGATTCTGGTGTGGAAAAATTCCGCCAGACTCAGGCCCGACGTTACCTCTATAAATCGGCCCAAAATGTCCGTATTGATGCCGTAGGTAAAGCGCTCACCAGGTTCGTGATGCAGGGGTTGTGCTCCCGCAATTTTAGAGAAATCACTCAGTAAAAAATCATCAGAACCAAAGATTGAAGGCATTCCATTTTTGGCATAAATGCTTCTCAGCGTACGATTGCCAAACCCAAAATAACTCATCCCGGAGGTGTGGGTCAGCAGGTGTCTGACTGTGATTTTCTTGTCTGCTGGCACAGACGTGTAGCTGGAGTCTGCGTCATTAAATGACGCTACGACTGTCATGTCTTTGAATTCAGGAAGATAATTTTCGATCGGGTCATCTAGCAGGAATTTACCCTCTTCGAAAAGCATCATTGCCGCCACACTTGTGATGGCTTTGGTTTGACTGGCTATTCTAAATATGGCATCTTTTTCCAGTGGCTGGTTCTCTTCATTGGCTGACCCAAAGGCTTTGTGATACGCTATTGTGCCATCTCTCACGATCATGCCTGCTATGCCTTTCACATAGCTACTGTCCACACCTTGCTGCAAAACCCTATCTATATTCTCAAGCCGATTGTCGGCCAGGCCAACTGATTGGGGCGTGCCATATGTAAGTCGTTGTGCTTTGTCGTTTTCTTGTGTTGAGCAACTCGTCAGTAGGATTATCAGCGAGAAGGCAAAGGTTGCTTTTTTCATTGTAGGCAATATTAGAAATGAGTAAAAGTGAAATTACGAATATTTCAACTTCTGCTTTGCTTCCTTATATGCCTTTCCTCAATCAAAATCGAATTTGATACTGGAGCACCGCCATGGATTTGCGGCTATCTACCATTGCTCCTTCACCCTCATCAATGAACACAGGCCTGTTTTGATACATGAGCGATAGCTTTGACTTGTGTCCGCCCAGCAGGTAGTTTACCCCGGCCTGCACCAACACCATCGGGTCTTCCAGTGCTTCAAAATCCC
The DNA here is from genome assembly GCA_039970095.1 of Cyclobacteriaceae bacterium. Lineage (GTDB taxonomy): Bacteria > Bacteroidota > Bacteroidia > Cytophagales > Cyclobacteriaceae > JAMZMI01. Next base: position 73,259 of record JBDVMP010000048.1, read on the forward strand.
CAATCTCCAGCGTCAAATTCGGCTGGATGGCGTGCTCATTTAATTGTTTTAAGATGGCTACCTGTCCCAGAAAAACCTGCCCAGTTCCTGCCTCCGGAAAACTGTTTCCTTTTCCATTCAGTGTCAGTTTGTGCGTGCTCCCGCTTGCGGGATTGTTCGCGCCTATGTATCGTATAAAGTGCGGCCCCAGGTCGTGGTTGATATAAGCCGCATAAAATGTCCAGGTGTTTTTGCCGAGAGGCGCTTCGTAAAAAATATCAGCAGCGAAAGAGAGCATGGTATGGGTGATGGTATCTCCGTTTGTCGCAAGTGTCTCGGTAGCGGCCGACTGGTATATCAATCCAGCGCCAATGTTGAAAATTTCCTTCTTGCCGAGATATGTCCAGGGAGTAAACGCCGATGAGAGTGACTCCTTGTCTTTGAATTGAAGTTTGAAATACCCAGCAAAATTCATCGCCGTGGGGTTGTCGGTAAATGCGGCCTTGTCTGACAGTGGTTGTGAGCTGGAAATAAATGGCTTTGATGCCACAAGGCGATAGTCGAGCTTGCCCAGGCGGCCATGTATGGCCATGGCCAGTCGCCTCATAAAGTCGTCATGTACGTTGAGGGCAGGCGTGGCGGAGTAGTTGATGTCTGCGCCCAGGGCACTGAACGTGGAGGGAGCTCCATAGCGTGAGAGCCCTGTCCAGGCGTGTTTTCCACCAGTGAGAATGAGCTTTTCGCTGAAAGCGTAGCTTACATATGCATCCAACAATTTAGGAGGTTGATCCTTATTGTATCGGCTCAGGTTGTTGTTGCCGATCTGCAGATTGTAACTGATATTTTCATAAGGCGAGCCCTTCACACCCAGGCGGTAACGTCGCACACTGATGTCAAAAGTTTCGTTGTAGGTATCTGCACCTACAGTAGAGCCGGGGTTGAGCTGCGTGTAGCGCATCCATATTTGAGCTCCGCCATAGAGAGTGAGCGGTTTATCCTGTCCTTTGACGTAATATGCACAGCCGAGCACGAAGGCCACAGCCGCTATTTTGAGAGCGTTTTGGTTGAGCATATTAATGTTTTCTATCACTAGGTTGTTTTCCTGAGGTTGGCCAATAAAGTTTCCTGGTCGATTACCGAAGTGTAACCGGAGTAGTCTATGCCAGCGCCAAGCAGATATTTGGTGATGAGTGTTTTGATCATCTTGAGCAACGCCTCTCTGTTCCATGGCTTTTCCACGTAGTGATCCAACTGCGCAGTATTGATGGCGTCAATCGTGTCTTTGTGCGTGGCTTGCCCTGTGAGGAGGATCGTTTTTGTTCGATCGAACCTGTAGTCTTTACTGAGTTTTTTCAGCAGGTCGACACCTGAGTTTTCGGGCATTACCTGATCGGTGATGACCAGCGCGAGGTGATTGCCTTCCTGATCTATTGACTCTATGACATCCCAGGCCTCAGACACAGATTCGCATTCTTCTATCTGAAGCAGTGGCTCCAGAGCCTCCAGATCAGCAGTAAGGGCGTTGAGCACTTCTCTCTGATCATCTACGCAAACGATAAATAGATTGTCCATGATTAATTGATTATTGGTAAAATGACGGCAAACACCGTTTTCCCGGGTTCGCTTGACACTGCAATTTTTGCATCATGCTCGGTGATGATGCGCTGAACCACTGACAGTCCCAGCCCCAATCCGAAATTGAGACCTCCGACTTTGGTGGTAAAACTGGGCTCGAATATTTTATTCAAAATTTTCGGTGGAATGCCTGGCCCATTGTCAGAGATTTCCACGGTTATTTCTTCATCAGTATGCGACGTGCTGATCTGGAGAGTGGCATGATGGGTTTCGTCCTGTATCATGCTTTCGATTCCATTTTTCACGATGTTGATCCATACCTGCACCAGCTGCCCCGCACAGGCTTCTGTCAGCGGTAGGTCTTCGTCGAGGTTTACTTCGGTCTTCACACGCTTGGTGAGATTTCTGAGGATCACCAGTGCCTCTTCCATGGTGTGATTAACGTCCACACCCTGCGCCCATCGATGGTCGCTTACGCCTAGTTGCTTTACAGATTTGACCACATGCGTGGAATGCTTCGCCGCAATGCGCATATCGTGAACGGTGCAGCCTGCCTCCCAATAGGCATAGAGCTGATCCGCCATCTCGGGATTTTTTCCTATCAGCTTGATGATGTTTTTTGGGTCAATTCCAGTCTTTGCCAGTTTCCTTATTTGCGAGTTATTTATGCCTTTTACCCCTTCAAACTGCTTTCTGATTTTTCGGGCATCTTCGCTGCTGGTTTCCTGTCCTCTTTCCAGCCCTGCGGTAAAGCATGATATGAGCTCTTGATCCTGATTTTCGCTTACACAATGCTGAACGAAGGCTTGCAGGTGCTCCAGACTTCCATTGAGCACTCCCATCGAGTTGTTGAGCTCGTGAGCCAGGCCAGCAGCCATCTGACCCAGGGTGGCCATCTTTTCGGCTTTGAGCAGACGCTGCACGTCACTGTATTTTTCCCTGGCCATATACTTGGCAAAGTGCTGCCGGGCAAAGAGTTCATTTACCACCACAGAGATCAAGAAAGGCCATAGTGTTTCCATCTCTTCAGGGGTATGGTCTTTCAGTGCCTTGTCGTAGTAATGGACCACAGAATCTTCCGTGGCTACTACACGCGAGTAGCTTTTATTCTCATTCGAAAAATAGCTATATACTCCTATGAACTTGTTGGTGGTAGCCTCAAAAATGGGGTAGTTTTCAAGCTCGGCATCATCCAGAAACCCTTGAAGTTTTCCTCTGGTCACCAAAAACAGCTTGGTATTCTTTTGTTGGTTTTTGAAAAGCGTTTCGCCCTGCTTCAACTCCAGCTTTTTATCCTCATCAGAAAAAAACTGTTGCTTGATCCATTCAAAGTTTATTTTATCCTGCATCTCTTCTTTTAGAAAAAACCAAGTACACCTAAAAGGTACATCAGGGCATAATTTAGCAAAATACCAACCAGAGCGATGATCACTCCGGGCTTGGCCATATTTTTAGTTTCAATGGCTCCCGTGGCATAGGCCAACGCATTGGGAGGAGTACTGATAGGCAGAGCCATACTCATAGAACATGAGATCGTTACTGCCAGGATCAGCATCTGATTACCGCCAAATGCTTCCAGGCTAGAGAGCGATACACCCAGTGCTGCAACAAGCGGCAGTAGCAGGTTGGATGTGGCTGTATGTGACATGAAGTTGGCCATCACCATAGCCACAATAGTCACCAATAGCACAATGATCAATGGAGAATAGGAGTCAAAAGGAATGATCTCGATGAGTCTTTCTGCAAGACCGCTGACTTCCAGCGCAAGGCCCAGAGCAATACCTCCTGATACGAGCCACAGCACATCCCAGCTTATGTTTTTCAGGTCACCTTTATTAATGATCCCCAATGCTGAAAAAACGGCTACAGGTATCATGGCGACAATGTATGAGTTCATGCCGTGAATGAAATCAGTCAGCCAAAGTAAGATCGTACATGCGAAAGTGATATAGACAATATATGCTTTGGTGTTTTTGAGCCAGGCTCCTCTTATTTCCAGTTTAATTTTTTTCGTTTTGATAGGATAAAAGCTTATCAGTAGCAGCCAGCTAAAGAGCAGCAGCACGATTACATAAGGTACGGTGATAGCCATCCAGGAGCCAAAGGAGATATAATCAGCTCCTGTGAGGTATTTCATGGCCACTGCATTTGGCGGAGTTCCAATGGGCGTACCTATACCCCCGACATTTGCCGCGAATGGAATTGCCAGGGTGAAGGCAATCTTTCCTCTGTCGCCAGGAAGAAAAACGGCCATCACAGGTGCGAGAATGGAGAGCATCATGGCCGTGGTGGCTGTGTTGCTCATGAACATGGAAAAAATAGCTGTGATAATCATCAGTCCGAGCATCACCATTTTAGGACTTTCTCCAAATGGCTTGAGCAAGACCATTGCGAGGTTTTGATCCATTCTGTACTTGGTAGCGGCCATGGCCAGAAAGAACCCTCCCAAAAAGAGAATAATGATAGGAGAGGCAAATGTGGACATGATATCGTGGTAATCGATCAGCTTGCCCAGTGACTCGGGGTTGCTGGGTTTTACGAAGAGATTGAGGCCCTTTGTGGACGTCATAACCAGCTCCAGAAAGATGATCATCAGGGACGTGGCATAAATGGGGATGGGCTCTAAAATCCAAAAAAGAGCCGCAAAGATGAAAATGGCGATCACCCTGTGCTCAACGATTGTAAGCCCTTCAATCCCAAAGGAGGAGGTTGGCAGCAACAGAATGATAATGGGAACAAGGATGGAAATGAGTAATTTGAGGTACTTGGTTGACATAATCCTTTGAGTTTCGAGTACAAAGCTAGGTTTGCATCAAAGCGGGTACGCTGTTATACAATTCATAAAAAACTGACATTTGTCAGGTTTGAAATGGGGTGGTTGGCTTTAGCTCCAGAAGGGGCATAAGCGCAAAACAAGATAGAAATATGAGTTGTCGGCACCAAGAAATGCCGGCTAAGTTTTATTTGATTCTGAAAAAAGCATTCTCGTACTCCTGACGCTCGTTTTTTGTCTGCAACCCAAAGGAGAGGGATCAAATATTATCTGGAATTTGCGACAAGCTAAAATAAGCCATATTGGTTGGGAGAGTCCTTTTCGATTGGCTGGCCCAGATCCCATAGCTCTACTATTTTGTCTCCTTCAAAACGAAAAATGTGCACCACGGCAATTTGCATTTCTTTTTTCACCACCAGTGAGTGCGTCACCACAGTGTCGGCATCCTCATAGCAGTATTTGATCTCAAAGGATTCATTTGGGTTCGACTTATGGTCATCCTCAATGGCTTGCTGCAGCGATGCGGCGCTCCCCTCGAAATACTGGTTGTGGTGGATAAAACTGGATCCGGCAAATTTGGCAAAAGCCGCTTCCGCAGAGCCTGTGCCGGCTAGTTTCAAAAATGTCTGTGCGATTTCCTTTCTGCTCATATCTGATGTTGTTGATGATTCATGAAGTTACGAATTGCCATGCATGTGTCTACTAATGTGTAGCGCTAAAACAAGGTCAGTTAGTTCAGCCTTTCGGTTAAGCGCACCACTATCTGGTCACCGACTTCCCGGTCGATGGAATTTCGAATTTCGGCCTTCACTGGGAGTTTATGATTTCCGTCCCCTAAAGGCATAAAGGAGCTTTTGAAGCTATGTCCATCCATGGTCCCTGCTACCTTAACCAATCCTCTGGTTTCAAAGAAAGAGGCTGAATCAGGCCAAATCACGTAAGTATGGCCACCTTTGGCGGTGCTTTTTTGTAGTTGTGCCGTAAATGTCTTGTCCAATTTCATGCGCTAAAGAAATGGTTAAAAGTTGGTTTCCGTGTCACCTATGTGTTCTGGCTTGCACTCTTAAAATTTAACATAATTCGTCAAAAAAACTCCAACTAAACCAGTCTCACTTCGATCATCAGTGGTATGGCAACAGCCATCTGTTATTGGAGGAGACTCCCAAGGTAAGAAATCTGAATCCATTCACTCCATTGGTTCGTGGTGACACGAACCATGGCTGGGACACAAACCTTTCCCAGCGGCTGATTCATGATGGGGTTCGCACTGAAGTTTGTAAATTGGTAGATGGTGCATTCGTGCTAGGCCTGTTATCAATATTTTGTTTAATCAAGGTTTTGTAAACTTTCAATTCTGTCCTGTCGCCCGATTATCGTTATAATTTCTACGATTCCGTTGTTAATTCGATAAAAAATAGAATCTACACCGCAAACACACTTTCTATATCCTGATTTTATGAATTCAACAGATTCAAATGAATAGGGACGTTCAGCAATTAACTCAAATTTATCGAAGAAGGAATTGAAATATTTATCTGCCTGTTCTTCGCCAAATTGACTAACACCATATTGGTGGATTCTTATCAAATCTTCTTTAGCTATGTTGCTGAGTCTAAATTCAGCCATTTGATTTTGCCTGTTCGAGAATCTCTGCACGAGAATCCTTAGTAAAACCAGAACGCTCTGCTTTTTCCAGCTTCATGCGGATGTAATTGATTTCCTGTTGTTGTCCTCTTGCTTGGCGTATTAAGTCGTTTACAAGTTCGCTTTTGCTTGCATATTCTTGGCTTTCGACTTGACTTTTAAGCCATTCATCATTTGGCTCTGTCAAGGATATACTTTGTCTTCCCATGTTTAATTATTTGGTGCATATTTACACCAAATATAAAAAATTAACAGAGAAAGTTGCTAGGTGCAGCATTATTGGTAACATCCCAACAAACGCAATGGCGGTTATCGGCCGTATAGTTGATTTAGTTATTTTATTCAAAGTCAGGAAGTTTGCCACTTGCCACTTGCCACTTGCCACTAACGCTGTAGCTCCTTCCGATTCTTCAAATTAACCGTTTTTACTAATCACATAATTTGCGTTGTGTGAATTCCATAGATCAGTCAAGTCAGACTATGCTCACTGGTTGGATGCTGAGCCGGTGAGAATTGGCAAAAAAATAAAGTGTCGCGCCTGACCAAGGGCGCCCGGCAAGGGGTCGCTTGTGCCTGTCAATTCCACTGGGGCTCTTGCAATGTCTGCCCAGTTAATTCATCCGGGAGTCCATTCTGCCATCCATCGGTTTTCCATTGCTGAGTGTACCATTGCTTCTTTTGTGGATGTCCCTCCTGACAAACTTCATATTTTCCTCTGAGCGATCGCAATTTTCCATTTGGATTATTTCGGTAGGATTGTTGAACCAAAAATGAGATAGCTCCGGACAGGTGTCATGTTTTGGGAGCTACAAACACCGATATGGGAGACCATCATGTGCATTCGCAATCAAGTGATGAAGCCAGGCTGGACTTCATCGGTCATCTGCTCGATGACCTGAAAAGCCTTCAGTATATGCTCAGGGTGGGCATGATTGAAGACGATATCATCAGGATAGGTGCTGAGCAGGAGCTTTGCCTGGTCAACGATCACTGGCGGCCGGCCAACAATGCGCTGGATATTTTCAAGTCGGCAGATGATCCGCATTTTGCCCTGGAGCTGGCCTTGTACAATCTGGAAATCAACCTTGACCCTGAGGAGCTGACCGGGGCGGTTTTCAAAAAAATGGAGCGCCAGCTTACGTCGCTGCTGGAGAAAGCCGAAAAAGCAGCCGCCAGGCACGATACCAAAACCCTGCTGGCCGGCATTTTGCCTACCATCTCCAAGCACGAGCTGGACCTGAAATTTATGACCCCAGAGCCACGATATTTCGCCCTCAATGAGTTGCTGACCGAGGTTTTGGGCAGTGACTTTCGCATGCACTTCACCGGGGTAGATGAGCTGTCCATAGCGCACAATTCCATGATGTTTGAGGCCTGCAACACCAGTTTTCAAATGCACCTGCAGGTCAGGCCTGCTGAGTTTGCAATGGACTACAACTGGGCTCAGGCCATAGCCGGACCGGTGCTGGCGGCTTGCACCAATTCCCCCTTACTTATGGGCAATGAGCTGTGGAGCGAAACGCGCATTGCATTATTTCAGCAAAGCATCGACACGCGCAAGATTTCGCGCTATCAAAACAAGCAACAAGCCCGTGTGGCTTTTGGCAGCAACTGGGTCAGTGGGAGCATCGCTGATTTTTACAAAAAGGACATATCCAAGTATCGCATCCTGCTCACCAAGAAAATAGAAAAGAACTCGCTGGAGGAGCTTGAAAACGGCGTGCTCCCCAAGCTGAGTGCGCTCAACCTACACAATGGAACCATATACAGATGGAACCGTCCGTGCTACGGTACCGGAAACGGCAAGCCCCACATCAGAATTGAAAACCGGTACATACCCGCCGGCCCCACTTTGGCTGACGAAATGGCCAATTTTGTTTTTTGGGTTGGCCTCATGAAGGGCAGGCCGCAGGCGTATGATTTCCTTCAGGACAAAATGGATTTTGCGGAAGCAAAATCCAATTTCATCAAAGCCGCAAGGTATGGCGCTGAGAGTATCATGAACTGGATGGGCAAAAAAACAACCGTGGAACGCTTAATCCTGGAAGAGCTGCTGCCCATGGCCGAAACAGGCCTGGGTCGCATGAAAGTGGACCCAGAGGATATAGATAAATACCTGGGCATCATCCGCAATAGGATCTCAACGCAGACTGGCTCTGAGTGGATCGTGAAAAACTATCGGCACCTGAGAAAATCCCTGAAGACGGACGATGCGCTGATTGCTCTTACGGAGGGTATTTACACCAATCAACACACCCACGAGCAAGTAAGCGAGTGGCCTGATATCAAGGACGCTTCTGTTTTTGACTCTCGTGTGACCAACGTGAGGCACATCATGAGCAGAAGCCTGGTGACTGCAGACCTTACTGATTCAGCACGTCTCACGCTCCAGTATATGAAATGGAACAACATCCATCACCTGCCGGTAGTAGATCGGAAAGAAAAACTGGTCGGGCTGATCACATGGACCCACCTGGAGGACCGCTGGGCCTCTACCTACTCAGAGGGTCACATCTTGTCTGCAGCAGATATTATGATCAAAGAGGTGATCACAGTGGATTATACCACGCCCATAGATGAGGCAGTTTCCATGATGAAAATGAAAAACATTGGGTGTCTTCCGGTGTTGCAGGATGGCCTGCTGATGGGAATTATTACTAAAAGAGATTTGACTGATTTTGGTAATGACTGAAAACGAAAACACCGTCGTAAAGGCGGAAATTGAGAGGATCATAGGAAGGGTTGATGGCGCGGAGAAGGGGCCATGTTTGGTGTTTTTTGGAGGTATCCATGGCAATGAGCCCTCTGGTGTGTTGGCGCTGATTCAGGTGCTGGATAAGCTGCGCAGCAGCTCAATGCCTCTGAAAGGCAGTGTGATCTGTATAGCGGGAAACCTGTGGGCGCTGAGACATGGTAAGCGGTTTCATACTGCGGACCTCAACCGGCTCTGGACCAAAGAACGGATAGCTGCACTGGAAGCAAACAACCCAGGTGCAGAGACAGAGGATGAAAAGCAGCAGCACGCACTTTATGACTTGGTTCGGGGTATCCTCAAAGATGAAAAAGGGCCATTCTATTTTTTCGATCTGCACACCACCTCGGCTGCCACCAAACCCTTTATCACGGTGAATGACAGCTTGCTCAACAGGCGATTTACACGCATGTACCCGGTCCCGCTGATTCTGGGTATAGAGGAGTATCTCTCCGGCCCGTTGTTGAGCTATATCAACGAGCTGGGCTATGTTTCTTTTGGTTTTGAAGCCGGGCAGCATGATGCGCCCGAATCGATAGAGAACCATAAGATATTCATCTATCTATCTCTGGTTTTCTCAGGAGTGATTCAAAAAAATCAGGTGCCTTTTGATCAATTTACAGACCGCTTGTCAGACCGGTGTAGTGGCGATAGGGCGTTTTACGAGATCTACGAAAACCATAAAATCCATCCGGAGGAGTATTTTATTATGCAGCCCGGGTACTCCAATTTTCAAAACATCTCACAGGGGGAATTGATTGCCACGAGTGATGGCAATGAAATCCGACCGAAACAGAACACGACATTGTTTATGCCGCTCTATCAGTCACAGGGCGATGATGGGTACTTTCTGATCAGAAAAACCCCGGTTTTTTTCCTTTGGTTGTCTGCCCTATTGCGGCGCACCAAAATTGATCGGTTGTTTCCATGGCTGCCGGGGGTGAGCTGGGCTTCTGCTGAGAGGGAGGAAATGAATGTAAATCTCAAAGTAGCCAGGTTGATTGCCAGGCAGGTTTTTCACCTGTTTGGGTATCGGAGCAGGCAATACAGCAAGACCCATTTGGTAGTTACCAGCCGGGAATTCAAATCAAAGCACAAAGACTATGCGCACGAGGGTTGGTATAGCGGGCGGATAGAATAGGATGCTCAGCGCAAAGCTTACCTGGCTTTTGCTACTTCCGCAGTATGATTGTGCGTTGAGACTCAGCGCTGAGGCGAGCCGCCTCCAAAATTTCCATGACCACCATATTGTTTTCAAGTGAAGACAGATCAAAGGAGCTTAAAACAACTTCATTGTTGATAACAGCAGCCAGCAGTGCAAAAGGATCATTCAAAGGTGCTTGTCGCTCTTCTACGCTGTAGAATTTCTCCTGATAGCCGTCATAGCCCTCAGCTATTCTCATCCGCACGTCGTTGCGATTGTCGGCATATATGGTCCCGTCCAGGCCGTGAATTTCCATGTCTTTTCTACCAATGGGCCAGTCCCAGGATGCCTGAATGATAGCGTTGGAGTTGTCATAGGTCAAAATTATGGTTGCATCGTCATCTACGTCGGGGTTGTTTTCTGGCTGGAGCTGCTGAGTTACCGCCGTGACGGTCTGTGGTTTTTGCCCGTTGTGCAGCCATGTCATGAGGTTGACCCCATAACATCCAAAATCCATAATGGCGCCACCTCCGTTTTGAACAGGGTCTGTCAGCCATTCTAAAAACTCACTGTTCACCCCTATCTTTTTCGGGCCTTTGTGTCCATCGCGAATGACCACTTTACGCAGGTTTCCTACCGCTCCTGTTTTCACCAGTTCATAAGCCTTGTGAGTGGAAGGGTACCAGGTGGTCTCATAGTTGGTGAGGAGGTGGATCTTATGTTTTTTGGCTAGAGCCTCCATCTTTTTGGCATGGCCCAGGCTCACAGCCAGGGGTTTTTCTACCATGACATGAATGCCCAGCGGGGCGCACGTTTCCACTACTTTTAGGTGTTCGTATATGGTGCCAAAGGCGGTGACCGCTTCCGGTTTGGTGGCGGCAATCATTTCTTCCATTGTGCCGAAAACGAGGCTCATCGGATATCCGTGTTGCTCTGAATATCGCTCTGCCAATTGCCTGTTTGATTCCACGATCCCAACGATCTGGATGTCGCCACGGTCTTCCCTGCCAAGAATCCAGTGTACATGGGTATGTGTAAGGCCGACAATACCAACTCTTACGGGTTCATTTTGGGCCAAAGCATTGAACGAAATCAATAGCGTGAGGCTTAGGACGGATAGATATTTGCGGATCATGGTCATTGCTTATGGCAATGAAATTAGCAAAATCTTAAGATTAACGACGGGTTGTGCCACCTGAATTATGTGTTTGAGAAAGTGACTGTCCCATCAAAATTCTTTCTCACCAAACTCACTTTTGATAAACTTAGCCTTATTTCTGGACGAGTTGAGCGTATAGCTAATATTCAATACTATTCGATCCACTTCATACACGTAGTTAGTTGTGGTAAAGAACTCTCCTGTTCTCGAGGTGGTTATGCGCTGCTCGTTGCTATTCAAAAGCCCCAGGTCCATGCTCAACCACTGCAAAGTGGTCGTTAAGCGTTTGTCCAAAAAGGATTTTCGGACGGTAAGGTTTGGATTATAAAACCGCGAATCTTTTCCCTGAGCCGTGTTTCTAGCAGACAGGTAATTGAGTGTCCATTGCACTGTCCAATCATTCCCCAGGTCAAATGTAGTATTGGCATTGATACTGTAAATCCAACTTTGACTGTTTATCGATCTTCCGTCAAAGGCGCCATCAATTTTATAGTTGTAAATATTGCTACCTAAATAGGCCTTCCACCAATCGTTGAGTTTCAGGTCAGCACCAACTTCTAATCCGATAGATCTGCCAGTGCCTACATTCGAATAGATACGATTCAGAATGGTGTCATTATAAATGGTGTTTACCCGGTTGACAATATTGGCTGTGTTGCGAAAGTAGGCGGTTGTGTAAATGGAGTTAGCTCCAAATTCTTTGATAGCTCCAAATTCAATCAGGTCAGTGAACTCCGGCAATAATTGGGGGTCACCCTGCTCCAAAGTTTCGGAGTGTTCTCTTTCCGGAAAGGGGTTCATCTTGAAGGTTGTGGTCCTGTCCACCCTGCGGCTATAGGCTGCCTTGATCCTGAAAGTTTCATCTATTTTGTATTGAAGGTTGGCGGATGGGAATGGTTTCAGAAAATCGTAGTGGTACGTAGTGTCAAGACTTCCTGCTTTATCCTTAAGTTCCAACTCCCTATCCATGTACTCCATCCTTATTCCTGCTCCATACGTCCATTGGCCCTTTTCTCCTGAAAGTTGAATATATCCGGAATGTATGGTTCTCTGCAGGTTTACTTCACTCGAAAACTCAGGCACCAACTCAAATACCCCTGATTGATTATTCCTTCTTTCATAGACAAAATCGCCGGTGTGATCCAGGTTTCTATACTGGTAGCCCGTTTCTAATTTGCCAAATGAGAATGCTTTGGACTGATAGTCCAGCTGATAGCGCATACCATAAAGTGGGTTGTCGTTAGTGTTGTATTCATCTTGCAAAATCTGGTTTGTTTCTGGCCAGCCAAGGTTGCGGTTGGTAGTAGGTCCTCCGAGCAAGGTGTATTCATACAGGAAGGACGTTGACAGTTTAGATAGATCGCCGAAGGTGTGATCATAGTCTATGCTTCCCAATGCAAAATCGCTTTTTCGGATTCTCAAATTTTCATTGAAATACTGCGTGGTGTACAGCCTGCTACCATCTACTGTGGCGTGATTGTCATAGTACAGAATATCTGCCGTTCGGTCTTTGCTGCGCTTACCACCATAAAACCCCAGGCTGAAGTTGTCATTTGGAGTAGCGGCATAAGCTACCGTGAAACGACCCGAATAATTGACCTCATCAAAGCTTCGCTCGCCATCTGATGGAAAGCGTGTGGTGGTATCATCGATCATGGTGTAAACATCTCCTTCTCTGCGGCCAGACAGGTCATTTCTGATGTAGCTCGCACCCAGGGCCACATCCCACTTTGCTTTCCGGAAGTTGATGGTAAAATCTGTGCCATAGCGCCGGGCATAGTCTGCATTGCCATAGGGCTCTACCGATGGTGCCCCCAGCCGGGCATTCACCTGCACGAATGTGCCATCAGCCGCACCCTGACGGGTAACAATATTTATAATACCAGCTTTGCCCTCAGGGTCATACTTGGCAGAAGGTGCCGTGATCACTTCAATATTCTTAACAGCATTGGCAGGTAGTTGCCCCAGTATAGTTGATGCATCAGACTGCACAGGTTTTCCGTTGATCATCACCACAAAACCTGTTGATCCACGTGCCTGAATCTCTCCGTTGGCATTGATGCTAATAGAAGGGAGGTTTTGTAAAACGTCGATTGCGTTTCCGCCCTGACTGCTCTGAAACGATTGGGCTTCAAATACCTGCCTGTCCACTTTATTGATTGTTGTGACTTTTTCGCCTGTAACTTCTATTTCCTGAAGCATTTGTTCGTTAGGGGTCAATACAATAGCATCAAGTTCTAAGTCCTGGTTTTTTTGAAGGGTGACCGACGAAATAGTTTGAGATTCGTACCCCATAAACTGAGCGTGCAGGTAGTACAAACCCGGTGATAAATTGTTGATTTGGAAACGTCCATTGTCTTGCGATATGGTGCCCGACAGCAGAGTGCTGTCTCGTTCGGAATAAAGCGCTACACTGGCAAAACCTAACGGAGCTCCATCAGTGCTGTCTATGAGTTGGCCTGAGATGCTTACTTGACCAAATGCGGCTATAGATGAAAATAAACTAAGTAATCCGAAGGCTAATGTTTTCATGCCGCAAAGGACACCATTAGCACTGAATAATCTGTGGTATTTAATGAGTTATTTATGGTGGGTATGTGTTCAGGTTTTACCTGCATTCGGTGGGGTCAGACTTGTTGGCCTTTAACTTCGAAACTTAAATTTATTTGTCCCCATTATTAAAAGCCACAAGCAAGTTCCGATTTCTCCGATAGGAGCAGGGTATCCTACAATATCTGATACCATTGTTTTATTAAAATCCGAATATAGAAATCCTCCAAAAAATGTGATCAAATAACCGAAGCAACCAGCCATCAACAGTATTCCCAGAAGTTTTGGCAGGAAGCCGGATTTATAAACTAAATACCCAAAGGGAAATAGCCACAGCCCCCAGAATATTTGTGCGATTTCGAGCCCGTTGTTATAGCTGTGAATATGAAACATCACCTGTGTTTGAAGCTCAACTGCTCCGAGCTTTTCGAGATACTCAGGCTTATTGATTAATGTCAAAACCGAGAATTTGTTCAAGATATTGACAAAAGAAATAGGCACGCTCACCAGCACAAAAATGACCATGAGCCTGGCGTAAACTTCGTGAACCTGGTGCAAAAGCTTGTATAAAACAAGAGGTAAAAGGATGTAAACAAGGAAGGTGACAATGGCGCTGACGATTCCTACCCGAAACAAGAGCTCAGCATTGGTTATGCTCTCAAATGTTTCTGCGGCACTCTTTCGAATGAGTAAGGAGGGAATGTATGCAAGGCTAATAATCCCAGCTATTATTAGAATTAGATAAAGTAGGCCGGCTGTTCTTGCTGTTTTATTTATTGGAGTCATCGTTTTAATTTCAGTCTGCTGTTTCCCTGGGCCATTTCCAGGCCAGCCAAACAATTGAAAGCGTGATTAAGCTTTCTAGAAATGCAAGAAACACATAAAAACTGTACCACGCAGTGATAGAGTTGATGCCAATCAATAGCGTCATGAGAGAAAATAGTGTTCCGAAACACACATTTAAAAGCCTATTGATCTTTGGGTTTAGTAGAATGGATAAAGCAACCATAAGGGAGGGAATGGCCAGTACTATGGAAGCGATTAACAATTTTGTCGGGCTGTCCAGCACGTTGACGCCAGTCATGAGGCTGTCTACTTTTTCTGGCACGTACAGTTCAAAATAGTCACCATAGAGATAGCAAAATATTACGGATGTCCATAAAGCCGAAAGCTTTATTTTGATATTGACTTTTGGGTTGTACAACATTTGGCTTTCTGTGCTTTATTGGTGTTTCATGTTAGATGCCAGACCCTGAGAAAGGGTTGCATGCCCAGTGGTAATGTATGGCAAAGTCTGGTGAATCCTGCTCAACTCTCGCAATAGTATCAAAGGGACACTGCGTAATGAAAGTCCAACTCCAGAAAGAATTCAATGACGTGAATCTAAAGGACTGTTATACATCTTCTCATTTTCGTCTTCTTTTTCTTTTCGTCAGTTCAGATGACATGTTGTCTCCTGTAAATGCTAGAATGCCTGCTTGGGCAATGCCATATGCCCAGAAAATTGGAATCGTCGCTGTGATAGCAGAGGGATCAGAGAATTCAATAATTGAGGCAATTAATTCTTTCAGCCCCAATATTCCGAAACCAAATGTTCCAATGAAAATCACAGCCCATGAGAACAAAACCATGGAGTTATTTCTCTTTCGTTCGTGATAGTCGAGATTTAGTTGAAGTCCAATTGAAAAGAACCAGAAACCCAGTTGAGCCACAAAAATTGTTTCAAGAAATGTTGAGCCAGAGTTTGCGACAGGCTGCTGGAGTACAGCTAACCATACAACTACCGCTGTTAAATGAGTTAGAGTAACTATGAGATATATTTTGTTCCTTTTGGTCACGTATATGCACTGTGTCTCCAATGGTGTATAACGCTCAGATATGGCGCTGTGGCCTCCGAGCATAATTAATAGCACTAAAAGTAGCTTATCTGCCGGTGCATTCAAAGTATCAAAGGGACACTGCGTAATGAAAGTCCAACTCCAGAAAGAATATAGTGGCTAGAAGCACGAACGCCAACAGAATAGTAGCAGTAGTAAAGCGAGGAACACCCTATGAAAACAAAATTGTACTAAAAAAAGTGGAAATAGCTTGATTTTACCATAGATATCGCATGTTATCGGCTTTTATTTTTCAATAGCTCAAATCCTTTGAGGATGTTAAGTACCATTGTGCGTCAATTAGAGAAAATTCATATACTAAGTTCCATGTTAGCTTGGTGGATGAATCTTCGCCTGATTGTTTGATTTGAATTACGCGATCGTTTCGAATTGTATCTTGTCTGAAATCCAAGCCAACTCCGTTGCTGTATTTAGACTTGTATTCTAAGTTAGTGTGAATCCAGTCTGACGGTTTATCAAAATACAGAACGGCCTCACCTCCATCGTGACCATCAATGATTGTTTGTTCGTGTGGAAATCTAATTCTTGAAAGCTGAAATGATGAATCGGTGTTCCAACGTTCAAGAAACTTATTGAAGTCGTCAGAATTACTTTGTTGGATAGGGCTTATCCATCTTGTGGTGTCGGTGTTTGCGATTTTGATGGTTCGGAAGATGTTCAATGCTTCTTCTTCGGTCAATGTTTCCGAGTAGACAGTTAGACTGTTGTTATCCCTCAAATTCGGGAAATGAACCGCAGTTCCGTAAGTGTTCGAGAATCCAGTTACAGCTTGTCTGCCGTTAATTCGTTCGTTCGATAAATTGTAATCTTCAGATGTTAAGTCGTTCGAATACCAACCGAAATCAAATTCAATGGAGTCAGTTCCGTCAGTTATTAAGCCAACGAAGGAGTCAATACCTTCTTGTTCTACATATTTGAAGTTGTTGGGAGTTAACAACGAGAACCTACCAAGTTCAATGATATGTGAGTTGTCATCTACTACCTTGTACCTTCGTTCACCGAGTTCAAAGAAGTCAGGTTCGATCATCATCATCCCAAATACTAAGGCAATTAGAATTACGGCTATGGGAATTATGAAGTTCGTTCGTTTCTGTTCTCGCATAGAAGATTATTGCCGATAACGCCCATGTATAAGGCCTGTACTCTCACTTTGTGGACAGCACTAAAGTAGTGAAATATGCCGAAGCTCTCAACGGTTCTAAATCGCACTGCGTTCTGAAAGTCTAAAAATCCTGCGAGCTGAAATCTCCAAACAGCACAAAAATATCTCAGCGGCAGATTTAGGGTGATGTTTGCATAGAGAATTTCTAGAAGCACGAAAGCACATGCCTTCATACATATTGTTGTACATCGTATTAGTCCTCACTTACTGAAGTTAATATCGGATGTCCATTTTCTTGAGTCAGTGCATAGAGCAGCTTTCTTTGACCAGTTATGAATGAAAATATTCTTCCCTTTTCTGCATATTTATATTCTGCAATAATCTCCCCCGAAGTGTCGATACTTAATATTTCAACTTTTGAATCGTAATTGTTAGGGTTTGAATTAGTCTTTTGTTGTTTCCAGAGATTTTCATTTTCAACAGATTCGGGTGAAAATTCAAACTCCATCCATTCACTACTATCCCTTAGTTGTCCTATCAAAATTCTTTCAGAGTCGGGACCGAAACTTGTTTTCAAGAGGTTCCAATTGCCTATTCTTTGGATTTGTTCGTTCTTAGTCCATGTTTTGTTTGAATAAACTCCCTTACCAATGGAATATCTAATATTATCAGTTGATTCGTAGATGTAGTTAATTTCTCTAGTTACTTCACTGAAATCGTCCCAGTATCGAACTTCACAAATTAGGTTTCCTCCAACGTTCTGCGGTATTACCTCAACAAAGGTCGTGTCGGTTAAGGCATTCTGAATATAGTTGTTCGCTTGTTTATCTATGTATGAGCAGGAACTCAATACTAAAGTTATTAGGGTTATAAAGCAGACTCTTTCCATTATGATGTACAACGACCAGCTATCGGGCGTATGTCCGCAGCTGGTGAATTGCACTAAAGTAGTGAAATCTGCCGAAGCTCACAACGGTTCCGAATGGCACTGCGTTCCGAAAGTCAAAAACTCCTGCGAGCAAATGCTGGTAGAAAGCACTACCGTATCTCAGCGGTAGATTCACGGTCAACTTATTTCAGGACGATACAGAATGCATGCAAGCACATGCCTCATACATATTGTGCCTGTTGCACAACTCAATTTAGGAATAATAAGGTTTGAATATAAAAGAGTTATTTACTATATTTAAAATAAAC
>JBDVMP010000049.1:0-53997 GCA_039970095.1 Cyclobacteriaceae bacterium
GTTGAAGATTGGACTAAGGATGAGAAAACCAACGATTTGGTTTTCAAAATGATCAAGAACTATATCAACACTAGAAACGAGATCTCAGGTATCTTCAAGAGAGAGAGATTTACTCTGGAAGTTGGTGATGAGTTACCTGCAGGTATTGTTCAGCTTGCCAAAGTTTACGTTGCTAAGAAGCGTAAATTGAAAGTTGGTGATAAGATGGCCGGTCGTCATGGTAACAAAGGTGTTGTTGCCAAGATCGTACGTGAGGAAGACATGCCATTCATGGAAGACGGAACCCCAATGGATATCGTATTGAATCCGCTTGGTGTACCTTCAAGGATGAACATTGGTCAGATTTATGAGACCGTATTGGCATGGGCTGGCCTTAAGTTAGGTAAGAAATATGCGACCCCAATATTTGACGGGGCAACTGAGGAAGAGGTTCAGGCTGAGCTTGCAGAAGCAGGGTTGCCATCTTTCGGTAGAACGTTCCTTTACGATGGTTTGACTGGTAAGAAATTTGACCAGCCAGTAACTGTAGGTATCGCTTACATGCTGAAACTAGGTCACTTGGTTGATGACAAGATGCACGCACGTTCCATCGGGCCTTACTCACTTATTACTCAGCAGCCACTCGGTGGTAAAGCTCAGTTTGGTGGTCAGCGTTTTGGTGAAATGGAGGTTTGGGCACTTGAGGCATTCGGTGCAGCTCATGTTCTTCAGGAAATTCTTACTATCAAATCAGATGACGTGATAGGAAGAGCGAAGGCTTATGAAGCTATCGTCAAAGGCGAGAACATGCAGAAGCCAAACATTCCTGAATCATTCAACGTACTGGTGCACGAGCTTCGTGGATTAGCACTTGAGATCACTTTAGACTAATTTTTTGAAATCACGTCCCAGCTTTTTTGGCTGGGGCAATCTATAGATCATTTAATTATGGCATTCAGAAAGAATAAAAAAATCAATAACGACTTCTCTAAAGTAACGATCAGTTTGGCTTCTCCAGAGTCAATTCTGGAAAGTTCACACGGTGAAGTTACCCAGCCAGAGACCATCAACTATCGTACATACAAGCCTGAAATGGGTGGACTATTTTGCGAGAGAATTTTTGGTCCTGTTAAGGACTGGGAATGTCATTGTGGAAAATACAAAAGAATCAGATACAAAGGCATTATCTGTGATAGATGTGGTGTTGAGGTAACAGAAAAGAAAGTTAGACGTGAGCGCATGGGACACATCGAATTGGTGGTTCCGGTAGCACATATCTGGTACTTCAGATCATTGCCTAATAAGATAGGTTACTTGCTTGGCTTGCCAACAAAGAAGTTGGATCAGATTATTTATTACGAACGTTACGTTGTAATTCAAGCAGGAATCA
Organism: Cyclobacteriaceae bacterium; assembly: GCA_039970095.1. Classification (GTDB taxonomy): domain Bacteria; phylum Bacteroidota; class Bacteroidia; order Cytophagales; family Cyclobacteriaceae; genus JAMZMI01. The sequence continues at coordinate 1,370 of JBDVMP010000049.1, forward strand.
AGGAAGAAGATGGTATTAGCCAACTTGAATTCCTTACGGAAGAAGAATATCTGGACATCCTTGATAAACTTCCACGAGAAAATCAAATGCTGGATGACGATGATCCTCAGAAGTTCATCGCCAAAATGGGAGCAGAAGCACTCGAAATGTTGCTTTCAAGAATCCAATTGGATGACTTGTCGTACCAATTGCGTCACCAGGCGGCTACTGATACTTCACAGCAGAGGAAAGCAGAGGCTTTGAAACGTTTGAGAGTGGTAGAAGCATTTAGAGATGCTCGTACCAGAATCGAAAACAAACCTGAGTGGATGGTGATCAAAATGGTTCCGGTTATTCCACCAGAACTACGTCCTTTGGTGCCATTGGATGGTGGTCGTTTTGCTACTTCAGATTTGAACGATCTTTACAGAAGGGTTATCATCAGAAATAATCGTCTGAAAAGATTGATGGATATTAAAGCTCCAGAAGTAATCCTTCGAAATGAAAAGAGGATGCTACAGGAGGCAGTTGACTCGCTTTTTGATAACTCAAGAAAAGTCAACGCTGTAAGATCAGATGGAAACAGAGCGTTGAAATCTTTGAGTGATATGCTTAAAGGTAAGCAAGGTCGATTCCGTCAGAACCTATTGGGTAAGAGGGTTGATTATTCTGGTCGTTCGGTTATCGTTGTTGGACCAGAGCTTAAAATGCACGAGTGCGGTCTTCCAAAGGATATGGCTGCAGAGCTGTTTAAGCCGTTTGTTATCCGTAAGCTAATCGAAAGAGGTATTGTCAAAACGGTTAAGTCTGCAAAGAAAATAGTGGATCGTAAAGATCCGGTAGTTTGGGATATCCTTGAAAATGTCTTGAAAGGACACCCTGTAATGCTTAACCGTGCTCCTACTTTGCACAGGTTGGGTATCCAGGCATTTCAGCCTAAACTAATAGAAGGAAAAGCAATCCAGCTTCACCCATTGGTATGTACAGCATTCAACGCCGATTTCGATGGTGACCAAATGGCTGTTCATGTACCTTTAGGACATGAAGCTATTTTGGAGGCGTCTTTGTTGATGCTTTCTACTCACAACATTCTCAATCCTGCAAATGGTGCGCCAATTGCTGTGCCATCTCAGGATATGGTGTTGGGTCTTTACTATATAACAAAAGGAAGAAAGAGTACTCCTGAAAAACCAGTTCTTGGTGAGGGCATGACTTTCTACAATGCCGAAGAGGTTATCATCGCGATGAACGAAGGAGCCCTTTCTCAGCATGCGTATGTTAAGGTAAGAACCAAGGTAAGAAATGAGGCTGGCGAACTTGAAACAAAAGTTGTTGAAACTGTTGCTGGTAGAGTATTATTCAATCAGCATGTTCCGGAAGAAGTTGGTTATGTAGATGAGCTTCTTACTAAGAAAAAGCTTCAAAAGATCATTTCACATGTATTCAAGATTTCTGGAATGGCTAGAACAGCCCACTTCCTTGATGATATCAAAGAATTAGGATTCCAGATGGCCTACAAAGGCGGTCTTTCTATGGGGCTTGACAATATTCAGATTCCTGAAGAGAAAGAAGGGTTGGTTGCACAGGCTAAGGCAGATGTGGATGTGGTTTGGAATAACTACTTGATGGGTCTGATCACTGACAATGAAAGATACAATCAGGTTATTGATATCTGGACCAGAACCAATACGCTTCTTACCAATACGCTTATGCAACAATTGGAAGAAGATGACCAAGGGTTCAACTCCATCTATATGATGATGCACTCCGGTGCAAGGGGATCACGTGAGCAGATTCGTCAGCTTGGTGGAATGAGAGGATTGATGGCTAAGCCACAGAAGAACCTTCAAGGTTCAGTTGGGGAGATCATTGAAAACCCAATCCTTTCCAACTTCAAAGAAGGTCTGGATGTAATCGAGTACTTTATTTCAACTCACGGTGCTCGTAAAGGTCTTGCCGATACTGCATTGAAAACGGCGGATGCGGGTTATCTGACTCGTCGTTTGGTTGATGTAGCTCAGGATATGGTTGTCAACGAGGATGACTGTGGTACTTTGAGAGGGCTTTCAGTTCAAGCCTTGAAAGACAATGAAGATATCGTTGAAGCGCTTTCAGAAAGAATTCTAGGTAGAGTATCGGTTCATGATATTTATGATCCAATCTCAGAAGAACTTCTTGTTGAGGCAGGCGGTGAGATTACCGAAGAAATAGCGGACAAAATTGAAGCTACAGCCATCGAAGAGGTTGAGATCAGGTCAGTATTGACTTGTGAATCCAAACGAGGTATTTGTGCTAAGTGCTACGGTCGAAACCTTTCTTCTGGTAGAATGGCAACCATAGGGGAATCTGTGGGAGTTATTGCGGCTCAATCAATTGGTGAGCCAGGTACGCAGCTGACACTAAGAACATTCCACGTTGGGGGTACAGCTTCTAACATTGCAGTTGATGCGAACATCAAATCTAAATTTGATGGGGTCATAGAGTATGATGAGCTTAGAACTGTCGATTCCACCGATGAAGAAGGAAACAAAATCAAGGTTGTGATGGGACGTTCTGGCGAGTTGAAGCTACTTGACCCTAAAAAGGAAAAAGTACTCCTTAGCAACCACGTGCCATACGGATCAATTCTTAAAGTTAGTGATGGAGCTAAGGTTAAATCTGGTGATGAGCTATGCTACTGGGATCCATACAATGCTGTTATATTAGCTGAATTTGACGGTAAAGCTGAATTTGATGCGATTATAGAGGGAATTACATATAAAGAAGAATCTGATGAGCAAACCGGTCACAGAGAAAAGGTAATTATCGAAACAAAAGATAAAACCAAAAACCCTGCGGTTGTTGTTGCGGCTAAGGATGACTCAAAAGGATACAACATTCCTGTTGGAGCTCACCTTGCAGTTTCTGAAGGAGATAAAATCAAGGCAGGGCAGGTTCTTGCTAAGATTCCAAGAAGGACAGGTAAGTCAAGGGATATCACAGGGGGTCTTCCAAGGGTAACAGAGCTTTTTGAAGCAAGAAACCCTTCTAACCCGGCTGTAGTTACAGAGATTGATGGTGTTGTTACATACGGTGGAATCAAACGTGGTAACAGAGAGATCTTTATTGAGTCTAAAGACGGTGTAAAGAAAAGATACCTTGTGCCATTGTCTAAACATATCCTTGTTCAGGACAATGACTTCATCAAAGCAGGTGAGTCACTTTCAGACGGAGCTACCACTCCTGCTGATATCCTGAAGATTCAGGGGCCTACTGCAGTGCAGGAATATCTAGTGAATGAGATTCAGGAAGTATATCGACTGCAAGGTGTGAAAATCAATGATAAGCACATTGAGGTGATTGTGCGTCAGATGATGCAGAAAGTTATCATCATCGATGCGGGTGACACCAGCTTCCTTACTAACCAAACGGTTGACAGGTTCGCCTTTATGGAGGAAAACGACAATATCCTTGACAAAAAAGTAGTTACCGATCCAGGTGATTCTGAAACGTTGAAAGCTGGTCAGATTATTACCAGCAGAAAGCTGCGTGATGAAAACTCGAACCTGAAAAGGAGAGATATGAAGATTGTTGAGGTAAGAAGTGCAGACCCTGCAGTTTCTCAACCAATTCTTCAAGGTATCACTCAGGCGTCATTGGGAACCGAAAGTTGGGTTTCTGCTGCATCATTCCAGGAAACTACGAAAGTTTTGAGCGAGGCTTCAATAAGAGGTAAAGCTGATGGCTTAAATGGTCTAAAAGAGAATGTAATTGTTGGGCACTTGATCCCAGCAGGTACAGGCAGCCCAGGATTCCAGGAGAAAATTGTCACTTCTAATGAGGAGTACGAGAATCTGGTAGCAGCTAAAGAAGAATTTGAGAAATCAAAAGAATACGAATCCTAATCATGGATAAGGAAGATAAGAAGGGCAAAGGGTCGAATCAGATAAACATTGAGTTATCTGAGGAGACCGCTGAGGGAGTTTATGCAAATCTGGCGATGATAGCTCACTCTAGTAGCGAGTTTGTCATTGACTTCATTAGGCTGATGCCGGGTGTACCGAAAGCAAAAGTGAAGTCAAGAATTGTAATTACTCCTGAGCATGCCAAAAGGCTATTAAATGCCCTTCAGGATAACATCACAAAATTCGAAAACTCCTTCGGAGAAATTAAGTCAACAGATGAAGCACCAAAGTTTCCAATGAATTTTGGAGGTACTATGGGCGAGGCTTAAAAATCTTCCATGATATTTTTCTAATCAATTGTGATTTAAAAATCAATATATCTATCTTTGCGTCCCTGAATTTGTCAGGACTTGAATTGGTAAATAAGAAACGAATATAGAATGCCAACTATTCAGCAATTAGTAAGAAAGGGCAGAACGAAGTTAACTTCTAAGTCTAAGTCTCCTGCTTTGGACTCTTGTCCTCAAAGAAGAGGGGTTTGTACCAGAGTGTACACTACCACTCCTAAGAAACCTAACTCGGCTATGAGAAAGGTAGCAAGGGTGAGATTGACCAATGGAAAAGAGGTGAATGCCTACATTCCTGGAGAAGGCCACAATTTGCAAGAGCACTCAATCGTATTGATCCGTGGAGGAAGAGTAAAAGATCTTCCAGGTGTGAGATATCACATCATCCGTGGAGCGCTTGATACAGCTGGTGTGAGCGGTAGACTTCAAAGAAGATCTAAGTACGGAGCTAAAAGACCAAAAGACAAAAAGTAATACCTAAGAAATGAGAAAGTCAAAACCAAAGAAAAGGTACATTCTTCCTGATCCTATATATAAGGATACTCTTGTAACCAAGTTTGTTAACAACCTTATGTTGAGAGGTAAGAAGAGTATTACATATACTATTTTTTATGAGGCTATCAAGCTTGTAGAGAGCAAGACAGGCGAAAATGGTATCGAGACTTGGAAATCTGCATTAAGTCATATCAGCCCATCAGTAGAGGTGAAGAGTAGAAGAGTAGGTGGTGCTACATTTCAGGTGCCAATTGAAGTGAGACCGGAAAGAAAAATTTCTTTGGGTATTAAATGGATGATTAAGTATGCTCGATTGAGGGGTGAGAAAACGATGAAAGAGAGATTGGCTGCTGAAATCATTGCCGCATCAAAAGGTGAAGGAGCTTCTGTTAAGAAGAAAGACGACACCCATAGAATGGCGGAAGCCAACAAAGCATTTTCTCACTTTAGATTCTAATAGGGATTCAAAATGGCAAGAGACTTAAAATTAACAAGGAATATAGGTATCGCTGCGCACATCGATGCTGGTAAGACTACCACTACTGAGCGTATTCTATATTATACTGGTGTTAGCCACAAAATAGGAGAAGTGCATGATGGTGCTGCTACTATGGACTGGATGGAGCAAGAGCAAGAGCGAGGTATTACTATCACATCTGCTGCGACAACAGTTTTTTGGAAGTATAAAGGAGATGAATACCATATCAATATCATTGACACTCCAGGTCACGTTGACTTCACTGTAGAAGTAAATAGATCTTTGAGGGTGTTAGATGGTTTGGTTTTCTTGTTTAGTGCGGTTGATGGTGTTGAGCCACAATCAGAAACTAACTGGAGACTAGCGGACAACTATAAGGTTGCTAGAATCGGGTTTGTTAATAAAATGGACCGTGCAGGAGCAGATTTCTTGAAAGTCTGTAAGCAAGTCAAAGAAATGCTTGGAACTAAAGCAGTTCCGCTTCAACTTCCTATTGGTGCTGAAGATACGTTCAGAGGTGTTGTTGATCTTGTTGTGAACAAGGCCTTCATCTGGAACGAAGAGGATATGGGAATGACCTTTGAGGAGATCGATATCCCAGAGGACATGGCTGAAGAAGTAACTACTTATAGAGAGAATTTACTAGAGTCTGTTGCTGAGTACGATGAATCCTTGATGGAGAAATACTTCGAGGATCCTGAGTCTATCACAAGAGATGAGATTATTGCAGCTTTAAGAGCGGCTACTATTGACTTGGCTTTCGTGCCTATGACATGTGGTTCTGCTTTTAAAAATAAAGGAGTTCAGTCTATGCTTGATTACGTGATGGAGCTTCTTCCTTCACCTCTAGATAGAGATAGCATTAAAGGAACAAACCCTGACACAGAAGAAGATGTGTTCAGAAAACCAAGTACTGATGAGCCATTTGCTGCGCTTGCCTTTAAAATAGCCACAGACCCTTTCGTAGGTAGACTGTGCTTTGCAAGATCTTATTCTGGAATGCTTGATTCTGGTTCTTACGTTTACAACGCCAGGACTGGCAAGAAGGAAAGGATTTCAAGAATTTTCCAAATGCATGCCAACAAGCAAAACCAGATTGATAAATTTCATGCTGGTGATATTGCGGCTGTAGTAGGATTTAAGGATATTAAAACTGGAGATACGCTTTGCGATGAAAAGTCAAAAATCGTTCTAGAGTCTATGGTATTCCCAGAACCAGTTATTGGATACGCCATAGAGCCTAAAACACAGGCCGACGTAGATAAGTTGGGTGTTGCTATAGGCAAATTGATCGAAGAGGATCCTACTCTGCAGGTTGAGACCAACCATGATACAGGACAAACAATTCTTCGTGGTATGGGAGAGCTTCACCTGGATATTATCATTGATCGTCTCAAGAGAGAGTTCAAGGTTGAAATCAATCAGGGTGCTCCTCAAGTGGCTTACAAAGAAGCTATTCAGAGTAGCATTGAGCACAAGGAAGTTTACAAGAAACAATCAGGTGGTCGTGGTAAGTTCGCGGATATAGTGTTTGAACTTAGCCCTGTCGATGAGGATTTCGAAGGAACTGGTTTGCAATTCGTTAATAACATTGTTGGTGGTGTAATTCCAAAAGAATTCATCCCAGCAGTAGAGAAGGGTTTCAAGGAGGCAATGAGAAACGGGCCTCTAGCAGGATATCCTGTCGATACCATGAAGGTCAGATTATTCCACGGTTCATTCCATGATGTCGATTCTGATGCCCTTTCATTCGAATTGGCTGGAAAAATTGGATTCAAGGAAGCGGCTAAAAAAGCGGCACCAGTATTATTGGAACCAATTATGGCTGTTGAGGTGGTTACTCCTGATGAGTACACTGGTTCTATTACTGGTGACTTGAATAAGCGAAGAGGCCTCATGAAAGGTATGGATACTAGAGGAACTTCAGCTGTTATAAAAGCAGATGTTCCACTTTCTGAACTTTTCGGATATGTGACGGACCTTAGAACCATTAGTTCTGGTAGGGCAACAGCAAACTTAACGTTTGCTCACTACGACTCTGTTCCTAAGAATATTGCTGATACGGTAATCAAAGAAGCTACAGGCGAGAAGGCCTAAAAGATATTTGTCATGAATCAAAAAATTAGAATCAAACTTAAATCGTACGATCACAACTTGGTTGATAAGTCATCTGAGAAAATCGTTAGAGCAGTAAAAACGACTGGAGCAGTTGTGAGTGGACCAATACCACTACCAACAGTAAAAGAAAAATTTACTGTGTTGAAATCACCACACGTAAACAAGAAGGCTAGAGAGCAATTTCAACTTTGTACTTATAAAAGACTGGTTGATATCTATTCTAATAGTGCAAAGACTGTTGACGCTCTCATGAAGTTGGAGCTTCCAAGTGGTGTTGATGTAGAGATTAAGGTATAAGTAAAATATACCTCCGCAGAAGAACCAATGACCATTGAGTTATTGGTTCTTTTTTTGTGTCAAAATATGACGCAAATCTTTTGATCAGAAAGGGGAATTGCTATCTTTGCAGTCCTTTTCACGAAAATAATATTCGGAAACGGATAAACAATAATTATTAAGCAAAATGCCTGGTATAATTGGTAAGAAATTAGGGATGACGAGTACGTTCGACGAGAATGGCAAAAATGTTGCCTGTACGCTCGTTCAAGCGGGTCCTTGTGTAGTTACTCAAGTAAAAAACGAAGATACTGACGGTTATCGTGCGGTGCAGTTGGCCTATGGGGAGAGAAAGGAGAAGAATACTCCTAAAGCGTTGAAGGGTCATTTTGCAAAAGCTAAAACTTCACCGAAGAGTAAGTTGGTTGAGTTTAGAGATTTCCGTGAGGAATTTGAAGATAAGGTTAAGTTAGGAAATTCTATTTCCACAGAAGATGTGTTTGTAGAAGGTGACTTTCTTGATGCTATTGGAACTTCCAAAGGTAAGGGTTTTCAGGGGGTTGTTAAGAGACACGGATTTGGTGGAGTTGGTCAGGCTACTCATGGTCAGCACAACAGGCTTAGAGCTCCTGGAGCAATAGGTGCTTGTTCGTTCCCTTCAAGAGTCTTTAAAGGTCTGAAAATGGCTGGAAGAACAGGCGGAGACCGTGTTAAGGTACTTAACCTGAAAGTGGTGAAAATTTACGCTGAAAAGAATTTGGTACTTGTAAGTGGCTCTATACCTGGAGCAAAAAACTCTTACGTAATACTTGAGAAATAAGATGAAACTTTCTGTATTCAATATTAAAGGAGAAGAGACTGGTCGTGAGATCAGTTTGGACAAGAAGGTTTTTGGTATTGAGCCAAATGAGCACGCTGTTTACCTTGAGGTTAAGCAGTACTTGGCTAATCAAAGACAAGGAACACACAAGGTCAAAACTCGTAATGAGGTGACTGGCTCCACTAAGAAAATTAAAAAGCAAAAGGGTACAGGTACAGCACGTGCAGGTAGTATTAAGTCTCCTATTTTTAGAGGTGGTGGTACTATGTTCGGTCCTGAACCAAGAGACTATAGCTTTAAGCTAAACAGAAAGTTGAAGCAATTGGCTAAGAAGTCTGCTTTCTCAGCTAAGGCAAAAGACAAGAAGATTAAGGTTCTTGAAGATTTTAATTTGGATGCACCTAAAACTAAAGAGTTTACGGATATCCTTAAAAATCTGGAATCGGATGCAATCAAATCTTTGGTGATTCTAGGGTCATCGAATCAGAATGTATTCCTTTCTTCAAGAAATATTAAGAATGTTAAAGTTTCTCCAATCGATGGCATCAGCACTTACGATTTAGTAAATGCGCAGCAACTAATCCTTATGGAAAGTTCGGTTGAAGCAATCCAAAATACATTAAACTAAGATGGGAGTATTAATCAAACCTTTGGTAACTGAAAAAGTATCTGCTCTTAATGAGCAAGGTAAATACGGTTTTGTTGTTAGCAGGAAAGCTAACAAGGTTGAAATCAAAAAAGAGGTTGAGAAGACGTACGGAGTTACCGTGGAAAGCGTGAACACAATGGTTCAGGCAGGTAAATCTAAGTCTAGATACACCAAGTCAGGAGTAATTGAAGGGAAGAAGCCTACTTATAAGAAGGCGATCGTGAAAGTTGCTGAAGGCGATATTATAGATTTTTATAGCGGAATATAAATAGACAGATAGATGGCTGTTAAGAAATTAAGACCCGTTACACCAGGACAAAGATTTAGAGTAGCTCCGGTATTTGATAATATCACCAAGAGTACTCCGGAAAAGTCTTTGCTTACGCCTAAGAAGCGTGGAGGTGGACGAAACAATAGCGGTAGGATGACTATCCGTAACGTTGGTGGAGGTCACAAGCAAAAGACAAGAGACATTGACTTTAACAGAGAGAAGCATGGTATTCCAGCGACAGTTAAAGCAATAGAATATGATCCATCTAGAACGGCTAGAATTGCTTTGCTTTTCTATGCAGATGGAGAGAAAAGATATATTGTAGCGCCTGCTGGAATTAAGGTTGGAACTGAAATCGTTTCAGGTCCAGGCGTAGCGCCAGAAGTTGGTAATACATTATTGCTTTCGGAGATTCCTTTGGGTACAATTGTTCACTGCATCGAATTGAAACCGGGAAAAGGAGCTGCAATAGCTAGAAGTGCTGGATCTTATGCACAGTTGGTGGCGAGAGAAGGGAAGTATTCGACTTTAAAACTTCCATCAGGAGAGATCAGAATGGTACTCAACACATGCTACGCTACTGTGGGTACTGTATCAAATAGTGATCACATGACTGTGAGACTTGGTAAGGCAGGTAGAAATAGATGGAAAGGTAGAAGACCAAGAGTAAGAGGTGTAGCTATGAACCCGGTTGATCACCCAATGGGTGGTGGTGAAGGTAGATCTTCTGGAGGTCACCCTAGATCAAGAAATGGTGTTTACGCTAAAGGCGGTAAGACAAGAAAGCCAAATAAGTATTCAGATAAGCTGATTGTAACTAAGAGAAAATAATGGCAAGATCACTTAAAAAAGGACCCTATATAGATTTCAGATTGGAGAAAAAGGTTGATGCCATGAATGACTCCAATAAAAAGTCTGTAATCAAAACCTGGTCGAGAAGGTCAATGATCTCTCCTGACTTTGTAGGACACACGTTTGCTGTACACAACGGAAATAAGTTTATTCCTGTTTTTGTTACAGAGAACATGGTTGGACACAAACTGGGAGAATTCGCACCAACCAGAAACTTTAGAGGTCATATTGCTAAAAAGGATAAAGGCAAAAGATAATTAGATGGAAGCTGCAGAAAAAAAACTTAAGAAGTCAGTTAAAATTCGTCTTCAAAAAGAGGCTTTAAAAAAGCATAAAGAAGAGAATAAAGGCAAGCTTGGTGCTGTGACTTCATCATTGAGAAATGTGCCCACTTCGCCAAGGAAGATGAGATTGGTTGCGGATATGATCCGTGGTGAAAGGGTTAATGTTGCTTTGAACCTATTGAGGTTTGATAGTAAGCATTCATCTCAATATATCGAAAAGCTTTTGCTTACAGCAGTAGCTGATTGGCAGGCAATGAATGAAGATGTGAAGATCGAGGATGCTGATCTTGTTGTGAGTGAAATTTTTGTTGACGGAGGTAAAATGCTTAAGAGATTGAGACCAGCTCCTCAAGGAAGAGCCCACAGAATAAGAAAACGTTCTAATCATATCACTTTATCCGTGACTGATGCGAGCGAAAATAGTGTTCAAGCTGATACGAAAGACAATTAATAGATGGGAACTAAGGTAAATCCAATAGGTTTTAGACTAGGAGTCGTTAAGGGATGGGACTCTGCATGGTTCGGAGGAAAAGACTTCTCCGATAAAATCGTAGAAGATCAAAAGATCAGAAAATACATTGAGGTACGTATTCCAAAAGGAGGTATCTCTAAAGTGGTGATCGAAAGAACTCTTAAAAGAATTACTCTTACCGTTCATACGGCTCGTCCGGGTGTTGTTATCGGTAAAGGTGGATCTGAAGTAGATAAAATCAAGGAAGAGCTTAAAAAGCTTACTGGGAAAGACATCCAGATCAACATCTTTGAGATCAAAAGACCTGAGCTTGACGCAAAGTTGGTAGGTGAGTCAATAGCTCAACAACTTCAAGCAAGAATTTCATTTAGAAGAGCCATGAAGCAAGCGATTGCATCTTCTATGAGAGTTGGAGCCCAGGGAATTAAGATAAAAGTAAGCGGCCGTGTAGGTGGTGCTGAAATGGCGAGAAGTGAGCAATACAAAGAAGGTAGAATTCCTCTACACACTTTGAGAGCTGACATTGACTATGCTCTTTCAGAAGCAAACACTGTATATGGTAAGATTGGTATCAAAGTTTGGATATTCAAAGGGGAGGTTTTCGGTAAAAGAGATCTTTCACCAAATGTAGGTATGAATTCAGGAGGAAATTCTGGAAACGCTGGAGGTCCTAAGAGAAGAAGGCCAGGTGGAGGAGAAGGTCCGAAAAGAAGAAGAGAACGTAAGTAATCCTTTTAAAAGCTAAGTAATAATGTTACAGCCGAAAAGAACGAAATTTAGAAAACGTCATAAAGGTAGAGTTAAGGGATTAGCTCAGAGAGGTCATAGATTGGCTTTTGGAAACTTTGGTATCAAATCCTTAGAACCAGGATGGATTACTAGCCGTCAGATTGAGGCCTCAAGGATTGCCGTAACCAGAGCAATGAAAAGAGAAGGACAGGTATGGATCAGGATTTTTCCAGATAAGCCTGTTACAAAAAAGCCAGCTGAGGTAAGGATGGGTAAAGGTAAAGGAGCACCAGAATATTGGGTAGCTGTTATCAAGCCTGGTACAATCCTATTTGAAGTGACTGGTGTAGATAGCGTGGCAGCAAGTGAAGCTCTTCGTTTAGCTGCTCAGAAGCTTCCTGTGAAAACTAAGTTTGTTGTACGTAAGGATTATACTGGAGCATGAAAAATTCAGAAATAAAAGGTTTAAGTCTTGAAGAGTTGACTGGTAAGTTGGCTGCAGAAAAAGACAACTACGGCAAATTAAAATTTGCTCATAGCATTACGCCAATAGAGAATCCGATGAAAATCAGAGAATCAAGAAAGCTAATCGCTAGAATTGAGACTGAAATAAGAGCTAAAGAATTAAGTAAATAAACGCATCGATGGAAAGAAATTTGCGAAAAGAGCGTATCGGTCAGGTTGTCAGCAACAAGATGCAGAAGACCATTACAGTAGCGGTGAATCGTAAGGAGAAGCACCCTATCTATGGTAAGTTCATCAGAAAGACGACCAAATTCACGGCTCATGACGAAACTAATGATTGCAACATCGGTGATACCGTTCGCATCATGGAAACTCGTCCGCTGAGTAAGAATAAAAGATGGAGATTAGTTGAAGTAATCGAAAGAGCTAAGTAAAATGATACAACAGGAATCTAGACTAAATGTAGCGGACAATAGCGGGGCTAAAGAAGTCCTTTGTATCCGTGTACTTGGTGGAACTAAGAAAAGATATGCTTCCGTTGGTGATACTATTGTTGTGACTGTGAAGTCTGCAATTTCTTCAAGCAGTTTGAAGAAAGGGACAGTGTCTAAGGCAGTTATCGTTAGAACCAAAAAGGAAGTTAGGAGAAAAGATGGTTCGTATATCCGATTTGAGGATAATGCAGCAGTTCTTCTTAACCCAAACAATGAGCCAAGAGGAACTCGTATTTTTGGCCCGGTAGCTCGTGAGCTTCGTGAGCGTCAATTCATGAAAATAGTATCTCTAGCACCTGAAGTATTATAATAATGGCACAAAAGACAATAAAATTTCACATTCGCAAGGGTGACACTGTAGAAGTGATTGCAGGAAATGATAAGGGTAAAACCGGACAAGTTCTTGAAATTGTTTCTGATAAATACAGAGCCATTGTCGAAGGAGCAAACATGGTAACTAAGCATGTGAAGCCATCAGCTACCAAGCCTGAAGGAGGAAGAGAGCAAACAGAAGCTGCTATTCACATGAGTAACCTTAAGTTAGTGGATCCTGCTAAAGGAGAATCTACTAGAACTGGTAGAAAACTGAACAGCGACGGAAAGTTGCAGAGATATTCTAAAAAGACCGGAGAATTTATCACTAATGGCTAGACCAAGACTAAAAGAAAAATATCTCAATGAGATAGTAGGCGAGCTCAAAACCAAGTTTGAGTACAAGTCAATAATGGAAGTTCCAAAACTTCTTAAGATTTCAGTGAACAAAGGAATAGGGGCAGCAGTGGCCGATAAAAAGTTAGTGGATGTAGGAGTAGAAGAACTTACTACAATCACAGGTCAGAAAGCCGTGCCAACCGTAGCAAAGAACTCTATCTCGAACTTTAAGTTGAGAGAAGGTATGCCTATCGGAGCAAGAGTCACTTTGAGAGGTGATAGAATGTACGAATTTCTTGATAGGTTGATGACTGTGGCTTTGCCAAGGGTGAGAGACTTTAAAGGGATTAAGACCAAAGGTTTTGACGGAAGAGGAAACTACACTTTAGGTGTCGAGGAGCAAATCATTTTCCCAGAAATCAGTATAGATAAGGTGAACCGTATTTCAGGTATGGATATCACATTCGTAACAAATGCCAAGACAGACGAAGAAAGCTTGGCTCTTTTGAAAGCATTCGGAATGCCATTCGTGGCTGGAAAAAACTAATAGCATGGCTAGAGAATCAGTAAAAGCGAGAGAAAGAAAAAGAGAAAAACTGGTAGCAAGATTTGCAGAGAAGAGAGCTGCACTTAAAGCTGCGGGTGACTATGATGCTCTTGATAAATTGCCTAGAAACTCGTCAAAAGTTAGACTTCATAATAGATGTAAGCTAACAGGTCGACCTAAGGGATACATGAGAAAATTCGGTATTTCTAGGGTAACATTCAGAGAAATGGCATCAGCTGGAAAGATACCAGGTGTTACAAAAGCGAGTTGGTAAATCTTTTATTTCGTTCTTTCGAGATTTTTTAAAAATTTAATTAATTTTGCAGCCCTTTTGAGGGTAGCTAAATGTAAAATGATATGGTAACAGATCCGATAGGTGATTTTTTGACAAGGATCAGAAATGCAGTGAGTGCTAATCACCGCATAGTTGAGATACCTGCTTCTAATCTTAAAAAAGAGATGACGAAGGTGTTGCATGACAAGGGGTTCATTCAGAACTTCAAATTTGTTGATGATGACAAACAAGGTATTATCAAGATAGCCTTGAAATATAATCCACAGACAAAGCAGTCTGCAATCACCAAGCTTGAAAGAATTAGTTCTCCAGGTTTGAGAAAATACGCGGGTGCTGGTGAGCTTCCAAGAGTATTAAATGGTCTGGGAATCGCTATACTTTCTACGTCTAAAGGTGTTGTTTCTGATAAAGAAGCAAGACGTGAGCACATAGGAGGTGAGGTACTTTGTTACGTTTATTAAAAGATATTAAGAGATGTCACGAATAGGTAAAGCACCAATAACTATCCCAGAGGGGGTGACCATTACAATAGACAAGCAAAATGTCAAAGTTAAAGGACCCAAAGGTGAGCTTTCACAAGAGGTAGATCCAGATCTATCTGTTAAGATTGAGGATGGAGTGTTGTCCGTAGAAAGACCAACTGAGCAAAAGCGTCATAAAGCTTTGCATGGTCTTTATAGATCTTTAATCAATAATATGGTTGAAGGTGTGAGCAATGGATATAAGAAGAATCTCGAGTTGGTAGGAGTTGGTTATAAAGCAGCGGTTCAGGGGAATGTTCTAGAGTTAAATCTTGGATACTCTCACAATATATTCCTATCAGTTCCGTCTGAGATTTCAGTTCAGGCAGAGACTGCCAAAGGGCAAAACCCTAAGGTTTCTGTAGAAGGAATTGATAAGCAATTGGTAGGACAGGTTGCTGCCAAGATTAAATCATTGAGAACTGTGGAGCCTTACAAAGGAAAAGGTATCAGGTTTATTGGTGAGCAGGTTAGAAGAAAAGCTGGTAAAACAGCTGCTAAATAATAGGTAAGATGGCTGTATCTAAGTTAAGAAGAAGAGCAAGAATCAAAAAAGGTATCCGCAATAAGATCAGCGGTACAAGTGACATTCCAAGAGTTTCTGTATTCAGAAGCAACAAGGCAATCTATGGTCAGATCATAGATGACCTTAAAGGAATTACACTTGCGGCAGCCTCATCTGTAGAGCTGAATCAGAAATCGATTACCGTGGAATCTTCTAAGGAAGTAGGTAAGAAGTTGGCTGAAAAGGCGAAGGCAGCTGGCATTGACTCAGTGGTTTTTGATAGAAATGGATACCCTTACCACGGAAGAGTGAAAGCTTTCGCTGAGGGCGCACGTGAAGGAGGATTAAAATTCTAAGAAATTATGTCACAAAGCAATATAAAAGCGGTTAAAGCAAGCGATATAGACCTTAAAGAAAAGGTTGTTGCTATCAAGCGTGTAGCCAAAGTAGTTAAGGGTGGTCGTAGATTCAGTTTCTCTGCCATAGTTGTAGTTGGAGATGGAAATGGTGTTGTAGGGTATGGTTTGGGTAAAGCCAACGAAGTAACTGATGCCATCACTAAAGGTGTTGATGACGCTAAGAAAAATCTGGTAAGAGTTCCAGTTTTCAAGTCAACAGTACCACATGACTCAATTGGTAAATTTGGTGGTGGATTTGTATTGCTTAAGCCTGCTGCTCCTGGTACAGGAGTAATAGCTGGTGGTGCGATGCGTGCAGTACTTGAGAGTGCTGGTATTCATGACGTACTTGCTAAGTCAAAAGGTTCTTCAAACCCTCACAACGTGGTGAAAGCTACTTTCGATGCGTTGAGTAGAATGAGAGACCCTTTTGCAGTTGCTAAGCAAAGAGGAGTGACTTTAGATAAAGTATTTAACGGATAATAGTAATGGCAAAGGTTTTAATCACACAGACGAAAAGCATTATTCGTAGACCAAAAAGACAGAAGCTTACTATCGAAGCATTAGGTCTTGGTAAAATCAACAGAAGTGTTGAGAAGGAATTGACACCTCAGATATCTGGAATGATCAACAAGGTTCAACATTTAGTTGAAGTTAAAGAGCTTTAAGATGCAGTTAAATTCAATAAAGGCGGCCAAAGGCGCTACTAAGGGAAGAAAGAGAATAGCTAGGGGACAGGGATCCGGCAAAGGTGGTACTGCTACCAGAGGTCATAAAGGTGCTCAGTCCAGGTCTGGATATTCAAGGAAAGTAGGTTTTGAAGGTGGTCAGATGCCTCTTCAAAGAAGAATTCCAAAGTTTGGATTCAAAAACAACAATAAAGTTGTAATGAAGCCTATCAACTTGGATACTCTTCAGAAGCTAAGCGATGAAAAGAAACTGAAAGAAATTACTCCGGAGGTTTTAAAAACCAATGGATTGATTGGAAAAGATGACGTGGTAAAAATCCTCGGTGGAGGAGAGCTTGCTGCTAAACTTAATGTTACGGCTCATAAATTTTCGAAATCAGCTCAAGAAGCAATCGAAAAGGCAGGAGGATCTGTATCGTTAGAAGCGTAATCGATGAAAAAGTTTATACAGACCATAAAGAATATATTTTCCATTGAGGAACTAAGAATAAGAATCCTGAATACTATAGGATTTCTTATCATCTTCAGACTCGGGTCATTTGTTGTATTACCAGGAGTAGATCCTGATATGCTGACAACCGATACTGGTGGAATTTTCGGATTGTTAAATACATTCTTAGGTGGAGCTTTTAGTAGAGCTTCAGTTTTTGGTTTGGGAATTATGCCATATATCTCGGCATCTATTGTTTTGCAATTGATGACTGTTGCGGTTCCTTATTTCCAGAAGCTGCAAAAAGAAGGAGATAGTGGTAGAAAGAAAATCAATCAAATAACACGAGTACTTACGATTATTATTTGTTTGGCTCAGTCTGTAGGATATGTTAATGCAACTATCCCATCGGAGGCGATTTTACTTTCTAATCAATTCTTGTTCAACATTTCTTCAATGGTAATCCTTACAGCTGGAACTATCTTTTGTATGTGGTTAGGTGAGAGAATTACTGACAAAGGAATAGGTAATGGTATTTCAATGCTGATCATGATAGGTATTATTTCCAGGTTTCCTGGGAGTATACTTGGAGAAGCTACAGCACGTGGACTAGATAAAGCTCTGTTGTTCATATTTGAACTGGTTGCATTGTTCGTTGTTGTAATGGCGACAGTGGCACTGGTGCAGGCGGTAAGAAGAATTCCTGTTCAGTATGCTAAACAGGTTGTTGGTAACAAAGTGTATGGTGGTCAGAGACAATATATTCCGTTGAAGGTTAATGCATCGGGAGTTATGCCAATCATTTTTGCTCAATCATTGATGTTTTTGCCTGCGCTTTTGGCGGGTATTTGGGCAGATCAAAGTGATATAGCTCAATATATTGGAACAACATTTTCGAATATTCAGTCGTGGCAGTACAACCTATTGTTTGCCATATTGATCATCCTTTTCACTTTCTTTTATACAGCTATTACGATTAATCCTAATCAAATCGCTGATGATATGAAGAGAAACGGAGGGTTTGTGCCGGGCATTAAGCCAGGTAAGCAAACATCTGATTTTATAGACAATGTGTTGTCACGAATCACGCTACCTGGTTCATTCTTTTTGGCGATCATCGCGATCCTTCCAGCTTTTGCTATGATGGCAGGAGTACAGAGCTCTTTCGCTCAGTTTTATGGAGGTACATCGCTATTGATTATGGTGGGTGTGATTTTGGATACACTACAGCAAATTGAAAGTTACCTTCTTATGAGACATTATGAGGGTATGATGAAGTCTGGAAGAGTTAAAGGTAGAACCAACGCGGCGGTAGCATAATGGCAAAGCAATCATCCATAGAGCAAGACGGCACGATCGTAGAAGCATTATCAAACGCCATGTTTAAAGTGGAGTTGGAAAATGGGCATACTGTTGTCGCCCATATCTCAGGAAAAATGAGGATGAACTATATCAAAATTTTGCCTGGGGATAAAGTTAAGTTGGAGATGTCTCCATATGATTTGACAAAAGGAAGAATCGTTTATCGATATAAATAATAGATCGAAATGAAAGTAAAAGCATCCATAAAAAAGCGTAGCGTCGATTGCAAAGTGATCAGACGAAAAGGGAAGCTGTATGTGATCAATAAGAAGAACCCTAAGTTTAAACAAAGACAAGGATAAGACATGGCTAGAATTGCAGGAGTCGACGTACCAGATCATAAGAGAGGCGAAGTAGGCCTTACCTATATTTTTGGTATTGGTAGAAGCACAGCACGAAGAATCTTGACTGAAGCTGGAATAGATTATGATAAAAAAGTTTCAGAATGGAATGATGATGAAGCTGGTGCAATACGTACTATTATCTCTGAAAACTTCAAAGTCGAGGGTGTTCTGAAATCTGAAGTTCAATTGAATATCAAGCGTTTGATGGATATTGGATGTTACAGAGGTTTGAGACATAGAAAAGGCCTTCCTGTTAGAGGTCAAAAGACCAAAAACAATGCCCGAACAAGAAAGGGTAAACGTAAAACGGTTGCTAACAAGAAGAAAGCAGTTAAGTAATACATAGACAATGGCGCAGAAAAGAAAAGATAAAGCTAAAAAGAGAGTTGTTGCTGTTGACGCAGTGGGCCAAGCTCACATTCAGGCAACATTCAACAATATCATTATCTCTCTGACGAACAATCAGGGTCAGGTAATCTCTTGGGCATCAGCTGGAAAAATGGGTTTTAAAGGATCCAAGAAAAATACTCCATACGCTGCTCAGGTAGCTGCACAAAACTGTGGACAGGCTGCATATGAATTGGGACTTAGAAAGGTTGAGGTTTTCGTTAAAGGCCCAGGTGCGGGTAGAGAATCTGCAATCAGAACAATCCAAAATGTAGGAATTGAGGTTACTTTGATCAAAGACGTGACTCCAATGCCTCACAATGGATGTCGTCCTCCTAAAAGAAGAAGAGTTTAATATCTTAATAGATTAGATAAAATGGCAAGATATACAGGGCCTAAAACTAAGATTTCAAGAAAGTTCGGAGAGCCAATCTTTGGACACAGTAAAGCTTTGCAAAAGAAGAACTACCCTCCCGGTCAACACGGAAGAGGTAGAAGAAGAAAGCAATCAGAATACGCTGTACAGCTAGCAGAAAAGCAAAAGGCAAAATACACTTATGGTGTATTGGAGAAGCAGTTCTCTAACCTTTTCGAAAAGGCTTCTAGAAAAAGTGGTATCACTGGTGAGATCTTGCTTCAACTTTTGGAATCTAGATTGGATAATACAGTTTTTAGATTAGGAATTGCTCCTACTAGAAGAGCTGCTCGCCAATTGGTTTCTCACAAACATATTACTGTAAATGGCGATGTTGTAAACATCCCTTCTTATAGTCTAAAAAATAATGATGTAATCGGGGTTAGAGAGAAATCAAAATCTCTTGAAGCAATTGCATCAAGTCTTGGTGCAAACTCTAGAAACTTCTCATGGTTGGAGTGGGATTCTACTTCATACGCAGGAAAGTTTTTGAATGCTCCTGAAAGAGAGGAGATTCCAGAGAACATCAAAGAACAATTAATAGTAGAACTTTACTCTAAGTAAGAGTATTTCTCAAACTTTTTAACAATAACAATATGTCAATTCTTGCATTTCAAATGCCGGAGAAAGTGGTGATGGAAAAGGCTGATGACTTTCACGGTCTATTTACCTTCAAGCCACTTGAAAAAGGTTATGGTGTTACAGTGGGCAATGCCCTGAGAAGAATACTCTTGTCTTCACTTGAAGGCTATGCGATTACTGGGATTAAGATACCTGGTGTTCTTCATGAGTTTTCAACTATTGAGGGAGTTGTGGAAGACGTGAGTGAAATCATTCTAAACCTTAAAATGGTACGATTCAAGAAGTTGGCCGATACGGTAGAGAATGTAATCACAGTTTCTGTGGCTAACAAAACACAACTTACTGCGGGTGACATTGCAGGGGCAACAACGTCTTTCGAGATTTTGAATCCTGATCTAGTAATCTGTAACCTCGATAAGAGTGCTCAGTTCGAGCTTGAGTTGAATGTAGAGAAGGGTAGAGGTTATGTTACGGCTGAGGAGAATAAACCTGCCGATGCTGGATTTGCTTATATCTCTATCGATTCTATTTTCACACCAATTAAGAATGTGAAATACAGCGTGGAAAACACGAGAGTTGAGCAAAAGACTGACTATGAGCAATTGATTATTGATATTGAAACGGATGGTTCTATACATCCTGAAAATGCTCTGAAAGGTGCTGCTAACATTCTTATTCAGCACTTCATGTTATTCTCTGATCAGAATATGATCCTTGAATCTCAAGAGCAAGGAGAACCAGAGCAAGTTGATGAAGAGTTGCTTCACATGAGAAAGCTACTTAAAACATCCCTTAATGATCTTGATCTTTCAGTGAGAGCTTATAACTGCTTGAAAGCTGCAGATGTTAGAACATTGGGTGACTTAGTTTCTCTGGAGATTTCTGATATGATGAAATTTAGAAACTTTGGTAAAAAGTCGCTTGCTGAATTGGAGCAATTGGTAGCAGATAAGAGCCTTACTTTTGGTATGGATCTGTCGAAATATAAATTGGACGAAGAATAATGAGACACGGTAAGAAATTTAATCATCTTGGAAGAACAGCTTCGCACAGAAGCGCTATGCTATCCAATATGGCTACTTCTTTGATTTTGCACAAAAGGATTAATACAACTGTAGCAAAAGCGAAGGCCTTAAGAAAATATATTGAGCCTATCATCACCCGATCTAAAGATGATACGACTCACTCTCGAAGAGTTGCGTTTTCGTACCTTCAGAACAAAGAGTCAGTTAGTGAGCTTTTTAGCACTGTCGCGGAAAAGGTTAATGAGAGACCTGGTGGATATACCAGAATCATCAAAACTGGAATCAGGCAAGGTGACAATGCTGAAATGTGCATGATGGAGCTTGTTGACTTCAACGAGTTGTTGCTAGGAACAAGTGATTCAGCTAAAGCTAAAACAAGAAGGTCACGAAGAGGTGGCGCTAAGAAAACAACAGAAGCTCCTGCAGTAGCAGAAGCAGAGGTTGTTGAAGAAGTAGCTGCTGCGGAGGTTGTGGAAGAAACAACGGTGGAAGAGGTAGTTCAAGAAGAAACTGTGGAAGCAGCGGCTGAAGAGTCTTCAGAAGAATCGAAAGCAGAAGAATCGAGTGAGGATGAGCCCGCAGAAGATGAAGAAAAGAAAGATTAATGTTTAGATAAATCTTTAATGGAAAGGGATAGGAACTTCGGTTGTTATCCCTTTTTTTTTGACTTGTAGAATAGAAATTGTAATTACCTAGATGCTAGGTTGAGATCATCTGAAATTAGTTTTCGTTTTTCTCGCCTCGCTAGCTATTTTTGCCACCAATGAAGCAACCTACCAAAAGAAAAGCAATACTACTACTCGAAGATGGCTCTGTTTATGAGGGGTTTTCTATAGGAAAATCAGGGACATCTGGAGGTGAAATCTGCTTTAACACCGGCATGACAGGGTATCAGGAGATATATACTGATCCTTCATACTTCGGACAAATTATTGTTAATACCACACCTCATATCGGAAACTACGGTGTTCATGATGACGAGCAAGAGTCTGCGACACCTACTATTCGCGGAATTGTTGTCAATGACTTTACCTATCAGTATAGCCGACATACTGCTACCGACGGGTTAAACGAATACCTGGATAAGAACAACACAGTGGGTATATCTGGTATAGACACTAGAAAGTTAGTAAGACATATTCGTAAGGCTGGTGCCATGAACGCCATCATATCATCTGAAATAGAAGATATCAATGAGCTCAAGGCTGAGTTGAAAAGTGTCCCTTCAATGAAGGCATTGGAACTTTCCAGTCAGGTAACGACCAAAGAGGCTTATGAACTAGGTGTTGGGAATACCGGATTGAAAGTGGCAGTCCTTGACCTGGGAATTAAAGCTTCCATACTTTCAAATTTTGAAAAAAGAAATTGCCTCTGCAAAGTATTCCCTGCCCAAACCTCATATGAAGAAATAAAATCATGGAAGCCGGACGGATACTTTATTTCAAATGGTCCCGGCGATCCAGCTGTAATGGACTATGCTGTTGAAACAGTAAAAGGTATATTAGCTGATAATCAACCTGTATTTGGCATTTGCCTTGGTAATCAGATATTGGCGCGAGCTGTCGGTATCGATACCTTTAAAATGCACCACGGGCACAGAGGGTTGAATCACCCGGTTAAGAACTTAAATACAGGGAAAAGTGAAATAACTTCCCAAAATCACGGTTTTGCTGTTAAGATGGATTCACTTGAAAAATCTGAAATGGCTGAGTTGACACACCTGGATTTGAACGACAATACCGTAGAAGGTTTGCGTTTAAAAGGGAAACCAGCATTTTCTGTGCAGTATCATCCGGAATCATCTCCAGGCCCACATGATTCCACTTACCTATTTGACGATTTCATACAATTAATAAAAGAACAAAAATCATGAGCATCATAGAAAGCGTACATGCTAGACAAATCCTCGATTCAAGAGGTAACCCAACTGTAGAAGTTGATGTGATCACTGAAAATGGCTTTATTGGGCGCGCAGCAGTGCCTTCAGGTGCCTCTACTGGTGAGCACGAAGCGGTAGAGCTTCGTGATGGCGACAAATCTAAATACCTTGGAAAAGGAGTATTGAAGGCTGTTGACAATGTAAACGAAGTAATTGCTGCCGAGATCATCGGGCATGATGTGTTTGATCAGAAATTGATCGACGAAGTAATGATCGAACTTGATGGCACAAAGAATAAATCGAAACTAGGAGCTAATGCCATTCTTGGTGTTTCTTTGGCTGTTGCCAAAGCAGCTGCGCAAGAGTCAGGACAATCCTTATTCAGATACCTTGGTGGTGTTAATGCTCACGTGCTTCCAGTACCAATGATGAATATTATTAACGGTGGTTCGCACTCTGACGCACCTATCGCATTTCAGGAATTCATGATTCGCCCTGTAGGAGCACCTACATTCAGCGAAGCTTTGAGAATGGGAGCTGAAGTTTTTCATAACCTGGCAAAGATCATCAAGGCCAAAGGCCTGAGTACGGCTGTAGGAGATGAGGGAGGATTTGCACCGAACTTCTCGGGAGGTACTGAAGAAGCGCTTGATAGTGTATTGAAAGCTATTGATGCTGCTGGGTACAAAGCTGGTAGCGACATTACCATTGCTATGGACTGTGCGTCTTCTGAGTTTTTTGTAGATGGTAAGTATAACTATGCAAAATTCGAAGGTGATGGTGGAAAGATCAGAACTAGCGAAGAGCAAGCTGCATATCTCGCCGAACTAGTAGAGAAATACCCTATAGATAGTATCGAAGATGGTATGGATGAGAATGACTGGGACGGATGGAAGTTGCTTACAGATAAAATTGGTGATAAGTGCCAGTTGGTAGGTGACGACCTTTTGGTGACAAACACAGAATACCTTGCGAGAGGTATCAAAGAAGGATGTGGTAATTCAATCTTGATCAAAGTGAACCAAATTGGAACACTTTCTGAGACACTTGCGGCTATTGAGATGGCTCATAAAGCAGGATGGACCGCTGTGGTTTCTCATAGATCAGGTGAGACAGAAGACTCAACCATTGCCGATATTGCCGTGGCAACAAATGCAGGGCAAATCAAAACAGGTTCTTTATCAAGGTCTGACAGGATGGCCAAATACAACCAGCTTCTTCGAATAGAAGAAGAATTGGATGACACGGCGTTTTATCCTTCATCTAAGTAAATATTCAAAGAGCCGTTAATTCGGCTCTTTTTTTTATCTTTAGATACATAATGAAATCTCTATTTAATCGCATCCCTCCAATATTTCGGAATTTCTACTTCGTGGTAGGATTCCTGTTTCTTATTTGGCTGTTGTTTTTTGACTCTAATGATGTCATCACACAAGTTAGGTTGAGCAACAAACAAGCGGAACTCGAAAGCAGCAAGGAGTTTTACGAAGAGAAGATTATAGAGGTGAAAAATGATAAGGATGCTCTTACCAACGACAAAGCTCTACTTGAGAAAATAGCACGTGAGAAATATCTCATGAGAAAAGATAATGAGGACGTTTACATAGTTGTAGAAGAATGAAGCTGCGTTTTGCGTTAGTTTTAGTGTTATCTATTACTTCATATGCCTTGCTTCACGGGCAATATAAAAGCCCGAGCTCTAGAAAATCTTCGTCAACTATGAAAAAGGGAAGTTCACTTTCACTTGACAGATTTTACTTTGGTGGAGGTGGAGGTTTTAGCGGAGGAAGCGATTATGTAAATATCAGCATATCGCCAACCGTAGGCTATAAGATCACAGAGCAGTTTTCAACCGGCCTGGCTTTTTCCTACCAATTTGTGAAATTTAAGACAACAGACACCAAACTGAAGAATTATGGCGTTGGCCCTTTTCTGCGGTTCAATTTCTCAGAGAAGGTTTTTGCATACACCGAACTCGAATATTTGAGTTTCGAATATGTCCAATTCGGAGAACGGCAAAGAAAAGGATTCACTAGCTGGTTTGTTGGCTTGGGATACTCTGAGCCAATTAGCGACAACCTTTCGTTCAATATTTTTGCTCTCTACAATCTCCTATTTGCTGACGGCACAGATACGCCTTATAGCAGTCCTCTCCAATTTAGAGTTGGGCTCGTGGGAGGTTTCTAAATTTTATTTTTAATGCAAAACCGGAATTGGGGCAATATTCCATTCCATCCGAAAAAATGGCCGTTTTTCTATGGGTGGATGGTTTTGGTGTGGGGTACGCTCGGTATCATTATGAGTATTCCCGGCCAGACCATAGGGGTTAGTGTATTTACGGAATCCCTGATCCACGTGCTTCGCATTAGCCGGGATGAACTGAGTTTAGCCTATATGTTTGGTACAATTGGAAGTTCATTTTTACTTCCGTGGGCGGGCAGACAGTATGATAAATATGGAGCCAGGTTGGTGGCTTTTGTCTCGGCTCTTGGCTTGGCCCTTATCATTTGCTTTTTTAGTCAAATTGATAAAGTCGTTTTTCAATTTCTTTCGATTCATTCAGGATTTCTGGTTCTGTTCATAACATTTGTGGGTTTTTTCCTGCTGCGTTTTTTTGGTCAGGGAGTGCTCACATTGGCCTCACGCAACATGATGGTGCAATGGTTTGACAAACGGAGAGGTTTTGCTACTGGATTCAGCAACGTGTTTGTGGCCCTTACATTCTCTGTTGCACCTGTTTTTCTTTATTTTCTGATGACCCAATTCAGCTGGAGAGTGGCGTGGCTGATTGTGGCGGCAATCGTCGGTTTACTCTTTCCGGTGTTCGTTTTGCTGTTTTATCGTGATAAACCTGAGGATAGCGGTCTCATGCCTGATGGCAACTACCAGCTTTCTGAGCGAAGGAAGAAATCACTGTTTCCTGTTATAAAAAATTTCAACCTACAAGAAGTTAGAAAGAACTATTCTTTTTGGGTCTATAGCCTAATGTTAGCCATGCAAGGGCTCTATATCACGGCCTTCACATTTCATGTGCTTTCCATATTTAAGGAAGCAGGGCTTGAAGAGAAGATGGCGATTTCGATCTTTCAACCCACAGCATTGGTTGCAGTGGTGATTACGCTCATTTTTAGTACGCTGAGCGATTATTTAAAGTTGAAGTACCTATATGTCGCGATGGGGATTGGTGCGTGTGCTGGGGCATTGGGTGTTATGCTACTCGGTGAGGTTTCATTTGCTAATCTTCTCATCATAGCTGGAAATGGCGTTATGGGCGGCCTGTTTAGCGTTTTGTCTTCAGTTACCTGGCCGAGGTATTTTGGGAGAATGTATTTAGGAGCAATTAGCGGTCAGGCTGTTATGGTCATAGTTTTTGCAAGTGCCCTCGGCCCCATTTTATTCAGCCAATCTCTTTCCCATTTTGGTAGTTATTTTGGTGGCGCAGCAGTTTGCCTTGGAGTATATTTCGCCCTTTCAATTGCGTCATTTTTCACCACCAATCCTCAGGAAGGCTTAAAGAAAGTTTAATCTGCTTAACGTCTCGATTGGTTTAAGTTTGCAAGGAGTGCGTTTGACCAGAGTAATATTTTAAATACGTTTAGAGGAAGATGTGTACTCATCTAAAAATATTATTTATATGAGTGTTTAGAAATAATAGTTCAAAATATGATTATCTGATGCAGCCCTATTTTGTAGCACCTTTGTGTTTTTACTCAAAACTTCCCGAATGAAATCAGATATTCTGTGATTATCAAGTGTGGCATGAGTACAGGGTATTTCTGAATGCTCTTTGGGGATGCCAAAAAATCCATTCAAAACTTAATAGAAGATGTGAAGGGGCTGGGCTGATCTGACTTCTCAACTTATCATAGGGTGCTAAATGTCCATAGAATCAGGTTTATCGATTAAATTGAACCTGTGAAACTCACGCAAAAGACACTTTTTTCTACAGTTGGCCTAACCATCATCGATCAATCGCTCACATATAAAGTGGGGCAATGGATTGGAGGAATGGAATCCGAAATCCATTTGAGTAAAATTGGATATGAGCATATCCGTCCTCGGAGGAGTGTCAATACAGCCACTGCTATTATTTCCTGCATTGCAGGAATAGTGGCGTCAGTAGTGTTGTTTTCAAAATTTAAAGTTTACAGCAATCTGGATTCCTTCGTGGTTCTTTGTGGTTTTATCCTGATCATTGTTGTATGTTTTAGGGTTATTCTATCCAGCAAAATAGATGAACTGGTCATTCCCATACTCGGAGATCAGGATGTGACGATAAGAAGTGAGCTGCCGGACAAGGAGGCAGTAGTGTACTTTATACTTGATCTGCAAAATGCTTGTAAAAAGTATTGGATTGACAGAAAACTGGCTCAAGCGAATAGCAAGGCAAATTTGACACCATGAGAATTGAGGACTTCACTGCTATAGATTTTGAGACAGCTCAGCGTGATCCCGCGAGCATCTGTCAGGTAGGGCTAGTGCGAGTAGAGGACAGTAAAGTTGTTGAGACATACAATAAACTGGTAAGGCCCCCGGATAATTATTATTTCTATAAAAACATTGAGGTGCATGGCATACGACCTGAGGACACACTAGATGCGCCCAATTTCGAAGAAGTATGGTTTGAATTCAAACATTGGATAGAAGATCAGGTAGTGGTGGCCCATAATTCGCGCTTCGACTTTAACTGCCTGCGACATTCCCTGGCCTATTATGACAATGCGCAACCAGCTTTTGAGGAGCGTTGCACACTCAGGATTTATCACAAAGGGTTGGCTTACTTAAGTAAGAAATACAGAATACCATTGGATCATCACGATGCTTTGAGTGACGCCAACGCTTGCGCCATGCTTTATCTTAAACACCTTCAAAAACTAGCCTTACCCAAAACCGGAAGTCTGTTTTAATCAGATCTCTTATCAATCACGGTAGTGAATAGAGGTTTTGCGGCGGAAACTCGTTTTACTGTTTTGTGACGTTTTGGTTTAGTTTCATCATTTAAATAGCCCTAATTTCTAATTTTTAATTTAAATCATGCATGAAACAGCAATTTATGCACTACTTTTAAAGTGTAAACACGCATAAAACAGCAATCTAACCACTACCGATATGCTTAAAGGTGAACGTCAAGCAATAATACTCAGCCATCTACACGAAGAAAAGAAAGTGCTGTCATCGGATCTGAGTGCAAAACTTAATGTGTCAGAAGATACTGTAAGAAGGGATCTTAAAGAACTGGCAAGCGAGGGAAAATTACTTAAGGTTCATGGTGGAGCCATGATCACTTCACAAAACCTGTATTCTTACCGCGAAGAGGATATTTACGAACATGATAAAAAACTGGCCATGGCTAAGAAGGCCCTCCAGTTGATTGAAGATAATGATGTGCTAATCATTGGTGGGGGTACCACCAATATGGAGTTGGTTAGTATCCTGCCCCAAGATCTTGGTATTACAGTTTTTACGTACAGCTTGCCCATAGCCATGAGGTTGTCAGAACATCCTAAAATAGATGTGATTTTATTCGGAGGTAAGCTTATGAAACGTGCGCAGGTCGCTATCGGGCTGGACATGATTCAGTACATTTCTAAAATGCGTGCAGATGCTTGTTTCCTAGGATCTAGTGGTATGGATTTGGATACCGGTTTGATGGAAATCGACTGGGAAGTTTCTCAGTTGAAGAGGGCCATTGTTAATATTTCTGATAAAGTGGTGATTATGTCCACCACTGAGAAAATTGACACAAAGCAGCGCTTTTTGGTTTGTGGACTTGAGAAAATCAACACGCTGGTCACAGAAGGTGACCCAAATAGCCCGCAGCTCTCAGGGTATAAGAAAAGAGGGATTCAGGTGTTGTGAAAAGTTTATAAAGAGAACACTATATGCAAGATATGCTCGTGAGGCTTTATGATTTACCTTCTTTTGAACCAGGCTGTTGGAGCAACAAAGGAGTGAAAATCAAAAGAGCAATAGCGCCGGAACTGCACCTTGTGTGCGATTGGGTTAAGGAACACTTTGGCAAGGGATGGGAAAGCGAATGTCTTGTGGCCTTTGGCAATTCGCCTGTATCATGTTTTGTGGCCTACGAAGGCAACTCGATTGTGGGGTTTGCTTGCTATGACGCCACAGCTAAAAACTTCTTTGGACCAACAGGTGTGCAAGAGTCTCATAGGGGATTGGGTATTGGCAAAGCCTTGCTGCTGGAGGCCATGTATGCACTTAAGGCTCAGGGATATGCATACGCAATTATTGGAGGAGTTGGGCCAGTAGAATTTTACAAAACAGCGTTGGATGCAGAGTTGATAAATAAATCAAATCCAGGCATTTACAAAGACATTTTGAGAGCGGAATAATATACATGGAAGTACAAACCACCAAGACAGGTCCATGGAAGTGGATACCTACCCTGTATTTTTCTCAGGGTTTACCTTATGTTATTGTAATGACCGTTTCGGTCATTATGTATAAAAATCTGGAGATATCTAATGCCGATATCGCTTTTTATACCAGTTGGCTTTATTTGCCGTGGGTCATCAAGCCTCTATGGAGCCCATTTGTTGAAATTTTCTCTACCAGAAGACGGTGGATCTTGGCGACTCAGTTTGTGCTCGGCGTATCGTTGGCGTGTGTCGCACTTACCATTCCTATGGATGCTTTCTTTCAGTATTCGCTCGCCTTCTTGTGGTTGATGGCATTCAGCTCTGCTACTCATGATATAGCTTCTGACGGGTTTTATTTGCTCTCTATGGACTCTAAGCAGCAATCTTTCTTTGTTGGTATCCGTAGTACTTTTTACAGAATTTCTATGGTGGCCGGACAAGGATTACTGGTGGTTTTTGCTGGTTACTTGGAGAGTACTTTGCAAAATGTAAAAACAGCCTGGAGTATAGTTTTTGGTTGTGCGGCAGTATTTTACCTGTGTTTCTGTTTGTATCATCGCTTTGTGCTTCCTGTTCCTGATTCGGATCATAAGGGTGAAGCTCAGGCCTTTTCCAAAGTAGTGGAAAGGTTTTTGTCCACGTTCAAATCCTTTTTTCAAAAGGAGCAAATTGGGGTGTCTATAGTCTTTCTTATGTGTTATAGGCTGGGTGAGTCTCAATTGGTAAAGTTGGCATCTCCTTTTCTTTTGGACGATCGTGCAGTTGGTGGACTTGGGTTGGTCACTTCAGAAGTGGGTGTTATCTACGGCACCTTTGGTGTGATAGCGTTGACTCTGGGAGGAATCTTAGGAGGCGTTTTAGCCTCCCGAAATGGGTTGAAGAAATGGATTTGGTGGATGCTTATGGCTATTAATCTTCCCAATGTGGTTTATATCTATTTATCCTTTGTGCAGCCCGATTCTTTTGTGCTCATCACCACGGCTGTCGTTGTGGAGCAATTCGGGTATGGGTTTGGATTCACAGGTTATCTGCTTTACATGATTTATATGGCGAAAGGCAAATTTAGCACTGCTCATTATGCGCTGGCCACAGGCTTTATGGCGCTGGGTATGATGGTGCCGGGTATGGTGAGCGGGTGGATACAGGAGATGGTAGGTTACCAATATTTCTTCGTATGGGTAGTGATCGCCACAATACCATCTTTTGTCGTTACAGCATTTTTGAAAATTGATAAAAGCTTTGGGGTAAAATGAGTGATGTAGATCTTCATATCGATAAAATCGAATTGCCAATTGAAGTTAGTGTGGAGGCAAGGAGCTGGGCACGTGAAGTTTTGAATGGCCTGACTCTCGACGAAAAGATAGGACAACTGATTCACATCGCAACATGGTCAAACCGCCCTGAAGACCACCAACAAGAGGTAGAATCAATAATTAAAAAATATGGGATTGGCGGCTTGATATTCTTTCAGGGAACCCCTGAAAAACAAGCGACAATGACCAATGAATATCAGAGTCTTTCTAAGGTTCCTCTCATGATTTCGATTGATGGTGAGTGGGGACTGGGTATGAGGCTGGAAGGCGCAGAGCCATTCCCATATCAGATGACGCTGGGCGCAGTGCAGGATGTTGATTTGATTGACAAAATGGGCAAAGCTGTAGCTCGTCAGATGAAACGAATAGGAGTCAATTTGAATCATGCTCCTGTAGTTGATGTCAATACCAATCCTCAAAACCCGGTTATCAACTTTCGTTCTTTCGGACAATCAAAAGAAGCGGTTACTGAGCGAGGTGCAGCATATATGCAGGGCATGCAAAGTGAAGGAGTTCTGGCTTGTGCCAAGCACTTCCCAGGCCATGGTGACACCTCTGCGGATTCTCATAAAGAGCTGCCGTATTTGGACAAATCTAAAGAAGACCTCAAGTCCACTGAACTCTATCCTTTTGTGGAGTTGATGAAAAAGGGACTTGGAGCTATGATGATAGCCCATTTGCAGATTCCACAATTGGAACCAGAACCGAACAGAGCCTCCACTTTGTCCAGAGAAATTGTTCAGCAACTGCTAAAACAAGAGCTTGGATTTCAGGGACTCGTCGTGACTGACGCGCTGGATATGCGTGCCGTGGCGGACCATTATGCTCCAGGAAAAGTTGATGTAGAAGCGTTATTGGCAGGTAATGATGTCTTGCTTTTTGTGAAAAGCGTGCCTAGCGCTATTGCAGAAATAAAAGCCGCTATAAAAGCCGGGAAAATTTCCGAGAATGAAATAGAGGGACGGGTTTTCAAGCAGCTGCTATTCAAACACTGGATGGGATTGTCAGGCTATGCACCCATTACTTTAGAAAAAATAAATGAGGAAGTAAATACCCATACACGTACAATAAATGAAGCTTTATACAAGGCTTCTCTTACGTTTCTCGGAGAGGAGTCGGCGCTTGCGATAAAGAGTGCTGGTCACAAAACGGCGCTTATTTCGCTTTATGCAGATGGTGACAAAATTGAGGGTGGGGCACTTAGCCATCACACCTTACTCAAAGGGAACGAAGAATCAGGAGGTGTGCCTTTGTTTGAGAAAGAATTAGCCGATGAGATTGGCCCTGACTTGAGCCAACATACGCTGCGGTTCGATGAAATAACGGCCCGCAAGCAGGAAATTATTCAGTTAATCGCGTCGTGCGATCAGGTGGTACTCGCCATTCACGATGTGAAGCTCAAAGCGCCCGAAAACTTCGGCATTACCCCGGAAATGATAAATTTTATAGATCAATTATTGCAGGAGCAGAAAACACACTTGGTGTTCTTCGGCAACCCTTACGCCCTATCATCACTCAATAGTATCTCTGCCGCCAGATCTATTCTTTTGACTTATCAGGAAAATAAATACACACATAAATATGCTGCTCAGGCTCTGCTAGGGAAATATAAACCTCAGGGTAAACTGCCGGTGGATATCAACAAACGTTGGTGCGCTGGAAGCGGCTTGTAAACAAATTGAAAATGAAATTAGTATCAAGGTTTTCAGTATTGGTTGTACTTTCAATGCTGCTTTTTCATGCCCATGCTCAAAACAAAAGAGAGTTTAGAGCGGTATGGATTGCCACGGTCAAAAACATCGACTGGCCATCTGTACCAGGACTTAGTACCGAAGAGCAAAAAAATGAATTCAGAAAGCTATTAGATTTTCATCAACTCAATGGTATGAATGCCGTGATCGTACAAGTACGACCTTCGGCTGACGCTTTTTATCCATCGGACTATGAGCCATGGTCTAGATATCTAACGGGAGAGAGTGGTCTGAAGCCAGATTCTTACTACGACCCGCTCACTTTCATGATTGACGAATCTCATGATCGTGGACTGGAGTTTCATGCCTGGTTCAATCCATATCGCGCAGTAGTAGATTTGGAAGAAATGCCGGAGGATAGTACCAATCTTTTCTATCAGAAACCTGAGTGGTTCCTTCAGTATGGTGATCGCATGTACTTTGATCCGGGCATACCCGAAGTGCAAGATTACACCGTGAAAGTGATCAAAGATGTGGTGGGGAGATATGATGTAGATGCCATTCATTTTGATGATTACTTCTACCCTTATAGGATTCATGGGGAGGAATTCCCCGATACTGTATCGTTTGAAAACCACGGTCAGGAATACACACTAGAGACTAAGGATGACTGGCGCAGAGAAAATGTCAATACAGTCATCAAAATGCTAAATGACACCATTAAGAGTGTAAAGCCCTGGGTGAAATTCGGGATCAGTCCGTTTGGGGTTTGGAGAAATAAATCAGTAGATCCGCGTGGTTCTGATTCTGAAGCCGGCCAAACAAACTATGATGACTTGTTTGCAGATGTGCTGAAATGGATGGATGAAGGGTGGATAGACTATGTCTTACCACAGTTGTACCTGCACATCGAGCACCCAAAATTGTCTTTTAGTAAAGTGATGAAGTGGTGGGATGAACTCGATTATTTTGGGCATTTATATGTCGGCCATGCCATTTATCGTGTTGGCAACCCCTCCGAAGATGAAGCCTGGATGAATCCATCTGAACTTCACAATCAAATACGACTTTCTCGTCAGATGCAAAAGGTAAAAGGTGGAGCCCACTTCAGTTCTAAATCGTTTTTTCCAAATGCACTTGGCGTAACTGATACGCTCCGCACTGACCTGTACCGTCATAAGGCTTTGGTGCCGACCATGCCATGGCTGGAAAGTACACCGCCGGATGCTCCGCAAAGACTTATTGTAAAAAATGAGCCGGAAGGAGTATATCTCAGCTGGCAGTCAGAAGATACCACAAGTAGTTATTTTGTGGTTTACAGATTCGATGGCAAGAAACCGGGCGACTATAATGACCCGGCCAATATACTCAGCATCCAAAGGGCCAATTCTCCATTTCATTTAGATATGACCGTGAGGAGGAGAAAGAAATATACCTATGCTGTCTCGGCGCTTGACCGATTGTCCAATGAAAGCACCCCTATTTCCACGCAGTTTATTAAAGTATCTAAAAAGTAACCATATGAAAACACTAGCGATTTTTTCTCTAATGCTGTTGCTTGCTTGCGGATCTCAAAAGAAGAAACCTGAGCAGGATGAACAGGATGTTGTATCTACTACACCTACTGAGGTGGATTTAGAAAAACCACAGAAGCCAAGTGGCTGGCAAAATCCGGATGTAAAAAGACTTGAAGTGGAAGGCTATTACCCTTTCTTTGGGCCAGGTGGCGCTTCGGTTTTATACTCCACTTCTACTTATAAGGGTGTATGGAGCTATGATCTGGCCACCAACGAAACCAAACAGCTTACCGATCAGGAGGGCGCAGGGTTTCAGCCAAAAATAGATGGCGACAGACTTGTTTATCAAGTACGTGGCAGAGCAAAATATCTTGAGGCCGTGAGCCTAACAACAGGCGAAGTGTTGGATTTGGGTAAACCAAAAGGACTCAGTCCTGAAGATTATCTAAAAAACTCAATGAAGCAAACATCATCAGTCAGGCTGTCCAAAGACCTGACGGGGATAGAGGTTAGTATGGATGGAGCATCGGAAGTTATTTCGCCAAAAGGGGAGAAAAATTATATCTCGGCCTCATTGTCTCCCGATAACAAGAGGTTGCTCTATAAAGCTGCTGGAGTGGGGGCTTTTGTGTCCGATTTGGAAGGTAAAACAATCAAAGAACTTGGAGATGTTGACCAACCTTCATGGGTTAATGACGACCTTATTTTGTACAGCATATCTAAAGATGATGGTATGCAAACGCTATCCTCATCTATCCATGTTTTGGATCTTACCACTGACAAAATATTTGAATTAAAGGGCGGAGAGCAATCACTGGAAAACCCAAAGGCGGATAAGTCGGGGAGTAAGATTGTCGCCAACAGCTCTGAAGGTCAGGTGTTTCTATTCACTCAAAATAAAGAAATATGATTAAGAAAATAGGATGGTGGGTCGCTGGTTTGTTGATGATTACTATAGGGTTAGGTAACGCCAGTGCTCAATACACACAACTCAGCGGAGTAAAAATATGCCTCGATCCGGGACATGGCGGGCACGATAGTAATGATAGACCTACAGACCTTGGTGTCGGCACTACATACTATGAGTCGGATGCCAACTGGGAGGCAGTGGGTTACCTGGATAGCTTGTTGCAAAAACTAGGAGCCGATGTTAAGATTACGAAAACGACCAATGATCCAGATGCGGAGGATCGCGAGCCTAGCCTTTCCGATAGGGTGCAGGTAGCCAACACCTACGGAGCGGATTATTTTCATTCGTTTCATACCAACGGGTCAGACAACCAGACGGTGAATTATACCCTAATATTATACGCTGGTCCAGAAGATGGCACTGCGGATTATCCCGATGCGCTGGCTATGGCCGAAATACAGGAGCTTGAACTTTACGAATATATGCGCACCACTGCGCATTATGCAAGGGCTGATATTCCGTTTACGGGATATACCAATGGTTTGGGTGTGCTCAATAACCTCAGCATGCCGGGTACACTTTCGGAGTGTTCTTTTCATAGCAATATCGATGAGGGAAGGCGCCTGATGAACTCTAGCTATCGCAAAGCTGCAGCATGGGGTCTTGTGAAGTCCTTTTTGGATTACTATGAAGCTGGAGATTTGGATGTTGGAGAAATAGGGGGACTGGTGACTGATACAGATGGCAATGCGCTCAATGGGATTACCGTTACGATAAACCCTGATGAGGCAAATGAAAAAGTTTATTCTGGCGATCAGTACCTCAATGGATATTACTTATTCGATTGGTTACAGCCAGGAGAATACAGTGTGAAGTATGAGAAATTTGGGTATGATGCTCAAGTCAAAACAGTTACCGTAACCGCAGGAGGATATACTGAGGTAGATGCCGCGCTGAATCCTGCCGGTGGTGCCCCTTCTACTCCTGAGTTGCTGCTGGTAGCATCTATGGGAGAGGGAGATGGAGTGAGTGTTGCCTGGAAAGCCAACTCTGAAACCACACTGCTAGGATATAGACTCTACTATGCTACTGATGATAGTATGGAAAACTGGGCGTTGGCGGCTGATGAGTCCACGCTGACTGCAGCCTCCACTTCTATATCCATAGCTAGTAAAGATGATTTTATTGTGACACCATCTTCTGATGTATTCCATTTCAAATTGACAGCTGTAGCAGAATCTGGAGCAGAAAGCGAGGCAGGGGATATTTATGCTCGTTCTGCGGGAATTGAGGGAGATAAAGTGTTGATTGTAGATGGATTTGATAGGATATCAGGTTCTTATACAGAAAATACCCACAGCTTTGTTTCGGGGTATTTCATGGCTATTCGGGACAGTCGCATAGCGGAGGTTTCATCAGCGAGTAATGATGCAGTTTGGAAAGATAGCGTAGATCTGACCGACTATGATATGGTCGTGTGGTTTGTGGGCGATGAGTCCACGGCAGATGAAACTTTTAGTGATGAGGAGCAGACAAGAGTAAAGTCATACCTTGAAAATGGAGGTAAGCTTTTTGTAAGCGGATCTGAGCTCGGATGGGATCTTGACAACCGCGGTTCAGCAACGGATCAGGCTTTTTGTGCAGATTATTTAAAAACAGAATATGTGGGTGATGGAGCAGTGGATTATACTCCAGCCACCGGCATAAGCGGAACCGCTTTTGCAGGATTGACTATCCCTTTTGGTATCACCTACCCAGAAGATTATCCGGATGATATCGCTCCGGTTGGTGAGGCACAATCCATTTTCGATTACGCCGTAGAAGGCAAGCGAGGTGGCGTTGCTTATAAGGGAACATTTGGTGATGGTACGGTAGATGGAGGTGTTGTGGTGATCTCCTTTACTTTGGAAACATCTGAACCTCAAGGCCAAAACCTCACAATGAGAAAAGCGATGGATTATTTGGAAGTAGGAGAATACTACGATAATCCGCCATCTCAGCCAGTTTTGCTTCAGGTAGAAGGTGCAGGTAGTGGAGTTTCCGCATCATGGGAGCCAGGTGAGGAACTGTCTCTGATCGGTTATCGCTTGTATTATGCTAAAAATGAAGAGATGACCGAGTGGGGCTTGGTAGCTGATGAACAAACCCTAAACCGTTCTGACTCTTTGGTTCAGGTTGATGATTTTGCGAATTTCCTTAATCCTGCAGATGAGAAAGCCAGGTACTTTAAGCTGACAGCTATCAGTGAAGGTGGATTTGAAAGTGCAGCGAGTGATGTTTATGCTGCAGATCTGAATGGAGCCGACTTAAATGTTTTGTTGGTGGATGGTTTTGATCGAACAAGTGGTTCATACAATGAGTCCAATCATGACTTTGCAACTAGCTATTATGAGGCAATTGCTGCCGCTGGGAACGCCAACGTTGTGACGGTAGCCAATGAGCAAATAGAGCAAGGCAATGTCGATTTGTCAGATTATTATTCTGTATTCTGGATTTTAGGAGATGAAACTTCATCAGGGACTACATTTTCTGTGGAAGAGCAATCTGCGGTAGCTGGTTACCTTGAGCAAGGCGGAAGCCTGTTTGTGTCTGGTTCGGAAATAGGTTGGGACTTGTACAATCGTGGTGATGATACAGATAAAGCCTTCTATCAAAATTACCTCAAAGCCAATTTTGTAGGAGATGGAGGTGCTGGTCAGTCACCTGCTACCGGCGTTGCTGGAACTGACTTTTCTGATCTGGAAATAGCTTTTGGTATTACTTATCCGGAAGATTACCCTGATATCATCAGCGCTGCTGATGGTGCTGAGGAAATTTTGAATTACACCACGGGAGGTGCTGCGGGAGTAGCTTATATCGGAAGTTTTTCTGATTCTGAAGTCCCTGGTTCTCTGGTTTACTTGTCCTTTCCTTTGGAAACAGCAAATCAAACAGACATTGACGAGACCCTGGCAGCCGTGTCAAATTACTTTGGCATTTTCACCGGTTTGGCTCCATTTGCGCTTGCTGATTCTGCATCTACCACATCTGATACAGGCATATTGATTGATGTTTTGGCAAATGACTGGGACAAAAACGACAACCTTGATCCTTCTTCTATAGTGATCGTAGGGCAACCGGCCAATGGTACAGTCACAGTTCAAGACGAAAAGGTTTTTTATCAACCGGAGCGCGTGTTTGGAGGAGATGACACATTCACCTACAAGGTTTCAGATAGCTCTGGGCTGACATCTGAAGAGGCGGTAGTTACGGTCTCTGTGGAAAACGTTCCTCTATCAGTTTCTGATGATCATTTTGCATTTCAAATATTTCCCAACCCAGTAAAAGATGGGCAGGAATGCTTGCTCTCAATCGGTATTCCCGATGATCAAGTTGTCACCATTAGGGTGCTCAACCTGGAGGGTAAGGTATTGGAGCAGCAGCTATATGATCTCGCAACGGGGCATCATCAGCTCGCCGTTCCGGCAGAGCAATTACCTCAAGGGTTCTATCTCGTACTGATTACCACGGCAAACGAAACAAAAGCCACAAGGCTGATTAAAGAGTAAGTCAAGCACTTCAAAAAGACATACAACATGAAAAATAAAATATTTTTACTCGTCATTTTTGTTCAGATAGCATGGTTGGCAGGCAGTCAATCTCTTCCGGTTGTCGAACGTGTAGAAAAATTGGATTTGGAAGGCTTTAATGTTCGATTCAGCCCTTCCGGAAAAACCGTTCTTTTGACGGATAGCCATTTCAAAGGGCTCAAGCTTTATGATCTGCAAACAGAGAAAGTAAGCCTGAATTTGAAAAATGCCAAAGGACATGGCGCGCTGCTGACAGAAGATGAGATAATCTTCGAGCAAGCCAACAAAGACGGCTTTTATAGTTTGGATTTAGAATCAAATGTAACGCAAGCTGTGGCTAGTCATAGCCTGCATAAACCCGCCTACGTTATGGCACGTGGACAGGTTGATGTTACTGTGGATGCGCAAGAAAGTGCCGATTTGAGGCAAATTGTAATTATACATTCTTCAGGAGGCGAAACTAACATTGCGCCACTGGGCGATCAGGATTATCTGAACGTGTCCCTGTCTGATGATCGTAGCAAACTTTTGTTCCGAGTGTCGGGTTATGGATCCTTTATTTCAGATTTGGAAGGAAATATTCTTGCGGAATTGGGTAATGTCGAATTCCCACAATGGCTGGATGAAGAGACGGTTGTATATGCTACTATAAAGGATGATGGATATAAGTATGTATCCTCCGATTTGTACGTTGCAAGTTGGAGAACTGGTCAATCCAGCAAACTAGCATTGCCCAAATCACTGATTCCTATTTACCCTGATGTTGATGGTGGAAGTCAGAAATTGGTATTCAACACCCCAGAAGGTGATATCTACCTGGTCACCATGAAAGATTAGTAGTTTAGTTTTAGTTGTTAGATCGATTTTTACAATCGTTCACGTTAGTAAAAACCTGCAAGAAATTGTGGGTTTTTTTATTTCTGCTTACCGGTTTTTAAGGTTTTGTTACCTGAATTGTTCTGAAATATGCGCTTTACTTGTCAGCTTAGTGCTAGTTTTTAGGTTGAGGGTAGTGATATTTTTAAAAATCGCATCTATTTGGTCAATTTTTGGAAAATGAGGCCTGTTCCGTGTGATAAAAAATGCAAAACAGCACAAATTCATGTAAAAATTCCCATAAGTACGCATAAAGTTGCAGGTTTATGCTTATTTTACATGAAGTATTACAGAAGTTTCACTTTAACATAATAATTGTGCGAAAATTTGCTTTCATTTTGAGCGTCCTAACGCTTGTTCAATGGCATGCCGATGCACAGGGTGTGAAGATTGAAGGGCGAGTAGTAGATCAAAATACAAAGGAAGGGCTCCCCGGCGTGACGATCCTGATCAAGGACACAGACAATGGTACCACTTCCGATTTTGATGGAAATTTCAGTCTTAACCTTGATTCGGAAGGCCGTGTGCTTGTTTTTTCATTTATAGGATACCTCTCTAAAGAGGTTAAGGTTGGTGCCAATACACAGATGTATATCGAGATGAGGGAGAATACCACCGAACTTGAGGCGATCATCGTAACAGGACTGAACGGGAGTCAAAATAAACGAGCGCTAAACTATGCGGCACAGGATATAAAATCCAAAGACATTACCGAAACCCAGCAGCAGAATGTTGTCAACACTCTTCAGGGTAAAGTGGCCGGAGTACAGGTGACCTCATCCAGTGGTTCACCAGGGTCATCTTCACAAATTGTAATAAGAGGAGGTACATCTATTTCCGAAGGCAGGAGCAATCAGCCACTGTTCGTGGTTGATGGGATCATCATGGACAACTCCACATTTCAGGGGAGTGGTAATAGAGCTATGGATATCAACCCTGACGACATTGAATCAATGACAGTGCTAAAAGGACCAAGTGCTGCGGCTCTGTATGGTATTGGAGGAGGTAATGGTGCGGTGATTATCACTACCAAATCTGGTAAAAATGGTAAAGTTCAGGTTAGTTTCGGGTCTACAGTAGCGTTTGACCAGGTAGGAAATACCCACGAAGTTCAGACTACATATGGCAGAGGAAGTAGAGGTGTGGCTGACGATGAAACTACTCTTATGTGGGGGCCAGCCTATACATCAGGTGATAAAGTATATGATAATCTTGGTGAATTTTTTCAGACTGGTGTGCAGCAGAAGTATGACTTCAATGTCACCGGAGGTAATGAGAAGTCTAGCTTTTACTTGTCAGCATCAAATAACAATCAGACGGGTATAGTTCCGGGTGAGTCATATAACAGATTCAATTTTTTACTGAAAGGATCCACGCAGATTAGAGACAACCTGAATGTAACCTCTTCAATAAGCAATATCTTCTCTAAAAACGTGAGAGGCGGTTCTGGTAGCATGTACTATGCTTACCTCTGGCCAACTGACGATGATATGTCTGCTTACCTCCATCCCAATGGTTCTAAAAACTGGTTACTTGAGGATCTCGACCCTATTTATAACAATCCAGAAAACCCATACTGGAGAGTGAATAATAACTTGCCGGAATACGACATCAATCGTACTATCGGACAAGTGTTTTTTGATTGGGATATAATTGATCCGTTGAAACTGACATACCGACTGGGTATAGATAGATCCAACCAGTATTATAGAAGACTTACCGTGGCTGAGAGTTCCGGCTCTTCTACCAACTATCAAGGTGAAATATATGAGTCGGAAAAAGATGTTAAACGAATCACGTCCACATTGAACCTGACATACTCTAAGATGTTTGGTGATGGTTGGGATTTGTTCTTGCTCTCAGGGTACAACGTTGATATGACTGATGCGCGTACTATTTCATATGAGGGAACTGACTTCTTGTTGCCAAATCTTAACAGTATCAACAATGTAAACACCTTTTTTCTTCCTGTCCAGAACACTTCACAAAGAAGAGTACTTGGTGCTTATGGAGAAGCACGATTAGACTATAAAGGTATTGCCTCGATTGGGGTGACAGGTCGTAATGACTGGACGTCAACCATCAGTCCACAGCACAATTCATTTTTTTACCCTTCGGTAACGGCCGGTTTTGTCTTTACAGAGTTGCTTCAAGGCGCCTTCAGCGAAGTGCTTTCGTTTGGTAAATTGAGAGCCAGCTGGGCTAAATCCGGACAAGATGCCAACCCAGAGAGCTTAGGAGTTGTGCTTGAGCAATATCCGGGGATCGGTGGGGGTTATAAGCATGACTACTATGCAGGTAATCCTGCTTTGAAACCAGAAATGCTTAATTCCAGAGAGTTTGGAGCCAATATGTCTTTTTTCAATGGACGATTAGATTTGGATTTTACACGATACATCATTGAGTCGGAGGATATGATCATTCAGAATAGAATATCTACAGCTTCCGGCTGGGTCATCCAGACATTCAATACTGGAAACATGACCAACAAAGGAATAGAGGTCGTGCTTGATGCAGCTGTTATGACATCTGGAAATTTCACATGGGATGCTTCGGCAAACTTCTCTTCAAATAACAGTAAGCTCACAGATCTGCCTGGGTATATTTCAAGGTTGCCTGTGACCACCGGTCAGATCCTCAATGAAGCTAAGCCAATTGCGCTCCTCAATCAACCTCTCTACGCAATAGAAGGGATAACCTATTTGAGAAATGAAAACGGCGACTTGGTTTTGGATGATGATGGATTCCCAAGATGGGGAACCTACGTGGTAGATGAAAATGGTGATTACGAACTAGACGCTGACGGTTACAGAAAAGTCACTCAGGAAAATGTCTATCTCGGCAATAGGGAGCCGGATTGGTTAATGGGTATTACAAATACTTTTAGTTATAAGAATGTAGGTCTTTCCTTTTTGATTGATATAAGAAAAGGAGGCGATGTGATCAATGCCACCTCTTCTGCTATGATGAGTCGTGGTACTCACAAACTGCTCGATACTGAGTTGAACAAGGCCTATACTTTCGCAGGTGTGATTGAAAACCCAGAGCAGGGCTTTGTGCAAAACGACCAGGAAGTCGTACTGGATTACGACTATTTCCGTTTTGGTTATCGGTCTGTAGGTGAAAATTTCGTGGAGGATGGCTCATGGGTCAAGCTTCGATATGTGGCATTGAGTTATGACCTGTCTGCTTATACGCAAAAAATTGGCATTAAAAAGCTGCAAATGTCGGTGACAGGAAGAAACCTGCTCGTGTTAACCAAATACTCGGGAGGTGATCCCGAAAATGACTACAGCGGTTCTGCTGTAGGAGGAGCCGGAACAGTGGGATTGGATTATTTCAATGTGCCTGCGACTCGAGGAATTACATTCAGCCTAAAAGCTACTTTTTAATCGGTGAGAAAGATGACAAATAGCATGTTACAAAAAATCAAATATTTCACATTGATCCTGACAATCACGCTTAGCACCGGTTGTGATGAGTTTCTGGATGTCAATGAAGACAAGGATCAACCAA
The DNA here is from genome assembly GCA_039970095.1 of Cyclobacteriaceae bacterium. Lineage (GTDB taxonomy): Bacteria > Bacteroidota > Bacteroidia > Cytophagales > Cyclobacteriaceae > JAMZMI01. Next base: position 43,785 of record JBDVMP010000049.1, read on the forward strand.
GCGAAAGTACTCCAAACTTTCTACTCACCCCCATTCAGGGGCTTATGTCAATTAATTGCTACGAGCAAGGGGAGACATCTGCATATTTCGCACAGCATGTGGCCACTTTGATAGGGTTTAGTTCTGTAAAAGACCGTTGGGATTATAGGTCTGTTACCAGGGTAGGGTTGTTTAGACGTCACTTTCATGATGTAGCCAGTAATGCTCAAAACCTTATAGAAACAGCCGCTGAAGAAGGTTCGAAAAACTATGAAGGTGCTGGGCACGTGATGATGGTACTCTCTACACAGACTGCCACTGATCTTTTTGGACAGATGCCTTACAAAGAGGCGCTTCAGGGCAATCCATCTCCACCTTACGATGATCAGACTGTTATTTATGACGGCATGCTTGACGAGATAGACAAGGCTATCACATTGCTGGAAGCCTCTGATGAAACTGATCGGTTTATGGGAGATGATGAAGACACCATGTTTGGCGGAGATGTATCTGCCTGGTTGAGTTTTGCGCATGCGATCAAAGCGAGAATATTGTTGCACCTCACACCAAATATCAATCAGGATTATCAGCCTATTATCGATGAAATAGACCTGGCTTTAGCCGACTGGCAAGATCCGTTATTTCAGTATATCACCGGATCCGTTTCTCCCTGGGAGCAAAACCAATGGGGGCCTACCAGAGCACGTCCAGATTGGGATTACGTCCCAAACATTCTGGGTGAAAGTGCACCTACTCCTTATTTAGTTGAGGTAGTAATGGGCTATGACACGGCTACTCAGGTAATAAAAGACCCACGGATGCCGCTCTTAATGAAACCAAATACTTTGGGAGAGTACCTGACGGTGATTCCTTCAGAAGGTAAGCTTACTCTGAAAGAGGACGAAGATTACCCTGATTTATATGATACTTATATGACCAGCGATGATTCCGCACAGCCTTTTATGACATTAGAAGAACTAATGTTCATAAAGGCTGAAGCGGCTTTTCAAAATGGAAATACCACAGTGGCCTTTGATGCGTTTGAAGACGGTATTCGCGCGCACATGGAACGAGTGGGTGTGGATCCGGCCGATATTAATTCCTTTTTGGCCAGTGATATGGTGCCGGCCAATGCCAGTGAACTGGAACTCTCCGATATTATGATGCAGAAGTGGCTCGCGCTATACCTGCAGGCAGAAGCCTGGGTAGATATGCGAAGATATCAGTATGACCCATTGGTTTATAAAGGCCTCACAAGACCTGATAATCTGGCCAGCTTCTGGTCAGATGATGAAACGGAGTGGATTCAAAGACTGCCGTACGATAATCAAACTGAAGAAATATATAACAAACCTGAGCTGGAAAGACTCGGGGCATTCCAAAACCCTGATTGGTTGAAAGTACCACTGTGGTGGACAGGTAAATAAGATAATTGGATTTGATTGCTATGAAAAAGTTAAAAAATATAATTCAAGTATTACTAGCAGCAGCTGTTTTGAGCTCCTGCGAGACCAATAATATGTTTGATGATCTGGGAAAATCAGACGGCAGTATTGTGTCTAATGTGTATATGGAAGCTATTGCTCCCAAACTTCAGGCTGGGCTTACCAGAGAGCTTGAGGTGCAATACTGGTCTCTGGATGATGATTTTGCTTACCTGGGTCTTTGGGATTATGTCTCGGTATATCAGGTTTTTGAGGTCACCGTTTCTGGCGTTGTGTATTCTGCAGAAGTTCAGGATGAGTTCCAGGGCTGGCAGGAGTATCAGCAGTACTCATTCGATTTCGCTCATTGGACACCAGAGCTTTCGGCATACTATCGCATCGTAGAGTATGACATAGATCAGCAATATGATGCTGTAACACTAGATAATAGTGATATAACGTTTAGCGAGTTTAGTGAGCAACTCCCTGAAGATTTTGAAGCCGATATATATAACTATTACAGTACCAACCTCACGCGATCTACGCTCAATGATTTGATGATAGACAATGCTGTGATGACTCAAAGTGAATTTGACTCACACTATGGTGACAATGGCTTTTTGACTACAGAAGGAAAAGTTGCCGTTGTGGCGGGGTTAGCAGATATTGGATTAGAAACGCTAGTTGGAGATGGCTACTCACTTGGTAACGAATACCAGGTTACCGTGGCTTTCAGAGCTACAAATGGAACACAAAAATCAAATGAATCGAGAAGGACCTTTGTGGTCTTTTAAAATAAATAAGTCTTTTTTTTCAAACTAATACTTTACAAACTATGAAACGTGCTTACACTCATTTCAAAACACTGGGCTTTTTAGTCCTTAGCTTTACCATCGCACTGGTGACATCCTGTGGTGATAAAGAATCTCCACTTCCAGATATTAGGGTTGCATTCTCATTTTCTCCTGAGAACCCTGAAGCGGGAGAGGAAGTAACTTTCACCAATGCCTCTACAGGTGGTACTGAATTCGTCTGGGATTTTGGTGATGGAGGTACATCTACAGATCAAAACCCAACTTACACTTACGAAGCGTCAGGTTCTTACACTATCATGTTGGTAGTAGATGGTTACGAAGAACTAGCTGCAACTAAGGATATAGTGGTTGGAGATCCTGTTCCTGTGATTTCTTACTCTCCGGATGTTGTAGAAGCAGGTTCTGCTATTACATTCTCGGTTGACGTTTACAATCCAGACAATGCTTCAGTTACTTATGCCTGGGATTTTGGCACCACTGCTACTGGTGATGACCTTACTGACGGACTGGCTACAGTTGCTTCTCCAGTGGTTACATTCACAGCAGAAGGAGATGTGTCTGTGAGTTTGACTGCTACCATCGGATCGGATGATTTTTCAGCTACTGAAACAGTAGAAGTTAAAGGACAATTAGCCAAAACATTGATCTTCTCAGTTGTGGATTATGCTGGTGGTTCAGGTTCATTGTACACCAAAAAACTATTCACAGGCTTTGATCAGGCTCACGAAGATTTCAACGTGCCTACAGGACCTCACCCACTTACTGTGCGTGTGGCCAATGAAAGAGTTTATGTATTTGAAGCAGGAGTAGGTATCACTTACTCTACAGGTGATGCTGCCTTGGCTGATGGATCTATATTCAGTGCCTCGCTTGACAATGCAGCTGATTATGTGTCTATTATGGATTTTACAGGTGGTTCAGGTACTAACTACACTGATCCATTCTTCGGAGATGTGACCAGCAGCAAAATCTATTTTGGAGATAGACTAAACGGTGTAACTGCTATCGATATCACTACTGAAAATGCTACGTATGATGTGGCTGACTTCCCTTACTTCGTGAAAAATGCCGAGCTTGGTTACTACTCAGCTTACAGAACTGACGGTGGCCCTACTTACGGATGGGGTGCCCTGAATGGTACATTTAAAGTGCGTGATAACAACGGAACAGAAGAATTCTGGTGGGCTAAAAACTCTAACCACAAAGGGCTTTGGAGATTCGAATCAAGTGATGTAGGGGTAACTGATAATGTGCCTGCGCTTGGTGGTATTTTGACTGGTGAAGCTGTAAGAGCTTTTGAGCTGGACGAAACCAATCAGAAGATCTACTTCTCTATCAATAAAGTAAATGGAACCAATGAAATGGGCTTCTATCGTGCTGACATGGATGGATCAAATATCGAATTGATCGATGATTCAGCATGGCACTCAGAAGGTGGTGACTCTGAAAGAACTGGAATCACTGGTATCGCTGTAGATGCAGAAGGTGGTTATGTATACTGGGGTTACAGAGCACCAGCTAACGCAGATCCTGAAGTGAATCCATTGGAAGTTACAGGTGTCAAAAGATGGAAAATCGACGGATCAGGTGATGTTGAGATTTTCATTTCTGATGTGTGGGTATACGGACTTGCCATAGATCACAGAAAACAATAATATTTTATTGATGTAAAAGTCGGAAGCATTGTGCTTCCGACTTTTATTTCATTTTTTCTTAATCAACACTATAGCGTCCCAGCCAGCTATTTATTACAAATTACACTCACACCCGATTATAATTTTTCAACCAGCAGTATAATGGGTAGATGACAATAGCAATTTGCGCGACTGTCACCTCATATAAAAGAATGAAGCTTTGAGACAGCACATTCATCCAAATATGAAAAAAATATTGAAATACGCTCTTAGGAGATTTAGGTCTTTGTCTACATTGATTTGTGTTGTTTTGCTGTTTGTTCAGCAAGGTTTTGCACAAAACCCCAAAACAGAAATTCGTGGTGTTTGGGTGGCTACAGTGAGTAACCTCGACTGGCCTACAGGTAGTAATAGGTTCGATAAAGACCATCAGCAAGCTACTATGCTTGCACTTTTAGATTCTGCATTGGCCTGGAACTTAAATGCCATCATACTGCAAATACGCCCTCAATCTGATGCGTTTTATGAGTCAACATTGGCGCCATGGTCCGAATACATATCGGGCTCAAGAGGTGTCAGCCCTGGATATGATCCACTTCTTTTTGCAATAGAAGAAGCCCATAAAAGAGGCTTAGAGCTACACGGGTGGCTCAACCCCTACAGATACGAAACTTCCGTTGGTAAAAACGATGGAAAACCTGGTGATTTTAACGCTGAGCATCCTGAGTGGATGCTAAACTATAGCGACGATCGCATCTTCAATCCGGGAGTGCCAGAAGTGCAGCAGCACCTAAAAGAGATTGTTGGTGAGATAATCAACAATTATGATATTGATGGAATACACTTTGATGACTACTTCTACCCATACAGTGGCACAGGCAGTGAGGATCAGTCAACTTACGAAACTTATGGAGAGGGCTTTGCCTCTATTGGCGATTGGAGGAGAAACAATGTGAACCAAATGATTGGTGAGGTTTATGACACCATTCAGTCAATTAAACCTTACATCCGATTCGGTATCAGTCCTTTCGGTATTTATGGCAATGGTCAAAACCCGAGCGGAATCGTGGGCCTAGATGCCTACAATACTATTTATACGGATCCACTGCAGTGGCTTTCAGAAGGAAATATTGATTATCTCAACCCACAATTATATTGGCCTACAGGAGGCTCACAAGACTTTGCTTCCTTGTTGCCTTGGTGGGCTGGTCATGCCCATGACAATGGCAGACACGTGATCGCCGGACACGGCATATATAGACTCGATAGTGAGCCGGCTACTGCCCGAATCGCAGGAGGGGATCAACTTCATGAGACCAAAAGTTATTTCGACTTGAGCAATTCAAGCGCTCGCGTTATGGCCGACGCATGGACACTAGATCAGGTAGAAACACAGATAGAAATAGTTCGTGACAATAGGGATAAAAATGCAGTTGGCGGTGTTTTTTTTAGAAACAATGATTTTACTCGTGTAAGTGGCCTGATAGATTATTTGAATGCGGATGTGTATTCAGCACCTGCTCTTATGCCTGCAATGACATGGAAAAACGCAGCTTCCCTAAACGCTCCGGCAAATATCAGGTGGGAAGAAGACGAGAGTGGTATCTCTTATCTCACTTGGGATCAAGTAAGCCCCGATCACCGATATGTGGTGTACGCGTCAGATGATGAAAATCCAGCCGATGGTTTTTTTGATGACCCTTCCAATTTGGTAGCAGTATTGTATCAAAATGCGTTTTACATGCAGGAAACAAGCTCCACTGCCGGAAAGCCGTATATTTTTATCACTACCTACGATCGTTATGGAAACGAAAGCGCAAATGCTACTCAGTTTGCATTTGAAGTTCCTTCTTCTCAAAGTGAACTACTCAGTCCAGCGGATGATTCAGCGGGACTGTCCTCGTTTTTCGATTTTGAATGGAGCAGCACTGAAAGTGCGCAGCAGTATAGAATCCAAATATCTACCTCATCTACATTTTCAACAATAGATTTTGAAACCTCCGTAGATGCCACCGCAATCAACGCTACCGAGTTCGACTTATTAGGCGACCAAACGTACTATTGGCGAGTAGCCGCGGGCAATTTTTTTGGTTTTGGACCAGAAAGCGAAGTTTTCACCTTTAAAACAGGTTTCCCTGGCAGTGCTCAGATGATCTATCCCGTAGCAGACGAGGAAAGGGTTGATTTGTCCCCACTGATAAAATGGGAATCTGATCCTTTGGTGGCAGGTGTTCGCCTGCAAATAGCAAAAGGTGGAGAGCAATTTGAAGATTTCAACATTGTCATTGATGAGGACCTGGGGGCAGTGAGCCAATATCAGGTCAGCCAGGATTTCGTTGAGTGGACCACTTATCACTTGCGCATCCAGCTATACAATGACCTTGGACAAGGAGACTGGTTTGACATGAGATTCAAAACCATGATCAGACTGCCTGAGGCTCCCGTTATTTATTCCCCACTCATCGACGAGCCATTTACTGAAGAAAGTGAGATCAATTTTGTTTGGTCCAAAACAGCGCTGGCAACCGGATATCAGGTGGTGTTGTCCTCAGACTCCCAGAGACAAAATGTTTTGGATGAAACGGCTAAATTTTCTTCAAACGATACAACCTCTACTTTGGGGCCATTGTCACCCGGTGTTTATTACCTCCAGGTAGCAGGAAGCAACGTAGGTGGCCCTGGGGAATGGTCACAAGTAGTTTTAGATATAGCAGAGGTTCTCAACACACAGCAGGTAGATATTGTGTCTCCATTGAAGGCCCATTATCAGGCAGATGGGTCTATCAACGTAATGGTGATCACTGGCCAGGCCGAATTTGAAATTGACATGTTTGATATATCCGGCAAACGGATGGTTATGCCTACACCTTCCAGAGATGCAGACGGAGACTTGACTTACAGCTTCAAACGAGATCAAATACCGGGCATTGCGCTGATTACCCTGCAGATGCAAGGAGGAGCATATCAAATTAAGGTAATGGGGAACGATTAGTTCCTTGCGATAACATTGGATTAAAATAATAGAAACGTGGGCATGTGCCCGAAAAAAAGTTTGCATAAATAAATGTCAACAACAAGCACAAAATCAGAACAAATTCAAATTTTCGACAATTCTGTCGATGCGTCCAGACAGATAGCTAGTGAGATCAAAAACTTGATTTTGCAAAAGCAAAAAGAAAATAAAATGGCCGTTTTAGGTCTGGCGACAGGGTCATCACCTATTGCCGTCTATGACGAATTGGTGCGTATGCATCAGGAAGAAGGGCTGAGTTTTAAGAACGTAATTTCCTTTAACCTCGATGAATACTATCCGCTTGACCCCAAGAGTAAGCAGAGCTATTATTACTTCATGCATGAGTATCTTTTCGATCATGTAGATATCGATGAAAGCAATGTGCACATACCTAGCGGCACAGTGTCGTTGGATGAAGTGGAAGCTTACTGCGCTGGTTATGATCAGAAGATAGAAAAGGCGGGAGGTATTGACATTCAGCTTTTAGGCATAGGCCGAACGGGTCATATTGGTTTCAATGAGCCAGGGTCCACTATTGACTCCCCGACTCGCTTGATAACACTTGATAACATCACACGAGTAGATGCGGCAAAGGATTTTTATAGCAAACACAATGTTCCTAAAAACGCCATAACGATGGGTATCAAATCCATCATGAAATCTCGTAAGATATTCTTGATGGCATGGGGCGAAGGCAAAGCGGAGATCGTAGAAAAAGCGTTGAATGGAGCTGTTTCTGAAAGAGTGCCGGCATCATTTCTTCAAAAGCACCCAAATATCCAGTATATGCTGGATACTCCGGCTGCTTCAGAGCTGGCACAGGTCAAGACGCCATGGCTGCTTGACTCTATCAAGTGGGACGATAAACAGATACGAAAGGCGATCGTCTGGTTGTGTGGTCAGGTGAACAAGCCCATCCTTAAGCTGACGAGCGAAGATTATAATGAACACGGGATGAGTGAGTTGATCACCGCCAGAGGATCTGCATATCAGGTGAACATCGAAGTGTTTAACCAACTGCAACATACCATCACGGGATGGCCGGGAGGTAAACCCAATGCTGATGATAGTCAGCGACCGGAGCGCAATCAGCCGTTCCCTAAGCGATCCATGATCTTTAGTCCACATCCTGATGATGATGTGATTTCTATGGGAGGTACATTTCTCAGGTTGGTAGATCAGGGGCACGATGTGCATGTGGCCTATCAGGTGTCAGGAAACATTGCTGTTTTCGATGAGTATGCATACAATTATCTTGATTTCGCGGTAGATCTCAACGAAGGTTTCGGGTGGGAAAATCCGGAATTGGCAGAGATGAAAAAAGACTATTGTGATTTTCTCGGTTCGAAAGACCCTGGAGTCGTGGACCCTGCGGGCATGAGAAAACTAAAAGGATTGATCCGTCGCAATGAAGCCAAGGCAGCATGCCGCTTTTGTGGGGTAAAGCCTGAAAATATCCATTTTATGGATCTACCTTTTTACGAAACAGGTGAAGTCAAGAAAAAGCCATTAGGAGAAGACGATATTCAGCTTACCATCGATTTGTTGAAAGAAGTGAAGCCACATCAGGTTTTTGTCGCGGGTGACCTTTCTGATCCGCATGGTACACACAGAGTATGTCTGGATGCAGTTTTCCAGGCAATATTGCGTATCAGAGACGAAGATTGGATGCAAGATTGCAAGGTGTGGATGTATCGTGGAGCATGGCAGGAGTGGGACATTGGAGAGATAGAAATGGCTGTGCCATTAAGCCCGGATGAATTACTAAAAAAACGAAAGGCTATCTTTAAACATCAATCGCAAAAAGATGGTGTAGTCTTCCCTGGAAGTGATAGCCGTGAGTTTTGGCAAAGAGCAGAAGATAGAAACAGAGGGACGGCCAACTTATACGATAAGCTAGGAATGGCTGAATATGAAGCTATGGAAGCATTTGTTGAGTGGGATTTTAAAACTATTTAGACCAATATTATTTTGGTGTTGGTAATGTTATGGCAATAACAGTAATAGCAGAAAGTGGATCAACTAAGACCGACTGGAGGTTGATTACGGAAGATGGTCTCGTGGAGGATTTTCTCTCCAATGGGATCAATCCTGTACTACAACCAATAGAAGGATTGATGGCCGATCAACAGGATGTCCTGAAACAGATGCAAAAGTATAATGTAGATGCATTGTACTTTTACGGTGCGGGTTGTTCTCAAGAAGACAACAAACAGAAGCTTATTGGCTTGTTTAGCCAGTTTTTCCCGTCAGCTCACGTGCAGGTAGAAAGTGATCTGGTAGCTGCAGGTAAGGCTCTCTTTGGAGATCAAAAAGGAATAGCTTGTATTTTGGGTACAGGATCCAACTCATGTCTGTATGACAATGGTGTTGTGGTGCAAAACGTGTCAAGTCTGGGCTATATTCTTGGCGATGAAGGTGGAGGTGCTCAGATAGGCAAAAGACTGATGAGCGATTTTCTCAGAAAAAAGATGCCAGAAAATCAGTCCAAATCACTTGAAGACTTACTTGGTTTAAGTCAAAGTGAAATCTACCAGAAGGTATATCAGGACAAATACCCGAATCGGTTTCTTGCCAGTATTGTAGGATATTTAGCGCCGGAATATGCAGGTTCGGCATACTTTTCTCAAATTGTGACAGTAGAGTTCGAATTGTTTTTCGATAATTGTCTTGCAGGTTATGCTTCAAACGAAGATTATAGGGTAGGTTTTGTGGGGTCTATTGCTCACTTTTTTGAAAAGGAACTGAGATTAGTAGCAGAAACAAAGAAGTTTAAAATAGAAAAGATCATTAGAAAACCTATTGATCAACTGGTAGCAAACCAGTACCAAAAGAATTCAGATAAAACAACCATTAGGATCAGTTGAATGAAAATGAATAATAATCAAAATATACGTTTCGACACGGTGACAGAATCGCCATCTAAGTTTTCCGATCTTGATAAAATGAGTGTCAATGAAATTTTGACCAACATCAACTCAGAGGATCGCCTCGTGCCGGAGGCAGTAGAGAAAGCAATACCGTGTATTGAGAAACTCATCTCTCTTATTGTTGAGCGCATGAAAAGAGGAGGTCGCCTTTTTTACATAGGTGCCGGCACCAGCGGAAGGTTGGGTGTTTTGGACGCATCCGAGTGTCCGCCCACCTATGGTACACCCGATGATATGGTTGTAGGTCTTATTGCCGGAGGCGATAGGGCCATTCGCAAGGCTGTGGAAAATGCCGAAGACAACACTGAGTTGGCATGGCAGGATATCATGACCTATGATCCCAATGAAAACGACACAGTAATAGGTATTGCAGCTTCAGGGCGTACGCCGTATGTGCTCGGAGGCGTTCGTGAGGCCA
>JBDVMP010000050.1:0-34628 GCA_039970095.1 Cyclobacteriaceae bacterium
TCTCTTCCTTCTGGCTACCTCTTAATTATCTCTATTTCTCTCTCGAAACCACTGGCCAGTTCGTCAAACGGCAGGTGAATCAGGATTTCTCCCTCATCATACTCTGCATATATGGCGTCAATGTCAATCCTTGTGGTAAGGTTAAGCATCTCAAGCATATAAGGCAGCTCTATTTCTGCGTCTTTGTTTTCAAGGTTTTGAAAAACAAACAACACTCCGTCCTTCACTTCTATCTTTATATTGTCAATACTCACGCCGGGTACTTTCATAACCAGCAGCCAAAAATCGTCCGATTTCTCCAGAATTATGTGTGGCTCTGCCATCCCACCATTGATCGTGTTGACCAATTCCGCCGTGTTTGCCAGATTTTTTATCAAAAGTTTGTCCTCTACTTTCATATCTTTCCTTATTCTCTTGCCTTGTAAACAATATCAGTGCCACGCTTCATCCGCACGGCTTTTCTGTCATTATGTCTTTCGAATATTAAATAAGAGACAGTCTGTCACTTACAGTCCATCCGCATTATTCAACGATTCATCTCTCAATATTTATACATTTTGGTCAGCTTTTCGTTCATTTGAGTGTAATCAAAAAAAACCTCTTCATGGAAAGCAATAGAAAACGAATTTTAGGGTTGTTTCTAGTCATTATCGGCCTCCTCTTTTTGTTTAACAACCTTGGATATCTGCCCCCTATCCCGCACTATCTCTGGTCATGGCCCATGATTCTGATTTTAGTTGGCTTATTCAACCTCTTGACAGGCAACATCCGTTCTGCTGTTATTTTAATGCTCGTTGGTGGATTTTTCTTACTCAACATTCATGCAGGTTTTGAATTGAAAACGTACTGGCCCGTAATTTTGGTGGTAGTAGGACTGGTTTATATTTTGCGAAACAGAGTGATACCCCCATCTAAATCCACAGAAAGTGCTTTTGATGACATCAATATTTTCGGCGGTAGCGAAAAGCGCTTTGTCAGCGACCCGCTGAAAAGTGGTCGAATTACCAATATTTTCGGTGGGTCGGATATTGACCTAAGCGAATCAAAACCAATTGATGGAGCGACCATCGAAATTTTTTCAATGTTTGGTGGATGCGACATTACCGTTCCTAAGGATTGGCAGCTTGAGATCGATACCATTGCGGTTTTTGGAGGTTTCTCTGATAAAAGAAAGACCATAACCACCACAGGCCCTCGAGTTGTGATCAAGGGCATTATGATTTTTGGTGGAGGGGACCTGAAGTCCCATTAGCCTCAAGGCTTCACTTCCACGCCTTTCCAGAAAGCGACGTATCCTTTTATGTTTTTAGCCAACTCTGAGGTTTCCGGATAGTACCAGGCCGCATCTGCATTGGTTTTCCCGTTCACATCCAGACTGTAGTAGCTGGCAGTTCCTTTCCAGGGACACACCGTGTGCGTGTCTGTTTCTTTGAAAAACTCCTTCTTGACTTCCGTCGGGGGAAAGTAGTGGTTGTTTTCCACCACAATCGTATTGTCACTTTCGGCTACAATTTCGCCGTTCCAAATTGCTTTCATATCTATTATTTTGAATTGATTATAGAACCGGCGTACAGCCAAATAAGTTTTTCGGATTGGCTATCGTGTCAGCCTAGTGACCTTTAGGCATTTCGAAAATTGAGTTGGCAGCCCCTACACCTAAAGATACATCTGCAAAAACCAGTTCCTTTTCTTCGTCACCGGCAAAAAACCTAACGGCAGTAGGGGCGAGAAGACCGCTATAGTTATGATAGTTTTCATATTGCTTTTTCACCACACTCATTTGACCCACCTTGCTTCTAATCACTTCCCAATAAAGAATGTAATCCTCCTTTCCCAGATAAAATTCTCTCGCAGTGTACGCATCTTCATATGTCAGCTTGATTAGCAGTTCCCCCTCAAACAGCTCCAGTCCCTGAAGATTTACTGTTTCCCTATAAAGTTTCAGAGCACTCCCTGGCGAAAAGGTGTTCGCTATGGTCATATGCTCCAAAGGCGTCATGAGTTGGGGGTGAGATGTACCCGTCCATGGAGCCACGGTCCACGCCACTTTGCCGTTGGTAACCTGAGCATACTTTTTTCTTCCCCACATTCCCTCCAGTCTCACTTTGTTGGGTTGCTTGTAAGTAAGCTTCATTGGAAACTTTCGAAACTCCGTGGTGACCCATTCTCCATCTATGACCACAGTACCTATTTGATCCCAAAGCTCCTGCCCGTGAGCTTCAAAATGCTTTTGTAGTATAGTGGATAAGTCCTGAGGTTGGGCGAATGTCCCAAATAAGATGAAAACTCCCAAGAATATTGATCTGCGCATGCGCTCCTTTTACCTAAATTTATGATCATCAAATATACGTATGGAATTAGATGATGTTTTGAGAAGAATAAAAATCGCCGGAATGGTCTTTCTTGGCGTACTTCTTATTGGTATCGCTGGTTTCGGAATAATCAGCGGTGGTCAGTGGTTTGACTCCTTTTATATGACTGCTATCACCATCTCCACAATTGGCTTTCACGAAGTTATCGATTTGGGGGATTCTAAACTTGGCCGGGTATTTACAGTTTTTATTGCCTTTAGTGGCATTGGGGTCATTACCTACCTTTTTTCAAACCTCGCAGCATTGTTTGTAGAGGGAGATATTCGAAAAACTTTTTATAAAAAGAAAATGATAAGCAAAATCAAAAAAATGCAGGGGCATTTCATCATTTGTGGTTGCGGGCGTGTCGGGCGCAATATCGCTTTGGAATTGTACGAAACAGATCGTCCCTTTGTCATGACAGATATTGACGATGAGGTTTTAGAAAGATTTCAGCCAGAAGTGCCCAATAGTATTTTTATTTCTGGGGACAGTACAGATGATACTTTCCTGGAAAACTTGAATGTGGCCCAATCCGCCGGGATTTTTGTTACTGCTTCAAACGATAACACGAACCTGGTAATCTGTATCACAGCGCGGCAACTCAACCCTAACATTAAAATTATCTGCAGGATCAACGACATGAGTCATAGCAGAAAGATAAAAAGAGCCGGTGCTGACAAAATTATTTCACCCAATTTTATTGGAGGAAGAAGGATGGCGTCAGAAATGCTACGTCCTGCAGTGACGTCTTTTATGGATAAAATGATGCGGTCTTCACAGTTTGGCCTCCGCATGGAAGAAATATTGGTGACAGAAAAGTTTGACAACAAATCAGTTTCAGAACTTCCTCTTCAGGGGTGCGAAAACACTATTTTGATTGCGCTAAAAGATCACGACGACTGGAAATACAACCCTAAGGAAAGTATCAGAGTGAAATTTGGCAATAGACTAATCGTAATGACTACTCCGCAGGAACGAAAACTCATAGAACAACGACTTACATGAACAGAAGAAATTTTATTTACAACTCAGCTATTGCTGGTCTTTCTACTCCATTTGTTTCTTTTAAACCTCACACAAAACAAACACCCTCACTCATTAAGCCCCAGGCTATTCCTAAAAACGGAACTATTCAGCTAATCACGCCTGGAAGTGCTCTGTCTAGAAGCGCTTTTGAAAAAATGTTGGAGAATATTGAACAAATGGGGTTCAAGGCTAAATACTCTGATAACATCAAGGTTAGAAGCGGCTTTCTTTCTGGGACGGACATGCAGCGAGTTCAGGATTTGCACGACGCTTTTACGGATGATTCTGTGGACGGGATCATTTGCGGACGTGGCGGTTACGGCAGTGGCAGACTTTTACCGCTTATTGATTTTGATCTCATCAGAAACAATCCCAAAGTTCTCGTTGGGTTTAGCGACATCACAGCCCTATTGATAGGGATGTATCAAAAATCCGGGTTAGTTGGCTTTCATGGTCCTGTTGGCGCATCCGGATATAATGACTTCACTATGGACTATTTGATTGACACTGTAGTGAAAGGTAAAAAGGTAAAAATCAAAAACGATGAAGAGGCAATTTTCAGCGGCGAATGCGAAGGAAAGCTTATAGGAGGAAACCTCAGCCTGCTCGTCAGCCAGATAGGAACACCATATGATGTTGACTATAGTGGTCATATTCTTTTCATCGAAGAAATTGGTGAATCTACATACCGGGTGGACAGAATGCTCACCCAGTTGCTTAATGCTGGAAAACTAGACGGTATAAAGGGTGTTGCGCTTGGATATTTTACTAACTGTGATGCCAAAAAGGATGATCCCTATTTTGAGTTCAGCATCTCGCTGGATGAGGTTTTCAAAGAAAGGTTTGGATCTCTTGGAGTGCCCGTGGCTAAAGGCTTTCCGGTAGGTCATGAAGCTCACAATGCGACGCTTCCCGTAGGTATCAATGCTCGGCTGGATGCCGACAAGGGGGAAATTAAGGTTTTAGAAAAACCGGTGCTCTGATCAGAAGTAGTTCAGTCGAAGGTTTTTATCATCAAGTTGCTGGTTCCAGTCATACTGTAGGTCTTCGTGCAGCTTAGAAATCGACTTTTCTATTTTTATGATTTGTCTTTCATACAAGTTAAAAAGCGCAGTGCTGTTTTTTATTCTGATTCCTGAGTTTGCCAGCTCTTCGCAGAAGTATATCAAAAGCTCAACCTCGGCGGCTTTATCACCGATATATTTGATATGCTTGTTTGTGAGCCGCAGTATTTTCCGCACACTCTTTTTGGCCCAGTAGAGGTTGGCCGTATTCACGCCGGCAAATTGAAGGGATATTTCTTCCTTTATATCTCGGATATAATCCTCCGGGTTTTGACTGTAGAAAAGCAAAAAGCTGAGCAACTCCTTGTTCTCCAGTTTATACTTGGCCAGCCTGAGACATATGGCCTCCAGCTCCTCCGGCGATTTGTGTTTGAGTTCTCGTTTTACAGCCGCAAGCGATTCAGGCTTCATTTTTGTCAATTATGAATTCCGTTTGCTATTCTATTTTTCTTTTGGAAACTTGATAGGAGACGGGTCATCAAAACTCCCTTTTGGTGCTTTATCCAAAACTTTGATGTCCGTCAAGTCTCTATCGCCTCGTTCACCCGAAAGAAGCAGCCCTCCATAATCCTTATAGTCATCCCATGGCAGCACGAAGGCTGGTTCATCATCATTCGCATCTTTGAAATAGGCCCATTGCATGATTAGTTTCGAATCGACATCTACCCATACTTCGTAGGCGTTTTGAGGAGTGTCTCCCACATTTTCAAAAGTCAAGCCCAGCACATCAGCTCGCACACCTTTCATTGTGGGTTCATCTCTCAGGTAACTCAGAGTCACTCCAGAGTCCTTTAGTTTAAAAGGCATTACAAGCCAATAGGAATCGTTTATCCATATGCTTTTCGCCATGTCCAGGTTCTTTTTTATTTCGTCCTCTTCCAAAACCTTCGCCCCGTCTAACCACACCTGGCCATAGTTATCATTCATATTCAAAGTGATAACTTTGTTTTGGTCAGGCATATCAATTCTCACCCTATTGCCTTGCTTGTCCCAAAGCAATGTTCGCTTTCCCAAAAAATTCCAAAATAGCACATTGGTGTTGTCCCATTCAGCACGCCCACCCATGGCATTCATGACCTGATCAGCTATCAATATGGCTATAGGGTTGGATCCTTCTATATCAAAACCTTCCGCTGGCGGGTTGTTATAAACTATAGCGACGGGTTCATCGGCAGAAACAGTAGTCTTCTTAGTCGGGCCTTTACAACCGTTGATAATTAGAAGAGACAAAGCAAGGGTGGAAAAAATTACGTTTTTTGTTTTCATCGTTCAGAAATTGGGATAAGTACTAATCTAACGGAATAGAAGGGATATTTTCTAATCAGCCCCAATTTTACCCGCACAATTACGATGACCTGGCGATTGCAAAATATTTTTTTAGTTTCAAAAATATTTCTGTTATGAAAATGTCAACTGTGTGTGCATGTGGTGTATGTCTATTGACGTTCTTGTTAAACGGGGCTTTTTTTTTGAAAATGTTTCACCCAAAGTGTTAGTCCTTTGAAAATAAGGAAGTTAACGAGCCAATGATCAGCAATTGTTTTTCTAGTATTTTCTCTTCATAATTCATAATTTCAGCTTTCAACCAGCTTGATAATGAATCAATTAGCTTTTATTATTCTATTAGGGCTTTCCTTTGTTTGCACAATTGGTTTTAGTCAAAAAGGAAGCAAGGCGTACAGAGACGCGGAAGATTTTCTCTATTCAGGAAAATATAAAGATGCTCTGGCGGCATACTCTTATGCCAGTGATCACCCAACGTTTGAATATAAAACTACGATTTGCAAATTCATGTTGGGGCGAGATGGAGTAACGCTCGACACATATCAGGAGTTTGAGCCTGCTATGACGCATTCGCCCGTTTACTATTTCTGGCTAGGTAAGTTTTTTCTGAAAGATGCAGAATACGAAAAGGCCAAAGATGCTTTTCACCAGTTTTTGAGTTTAAGCCTAAATCACCATGAAGCAGATCGGTTAAAAGCTCAGGTTAATTTTTTGGTTGGTTACCTTGATGAATATAAAGATACATTGGTAATTGAACGGTTGCCGGAACCCATAAATACCAATTTTCCGGAACCCGCTTCCTTGACGATTGGAAACGGGACGGAACTATTCGCGTCGCAACGAATTACAAAAGGCGTGTATTCTCTGTACAAAACGTATTATAACGAGGGAGACGAACTTGGTATAGAGCAATATTTAGGTATGACTTTCGATGCAGATCAGCCCATAAGTCTGATTCCTGGGTTTGGCAATGAGGTTTTTGTTTACGACCAGAAAAGTGCTGCGATTCAACCGCTTACTCTTAACGCCGATGACATATCAAAAGGAGAACCAATAATGCCCGGCCACCTGCAGGGGGTGAGGCATTTTTACATCAGCCAAAACAAAACGAAGGTCATTTTTTCGAAACAAACAGAAGCAAACGGACTGGACTTGTTTGAGACAATATATCTAAGAACTTCCCAGCGCTGGACCGACCCGGTTCCTTTACTAGGTAAAATCAACACTCCTTACGACGAAGACTACCCATATATTGGGGATGATCGTGGTACTCTCTATTTTAGTAGCAACCGACCTGGAGGTTTGGGAAAAATGGACGTTTACTTTTCCAAAGTAGATAAATCAACCTATCAGTGGAAAGAGGGAGAAAATGCCGGTTTGCCTATCAATACAATAGATGATGAAATTGACTTTAAGGTCTTTGCTGGAGGAAACGGCAGTTTCTGTTCTGACCGCAACAACGAAGTTGGAAATTTTGATATTTTCCGTTTTCGTACTAAGCCCTAAATCTGAAAGGGGAAGGTCTTCAAAATCTCCCAGAATTTTTCATTGTGCTTAAGCAGGGCCAGTTCTGTTGTCATCCAGCTCCAGTTGAGCACTTTTGAAGCATAATATTCTCGCGCTTCATAAAACGCTTCTTTTTTAAGGTCTCGGAACGCAATGGTCATATGCGGATGAAAGCCACGGTTCTTATAATCTGAGCTCTCAATGTTCAACGTTTTTCGCAAATGTCGCAGCAAGGCTTTTTGCATGTGTTCCAGCTCTGCTGACTTTTCTACATTAATGAAGACCACCCTTGGCTCAAAAAAGCCAAAACCTTCTTGTATCAGCTCAGAAGAGCGAAAGTGGCTGGTAAAAGATGATAGCACCTCGAATATTTTGGTCTCCTTCTTTTCTTTGAACCTAAAGGGCATTTGCAGGGTAATGTGCGGAGGTGAGCGTAGAGCAGCTTTGGAATTAAATCGGTTTCTAACTTCTTGCTTGAGGGCAAGTGCTTCAGTAAAGTACGGCTCTGGGGGAATCAAAGCCACAAAATATCTCGGTTGTTCTAAAATACTGGACATAAAAAATAAGCTCGCACGTTGTGCGAGCTTTTGGTTTTTATCAGCCTCCCTGGTGTTCTTTTTCCAAAAGATCTGTCACAGACTTGACTGGATTGAATGTTATGAGTGGCACTTCCACAAAAACCGTATTCCAATCTGACATTGAGCCGTTCCACAAGCCTGGGAGCTCCATGGCTTTTAGATCCTTTCCGTCTTTAGATTTTTGTGAAATGAAGCATGTATCCATATCTCGATGCTTCATCAGGTCTATCTTGTTTCCCTCATAATCAGAAACAGAACACACCACATCTACAGGGTTAAAGTGTGTAGATTGTCCGAAAACCTCTTTTTGTGCTGGATTTGTCAGATCTATTTGTGCCGTTTCCACTACTTGAAGAGACACTGTGCCATCAGGGGCTTTTACCCAAAATGGCCCACCACCCGTATCTCCATCATTGCGAACCATACCGCAGATTCTCAGCGGCCTTTTCAATTTATTCAGAATAAACTTTCGCTTTTCTTCTTCGCCCAAGCTCTGAACTTCAGACGATGGAATCAACCCTAACTCTTTCAACAACGCCATGCCAGAGTCAACAGAACCCCCACTTTCCAAAGCCTTCGCTTCTTCCTCTATTTTTTTCTTGTAATTCAAAAGCAGCCCTGCTACTACATTTTTATACTTGATCGTTTCCTCCTTCAGGTTGTCAGGAACCACATTGTCAATGTTTTTTAGAAAAATAACGTCCGCATCTATGTCATTGAGGTTTTCCAAAAGCGCACCATGACCAGCTGGCCTGAATAGCAGCGAGTTGTCGGGATTTCTAAATGGCTCATTCGCCATATCCACAGCTATCGTGTCTGTCGATGGTTTCTGCTGACTATAGGTGACAATTATCTTAACACCAAACTCTTCCTCATAGCTGCTCTTTATTTCGGCAATATGCTCTTCAAATTTCTCCTGATGCTCCGGAGAAACAGTTAAATGAATGTGAACTTCCCGCGATGCAGTAGTCGCGTATTGAGCACCCTCAACCATATGCTCCTCTACAGGCGTTCTTGATTTGTCTTCGTACTTATGAAATTTCAAAAGGCCTTTTGGCAACTTCCCATAACTGAGACCCTCATCGCCCAAGAGCATTTCTACAACGTTTACGTATTCCCTTTTTAGCAAACACTCTTCCAGCGATGATTTCTTAAACGTCTTTTTTAAATCTTCATAAAACGCAAAATCTTGCAGGTTTTTGAAAAAGTGAAACATGGAGCCTTTATATTGATCTGAGGTTAGCTTTCCATAGTCTTCATCTGTCCCTTTATACTCATCCATAAAAGCAAACAGCTTTTTGAACATCCGAGAAGCAGCGCCTGAAGCAGGAACGAACTTGACAATCCTAAGAGAAGCAAGGTTGTTTTTATAAAACTCTATGTAAGATGATACTTGGTCATCAGATAAAACCACTATACCATCCTTAGGTTTGGCGGGCTTTAACAAGTCAGAGGGAGGAAAGCCACTTTTAAACTTGGATATTTGATACTCTACCTGATCTTTAGACAGGCCATGGGTTTGGGTTTGTTGTTGGTCGCTTTCGGAAAACATCTTTTTAATTTGTTTAGCGTTGTAATATGGCAAGGAAACGTTTTATAGCTTCTCTACCTTTTTCACTTTCAATATTACTGATTAATTTGAAGCATATTTGATTTTATCTTATGGATTCCGACCTAAACAGTTTTGCCCCTAAGTTTTATGGTATTTCTCTCGTCCCCAAAAGCATTTGGAAGGAATATGGTGAAGCCTTACTCGCTATTGCTGGATCAGATGGCATTGTTTCTGACCCTGAGCTCGAGTGGCTCACCGTAGATCTCGGAAGACATAATGCTGTGGACGAAGACATTATTGCCCATTGGGAAGAGTTTGATTACGACCATGCAGACTTAGAAGACATATTCAACAGCTTCAACAACTCTACATTGGCAAGTTTTAACAAACTCCTCATTTACGACGCAATCAGGATGTCATCTGCCGATGGTGAATATGCACTGGAAGAAAAAGAACAGGTAATGGAAGCCGCTCGGATTATGAATATAAGTATAGATGCCGTTGTGGCTATTGAAGCGCTCGTCGACCTGGAACAGGCAGCCGATAAACTCAGAATGACTGTTTTTTGATCAACCGTAAATTTCATTTAACAACCCCGCAAGTCTCACTCCAGCTTGCAGCAACCTCTTGTTTAAGGTTGCGATGTTGTCATAATCATACCGATAGCTGATCTTCTTACTTTCAGGCAAGTCGTATACTTGTTCTCTTAAACTCACAGATTCATTTGCCCAGTCCAAAACAGATGCGGACTGCCATTGCTGCACCTCTTCCCTAGTTGGGTGGTTGATCAGGTCAGTGTATTCTGTATAGCTATATTCCTGACCATCAATTATGCCCTGATCCCATACACGATGCAGGTTTGATGACTTCCAGAAATAATCAATCTTCATATCATTTCCTCCTTTGTCTTCACCATTACCAACGTGCAAAGGCTGATGAATATCTCCTACCAGATGCACCAATAATTTCAAAGCAAAAGCCTCATCCTCATCCGAGAATTTTTTTGATTTTAGTTCTACTATAAGACGATTAATCGTAACAATGACATCTCCCGCTTCTGGAGTTCCCGCTTCTGCATATGTTTTGCCGTCCGGGATTGTCGCATAATGCCACGGATACATGTGGTCGTATTCTGAGTTAGATTTAATGAAATCCATAAAGTTGCTAACCTCAGCCAGAGTTTGATTTCCCAAAACTGCCTTTAGGTTTTTTCTCGCCTTTTTAGTCAGGTGTTGCTCAGCAACTTGACCAACCACTCTGTGCCCGGTTTTTCCCCAACCGAAAACAAATTGCAATGAAATGCAAATAGCAACTGCTGTAAGTATCGTTCTTCTCATAAATCAAATTTAAGCGATTAGGGCGTTTCAAAACCGAGTGACGTGTTAAGATTTGAAAATAAAAAAAGGCGCCGCACCTCTGCGAACGCCTTAATCACCAACCTAACCTAAATAGAAAGCAAGTACTAAACGTTAAGACATTGCATCTTATTATTTGCTTTCATTAGTCTTATACTGAATTCATATAGAAATGTTTCAAAAAATTCTAAAAATAATTACTTTTTTAGTTTCCTTGATTTTCTTGCGTGCATAAAGACAATTGTCACCCATTTAATTATTCAGGGAAATTCCATTAATATATTTTTGCCCTCTTATTTCGCAACGTGACTAGTTCAGAATTATTTGATCTTTATAAAAACAATGAGCTGATTAGCTCTATTGCAGGCACCATTCTGTCAAATGATGTAGTAAGAGTCAAAGGTCTGTCCGGAAGTTCTGATGCTTTGATCGGAGCGGCCATTCAGGTTATCAATAAAAACACAAATGTTTTTATTCTCCATGATAAGGAGGAAGCCAACTATTTCTACGATGATATCCGCAATTTTATCCCCGAAGCAAATTGCCTTTTCTTTCCTGGCTCGTACAAAAAGCCTTATCACTTTGAAGAAACGGATAACGCGAATATCTTACTTCGAGCCGAGGTGCTCAGTAAAATAAATTCTGGATCAGATAGCCCTCTGTGCATAATCACGTATCCTGATGCCCTCTACGAAAAGGTAATCAACAAGCAAGCACTATCAGCAAACACCTTTCATGTTTCTATTGGTGAGAGTTTTGATACGGACTTTCTTATGGAGGTGCTGATTAGCTATAATTTTGAGAAAGTTGATTTCGTGTACGAAGCAGGACAATTTTCTGTTCGTGGGGGAATCATTGATGTTTTTTCGTTTGGAAATGATTACCCATATAGACTTGAGTTATTTGGTGACGAGGTTGAAAGCATCAGAGATTTTGACCCAGAAACACAGCTAAGCAAGAATATTCTATCAAGTATAAGTCTTGTTCCAAATGTTCAAACCACTCTTTTAGAAGAAACGCGCCAGTCATTTCTGGAATTTATGCCCGAAAAAACTGTGGTTTGGCTGAAGGACTATAGAGAAACATTGGACTTGATAGAAAAGGGTTTCAATAAGGCTGAGGCTTCATTTGGAGAGATAATGAAGAAAAGCGGGAATACCCAGGTAGTTTTTGGCCCCAAAGATCTTTTTGATTCAGAAGTATCTTTTGACAAAACACTCAAAAGCTTCAATCTTGTTGAGTTTGGAAACAGGTTTTACCTTAAGCCCAACGAAGAGTTCAAACTCGAAATCAAGCCGCAACCTCACTTCAACAAAAACTTTGAATTGCTGGCGCAAGATTTGTTTGATCGGCAAAACAAGGGTTTTAAAGCCATAATTATCGCTGAGTCGGCCAAACAAATCCAACGCTTAGAAACCATTTTCGAGGAAATCAACTCTCAAATGTCCTTCGGCACAATTAAGGGCGGACTCAGAGAAGGTTTTATCGATGACGCTTTGGAGTTGGTTTGTTATACCGACCATCAAATCTTTGATCGTTTTCATAATCATAGGAAGAGAGAAAAATTCTCAAACACAAAATCCCTAACTCTCAAGGAGCTTAAGACATTAAACCCCGGAGATTACGTTGTTCACATCGATTATGGAGTCGGGCGATTTGCCGGATTGGATACTGTAGATAATAATGGAAATAAGCAGGAAGCACTTCGCCTGATTTATCGGGATGATGACTTACTGTATGTAAGCATACATTCTCTCCATAAAATTTCTAAATATTCCAGCAAAGAAAGTGAGCCTCCATCGATCAACAAACTTGGAACTCAAGATTGGGAAAATAAAAAGAAGCGAGTCAAAAGACATGTCAAAGACATAGCTAAAGACCTCATTAGCCTATACGCCAAGCGTAAGTCAGCGCCAGGTTTTTCCTTTCCTCCAGATGATTATCTTCAAGCGGAACTCGAGTCTTCTTTTCTTTATCAAGACACCCCTGACCAAGCTCTTGCCACCTCCGATGTGAAGAGTGACATGGAGCTGGCTCACCCTATGGATAGGTTGGTTTGTGGAGATGTCGGTTTCGGAAAAACAGAAGTTGCCATTCGTGCAGCATTCAAGGCTGTAAACAGTGGCAAGCAAGTGGCGGTGTTGGTTCCTACTACCATTTTAGCCATGCAGCATTATCACACGTTTGCACAAAGGATGGAGCAGTTTCCGGTTCATGTTGAGTATATCAACCGGTTTAAAAGCACTAAGCAGATTACTCAAACCAAGAAAGATGTCAAATCGGGCAAAGTTGACATTCTAATAGGTACACATCGTATTGTAAATAAAGATATTGAGTTCAAAGATCTCGGCTTAATGGTAATTGACGAGGAGCAAAAATTCGGCGTAAAAGTTAAAGAGCGTCTCAAAGAAATGAGGGTCAATGTAGATGCGCTGACCCTTACAGCCACACCAATACCCCGAACGCTTCACTTTTCGCTAATGGGAGCCAGAGATTTGTCCATTATTTCCACGCCACCACCAAACAGAAGGCCGGTGACCACAGAAATACAAACCTACAATGAAGAAATTATTCGTGATGCTGTGAGCCATGAAGTCAGAAGAGGTGGGCAGGTCTTTTTCGTTCATAACAGGGTTGGAGATATCGAAGAAGTCGGAAACACGGTATTGAGGCTTGTGCCCGATGCGAAAGTGGGTATCGCACATGGTCAAATGGATGGAAAAGTACTAGAGAAAGTAATGCTCAAGTTTATCGAAGGTGAATATGACGTACTGGTTTCTACTAATATAATTGAATCAGGACTTGACATTCCAAACGCCAACACCATTATCATCAACCGTGCACATATGTTTGGTTTGTCTGACCTACATCAAATGCGTGGCAGGGTTGGGCGCTCCAACACCAAGGCATACTGCTATCTACTCACTCCGCCTACTTCGGGTTTATCGTCTGATGCACGAAAAAGACTAACAACCCTGGAAGAGTTTTCGGATTTGGGTGATGGTTTTAAAGTTGCTATGCGCGATTTGGACATAAGGGGTGCGGGAAACCTGCTAGGAAGCGAGCAAAGTGGGTTTATCAACGATATGGGCTTTGAAGTGTATCACAAAATTCTCGATGAAGCTGTTGCCGAGCTGAAAGAAACAGAGTTTAAAGAGCTCTTTCACAAAGAAATGAGCGAAGATGAATTTGAAGGAATAACCGAAGACTGTATCATAGAAACAGATCTAGAAATATTGATTCCCGAAAACTATGTGTCCAATATTTCCGAACGTCTCAGTCTTTATTCCCAACTGGACAATATAAAAACCGAGGAAGAGCTTATAGCCTTCACAAAATCTATAAAAGACCGTTTTGGGCCTTATCCACAACCTGTGGGTGATCTGATTGATTCCGTAAAAGTGAGGTGGGTAGCAGAAAAACTGGGTTTTGAGAAGGTTTCGATCAAAAACTCATTGTTGAAATGTTATGTCTCAGAGAAAAAAGATGAACGCTATTTTCAATCTAATCTCTTCGGAAAGGTGATACAATATGTTCAGCAAAACCCTAAAAACAGCAAGATTAAAGAACATCGCAGCAAATTGATTATATATTTCCGAGAGACGGAAAGCATCCAACAGGCTCATCTCACGCTGAAAGAGATGCTTTGACATGAGCAAAACATTGGCTCTGAACAATATTTTTTGCGTTTTGTCATTAATAAGTAAATGAAAAGGTTAAATAATTGCCATTAAGGTCTATTTTTGAAATATTTGTATTTATTGCTATTTTAAGCGTTTGAAATAAAGGAAAAACAGGTTATGAAAAAATTAGTTCAAACTGCGGCCTCATCAGCAGCAATGCTGTCTTTGGCTGTACTTGTAGCATCATGCTTTAGCAATGGTGCTCCAACAAGCTCTGCTCCCGGGGGTATTAGTACAACTACCGGATTAGAGTTTAATGAAGAAGGAGGGTTTCAGGTGAATGACTTTCAGGGTCAGCCAGATGGACCAAACCTAATCTTCATTGAAGGAGGAAGAACCGTGCTCGGAACATTCGAAGAAGATTTGGTTCACGCTCACGACAATATTGAAAGAGCCGTGACGGTTGCATCATTTTATATGGATGAAACGGAAGTTGCCAACATCAACTGGTTGGAGTATGAGTACTATATCAAGCAAGACTCAGATGAATATTATTGGAAAAACAACCTTCCTGACACCACAGTTTGGGCAAAAGACCTTGCTTATAATGACCCTTATGTAGATCATTACTACAGGTATCCTGGTTTCAGATTTTTCCCGGTAGTTGGAGTAAACTGGAGACAAGCTATCAATTATTGTAAGTGGAGAACCTTAGTGGTAAACATGAAGCTGGCTGATGATGCCGGACTTTTAGACCCTTTGGCTTCAGGCGATGATGATGATTTTCTTGGTGCAGAAGGCGACCCTGTTGCTGCAGCTCCAAATGCAAGAATCCCACTAGAGTCGGGCGTTGTGCTACCAAACTACAGACTACCTACAGAAGCTGAGTGGGAGTATGCAGCTCAAGCTCTTATCGGAACCCAGTGGCTGGATGAAAACCAAACTCATAGAAGACTATACCCTTGGGATGGTCATGCACTTAGAAACCCATACGGAAAAAGCATGGGTTATTTCTTGGCAAACTTCAAAAGAGGAAAAGGTGATTATGCTGGTATAGCTGGTAAACTGAATGACGGAGCAATGATTCCAACATATGTTTATGATTATCCTCCTAACGACTTTGGCCTTTATAATATGGCCGGAAATGTAAACGAGTGGGTTCAAGATGTTTACAGACCACTTTCTTTTCAGGAAATGGATGATATGAACCCTGCGAGAAGAGATGCCATTGGAGATAGCGAGCAAGGGTATGATGGAGCATATACATTCATCGGTAATGAAAGACAATACACTGAAGAGGAGTGGGTTAGAGCAACAGGCTTGCAAAAGTCATATACTACTGATACTCCTCCAACGAAGAGAATGAGAGTTTATAAAGGAGGATCATGGGCAGATGTTGCTTACTGGCTTTCTCCAGGAACAAGAAGATCTCTTTTCGAAGACTCTGCAACATCTACTATCGGATTTAGATGTGCCATGATCAGAGCAGGAACGAACTATTGATCATAACGATAAATCAAACAAAAAGGGCCTCACATTTCTGTGAGGCCCTTTTTATTTGCCGGCGGCAATAGTAACTATGCTAATTGACTCGGCTCCTACTTTAACCAGCTGATCCACCAAAGTGCCAATTGTAGCACCAGTTGTCAAAACATCATCTACTACCATTACACTTTTGCCCTCAATGTTTTCTGGATCATTTACCAAATAGACATCCTCTACGTTTAGCCACCTCTCTACTCTGGATTTTCTCGTTTGTGTCAGGGTAAATGCTTTTCTAATTATTGATTTGGAATCTATTGGTATTTCCAAATGCTCTGTGAGCCCTTCGGCAATAATTTGACTTTGGTTAAAGCCTCTAAGCGCCTCCTTCTTGGCGTGTATGGGCACGGGTAGAATAATATCCGCTGTGACGCCCGCTGAGCATAGCCTTCGCCCATATTCTGAACCCAAAAACTTTCCTAATTGTGGCATATTTTTATACTTCATCGTATGAATGAGCTTTTGTGCAACTCCCTTCCTATTATAAAAAAGAAAGGCTGACACGAATTTTACCTTAGATTCGTAGGCAAATTTCTGGTATAAGGGATTTTCTTTAAATAAGTGATAATTTGTTTCTGGCATTCGGGAGTAGCACCCAATACAAAGGATCTCTTCCTGATATACCAGTGGTTTTTTGCAGTTGAAGCAAATCCGAGGGAACATCAGAGAGACGAAATCATCAAAAAGCTGATGAAGAAACGACTTCATTACATAAAAATAATAAGTTCCGTTAAATGGTATATAAAAAAGATCTTGATTTAGAAATAAACTGGCAAAAACTGTTGCGCCAACTAGAGCCTGTTTTAGGAAAAAAACCAAAGGATCTCAACGCTGTGCTATTCCTCATAGGCGTACAGGAATTAGGCAAAGGGGCCAAAAATTTTTCCAAAGAAGAAAAGCAGGATTTAATGCACATCGCTACCTGTCGGGTTCTTTCTACATCAGGTTTTTACGAACTGGAAGGGTTAGATGAAGAGGGGTGGCCTCATTGGAAAATGACAAAGGAGATACCGCACTTTGACCTGAATGAGCAAGAAAAACTATTAAAAATGCATGTGATCGAATACTTTACAAAAGAGCTTAATTTTGTTCTTTAATCTTAAATTAAAAATGACCGTATAAGCCCATATGCCACTAGCAGAAATAAGAGGAAATCTGGAAAAATATAAAAGGAAACTATATCAAGAAAGACTTGTAAAGGGTCTTTTGATTTCTTTTTCCTTTTTCCTTCTCCTTTTTATTACTATAAATGGAGCAGAATCTGTTTTTTGGTTTGGGGGTGCAACAAGGTTAGTTCTCCTGGTCATATTAGCTTTAGCTTTCTTTTTACCAATCTCTTATTTTGTTGTTATTCCGCTTCTGGAACTACTCAAAATTCGCAGAGGCATTAGTGACAAGGAGATGGCTAAGGAAATTGGCCATTATTTTCCTCAGATTGACGATCAACTCATTAATCTTCTCGAATTAAATCAAATCAACCATTCAGATGCCAGTCTTATTGCTGCATCGATTAATCAGAAAGCAAAAAACATTGCCCCGGTAAACTTTTCTGAGGCAATAGATTGGAAAACCAACCTGAGATACCTCTACATTTTCTGTGGAGTAATATCCACGCTTATCTTACTTTCATTGGTGAGTCCCCAGTCCTTTTCATCTAGCAGCAAGCGCATACTGCAGTTTCAAAAGGAGTTTGAAAGGCCTATGCCCTTCACCATTAAGATTCTCAACCCGGAACTCTCAGCTTATAAAAATGAAGACTTCACGTTATCCTTTGAGGTAACAGGTCAAGATATACCTAAAAGCGTATATCTCAAACATGAAAATGGGAGAAGAATTAGAATACAGTCATCTGATAATCAAAGGTTTACGTACAAGTGGGTCAATGTTCAAGAGCCTATTAATTATCGTATCGAGGCAGCCGGATATATCACAAATGTCTATAACGTTTCACTAAAAACAAGACCTGAGATAAGCGGCTTTACACTGCGGCTTGATTATCCTTCTTATACTGATTGGCCAGACGAAACATTCACGAATATTGGTAATGCAGCTGTGCCAGAGGGTACTAAAATATCATGGCTCTTGGAGACAAGGAATACGAATACAGCAAAGATTCTTTTCTCTGACAGCTCATACTTCTTTGATAGCCAAAACCCTGGTTTCTACGAATACTCAAAGCAAGTTTGGCAAAACGAAGAATATGAGGTTCAAATCGGTAATAATTATGGAACCAACAAAAATGACATAAAGTATAGTATAGATGTTATCAAAGACCTGAAGCCAGAAATTGAAGCTAGCTTCATGAAAGATACTTTATACTTCTCTTCCGTAATTATCTCAGGCAAAATCAAGGATGATTATGGCTTTAGCAAAATGAGGCTCTATCAAAAGGGGCTTACAGAACCAAAACCCACTTCAATTCCTATAAAAATCAACCATGCTCTGCCAGAACAGAGTTTTGTTTATAGGTGGAATATTGATTCGGCATTACTAACTACAAATGAATCCGTAGAACTATGGGTCGCTATTTGGGATAACGATCAGGTAAATGGATATAAAGAGACTCGATCACAAAAATTTTTCTTTAAGAAACCATCTAAGGCAGAAATTGATCAGCTACTTGCAGAAAGCTCGAATCAAACAGCGAAAAAGCTTGAAACTGCTCAGGCTCAAACCCAAAAGCTAAATGAAAATTTGGAGGAGCTACAAAATCGTCTTAAAAACAAAAAAGAACTGGGCTGGCAAGAACAAAAGCTTCTTGAAGAGGTCATTTCCAAGAAAAAGGAAATCGAAAAATCTGTAGAAGAGCTTCAGAGAAAACATGAAGAACTTATCAATTCCCAAGAAAGATTCAACAAACAGAATAATAAGTTGGCGGAAAAATCTAAGCAGCTCCAAAAACTTATGGACGAACTGCTTGATGAGGAGACCAAGGCCCTGTATGATGAGCTTCAAAAACTGCTTGAAGAAAAAAGCAGTCTTGATGAAGTCACCGAGCAACTTTCCAAAATTCAGCCCGATGAGAAAAACCTCGAAAATGAACTTGAAAGAGCCATAGAGCTTTTCAAAAAGATGAAACTTGAGTCAAAAATTGAGGAAACCGCACAAAAACTTGAGGCGCTCAGTGAAAAACAAGAACAACTAGCTCAGAAAGACATCACCGAGGAGAGCCTACAAAATCAACAGGAAATAAGCGATGCGTTTGAGGAGATTAAAGATAGTACGGACGAAATAGAAGAACTCAACCAGGATATGGAAAACCCTGAGCCACTTGAAGATTTCAATGAACAGGAAGAAGAAATCTCTCAAGAATTACAAGATATTTCTGAAGACATGAAAAACGGTAAAAACAGCAAAAAGACTAAGTCTAAACAGCAAAATGCCGGAAACAAAATGAATCAGATGGCAAGCAAAATGCGTCAAATGCAAGAGAGCATGGAAATGGAGATGATGCAGGAAAACATGCAACACTTAAGAGATATACTTGACAACCTTGTTAAAATTTCATTTGAACAAGAACGAATAATCAAGGATTTTAGAGGGGTGTCTCAAAGCGACCCGCGGTTCTTAGAGTTGTCTCAGGATCAACTAAAGTTAGTTGAAAACTCCAAAGTGATAGAAGACAGCCTGCTTTCTCTTGCGAAAAGAGTACTGCAGATCAGCAATTTCGTTACCAGAGAAATTGACCAAATAAACAGAAGCCTCGAAAACGCAATGGTATCTGTAAAAGACAGAAACAAAAACAGAGCAACCAGTCATCAGCAGTTTGCGATGACCTCTATGAACAACCTTGCACTATTGCTCGATGACGTGATGCAACAAATGCAAGAAGCCATGTCTGCAGCAGGGAGTGGGTCAGGATCCAAGAAAGGAAAGAAAAAGGGGTCAACGCCTAGCATGAGTCAGCTGCAGAAACAACTCAGCGAACAGATTCAGGATCTCAAAAAAAGCGGAAAATCAGGAAGACAACTTTCTGAGGAGCTGGCTAGATTGGCCGCAGAACAAGCCAAACTGAGACAAGAACTACAAAAAATGCAGGAAAAACTCGATGGTCAAAATGAAGGAGGCGAGTCTGGGGGTACCGGACTCAAAGAGGCTATTGAGAAAATGGAGCAAAATGAGGTTGATCTGGTCAATAAAAGGCTCACCCAAAACCTCATTAACCGACAAAAGGATATCATATCACGAATGTTGGAAGCTGAAAAATCTATGAGAGAGCAGGAGCAAGATCCCCAACGAAAAGGTGAAACCGCCAATCAATTAAAACGTAAATATCCACCTGCCTTCGAAGAATATTTAAAAGCAAGGGAAAGTGAGATTGAATTATTAAATACAATTCCCTTAGATTTAAATCCCTTTTACAAGAAGGAAGTAAACGAGTACTTCAGAAGACTAAGTGTACAAGAAGATTAATGAAAAACATACAGATACAAATTCCGTCAATTGGTGAAAACATTCGCATCGTTGAGAGTTTCATTGACAATGCAAAGGAAAAATATTCCTTAGATGATGACATCTACGGCAACATCATGATTGCGGTAACCGAGTCGGTCAACAACGCCATCATGCACGGAAACAAAAACCTGTCTGACAAAAACGTAACGCTTAAGCTGCAGCTAGAGGAGAATGCTATTTCATTTATTGTCATAGATGAAGGCCCTGGCTTTGATTACAACAATCTCGCTGACCCAACCGCACCCGAAAACCTTGACAAACCCGGAGGAAGAGGTATTTTTCTTATGAAAAACCTATGCGACGAAGTTGCTTTTAGCAATGAAGGGAGAGAGGTCAAACTGTCTTTTTATCTTCAATGAGTGCAGTAGAGTTCCTATCGGAGGACATTTCTTTTACTCTTGCCGACGAAACATCGATTGGCGAATGGCTAAGGACAGTTGCTAAAAAAGAAGGAAATAACATTTCGTCACTTACTTACATCTTTTGCTCAGATGAATATCTTCTAGCTATCAACAAGGAGTATCTCAATCATAATTACTACACCGACATTATTACATTCGATAATTCTATTTCGGATGAGGGAATTCTGGGAGACATATTTATCAGTATAGATCGTGTTAGAGAGAACGCATCTGAATTTAATGAGCCCCTGGAGAGAGAACTTAATCGTGTCATTGTTCATGGGCTCCTCCATTTGTGCGGATACAAAGACAAAACAGAGACGGAACAAAATGTAATGAGGCAAAGAGAAGATGCCTATATATCTTTGCGGTTGAACTGACGTTCCACGTGAAACATTCCAAATAATATTTATCAATAGTTCCACGTGAAACATTCCAATACTATGTTTCAAGAATACGACGTAATTGTAGTGGGTGCAGGGCATGCTGGTTGCGAAGCTGCTGCTGCTGCTGCCAACATGGGCTCCCGTGTACTACTTGCTACAATGAATATGAACACAATAGCCCAGATGTCTTGCAATCCCGCAATGGGGGGGCTAGCCAAAGGTCAAATCGTTCGAGAGATTGACGCTCTCGGAGGATACTCTGGAATCATCACCGACAAGACGATGATACAATTCAGAATGCTAAACAGGAGCAAAGGACCCGCCATGTGGAGTCCTCGCGCTCAATCTGATAGAATGCGCTTTGCAGAAGAATGGAGGTTAGCTCTGGAAAACACACCAAACGTTGATTTCTGGCAAGAAATGGTGACGGGCATAATTGTCAAAGATGGAACCGTCAAAGGAGTACGAACAAGCCTGGGAATCGAAATATCAGCCAAATCTGTTGTCTTGACAAATGGAACATTTTTAAATGGCATCATTCACATCGGTGAAAAAACCTTTGGAGGTGGTCGCTCAGGAGAGAAAGCCGCCAAAGGTCTCACAGAACAGCTCGTAGAATTAGGTTTCGAATCTGGTAGAATGAAAACAGGCACACCACCACGCGTAGATGGTAGGTCGTTAAACTACGATATTATGGAAGAACAGGAGGGTGACAATGAACCATCCAAATTCTCCTACCTGGATTCATCACCCACATTGACCAAACAACGAAGCTGCCACATAACCTACACCAACAGCTCCGTACACGAAACATTGCAAACAGGTTTTGATCGCTCACCTATGTTCAACGGACGCATAAAAGGTTTAGGCCCTCGATACTGTCCATCTATTGAAGATAAAATAAACAGGTTTGCAGAACGAGATAGACATCAAATCTTCGTAGAACCAGAAGGTTGGGATACAGTGGAAGTCTATGTAAATGGCTTTTCTACATCACTTCCTGAAGACGTTCAGTTCAAAGCACTTAGACAAATTCCAGGTTTTGAACAAGCCAAAATGTTTCGCCCTGGCTATGCCATTGAATATGATTTCTTTCCTCCCACCCAGTTGACTAACACCCTCGAAACCAAACTTATAAAAAACCTCTTTTTCGCCGGTCAAATAAACGGGACCACAGGATATGAAGAAGCAGGCTGTCAAGGTTTAATGGCTGGAATCAATGCACACTTAAAGGTTCATGAGAAAGAATCTCTTGTGCTAAAAAGGTCAGAAGCATATATAGGAGTTCTCATAGACGATCTTATCAACAAAGGCACTCAAGAACCCTATCGCATGTTCACGTCACGAGCTGAGTTCCGGCTTTTACTTCGACAGGACAATGCTGACCTTCGTTTAACACCTTTGTCATATAAGCTTGGGTTAGCCAAAGAACAGAGATATGATCAGGCCATGAGCAAAATGCACGAAACCGCCAAGCTTATAAATGATCTCAAACAAAAGAAATACAAACAACAATATCTCAACCCTAAACTAGAAGCTCTGGGCAGTGCTCCAGTCAAAGACAAAAGCGCATTACATCAGATACTAAAACGACCTGATTTGGACATTAACACTGTCATAAACTTGTCCGAAGATCTTGAGTTCTCTTCCAAATACTCCACTGAAGTGCTACAACA
Source organism: Cyclobacteriaceae bacterium (assembly GCA_039970095.1). Taxonomy (GTDB): domain Bacteria; phylum Bacteroidota; class Bacteroidia; order Cytophagales; family Cyclobacteriaceae; genus JAMZMI01. The sequence continues at coordinate 22,803 of JBDVMP010000050.1, forward strand.
AGCGGAAATCCAAATCAAATATGAAACCTATATAGAACGTGAAAAGTACAATTCCGAAAAAATGGTGAATCTAGAAAACCATAAAATCAATCCCGATTTTGACTACCACCAAATAACTTCGCTATCTTCTGAAGCACGCGAAAAACTTCTTCGCATCAAACCGTCTACTCTTGGTCAGGCCTCACGAATAAGTGGTGTTTCTCCTTCCGACGTTTCTATTCTAATGGTTTACATGGGCAAATAAAATGTACGAAAAACTAGAAGAGTGCCCTTCATGCAAGCACACAAAATTCAACAACTTCAACATTTGTAAAGACTATACCGTAAGTGGTGAAAGTTTTGCTTTGGTAAAATGCTGCAAATGTCAACTGGTCTTTACCAACCCCAGGCCAACTCTCGAAGTGATTGGCCAATATTATAAAAGTGCGGACTACATATCGCACACAAACGATACAAGGAATATATCTGACCTCATATATAAATTGGTTAGATCCTACATGCTAAATCAAAAAAGCAAGTTGATAAAAAAGCATCATTCAGTGGGATCTATACTAGACTATGGTTGTGGCACAGGTCATTTTCTTAAACACATGCAAAATAAAGGCTGGGCTGTATCCGGTATAGAACCAGATAAATCCACCAACATAAAAGCATCTGAAAAAACTAAGGTCAGCATAAATACTAGTTTGGCCGAGCTTTCACGTCAAAAGGAGTTCGACATTATAACAGCCTGGCATGTAGTAGAACATGTACACGATCTTCAACAAACCATCAAAAGCTTACGTAATAAACTCTCTGACTCAGGCTTTATGTTTATTGCCCTTCCCAACCACAACAGTTGTGATGCTATGCACTACAAAGAACATTGGGCAGCCTATGATGTACCTCGCCATTTATACCATTTTAGTCAGGATTCATTCATGCGATTAATTAAATCCCAAAAGCTTCACCTAATTGACACAGTTCCAATGCCGTTTGATTCCTACTATGTATCATTACTTAGTGAAAAACATAAGACAGGTAAAACCAATTATCTACAGGCCTTCAAAACCGGAAGAAAATCAAATGCTACTGCAAAAAACAAAACCGGCGAATATTCGAGTCTAATTTACGTTCTTAGCAAATGAAGCGCATTATACAAGTTATAATTCTCATCCTACTAACAGAAGTCACCTTCCAACAATGTGCCAATCCACTAACACCTACCGGAGGACCTAAGGACACTATTCCACCAACCCTGCTATTGTCTGAACCCTTAGATCAAACCATCAATTTCAAGGGTAATGAATTTACTCTATATTTTGATGAGTTCATCACTGCAGACCAACTCAAACAAAATCTCATCATCACACCTTACTCTGACATAAAATACAAAAGTACAGTCAAACGTCGCGACCTAATTCTCAAATTTGAAGGTGACTTTTTAGACAGTACAACTTACACACTAAACTTTTTTGATGGTGTCACAGACATCACAGAAAAAAACCCTGCTGAAAACCTAATCATTGCTTTCAGCACTGGTGATTATATAGATTCACTTCGAACCATTGGTTCTGTAAGAGACCTCCTGACCAACAAACCAATCCCAAAAATGACAGTCGGTCTGTATATACCCTCCGATACTTTAGATATATTCATTGATAAACCATATTACTTCGTCAATACCTCAGAAAAAGGAACATTTGAAATAAAGAACATTAAAAACCGTAACTACATAATCGTAGCATTCATAGATGAAAACAGAAACCTCTCATTAGATCCAGCCACTGAAACTTACGCCTTTCTCAAAGACACACTATCTCCCTCTGTAGATCCGGACAGCCTATACCTCAAAGGCCTTCAACTCGATGCTTCCGAGCTTAAGTTCATTTCAGCAAGACCATCTGGGAGATATTTCGATGCTCGTTACAGTAAACCAGTCAACAGCTATAGCATAGTTCCTATAGATTCATCCAAAACAGTTTTTCACAATTTAACAACAGAAAAGGATGCGATTCGCTTTTATAATACATCTACAACTTTACAGACAGATAGCACTGGCATCATAATCAATGCACAGGATAGCATTCACAACTCGACACTGGATACGGTTTATGTAAAATTTCGAGAAACAGCCCGAAAAGCAACAGAATTCACGCAAACTATGTATCCGCCTTCAGCCACAAACATTAATCAGAACTCCCGTTATACAATTGAATTTTCAAAACCCATATTACAAGTTGACACAACATTTCTCTCATACTCACTTGACACCTTATACACCTTTCCACTTCCCATCCACAACCTCAATTACAACTTTAACAACACGCAGATCTCATTCCAGACTGTCATGGACAAAACTATTTACAATGACACTCTAGAATCTCTATTACTAAAACATACTCCTGACACTTCTAACATAGATTCCACGAACCTCATCTATTATCACCTACTCAGTAAGCTTCCCAAAAATAAAGTCAAACTCGACATTGCCAGCAATGCATTCATAAGCGTAGAACAAGACTCTTCAAAGAACTTTTCTCAGAGTTATTCATTCTTAGACCCAGAAAACTTCGGTATTATAAAACTTAAAATAACCACAGAAAAGCCGAGCTACATTGTACAGATACTCAATAAACAAGGAAACGTTTCAAAACAGTTAACCAATTGTACCAGCTGTAGATTTGATATGATGAAGCCAGATTCTTATTCTGTAAGAGTTTTACTAGATCAAAACCAAAATGGCATCTGGGACATAGGAAACATTAGAAATTTTGAAGAACCTGAACCAGTTATACACTTCCCAAAAGCTTCCGAGTTGAGAGCCAACTGGACTCTCGAACTGGAGTATTCCTTCTAACAAGTCGTGTATAACCTGTGAAAACATGTTGGTAAATATCCCGCTCTGTTCACATTCAGAAATTCTCTCAACTATACCAAACTATTCCCACATACTCTTCTCATATTCCACATCAAAATGAAGACAAACTCTTACTTTCACTATTCACATCCCTCTCAATTCAGTAATCCACATTCTATTCTATATAGCTGAAAATCAAGTCACTGAAATATTTTTCTATGTGCATAATTCGACAAGAAGATTTCATTTATAAACAATCCTAATTAACAAATTAAGTTTTTCACTTTTATCCACAAATCCACAGCATATTAAAAGGAAAAAGTATTTATTTAAAACTTAATTATTCTATAATCAGTATGTCTATATGTTTATAACTCAACGCATGCGTCTCATCTCGATACTATTTGTTCTCTCAATTATATCCATTCAAAGCTTCGCTCAAAATGATAAAGCTAAACTGGCCAACGAATATTATCAGCAAGGCGATATTGACAAGGCTAAAGACCTGTTTTTAGATTTATCTAATAAGAAAAAAGCCATACCACTTATTCAGGCAAATTATCTGAACCTACTTCAAGGAGAAGGAGACTTTAAGCAAGCAGAAAAATTTCTTGATAATGCCTTAAAATATTATCCGGACAATATCCAGTTTCAGGTAAGTATGCTAAAGCTCTACGATCTGAGCGGTGAGGTAGACAAGCGTGAGAAGTATTTTAAAAAATTGGACAGGGAATATGAGGGTAATCAGTTTCAATTAAATATGCTCGCTAAAAATCTGGGAAACCAGCAAATGTTAGATGAGGCCATTTACTTTTTTAAAAAAGGAAGGAAACAATCCAATAATCCGTATGCATTTGCTCTGGACCTGGCCGCTATTTATCGGCAGCAAAAAGATCTGGCGAATATGACAGCTGAGTACCTGAATTATGCAGAATCAAACCCGCGCAATTTGTCGTATGTGAAAAATCTGTTCCAAAACATGCTCACGGAAGAAAAGGACCAGGACTATCTGGAGAAAGCACTTATTGACAAAATCCAGAGATTTCCTGATCAGGTGATGTATGCTGACTTGCTCATATGGCTGGAACTTCAACGAAAAAACTTTTATGCGGCCTATATTCAAGCCCGCGCTTTGGATAAAAGACTCGGAAATCCTGGCGATCAATCCATGCGAATCGGTAGAATAGCTTTGGACAATCAATCGTGGGATAATGCCATCGAGATCTTTGAGTATATAATCAATGAGTATCCAAACTCACGAAATTTCATCTCTGCTAAAAGTCTTTATATTCAGGCCAGAGAAAGCAAGGTGAAAAATCACTTTCCAGTCAATTTGAGCGAGATCAGGGTTTTAGCAAATGAATATCAATCTTTATTTGATCAGATGGGGCCAAATCCAAGTACGCTGGATGCCCTCAGAAGCAAGGCGCTGCTTCATGCATTTTATTTGGATGAAAAAGACTCGGCGATTGCTATTCTCACAAGAACCATCGAAAATCGACGTTCACCACGACATTTAGTATCAAAATGCAAGCTGGATTTGGGAGATATCTATTTACTCACAGATCAGCCATGGGAATCCACACTCTTGTATTCGCAGGTAGAAAAATCCGATAAAGAATCTCCACTGGGATATGAAGCAAAATTGAGGAATGCGAAACTCAATTATTATACTGGCAATTTTTCACTGGCTAAGGATCACCTGGGAATACTCAAACTCGCCACGACGCGCGAGATTTCCAATGATGCCATAGCACTTGGCATTCTCATAGAAGACAATACGGTTTTTGATTCTACAGACGTGGTTATGCAGCAATTTGCTAATATTGAATTACTCATTTTTCAAAATTTTAAAGATCGTGCGAAGAAAGAACTAGAAAGCATGCTCCAAAAATATCCCGGTCACTCCATCACTGATGAAATATATTGGATACAGGCTCAATTGGCGCTGGAAAAAGGGGAATACGAAAAGTCGGTAGCGTACCTGGACAAAATCGTGCAGGCATTTTCTTATGATATCTTAAGCGATGATGCATTTTATAAAAAAGGAGTGATCCTTTCGGATCATATGAACAATGAGCAAGAGGCGCTCGAAACTTTCGTGGAGTTTTTGAAGGCGCACCCGGGAAGTATGTATGCTGCCGAAGCGAGGACAAGAATCCGAAAACTGAGAGGAGATTATATCAACTAACTACTTCAACCTGACTTTCGGTGGAAGAACCCGAACATACACATCAGATTATAAATATTCGTGAAGAGGCGGTTTTCGAAGCGCTTTTTAAAAAGCACTATGCTGAACTGGTCAATTTTGGCAATAAGTATCTCAATGATCCAGAGCAATCCAAAGAACTCGTTCAAGAGGTATTTCTCAATATTTGGCAAAAGTCAGAAATTTTAAAAATTCAGACTTCCGTCAAATCTTACTTGTTTGGTGCTGTGCGCAATGCTGCGCTCAATCAGATCAAACATCAAAAGGTCCAGCAGAAATATCAAGACAGGGTTAGGTTTAATACTGAGGAACCTGAAACAGTGGATTTTTTGGAATTAGACGAATTGAAAACCAGCATAGAGAATGCCCTGAACAAGATTCCTGAAAAGTGTCGTGAAATATTTGAGCTCAATCGGTTTGAAGGCAAACGCTACAAGGATATTGCAGAGCAGCTGAACCTATCGCTGAAAACTGTGGAGAACCAAATGGGTAAGGCTCTTAAAATCTTGAGAAACGAATTGGGTGATTATCTGCCAATAGTACTTTTGTTGATTTCATTACATGGGGGTAAAATTTGAATTGGTTGTCAAATAATTGAAACGTGAACAAATTACCTGAACATATAACCGAAGCGCTTCTGGCAAAATATTTTGCAGGGGAAATCTCTGAAGAAGAAAAGCTAATCGTGGACCAGTGGAAAGCCCATTCGGAAGAGGCTCAAATCACATATTATCAATGGGAAGCGCTATGGTTGGATTTGGGTAATTTCGGTGAATCGCCAAAACCCGTAGAAGTGAACGTGGAAAAATCCTGGGAGGAGCTTCTGACTAAAAGGGAAAACCAGATACCACAGATATCTTCACCATTTGGTAGCTGGATGAAAATCGCAGCATCCATTGCTGTGGTTTTTGGTTTGTTCGCGATTATATACCAGCTCAACAAACCAGCCGACTTAATACTCGCACAGACCGAATCCTCAATATCCAAAATTGTTTTAGCTGATGGCTCGACCGTAACTCTCAATAAGTATAGCACACTTGAGTACCCAGAAGAGTTTTTGAGTGAAAACCGACCTGTCAACATGTCGGGCGAAGCTTTTTTCGATATAACACCTGACTTAAAAAAGCCATTTGAAATAAAAGTTGGAGAGGGGCTGATCACAGTTTTAGGTACATCATTCAACATAAAATCAAGTCGAAACACAGATACCATCTCCGTCTATGTGCAAACAGGAAAGGTGCGTTTTGATTTCGCAAATCAAGAACTGGTTTTAACCGCCGGAGAGAAGGGTGTTTTAATCACAAAAGCGGAACTATTACAAAAAGAACAGCCAGAGCCTTCTGGTCTGGATCAATTCTGGAGAACACGCTCTCTGACTTTTTCTGGTCAAAAAATTCCGTATATCATAAAGTCGCTACAATCTGCTTACGGAAACCCTATTATCCTCGATTCGGACGCTATCAAAGCCTGTAGTCTCACAGCTAAATTTGAAAATGAAGAACTAGAAGAAATACTTGAAGTTTTGTCCATAACTCTGAACCTGGTTGTAGAGAAAAAGAGCGGTTCGTATATTTTGACAGGAGAGGGATGTACAGATCAGTAATTATTTATCTGTTTGCTTTGTGTGTGGTTGCGTCTGCTTTCTCACAGACAAACACGCAACAAAAACTCACCATTGCAATTGAGGACAAACATATACATGAGGCTCTTTTGCAAGTCGCAGCGGAAACCAACTGGAAGTTTTCATTCAACCCGGAAACCCTTCCCGAAAGGAAAATAAATAAAACGTACGAGCATGAATCTATAGGTCATATTCTCAATGACCTTTTGGGTGAGGGTTATGAATACAAAATTCGTGGATCGTATTTGATCATTCAAAGTAGGCGGCCCAAACAAACTAAACCAGAAGAGCAGCTCAATGTCAGTGGCAAAATTGTGGATGCAAAAACAGGCGAGGAGCTGGAAAACGCATCCGTTTATGAAGTCAACACTTTGACAGCATCTCTTTCTAAACCCGACGGCTCCTATAAAATTGAAGTGCCAAATGTTGAACGTATCACATGGCTGGCCATAACTAAGGAAAATTATCAAGACACCCTTGTTAGACTTAGCGATTTGGTTGACTCTAACCTCAATTTACAGCTGAGGCAAAAAACGGATTCAACTCATCAGGTAAGTAAGGCCGATAAAAAAATAGAAAGGCTCCTCAGAAACAAAGACGCAAGACAACACAACTCCAACATCACTTTGAAAGAGGAAAGACTTATGCAGCTATCGCTGGTTCCTGTTGTGAGTACCAATGGTATGGTCGGGGGACAAATTGCCAATAAATATTCCCTAAACGTAATTGCCGGATATGCTCACAGTTTGAACGGGCTTGAAATTTCCGGTGCACTCAATATGGAAAAGCAAGATGTGAAAGGGGTTCAAATAGCTGGAGCGTCCAATATTGTGGGCGAAAGAATGACGGGAGTTCAGATAGCGGGTATAAGTAATACCAATTTCACCTTTGCCAAAGGTGTAATAATAGGCGGAGCAATGAATAGTAGCGGATCGGTGAAAGGAACCCAAACTGCAGGAGCATACAACTATGTCAAGCACAAGATGGAGGGCGTTCAGGTTTCGGGTGGCTTCAATTATGCCGGGGAGTTGAGAGGTGTTCAGATAGGTGTTGTCAACATAGCCCGAAAAATAGACAAAGGGTTTATGTTCGGAATAGTCAATATTTCTGAAGACGGCTTTGCGCGGTTTGAACTCGACCACAATGATGTTACCGATTACAGTATCACATTCAAATCAGGTCGTTACTCATTTTACTCAATATTCACAGCGGGCATTACTCCTAAAGGGAACAATGGACTTTGGTCTTATGGTATGGGTTTTGGCAGTCAGTGGTACCTGTCAGAAAAACCATTTGTAGCATTTGAGGCAACTTCGCATACTGTACAACCTTTGGAGCGCCACATAAGCGGCTTGACAATAGACAACAGGCTTGGAATCACGTTTGGTTATCAGATAATCAAGCATTTGTCCATTGAAGGAGGCCCACTCCTCCATTACTATTTGTTTGCAAACAAAAAAGAGCGAAATCAATCTTTCTACGAACAAATTGGAGGCAAACCCTTTGCAGAAGGAGCCAAACAAAAAGCCTGGGTAGGTTACCGTTTGGCCATTCGTTTCTAAGACGCAAAATTTTTGTTCTGCCAACATGGGGGTAAAATCATTTTCAGTTTCCATGAATATGAAAACACATAAAACTGAAAATGAAAAAGTATCTATTAATACTATCTCTGCTTATCAGCATCCAAAATGTTTTTGCACAAAACATGACCCAAACCCTACGTGGGACAATTGTAGATCAGGACTCTCAAATCCCATTGATCGGAGCTACTATCCAAATCATAGGATCTGACCCGTTGATTGGTGCCATTACAGACATCAACGGAAACTTCAGAATCGAAAATGCATCTGTCGGAAGGCTTTCTCTTTTTGTGACTTACGTCGGATATGAAGAAAAAGTCATTCCCAATATTCTTGTAAATGCAGCCAAGGAGAATATTTTAAACGTCGAGCTACAGGAATCTGTGGAAAACCTGACCGAAGTTATTGTAACAGCCAAAAAGGATAAAGCCGAAGTTTTAAATGAAATGGCTATGATCAGCGCCAGGAGTTTTTCTGTAGAAGAAACCCAGCGATATGCCGGAGCGATCAGTGATCCGGCCAGAATGGTTTCGGCTTTTGCCGGAGTTACCGGAAACCAGGAAGGGAACAATGATATCGTCGTTCGCGGAAATTCGTCAAAAGGAATATTGTGGAAACTGGAAGGGGTGGAAATCCCTAACCCCAACCACTTTGCCAATGAAGGGGCCACAGGCGGACCCGTCAACTCGCTCAATAGCAATATGCTTTCTAATTCCGACTTTTTTTCTGGGGCATTTGCCCCCGAATATGGAAATGCTCTTTCTGGCGTCTTTGATATGAAATTCAGAAAAGGAAACAATGAGCGCAGAGAATACACAACTTCGGCCAGCGTTTTCGGCATAGACTTTACTGCAGAAGGTCCTTTTGCTAAAAACTACAATGGATCCTACATTGCCAATTACCGATACTCTTCGCTTCAGCTTCTTTCTGATGTAGGCATTTTGGATTTTGGCGGTGTGCCAAAATATCAGGATGCTAGCTTCAAACTAGATCTTCCCATAAACAAGAAAAACTTTGTCACGGTATTTGGCCTTGGGGGACTGAGTAGCATAGACGTGGAAGACGAAAATGACGAAGGAGTCAGGCTCTATCGGGGAGAGATGAATGCCGGCCTTGGCGTAATGGGTCTTAATCACACATTCTTCATCAACGACAAATCATTTTTGCGCAGTTTCGTTTCTATTTCTGGCACTTCGCTCAAGGAAACAAGTGAGCTTCCTGAAGGAGAGGATGATTATTTTAACTATTACAACAGCCAGATTTACAAAACAGCCTCCAGGTTTGGGAGCACTTTCAATTACAAGTTCAACGCCCAACACAAAGTGGAAGTGGGAGTGATCATGAGCCTTCAAACATTTGATGCAGATATGAATGCGTTGGATTTTGAGACCGATATCATGGAAAACCTCCTGAACGATAAAGGCCGAGCTAATACATTACAAACCTTTACTACATGGAAATATCGAATCACGCAGGATTGGACAATGATTTCAGGGTTTCACCACCTTTATTATGACCTCAACCAGTCACAAAGTTTTGAGCCGAGGCTGAGTTTCAGATATCAGATAAACAACAAACAGTCGGTTAACGTTGGTGCAGGAATCCACAGCAAACTCGAACCAATATCCATTTATCTCAGTAAAACCACAGACAACCAAGGGAATATTACCGTTCCGAATCGAGACCTGAAACCATCTAAAGCAGCGCATTTTGTGATTGGTTACGATAGGGCGATTGGATCAAACACGCACTTCAAAGTAGAAACCTATTATCAGCACTTATATGATGTGCCGATCGAAAATGTGGCCGGAAGCACCTACTCACTTCTTAATGAAACGGACTTTTTTGAGTATTTGCCACTGACCAATAAAGGAACAGGCCGCAACTACGGAGCAGAGTTTACTTTGGAGAGATTCTTCAACAAAGGATTCTACTACATGAGTACACTTTCGCTGTACGAATCTCTTTACACACCAAATGATGGAGTGGAGAGGAAAACAGCCTTCAACGGAAACTATGTTTTCAATGTGGTTGCGGGCAAAGAGTTCAATATTGGCAAGCTAGAGAAAAACCGCGTGATGTTCGTAAACACCAAAACATCTCTAATCGGAGGGTCGCGTTATACCCCAATAGACCTGGCCGAAAGCCAAAGGCTGGGAACAGAAGTAAGAGATGAATCCGATCCTTTCGGGAAAAAAGGAGACGATGTTTTCTTCGTGAATTTTTCTATTGGTGTCAGGAAAAACAAGAAAACCAGAACCAGCGAATTCAAAATTGATATCAATAACATAACCAATAATCAAGCTACCGTAAACGAGTATTTCATAGAGGCCACAGGAGAAATAGAAAAATCACCTCAGTTGCCGTTCCTTCCCAATATTGTTTATAGCCTCAAGTTCTAAAAACCATAAAAGGGTGACATTGTCACCCTTTTAGACCCCCAAGGGTTTATGCTTTTTACTTTTGTCAAATCAAAATCAGCCTACTCGGATCTTTTTCGAAAAGGTCTGGATCTGGACTGAAATGCTTATTGAAAAACCCACCTAACTCATCTTTAGTTGATTTGGATAATAACTCCATGACTTCTTCCATGGCTTCTCCGCATATTACATAGGGAGGATTTCCCATAAAAAGCTTATCCCCACGGCAGTGGGCATAAAGCTGAAATTCCGCGGACTCACTTTTGGGTGTGTTCTTGATCAAACAATTTTCAGTTAGGCGATTCATGTCTCCACTTTCTACAGCCTCCATTTTAGACTGAAAGTCAATGTTATTCTCAAAATACTCCTGGATTGTGCCCAGAGATTCTTTGGACATTTTTTCGTGCATCTTGGTGGCGCACTCCATGCAAATGGCATAGTCAAATAAGACATCCTTTGCCTTATATCCTGGATAGTTCTTGACAGCTTTTTCTATCAGATATTCGGTATTACCCTGCAGCAGACTCTTCTCACATTCTATGCATTTGTCGAACAAATTTCCGGTGCTGGCGGAGTAAAATTCTTCGGGGATTTCGGTCAGCATTTCTTTATCCATATCGCAATTTAGTGAGAAGCTAAACTGTGACCAGTCTTTGTACGGACAATTTTGAGCACGAAAATAGTATGCATGCATAACAAATTTATGTATATTTGATTTTCCACCATAGATCTATGAAGAAAGAAGAAACGATTGACTACAACATCAAGGTAGCTTGGCACGCCATCTCCCGCATGTACAACCAGTACGGACAGGAGTTTGATGTCACGGCCTCTACGGGTTTTGTTTTACTGAATATAGATGTAGAAAGCGGTACTCCGGCTACAAAAATTGCTCCTATGATGGGAATGGAGGCTCGCTCTCTGACAAGAATGCTCAAAAGCATGGAGGAGAAAAACTGGATCTATCGGGAACAAGACCCTGATGATGGGCGTTCGGTGAGGATTTTCCTTACGGAAATAGGAAAAGAAAAGAGAGAGTTTTCACGCAAAGCAGTGAAAGAGTTTAATCTGAAAATCCACGAAATGATGAGTGAAGAAAAGATCAGTCACTTTCTGGAAGTGACCCAGACAGTCATCAAGTTGATAGAAGACAAAAC
>JBDVMP010000051.1:0-34799 GCA_039970095.1 Cyclobacteriaceae bacterium
CATACGATGGTTTTTGGGGATGAAAAACCATTTTACGATTGGCTGAAAGTTCGGGGAGTGGTCACTGAAGAACACGAAATTCTCAACTACACTGTGGTGGAGCCTATGAGCAAAATGCGCGACCTAACGTGTTCCACCAAAGATGATCTTTTGGTAAAAATGAGCGTGAGCTCGCTCAATATGAGTGGGTCAGGTAGCATCACAACCAAGGATGAACCTGCTCAACTTATCCATGGGTTTCACCTGGGTGATGACAGCTTTCTGCCGCTTCTGACAAAGCTCAAAGACGAAAAGCCTCAGATACTCTGGCATGCTGAAAGCGAGAATGGTGAAGAGCCGGAGGCCGTATCTGATTTCAAGAAAGAACGAGAAGAGGAAGAAAAAAGCAGCAACACCATTGGCTGTATCGTAGCAATTATCCTTGCCATCGTGTTTGGCTGGATAGCTTATTCTGGTTTTGTCAGCGCCTAGGCTGTTTTGGACACTAAAAATTCACGAATGTATTGATGTTGATCTGGTCACGGTTAGCACCTTGAAAAAACTGATTCATATAAGCCAGCTCGAAACGCACGGCCTTGTTGAGTTTGTAACCCAACCCACCGTATAGCCTGTTTCGATCAAAAATGGTGTTTTTTGAATTGAGGAATATTTCGTTGTATGCGGAGAGGTAGAGGGTCTTGTCTACCATTTTAGCGTTGTTTAGAGGCACACTCAAACCAAGAAAGTATCTGTACCGTAGCTTAAAACTGGAAGCTACAAAACGCTGTTCAAACCGATATCGGTGCTGCAAGCCCACACGGCCCAATTGCTGTTTGGTAATAAACTGCTGGAATATGCGATGCTCATCTACGTTTTGCTTTTCATCAATGACGTCTACATAGTTTTGGCTGTGGATAAATCCATAACCTAGCAAAACGTTGTTATTGCCGTCCGTGAGGTTATAACCGATCCCTGTTCTGAGCAATAGCTGCTCAAGATCACCCACTGCGTTGTAGTTCCTGAATTGTGCCTCGTGGTGCCAGTTGAATTTATCATTGAGTTTTTTGTTGCCAAAATAGTTGATCCAGTTTCCCAGGGAGCTTTCCTGAGCCTGGCCAAATAAAGGAATCAGTGCCAAGAGGCACCATAACGTCTTTTTCATATTGAATTTTAGGGCTATATGGTATCTATGCAACTGCAAATTTAGGTTTCTGGTTTGGTGAGCTGCTCAGTATTTCTACTGATTGGACTTGGTGCAAATAGGAATCCAAATCTGCTCTTCTGACTCAGGGTCATTGTTTTTATACTTTTCGCCCATCACGGCAAAATGCGGCCTGTCGTCCAACACGAAACCAGAGGTCGGCAACCAAACTCCGTATAGCTGCTGGTAAAAACCTGAAGCATGACTCGATGACCCTTTATACTCAAAAACCGCATACTGACTCTCAGGAATCGTCAATCTTCTCATTCCCTCAGGTACAGAAGCTCCTTGGTTTACCCTCACGGCGGCCCACTTCTCAAATTCTTTGTTTGGATCAAAAGACTGAAAAAAATCAGCTCCATATACTTCCATCGAATATGAGTCCCCTTTGAGAGTATTTTGGATTCGCTTTCGTGCCGGGCCAAATGATCGCCATAGCTCAACTACCCTGTTGTTTGCGTAGGACATAGTCAGAGACATTCCCACAAAATGCATCTCTGGGGTGGTGATAATTTCAGGGCTTAGTTGGTGCTTATGGCTCATTTTTTATCAGTGATCACATCCCGGATTTTCATAAATAGAATAATGGAGCCCAGCCCCAGGGTGATGGCGTTTGCCACAATCATGGGCATATCACCGATCTGCAACCCATAGATAAGCCACATCACAACGCCCGTTACAAACAGACTGTACATACTCAATGAAATACCGTAAGTGTTGCGGGTTTTGATGGTGCGGATGACCTGTGGCAAAAAAGAAATGGTGGTGCAGAAAGCAGCAATAAATCCGATGGTTTCCATAGAGATTAGTTTCAGGATGCTAAAGTAGAAAGAAACATTTCACAGTATGGCTTTATAGATCAATTTCCCCGCCAGAAACCCCGCCTTTTGTCTAAATGTGGTGGAACAAAATCCTTGCTATAGTTTGAGTGTGGTTTCCTGATGTTACATTTTTCGACTCTGGAAAAATGTAGCTCCATCATCTTTTTAGAACAAACTCATGAAAAACACTACCCTTGTTCGTCAGAGGTGAGTTTTATGTAATTGAACCCTTTCCAAAAGGAGTTAGTAAAATCGAAATCAGCCTGATCAAAGAAGATGTCTTTTTCTTCTATAATACTATCCAAAACCGGAACCTCCTCTGGGCTTGATATCTCAGTGTTGACCAGAAGAGCGGAAAAATCATAGTTCTTGCTGTAGTCGGTGAAGGACCCTTCGAAAGACACGAGGGTCAGGTAGTATTTCCCATACATGGGTTGGTATTCTTCTACCCACTTCACCCATTTCCAGAAACTCTTCGTGCCGGGATCAGGCTCATATTCCAACCGCACAATAGCGTATGTTTCATCCTCGATATAAAGCTTGCCGGACACATAACCTTTGTTGGTGGATGGAGTGAATGACACTAAATAAACAGCGCGATCGCGATAGGTGGTTCTACCTTCATAAGTGAATTCATAATGTTTTCGGTTTTTGATATCAAGAAACGATCCCTCCCGCCAGATAGAAGGAACGATCATGTCATAAGCATGTCCATTTATAGGTATAACCTCATCCTGATTATATGATTCGTCCACCCTTTTCCGGGTTCTAAGCGGTGCAATCTGAACCTCCTCATTACTCATCCACCCTGGCCGATAAATATTCATGATACCCTCTGCCAGGTAGCATATTGAATCGTGCCTGCTCAGCTTCTCTTTATAGTAGCTTGTCATCTGCTCCCTCTCCTGATCATAGTTGGTAATTGTAGAGCGAAACACCCGGTTCATCAGTATATCTCCAGTCAATACTGTGACACTCTCCAGGCTGGTCACTGAGGAAACAAGCAGGGTTTGATAGGTCTTTGATACGTTTATATTCTTTCGCCATGTATGATAGCCTATGAAAGAGATCTCAAGAATAGAGTCTTCTTTGTGTTGTTGATTGATAACATATTCTCCTTCCGTATTGGTAACTGTGATGGAAGCGCCTAACCCCACATGAGCAAAGGGTACAGGCTCCAAACTGGCAGAGTCCAGCACTACTCCAACTAAGGTCTGTGCTAATGAAGAGGTTATCGCCAGAAGCAATAAGAAAATGGTGCTAAATACTTTCATAACGGTGAACAGGTGTCATAGGCTCACCAAAAGTGAATTTAGTGGCGCACAATCCCTAATTAGGTTCGATCAGTATCCTGATAGAATCGACGGGAGTCATAATCAAATTGATTAATTTCATGCCTTAACATCATCACCATGGCCTACGACGAATACTTAGCTGAGCGCATCACCCATGTGCTCAAAACCAAAAAAGTGAATTTTGGCTACAAACCGATGATGGGTGGCATGCTGTTTCAGGTAGATGACAAGATGCTATGTGGCATTCATATAGACAAGAAGTATGGAGACAGCCTGCTGATGGCGCGAATAGGAGAAGCTGCATATCAGGCCAATATTGGCAAAGAGGTCTGTTTGCCCATGGACTTTACCGGAAGGCCTATGAAAGGCTACATCTTCGTGACTCCAGAGGGGTTTGACATGGACGATGATCTGGAATTCTGGCTTGATCTGTGTCTTGCTTATAATCCACTGGCTAAGGCAAGTAAGAAGAGGAAGAATAGCAGCAAAGCCAATTAATGCACACCTTCAAACACTGGAGCAAACCATTTGAGGTTGAGGACGATGTTGTAAAACAAGGGGCCATTTGCCAATGACTTAGTTGAAATTATCCGAAACCCACAAATAATGGCATAAAACCCATAAGAATGAGATTTCTTCCTGCGCGGAAATGATGGAGCGAAGATTTTTGTATGTCGGTGAGAACTGGCAATGAACTGTGTAGTTTGCCTCGAACTGCCTCTCAGGATAATTTAATTCCAATTTTTGCTGTTGCCAGCACTGTGTTGTCTGATTTCGTTTCAGGGTTTAATATTAATCCAGTTCCCTCTTTTACATTCGCCAAAGACTTGTCATTCCTAAAATCATAAGGCGATGCTCCATATTGATTATACGGCTCCACGGTTGTGAATAATTCATTGCAAAAGCTTTCTTCGAAATACAATTCACTTGTCAAGTGTACTTTGTTGTTTAATATCACTTTGTAATGAATGTGGGGCACTCTTGGGTCATACCACCCGGGAATTATAGTTGTAAATTCTGCTTTTCCATTTAAGTCAGTTTTTTGATAACCACGCAGATAAGCAGCTTCGTTGCTTGGCTCAATATGTTGCTTTTTTCCAAACTCCATTTGCTTTGCTGATTCCCACATATTATGTCCTATTCCTTCTATATACCCACTGTAGTTGCCATCAGCATCACATTGCCAGATTTCCACTACTGCATTTTCAATCGGACTACAATCCGGATAGTCCACTATTTGAAATTTAAGGTTTAAGGTTTTCCCTTTTCTGTTTTCCCTTATATCAGTGCGCAACGGTGACTTTAGATAATAAGGTCCTTCTGAGATTGGTGACGACAACACACACATTTCATCGTCAATATTGGGGGTTAAAGTCATTTTAGGTTCGCTATCATTGTCTTGTCTAACAATCCATGTCAAAATCCGGCGTTTTCCCAACCATGCACTTATTCCTATAAGTCCAAGTGCAGATAAAGTTCCGGTGATGAATTTTCTTCTTGATGATTTTGCCATTTTGATGAGGTTTTGGTTGTTCTCAGCGTCCAATTCGTATGTTAGCGATGATTACTAATATCATCTAAAATAGCGAAATCAACTGAAAGGAGATTCATGAGGAGGTGTGTGGCAGCTACGCCTGTTAGGAGCTTTTATTTTAAGGTTGTAATTGTTTCGTTAAAATGTTGGTCAATGTAACTTTTGTCAAACTGTGAATTTCTGTAATCCAGTTCGTAGTTGAACCGAGACAGGATGAATCCTTCAATGAATTCAAAAGGTTCCAGCGTGGTTTGTATGCTATCTATCATTAGATCAGGTGTTGAGCTGTCAGCATGCAATACCAGCCAGTAGTTCGGATTTTTCGGACTCCATTTATCCTATTCTTGTTGAGTGAATCTCTGAAGGTCTTGGTAGCTGACTATGATACCCCAGGTTTGTATACAAGTTGAATCCAGGTCTGATTCGTGATGACACGAACCATGGCTGGGGCATTTCGTTGTTTTTTATAATTGTCAACTTTTGATTATTTCAAGTGAGTCACGATTTTCACTTTTGGAATGTTTTTATCAGAACCGTACACTATATGATATTTTGAATCCTCTTTGAGATAAAGACTTTGGACTTCACGAATGTCTCCATCTTTATTGACTCTAAAACGTACTTGATCGTTTAGTGAAAATCGAGTAGTTATTTCATCTTTATATATCTCCTTACCTCTTTTGTCCCGAACAACTGGTCTTCCAGTAATTGTGAAATTAATGCCATCGATTTTATCAATAGTACCAGTTAATTTTAAATGTTCTTTATGTTTAACCCTTGGAGCGACAAAGTCTGGACCCTTTGTAATATCGAAAGTTTTTTTATCGACGATTAGTTTAACAATTCTTAGATCCTGACTGGTGTTTATTTCTGGTAATTCTACTATTAATTCTGAAGATTTTTCATTCTCAGTAAAAGTCAAATTATCGTTAGTATCCAAAAATGATGCACTCTCTACTTTAGACATTAAACCATTAACTGTTATGTTGCCACCTGACCAGTTCCATAAATGAAGGTAGATAATGTTGTTTTTTTTGCTTTGTGATAAAGATCCCCATTTATGTTCCTTTGAAAATGGACTGCCTTTGGTTTTGTAAATAGCTTCGGCATTTAATGTCATCCATTTTCCTAGATTATCTAATCTTACCTGGTCTTGTAAAGGAAAAGTTCCTTCTGGTGTAGGACCAATATTCAATAAAAAGTTTGATCCACGACAAGCACTTTTGCTTACCATTTTTATTAACTCATCAGAAGATTTCCAATAATCATCATTTTTATCATAGCCCCAATTTAAACGCATGGTCATGATTGATTCCCTGTAACCCTCCATACCAGGATTTACAATAGCCCGGTCTCCAATGTTTTTATAATCTCCTAATCCGCTCCCTATACGACCATTTATAATACACTCTGGCTGCAGTTTTCTTACTATTTCTGCACACATTTTATTGAATTCTAAATGGTTATCAACAGGAGTGTCAAACCATATTAAATCAATTTTTCCATAATTTGTGCATAACTCAGTAACTTGTTTTTTCACATACTTCTCATAATTTTCAGGAATAGGTTCTCGGTCTACATTTTGTCGTACATGATTTACCCAATCCTTTTCATGGGAGTAATAGAAACCAACCTTCATATCGTATTTATTGCAGGCTAAAACAAAGTCTTTTATTAAATCTCGCTTTACTGCTGAGGATTTTACACTATTCCAATCAGAAGCCTCAGTATTAAAAAGAGCATAACCATCATGATGTTTAGATGTTAGTACCATATATGTCATACCAGCATCCTTAGCCATTTTAACCCATTCTTCTGCATTATATTCAGAAGGATTCCAGTTTAGAGCGGCATTTTGATATTCAGTTTGTGGCATATTCGAGGTGAGGTAAATCCATTCGGCACTTGCTTGTCCCATTTCCTTGCCATAATCCGTTCCATTGTATTCACCTCCAAATGTGGAATACACCCCCCAATGCAGAAACATTCCTAAACGCCCTTCATCCCACCATTGCATACGTTTATGATAAGATTCATTTGATTCTTGTGCGCAAATGGTTTTAGGAGTTAGTATAATAATGAGCCATACTAAAAAAAGTAAAGAACTATAGTGTGTGGTTTTTTTAGAAAATAGGATCATTAATTATCTGATTTTATTATTTAATTATGAATTTTCTGAACTCGAATGGTTCCTCTGTTCTTGTATTTCACAATGAATGCCAACGGCTCGAATATGCGTGGTGCGGGATTTCAAGGCAATTAACGTCAAATTAACCGTTTTTTACTGATCATACAATCTGCGTTATCTGAATTCCATGGAGTTGTTGAGCGCACGCTTCTCAATAAATGGGGTGTAGTAGCCACCAGCATAAAAACAATGACCGGCCTGGTGATCACCAATCACCTAATAAACAAAAAAAGCTCGAGACACGAGTCAGGAGCTTAAGTAGTCCCACCAGGAATCGAACGTGACCGGCTAGGTATGGATCTAAAGTTTAGGAAGCTTCTATTAATGAAAAACAATAAAAAAGGCTCGAGACACGAGTCAGGAACTTGAGTAGTCCCACCAGAAATCGAACGTGACCGGCTAGGTGCGACCGGCTAGGTATGGATCTAAAGTTTAGGAAACTTCTATTAATGAAAAACAAAAAAAAGCTCGAGACACGAGTCAGGAGCTTAAGTAGTCCCACCAGGAATCGAACCTGGATCTAAAGTTTAGGAAACTTCTATTCTATCCGTTGAACTATGGGACTAAATTGGGATGCAAAAATAGAAAAAAGCTTCACTTCCGACAACATTGAATCGGATTGCTTTATCTCCTCATAAAACCACCAATCCCTACCAGACCCCATTTACATTTCGCAGCGTAACTAATTGACCTGAAAGGAGTAATTTGATTTATAAATCCATAAAACTGTCACCCATGAAAAACCGCATTATCATAGCCTTCGGGTTAGCCCTTGGCTTCACTACACTGTTTGCGCAGGTAGATGTATCTATGTTTCGTCAGCCTGATGTTTCTGCTACTCACATTGCTTTTGTTTACGCAGGAGATATTTGGGTAGTGCCAAAAGCGGGAGGCACAGCTCAAAAACTAAGTTCGCCAGAAGGCGAGGAGAAATTCCCTAAATTTTCACCTGATGGATCAGAGATCGCCTATACTGCCAACTACGACGGCAGCTGGGATGTCTATGTGATCAAAACAACCGGGGGGATTCCTAAAAGACTGACATCACACAGCTATGAAGACAGGGTGCAGGACTGGTATCCGGATGGCACCAAAATTTTGTTCACCTCGTCACGCGAGAGCGGCCGGCAGAGGTTTCGTCAGTTCTTCGAAATCAGCAAAGACGGAGGCCTGGCCAAAAAACTAGACCTTCCTTACGGTGAGTTCGGCTCTTATTCTCCGGATGGCACCAGGCTGGCATTCAACTACCTCACCCGAGCACACAGAACATGGAAAAGATATAAAGGAGGCACAGCTCCTGATCTTTTCATCTATGATTTTGGCAGTGGTGAATCCATGAACTTCACCAACAATGTTTCCAACGATGAGTTGCCTATGTGGATGGAGGGTCAGATATTCTACCTGTCGGACAATGGGCCGGAAGCCAGGTTTAACCTTTGGGTTTATGATGAGGCCACAGCCAAAAACACCCAGGTCACAAAATTTACAGAATGGGATGCGCATTACCCTTCCAGAGGTACTGACGATATAGTATTTGAGGCCGCAGGCAAGCTATACCTGATGGATGTCAAGACGCAAAAGTACGAAGAGGTAAAGGTGAATTTGGTCACCG
This sequence comes from Cyclobacteriaceae bacterium, assembly GCA_039970095.1. Lineage (GTDB taxonomy): Bacteria > Bacteroidota > Bacteroidia > Cytophagales > Cyclobacteriaceae > JAMZMI01. The sequence continues at coordinate 8,631 of JBDVMP010000051.1, forward strand.
ATCAGATTGCATTGGCCTCCAAAAGAGTTGAGGTTGGGTCTAAGCTCAGTTGGTTTGATATTTCACCCGATGGCAAAAGAGTTGTAGGAGAAGCACGTGGCGATGTTTTTTCACTTCCCGCGGAAAATGGAGTGACGCTCAACCTTACACAGACAGACGGAGCTTTTGAGAGAATTCCCACCTGGTCTCCCGATGGTAAGAAAATTGCGTACTGGTCGGATGCCAGTGGCGAATATCAGCTTACGCTCTATGACGTGGAAAACGCAACCGAAGAGACTATTACCAAATACACTTCCGGATTTCACTATCAATTGTTTTGGTCTCCTGATTCCAGAAAACTGGCTTTTGTGGATCAAACCATGGTCATCAATTATGTAAACCTCGACACCAAACAGACAGTAAAAATTGATCAGGGGAAATACATGATGCATTACGGGCTTTCTAATTTCACATGCTCATGGTCATCGGATAGCCAGTGGCTGGCATATGCCAAAGGAGGCTCCAACAGGAACCAATCTATTTATTTGTTTAGTGTCAAAACGGGCATTACCACACAGGTGACGAGTGATTATTACAGCGACAGCAATCCCACCTTTGATCCAGACAACAAATACCTCTTTTTCCTAACCAACAGGGAAATAAAGCCTGTTTATTCTGATTTTGACAATACGTTCGCTTACCCCAACAGCACCTTGATAGCCGCGGTTCCTTTGACCAAAACAACGACAAGTCCGCTGGCACCTAAAAATGATGAGGTGAAAGTGGAAGAAGAAAAAAAGGAAGAGGAAAAATCCAAAAAAGGCAAAAAGAAAGGAGAAGAGGAAAAGGAGGAGAAGCCAGTCAAAATTGATCTGGAGGGATTTGAAAGTAGAATAGTGCTGCTTCCTGCCGAATCTGGTAATTATTCCGGGTTGGAAGCTGTTTCGGGTAAGCTCATTTTCGGGCAGAGACCCAACACAGGCTCTGCTGACAAGGATATGCCGATCAAGTACTACGATCTGGAAGAGCGGGAGATAAAGACCATTCTTGGAAATTCGGGTGGCTTTGAAGTATCGGCGGATGGAAAGAAAATAGCCTCTATGACCAAAGGCAGAGTGTCTGTGGTTGATATCAAAGAAAACCAAAAGGCTGACAAAACGGTGGATGTGTCGTCTATGAGCATGGAAGTGGCGCCTATGAATGAATGGAAGCAGATCTACTGGGATGTGTGGAGGCTGCAGAGAGACTTCTTCTATGACAAGGGCATGCATGGAGTGGACTGGAAAGCCACTGGCGATCAGTACGCCAAACTTCTAGATCAATGTGTGACACGCTGGGATGTCAACTATGTCATTGGTGAATTAATAGCAGAATTGAATGCCTCCCATGCATATCGTGGAGGTGGAGATTTGGAGCAATCCGAGCGACTCAATGTGGGATACTTAGGCGTAGACTGGGAAGCCTCAAACGGTTATTATCGGATCAAAAAGATCGTCTCCGGTGCGCCATGGGATGTGGAAACAAGGTCTCCGCTAAGTGAGCCGGGCGTGAAGGTTCAGGCCGGTGATTACATTTTGGCCGTTAATGGTGTGCCACTTTCCACGGACGCTGAGCCTTATGAGGCTTTTCAGGGATTGGGAAATAAAACGGTAGAGTTGACTGTAAACGACCAGCCGTCGAGATCAGGCGCCAGAAAGGTGCTGGTGAAAACACTGCAAGATGAAAGCCGCCTTAGACACCTGGAGTGGATTGAGAGCAATCGCAAAAAGGTGGATGAATCAACCAACGGAAGAGTAGGGTATGTATATGTGCGCAGTACGGGTCGCGATGGTCAAAATGAGTTGATCAGGCAGTTTAGGGCACAGTTTGACAAAGACGGGCTGATTATAGATGAGCGCTTCAATAGTGGTGGACAAATTCCAGATCGATTCATTGAAATGTTGAATAGACAGCCATTGGCGTTTTGGGCGGTAAGAGATGGACAGACGTGGCAGTGGCCGCCTGTAGCCAATTTTGGACCTAAGGCAATGTTAATCAATGGGTGGAGCGGCTCTGGTGGAGATGCTTTCCCTGATTACTTCAGGAAGTCCGGCTTGGGTCCTTTGATAGGGTCTAGAACCTGGGGTGGCCTTATCGGGATTTCCGGCACGCCGGGTTTGATAGACGGGGGACGCGTGACAGTGCCTACCTTCAGGATGTATGATCCTGATGGGGAGTGGTTCAGGGAAGGACATGGCGTTGATCCTGATATAGAGGTGAAAGAAAACCCGGGCGAGCTCGGCAAAGGTGAAGATGCGCAGTTGACACGCGCGATCGACTGGATCAATGAGGAGTTGGAAGAATATGAAGGTTTGCCAGAACGGCCGGCCAAAGAAAAGAGGTAATTATCTTAAATATTTAGAGATCACAAAAAAGCCCTTTCATGCACGCATGAAAGGGCTTTTTTTGATTAGTAAGTCTCCGTGTTGAGATAGTTTGGGTAAATTTTGTAGTGGAGCTTGGCTGTCTCCTTGCCCAGCAACTCACGAAATTCCTGCATGTGAAATTTGGTCACGGCAGATACGTAGATGCTGTCAGGGTTGATCACATCAATGTGATGGTCCAGCAGGGCGTCCTCATCCAGTTTGTCAGCCTTGTTATAAACTCTGATTACGGGGATGTCTGACGCATCAATCTCATCGAGGGTGTTTTCTACCACCTGTACGTGTTCCTCATATGCCGGATTGGATACGTCAATGACGTGAAGCAAAATATCTGCCTCCTTCACTTCCATCAGTGTGGACTTGAAAGATTCGATCAGGTCGTGGGGGAGTTTTCTGATAAACCCAACGGTATCTGATAGCAGAAAAGGCACATTGTTGATCACTACCTTTCTTACGGTAGAGTCCACCGTGGCGAACAGTTCGTCTTTGGCATAGACTTTTTCTTTGCTGATCCTGCGCATGAGTGAAGACTTACCGGCATTGGTGTATCCTACCAGCGCTACGCGCACCACACCGTCGCGTGACTTTCGCCTCGTGGCGGCCTGGGTTTCAATTTTGTCCAGCTTTTTGCGAAGCACGTTTATCTGGTTTCGGATGTTTCTTCTATCTGTCTCTATTTCCTTCTCACCGGCACCACCACGTGTGGCCGTTCCACCTCGCTGGCGCTCCAGGTGAGTCCACATCCTGGTCAGTCGCGGCAATAGATACTGAAATCTGGCTAGCTCCACTTGTGTTTTGGCCTGTGTGGTTTTGGCTCTTTTCAGAAAAATTTCCAGTATCAGTAAGCTGCGGTCATAGATTGTTGCTTTCAGTTCCCGCTCCAGGTTTCGCATCTGCGATGGACTCAGGTCATCGTCAAAAATCACATTCTTCACCTGCTTGGCTTTCACATACTCTTTCAGCTCCTGCAGTTTCCCCTTGCCTATAAAGGTCTTGGGTTCAGGGTGCTCCAGTTTTTGCGAAAACCATTTCAGAATATCCAAATCAATAGTTTCAGACAAAAAAGCCAACTCTTCCAGGTATTCCTGAGTTTTTTCATCTGACTGAAATTTAGGTGCTACCGTAACCAATACGCCAGTCTCTCTTACTTTCTTGGTTTCAAACATTGGTCGTTTATTATAACTCCTTTAGATGTGAATTGTCCCGCTTTGTAGAAAACCCCAAAATTAACAAAAAGGCTTTTGTAACTTACAATTTTCCACCCCGACAAATTTATTTCTCAAAGGCAAAAGGGCGTTCGTTTAATGAAGGTTGCATTTATCTTAAATTCAAGTTGGAACATATACAACTTCCGCAAAGGTTTAGTTCAGCATTTTCTCGATCGTGGGGACGAGGTGGTTGCCATCGCTCCAAAGGACGATTATTCTCATCTATTGGAGGAAATGGGCTGCAAATTTGTGCCGCTAGACATGGAGGGGACAGGCATGAATCCAATTCGGGACTTTGGGTTGATTTTTTCCATCAGGAAAAGGCTGAAAAGTGAGCAACCGGATGTTGTCTTGAGCTATACCATTAAGCCCAATATGTATGGATCAATCGCTTGTGGCAGTCTCGGCATCCCTTGCATTTGCAATGTCAGTGGGTTGGGTACTGTCTTTCTTTGGAAAGGTATCTTACGCCGATTGGCCGTGAATATGTATCGTTTTGCGTTTAGGTTCAACAAGTGGGTGTTTTTTCAGAACAATGAAGACAGAGATGAGTTTCTGTCCTTCGTCAATATTAATCCCCAAAAAACAAGTCTCGTGCCCGGTTCGGGGATCAACACCAGTCAATTCGGTGTGGCTCCATCTGGCAACAAGGATAAAACGGTTTTTTTGATGGTTTCCAGACTGATCGTTGAGAAGGGGGTCAGGGAGTATATCGAGGCAATAAAGCACATCAAACCAGACAGGAAGAAACTGGAGTTTCGCCTTATTGGAGGCTTGGATGAGGGGCATGCAAGAGCGATTTCTCGCGATGAGTTGGACGAATGGATTGAAGACGACCTCATCACATATAAGCAGCACTCCGATCACATCGCAGATGAAATGAAACAGGCAGATGTGATAGTCCTGCCCAGCTACAGAGAGGGAACACCTCGAACACTACTGGAAGGAGGCGCCAGCGGAAAGATTCTCTTAGCAACGGATGTGCCGGGCTGCCGTCATGTGGTCAGGTCGGGAGTGAATGGGTTTTTGTTTGAGGTACGCAATCCAAAGGATTTGGCAGCAAAAATCACCTTGCTTATGTCTATGAGCTCGCAAGAACAAGAGGAGATGTCGAGAAATTCAAGAAAAATAATTGAAGAGGTTTTTGACGAAAGTCATGTGGTCAAATCTTACAGTGATAAAATTGACGAATTGCTTAGCGAAAACTAAAACTGCTCATTAGATTGATTGCATAAGCATGATTACACTAATTTGCGCTAATTTTAGGATTCAAGCCCAATTATGAGAACATTTTTAGCCGCTATACTTTCCTTGCTTTTCATAACCAGTTGCCAGGTTTACAAGCGCGACATTATGTTTAGTCTCGACGAAAATTTTTCTGAGAGCAACATCAATGCCTCTGTGGATCAGGTAGAACGGAACTATAAGCTCCAGCCTGATGATCTTATTCAGGTCGATGTATTTACCAATGATGGGGAAAGACTGGTGGATCCAAACTTTGAGTTTGGTGGCCAAACCACCATCCAGGCAACACAGTTCAAAGACCGGTTTCAGTATCTTATCCAGACGGATGGCTCTGTGAAGTTGCCTATGATCGGCAAAAAGAAAATAAGCGGTCTCACCGTAGATGAGGCAGAAGACCTCCTGGAGCAGGTGTACAATGACTCCTATGTGGATAGTTTTGTGAAAATCCGCATGTTAAATCGCCGTGTTGTGGTGTTTGGTGAGCAAGGTGGGCAGGTGATCCCAATCGAAAATGAGAATACCAATCTGGTGGAAATACTGGCACTCTATGGAGGACTCAGCCTGGGGTCCAATGCAGCCAACGTACGAGTTATACGCGGAGACCTGAGCAACCCTGAAGTGTTTGCAGTTGATTTATCTACCATCTCAGGTATGCAAAAAAGTATCATTGATGTAGAGGCCGGAGACATCATCTATGTAGAGCCGTGGAGAAGGCCATGGCTGCAATCTATCAGAGATGCTTCTCCTGTATTTGGTTTTGTGACCAGTGTCACCACATTGGTTATCCTTATAGTAAGTCTGAGCGGAAAATAAAGAAATAAAGGTGATAGAGGATCAGCAGCGTGATTTGAGTAGAGAAGACGACATTCTTAATTCGTTTGACATGGAAAAGTTCTTGCATATTCTCCGCAAGAGCTGGGTCTATGTTGTGCTGTTTTTCATAACCGCTTTTTCTGTTGCTTATCTGGGATTTATTCGCTGGAGCAAGCCACTCTATGAGTCAAAATCGATCCTCAAACTGGATTTTGAGAGTGAAGCGAAAAACCTCGGTTTGGTCGGAAATACGGCAGCCCTTGATATGAGTGAGCTGTCCGGAGAGATTGAGTTGCTGAGGTCAAACCTGTTTTTGTCCAGAGTTGCTGAGGTTGTCAACATGGATGTGTCCTACTACTATTATGGAAATGTGCTGGAAGACGAGCGCTACGGCAACAGCCCTTTTGTGGTATCGCACAAAGTAAAAGACCAGAGCTTCTACGATCGGCGTTTTGATCTGGTGGTGAAAGATCAGAATAGTTTTGAATTGATTTATACCCTAAGAGGGGAAAACAGCAGGATCGATCACAAGTTTGGAGAAGAAATCAAAACGGAGGCTTTCAATCTTCTCATAGAGAAAACCGAGTTCATGGACGCTTCTTCCAAGGGGCGTTATTATTTCACCATAAACAGTGAGCAGGCACAGGTGAGTTATTTTCAGGAAAACGTCCAGGTTCGTCCGGAAAACTTCAACGCCAAGACAATTTTGATTTCTCTTCAAGACCACAATGCAAACAAAGCCCGAGACCTGATTGTGGCCATAGATACGCTGTATTTAGAATATACCAAAACAGCCAAAAATCAGGCTATAGAGCAAAAAATATCCTTTTTGGTAGAGCAGATTGATGAGACGGAATCCAGACTCGAAGAATTTGAAAGTTACTTTGAGAGCTTCACTATCGAAAACAAGACGACCAACTTGCAAAGTGATATCAGCAAGACCATCCTTCAGCTGGATGCGCTTGATTCTCAAAATTTCAACTTGAAAACCAAACTCTCTGACGCGGATTTATTAAGGAAACAGCTGGAAAGCGAGAATCCTATAATGCTCAGCCAGTCCTTGATGCTGAAATTGCCCGAAGAGGTGAGCTCGGCAGTAGAAGAGTATGTACAACTACAAAAAGAACGCAACCAAAAACTAGGTTCCTATAGCGAAAGTACGTTTGTGATCAAACGGCTGAATATGGAGATGAACCAGCTCAAGGCTGACTTGATTGCCGCTGTAAGCGAATATCAGGACAATCTCCAAACGCGAATGAATCAACTGGAAGCGCGAAAGGCATCTCTGGAAGGCAATTTTTTGTCCCTGCCATCTATGGGCACGGAGTATAATAAGAAAAGGCGCTTTTATCAGCTTCAGGAAGAGTTTTTGCTTTCCTTGCGAAAAAGTAAAATGGAATTGGAGATTACCCGTGCCGGTACTGTCACCAATTATGTGATTTTGTCTCCGGCCTCCTTGCCTTCATCCCCTATCAAACCCGAGAAACTCTTGATCTTTGGTGTAGCTCTGTCTGCCAGTTTGGTTTTTGCGTTTGTTTTTCTGCTTTTACGCTACCTGCTCAACAATAAAATCACGAGCCTGAGCCAGCTGGAGCGGCTGGTTTCTGTGCCTATTTTGGGAGCACTACCCAAATACAGAAAGGAGAAAATTCCACTCACGCGTATGGTTATCAAGCCTGGCTCTAAATCCGGCCTGAGTGAATCGCTCCGATCGCTTCGTACCAACATGGAGTTTCTCAATGGAACCAAAGACAATCACATTCTGACCATCACCTCTACAGTAAGTGGAGAGGGAAAGACCTTCGTAGCTGTCAATTTGGGTGCTATTATGGCCTTTTCGAATCAAAAAGTGTGTGTGGTGGATATGGATATGCGCAAACCAAAGGTACACCTTGCCTTTGGTGATGGACCTTCCAGCGATGGTGTAAGTACTTGTCTTATCAGTAAGAGTAAGCTGGAGGACTGCATCAAAAACACTCCAATTAAAAACCTGGATTACTTGCCGGCTGGCCCCAATCCTCCTAATCCGTCCGAGCTTATCATGACCCAGACATACAAGGATATGCTCAAGGCGCTTTCTGAGCGATATGATATTGTCATATTGGATACCCCACCTGTGGGATTGGTCACGGATGCTGTGATGTCTATGAAGAACTCTGATCTGCAGCTTTACGTGGTGCGGTCAGACTACTCTAAAAGGTCGTTTATCAAATCGATAGAAAATCTAAAAAAAACAAACCAGTTTTCAAACCTCAGTGTGATCTTCAACTCGCTCAACAATCCTGGGAGCAGTTATGGCTATGGCTATGGCTATGGGTACGGTTACTATGACGACTCTCAGAAAAGCTAAGTACCTTTGCGCCTCAATTGACAAGAAGGCATGCTAGGAGGTATTTTTTCGGGGAAAAAACTTAATCTTGAAGTTGATATTCATTCACATCTTTTGCCCGGCATAGATGATGGAGTAAAATCTTATGATGAGGCCATCGAGATTCTTCAGAACTTTCAATCTTTAGGGTATAGAAAAATCATTACCACTCCGCACATTTATCCGGAGGTATATCCCAATACACCTGAGATTATCAGAGAGAAATTTTCGGTTTTACAGAAGAAGGGTCGCAGCTATGGGCTGAGTTTAGAGCTTGATTATGCCGCCGAATACTTCATGGATCAGCATTTTTTGGCTGCCATCAAATCGGGCGATGAAATCCTTTCTTTTAGTGAAGGGCATGTGCTGGTAGAAACCCCGTTTTATACCAGACCTATGATTTTTGATGAGGTGATGTTTGAGTTGAAAGCCAGAGGGTTTAAGCCTGTTTTTGCCCATCCTGAGCGATACCAATATTTGGAAAAGGATCTCAGCTGGCTCAGGAGTCTGCACCAGCAGGACATCAAACTGCAGGTCAACCTCCCGTCACTGGAAGGTGCTTACGGAGAGGCCCCCAGGAAAATTGCTAAAAAACTCATAAATGAATCTTTAGTAAGCTTTTTTGGTTCAGACATCCACAGGGCGGAGCAACTAGGTGTGTTGCGTAGAGCCTCACAACAAAAAATTAGTAAAAACACGTCACAGAACAACGAACTAACATAGGCTGATTATGTGGATAACTTTTGATTGACATTGATCAAAAGCGAAAATAAAAAGCCGTAAATTGTTATAGAGCTAGTTCTTACTTTAACTGTACCGTATGCACGAAGAGTATAAGCGCAAGGAGGAGAAGGAGTTGATAAGAAGATTCGAGGCGTTCCTTAAAAATAAAGAAGTTCATTACTTCGATGAAGATTCCTATCTTCAGGTTGTTACCTACTACCAAAATCAAGAGAAATTAGGTCTGGCACTGAAAGCTTGCGAACTGGCGCAAGAGCAATATCCTTTTTCCATGGAAATAGTCATGGAAAAGGCCGACGTGCTCATCAGGCTTGACAGGGCAAAGGATGCAGTCGAAGCGCTGGATTCAGCACTCAATTTCCATCCCAACGATCCCGAGATCATGATCCAAAAAGGAAATATTCACGCCTTGCTTGCAGAATATGAGCTGGCGGTGGAGTGTTACCAAAAATCGCTGGATTATGTGGAAGACAAAGATGAAATCTACTACAGCATTGGGCTATCCTATCAGGGCATGAGTAAATACGACATGGCTGCTGATAATTATAAGCTGGCCATAGAGCATAATATGCTCAATGAAAATGCCCTATATGAATTGGCCTACTGCCTGGATATCACTGGAGAACTGGAGAGTAGCCTGTCTTATTACAATAAATTCATTGATCAGGATCCATACTCGGAATATGCGTGGTATAATCTGGGTATCGTTTATAACAAGCTTGGCCAATATGAAAAAGCAGTTGATGCTTATGAATACGCACTGGCGATAGACGATGACTTCAGCAGCGCCCATTTCAATATTGGCAACTCATATATGAACTTGAAAAAGTTCGATCAAGCGTTGAAATCGTACTTAAAGACACTAGATCTTGAGGGACCTAGCGCTGAAATTTACTGCCACCTGGGAGCAGCTTATGAGCGAATGGAAAATTTTGAGCGTTCTGTAAAATACTATCAGAAAGCCACAAAACTGGATCAGATGTATCATGAGGCCTGGTATGGTTTGGGGGTATGTCTTGTGCTTCAGGAAAAGTGGTATGAAGCCATTCATTTCTTCAACAAGGCTCTGAAAATCGATGTGGAGAACGCGATGTATTGGAAAGCAGTGGCTGACACAGAGTTTAAAGTAGGAAATATTGTGTCTGCTCTTGATGCCTATGCCGAGGCTAGCGAAATGGATTCAGAGAATTACGAAACCTGGCTCGACTGGTCCAATGTCTATTATGAACAAGGCGATTTCGAAAAAGCACAGGATGTGATAGAGGAGGGATTGGTAGAATGTCCCGATATCGCAGAATTGTATTACCGCAGTGTGGTGTACCTCATAGAAGGAGGGAAGTATAAAATGGCCATAAACAGGCTGGAAACGGCACTTATGTTAGATTTTGACGGTCACCTGAAATTGTTCGAATTTTTCCCGAAATTGCAGACCCAAAAGGCCCTCTTCAAGATTGTAGAGCAATACCGAAAAAACAACCTTCAGTAGTCGGCATTTAAAAGAGAATTTTTAATTTTTGAGTCTTGTTTTAAAGCAAGCATTAGCTATACCTATGAACTATTATCTTAAGAATATCCCTGAGAGAACCGCCAAACCAAGAACTAAAGGATTCACCATGGTCATGGACAAAGGCCTCAGCCTAAGAGAGGTTGAGGACATGATTGATTCGTGTGGGGAATATATAGATATCGTGAAACTTGGCTGGGCCACTTCTTTTGTGACCAAGCGTTTGAGAGAAAAAATCGCTTTGTTTAAAGAAGCGGGTATTCCGTGCTATCTGGGCGGGACGCTATTCGAAGCGTTTATTGTCAGGGATCAGTTTTCTGACTACCAAAGAGTTCTGGATGATTTCGGTCTGGAATATTGCGAGGTTTCAGATGGCTCACTTGAAATGAATCACAATGACAAGTGCGAGTACATCAGCACTCTGGCGAAGCAAGTAACTGTGCTAAGTGAAGTTGGGTCTAAAGATGCTGCCAAGATCATACCTCCGTACAAGTGGATAGAGCAAATGCAAACTGAGCTGGAAGCTGGAGCGTGGAAAGTAATAGGCGAAGCTCGTGAGAGTGGAAACGTAGGTCTTTTCAGAGATTCTGGCGAAGTGAGACAGGGACTTGTTGAGGAGATCTTAACCAAAATTCCGGAAGAAAAAATCCTCTGGGAAGCACCTCAAAAGACACAACAGGTTTGGTTTATCAAGTTGATCGGAACAAATGTTAACCTCGGTAACATTGCACCGAATGAAGTGATTCCGCTCGAAACAATTAGACTAGGCTTGAGAGGCGATACGTTCGATCATTTTCTATAATAAATGAACCAATATTTAGGGTTTTTCCTCAAAGGAGTAGCCATGGGAGCGGCCAATGTCATCCCGGGCGTTTCCGGAGGAACCATCGCCTTTATCACGGGTATCTATGAGCGTTTGATAAACTCCCTCAAGTCGTTTGATCTTGGGGCGCTCAGACTATTACTTGCCGGCGATTGGAAAACCTTTACCCTCAAGACGGATTTATACTTTCTGCTCTCTATTCTTCTGGGAGTGGCACTCAGTATTCTCACCTTTGCCAAGGTGCTGGAGTGGTCTTTTGCCAACTATGAGATTTATACACTTGCATTTTTCTTTGGCCTGATCATCGCTTCCATTTTAGGGGTAGGTAAGCAAATCTCTTCTTTCAGTGTGGGCAACATGACCTCCCTACTAATAGGAGTGGCTATCGCGGCGGGCATAGCATTTCTTCCTCCGGCAGAGCCCAATGCCTCATTTGTCTATCTGCTCGTTTGCGGAGCTGTGGCTGTCAGCAGCATGATATTGCCCGGCCTTTCAGGGTCGTATATTCTTTTACTCATGGGCAACTACGTTTTGGTGATTGGTGCCATCAGCGCACTGGAAATCAATATTTTGCTTCCAATAGCCATTGGTTGCATTGTTGGCCTTTTACTCTTTGCGCAGCTGTTATCTTACCTATTCAGAAATTTCAAAGACATTACCATCAGCCTTTTGACGGGTTTCGTGGCGGGCAGTCTTGCGATCATCTGGCCCTGGAAAATCACAAAATATATGACACTGGCAGGAGGTAAAGAAAAGGCCATTGGTTATTCGTGGTTTTTGCCAGAGGTTGATGCCGGGTTGGCCATAGCGCTGGCATTTGCGCTGATTGGTTTCTTTATTGTGTGGTGGATGGAGCGCTCCGCCACTACTAATAAGTCTTAGAACCAAAGCATTTCTATTCTCATTGCCTTAATTTTGATCACCGCTTAAAAGTGATTCAATCTATGCGCAAGTTCGGGCTGATAGGATTCCCTCTGGGGCATTCATTTTCCAAAAAATATTTTACTGAGAAGTTTTCAAAACTAGGTCTGGCAGATCATCAATATGATTTGTTTGAAATGGAACAAATCGATGCATTCGAGGCGTTGTGGAACGATGACGAATTGGTTGGATTGAATGTGACTGTGCCTCATAAAGAAAACGTGATGCCGTTTCTTACCCGACTGGATCACAGTGCTGAAAAAGTGGGTGCGGTGAATGTCATCAAAAAGCAAGATGAGGGGTTGGTTGGATACAACAGTGATTTTTATGGATTTCAACAGTCATTGCTCAAGTTTCTAGCAGGCAAAACCATAACAAAGGCTTTGATACTCGGAACGGGAGGGGCTGCTAAGGCCGTGAGGTCCGTTTTGTTGGATATGGATGTGGAGTTGAAGATTGTTTCGCGTGCAGTCGGGAAGGCGGATTTGACTTACGATCAAATCATGAACGACAAGGATATTTTGGCTGAGACGGATTTGATCGTGAATAGCACACCGCTTGGTACTTTTCCTAAAGTTGATAACTGCCCCCTGCTGCCATACGAAGTGCTTCATACAGGGCAGTTTTTGTACGATCTGGTCTATAACCCGGAGGAGACCCTTTTTCTGAAAAAAGGCAAAGAACAAGGTGCTGCTGCAAAAAATGGCTATGATATGCTAGAGCTTCAGGCTGAGCGATCATGGGAGATATGGAATGATTAACAATGGACTTTAAACTAACATCGGAGTACACGCCTACAGGTGATCAACCGACTGCCATCAAGCAGCTCGTAGAAGGACTTAATAATCAGGAGCCAGCTCAGACTTTGCTGGGTGTGACCGGCTCTGGGAAGACCTTCACCATGGCCAATGTAATCGCCGAAACCAACAAGCCCACCCTGGTGCTCTGTCACAATAAAACCCTGGCTGCTCAGCTCTATGGGGAGTTCAAGAGTTTCTTTCCTGAGAATGCGGTTGAGTATTTCATTTCATATTATGACTACTATCAGCCGGAGGCTTTCCTGCCGACCACAGGAATTTATATAGAGAAGGACCTTTCTATCAACGAGGAGATTGAAAAACTGCGTCTGAGCGCTACATCGGCACTGCTTTCCGGTCGCAGAGATGTGATTGTGGTGGCGTCTGTGTCGTGTATATATGGTATTGGTAACCCTGAGGAGTTTGGTAAAAATGTGCTTCGCGTGCAGGAAGGAGAGGAAATCCCAAGAAATCAGTTTTTGTTTAGTCTTGTGGATATCCTTTACAGTCGAACCGAGGTTGATTTCAAGCGAGGAACTTTCCGGGTAAAAGGAGACACGGTTGATATCTTTTTGGCGTATGCCGATTTTGCCTATCGATTCATATTCTGGGGCGATGAGATCGAGGCGATTCATAGAATTGACCCGGCCACAGGAGAAAAAATAGCCGAAGAGCGCCTGGTAACTATATTTCCAGCAAACTTATTTGTCACGGGCAAAGACGTGCTGCAAACGGCCATCCGTGAGATCCAGGATGACATGACCGCTCAGGTCAACTTCTTCGAAGATGAAAGGCGTTTTCTTGAAGCCAAGCGGCTCAAAGAGCGCACGGAGTTTGACCTGGAGATGATCCGTGAGATCGGATACTGCTCGGGCGTAGAGAATTATTCACGCTACTTTGATCGCCGAGAGCCGGGCTCCAGGCCGTTCTGCTTGCTTGATTATTTTCCTGATGATTACCTCATGGTGATAGACGAAAGTCACGTGACAGTATCGCAGGTGCGAGCCATGTGGGGTGGAGATAGAAGTCGAAAAGTCAACCTGGTGGATTATGGTTTCAGGCTGCCATCAGCATTGGACAACCGTCCGCTTACTTTCAATGAATTTGAAGAAATGCTCAATCAGGTGGTGTTTGTCAGCGCAACACCGGCTGATTACGAATTGAGAAAATCAGAAGGTGTGGTGGTAGAGCAGTTGATCCGACCGACGGGCCTTTTGGATCCGATTATAGATGTGCGCCCTAGCATGAATCAGATCGATGACCTACTGGAAGAGATTCAGCTTCGTGTGGAGCGCGAAGAAAGGGTTTTGGTAACCACCCTTACCAAACGAATGGCCGAAGAGCTTACCAAGTATCTCTTAAATGCCGGAGTGAGGACACGCTATATTCACTCAGAAGTAGATACGCTGGATCGGGTAGAAATCCTGAGGGAACTGCGCCTCGGTGTTTTTGATGTGCTGGTAGGGGTCAACCTGCTACGAGAAGGTCTTGACTTGCCGGAAGTCTCTCTCGTAGCGATTCTGGATGCCGATAAAGAGGGCTTCCTTCGCAATGAGCGTTCACTTGTACAGACGATTGGGCGGGCAGCCAGAAACTCCAATGGACGTGTGGTGATGTATGCCGACAAGGTGACCGACTCTATGCAAAAGGCCATGGACGAAACCACACGAAGACGAGCGATTCAGCAGGCATACAATGAAGAACATGGCATCACCCCAACTACCATTATCAAGAATCGTGAGGCAGTATTGGGACAAACCAGTGTGGCAGACAAGAAAAAAGGAGGCAAGAAATACTATGCTGAACCTGAAGAGAATAGCATAGCCGCAGACCCGGTGGTGGCGTATATGAGCAAGGAGCAACTGCAAAAGCTTGAATCTGAAACCAAAGCCAAAATGGAGAAAGCGGCCAAAGACCTTGATTTTATGGAAGCGGCCCGACTCAGAGATGAAATGCTCGAGGTGCAGAAGATGCTGAAGGATAAGTAGAAGGTTTTCTACTCGTCACTCCGCGCCTGTCGAAGAGTTCTGTCATTGTCGTTAAGGTTTTTCGCTGCGTTTATCTTCGCTCACAATTGAGCTTTTCGATGAAACTGTATCAGGATTTTCTTTAATTTCGAGGCAAAATACAATTCCGAAAATGTACAAACGCATCAATGGTATTCAGCACATCGGAGTGGGCGTTTCCGATTCTGAAGTTTCACAAAAATGGTATCGAAAGTTCCTGGGCATGGACATTCCGATTTTTGACGGAGTGGCACCTGCGCCGCTCATGGATGTCTATACCCACAACGAAACCATTACCAAGCGTGCGACCATGATCCTCAACCTGCAGGGCGGGTGTGCCATGGAGGTGGTGAACCCAACATCATTTACTCCACGCAAACCTGATTTCGAAACGCAGCTGGGTGATATCGGCATTTATATCAATCAGATCAAGACACATGATGTGGCTGAGACTTACGCCTACTTCAAGGATAATGGAGCGACGCTCCTGTCTGAGGTGACCACCATGCCCGATGGAGGTAAGACGTTTTACTGTGAAGACCCAAATGGACTTATTTTTCAGATCATACCCGGGCAAAATTTCTATACCAAAACCAAACACATCACGGGAGGGCCAAATGGCTGTGTGATCGGGGTGACGAACATTGACAACTCGCTAAAACTATATGCTGACATCCTGGGCTATGACAAAGTGGTCTACGACAAAACGGATGTTTTCGAAGACTTCAAAAGTCTGACAGGAGGAGATAAGAAATTTCGCAGGATCAGAATCACACAATCCAACCCTCCGGGGGGCGGCTTTGCCAAAGTTTCTGCCGACACCTACCTGGAGTTGGTCCAGGCCCTGGACTACTCACCAAAGAAGATCTACAAAGGCAGAATCTGGGGAGATGTAGGGTTTGTACATGTGGGATTGGACGTGCGGGGTATGAAAGCGCTGGGCGAAGAACTGGATGAAAAAGGGTTTGGCTTTACCTGCGATACCAAAGACACATTGGATATGGGCGGAACCACCCGCGTGCATTGTACTTATATAGATGATCCGGATGGCATCCTCATAGAGATGATCGAGGTGTACAAAATTCCGATTCTGGAAAAACTGGGCATCTTCCTCAACGTAGAGAAGCGCGACCCTCTCAAGCCTCTGCCAGACTTTATGCTCAAGGCGCTGAGGTTTAGCAGGGTGAAGGATTGATCTTACGAAAGAGCTCCAAAGAAAAGGGAGCTTAGCTGGTTTAATTTTATAATTAAGGATCTGTTTTCCGGTTTATTCGAGGCATGGAATATGCAGTTTTGAATAATCAGCGGTTTTATGCTGCGAAAACTTTTTCTTTGATCATGTCCTGCTGGGTTCTTGCTGAGGAAACATCTTGTCATGAATGATTTAAGAGCTTAAAATGAAACTAACCTATTTTGTAATTGGGTTGTTTATCAGAGCTAGAAACAGGATCGTAAATGGGGCACCACTGTTGAGTTGGGATACATCCAATTTGGTAATAATCGAAACCGTATCTTATCGAATGAGTACACTTGGGGCGAAGCGAAATCTCAAGAGGTAAGCGGAGTGAAGGAGCTATAGTTTACCGTTCATCGACACTTAAGCGTCATTCACCGACAGGTAAATTGCCGTAATCGCTCATATAATTTATCGAGGAGGTTAATTGCGCATATTTGTTGGTAAACGAGCGATTAACATGACAAAACCAGCGGCACTTTCTGTATTATTTATTGATGATGATTCAATTGAACGTATGAAGTTTAAACGTACGGTTGATTCATCCGGGCTGAATGTCTCCATCAGCGAAGTATCCAATGGAGAAAAGGCCCTCAAGGCTTTGCACGAAGGTGCACTACCTCATGTCATACTATTAGACCTCAATATGCCTCGGATAAACGGGGTTGAATTCCTTAAAATTTTGAAGTCAGATGTCTCGTTAAGACATATTCCCATAGTGATCCTGACCACTTCTAAGAACCAAAGGGACTTATTGAAATGCTTTGATATCGGGATTGCAGGGTATATATTGAAGCCGCTCAAGTACGAAGAGTATGAAGAAAGGATTAAAACCGTACTTTCATATTGGAGCATTAGCGAACTCATAAAATAAAGCCGGTAAGAGCAAAATCATGAAGTCTAGAATAGATAAGTTGGAGGAAGAGCTTACCCGTGAAAAGCAAGCTCGCAAGGATGCAGAAAAGAAGCTGGAGAAGAAAACGCATGAATTATACAAACTTCGAGGCGAATTAAAGATCGCTAACAGATCCAGACCAACTAAGACCAAAGCACAGGCCGGAAAGATACCCCGTACAAAGGATGCCTATATGAAAATTGACCTGGAGGGAAACATCCTTGCAGTGAATCGTTTGGCAATGACTTTATTAGGGCATGACCCGAGAAAAAGACACATCAATGTGTTTGATCTAATCTACAAAGACGATTTCGGCCCCTCAATAAAGGCCTTTGAGGAATTAATTGAAACTGGAAGTGTATACGACATTATCGTAAGACTTTACTCTAATGACGGGTCCATAAAAACAGTCTCCGTTAACGGTAAGGCTTTATATGACGAAAAGGGAAAAGCTACTACCGCAGAAGGGTTCATCCGGGATATCACAGATCAGTCAAAAATACATGAGAGGCTGGCTAAAAGTGAGGAGCTATTATCGATTATCGTAAGCAATTCACCGTTCGGTATTTTGTTTACAGAAGATGATATCATTAAAGAAGTAAACCCCGCCTTTGAGAAAATTATTGGCTATTCGCACAAAGAACTGATCAATATGGATGCGAAGCAATTGAATCAGGCCGAGAATTATGAAGAAACACGACAAATCCGTGAAGACCTGGATGAGGGAAAACGATTTGTTGAGTTCAAACTGACCATCACAAGAAAGGATGGCTCATTGGCATATACCAAAATCAATGTGATCAATGTGCCTTCGGGCAATGATGGACCCGACTACCGTCTGACCATTGTGCAGGACATCACGGAAGAATCCAGGCGCAAGGAAGCATTTGAGGAGCAATCCAAGCAGTTACAATTGATCGTTGAGAATTCCCCGGTGGGAATAGCTCTCTCTGATAGCAAAGGCTTAATGAAGGTCAACCGAAGATATCAGGATTTATTGGGTTATTCTGAGGACGAACTCAGAACCATGAATTTCAAGGACTATACATATACTGAAGATGTTGAATACAATTCAGGACTTCTACAAAAAATGTATAGAGGGGAGTTGGATCAATTCAGTATAAAAAAAAGGTATATAAAAAAAGACGGTTCGCACCTTCAGGCAAAAACCACGGTTGGTGCCATCAGAGGAGCGGATGGCAAAGTCAAGAATGAAGTGGTCATAATTGAGGACATCACGGAAGAGGCCAGGCGTAAGGAAGAATTTGAAGAGCAATCGAAGCAGTTGGAGCTGATCGTTGAGAATTCCCCGTTGGGAATAGCGCTTTCCAATAGCCAAGGCTTAATGAAGGTGAATCGTAAATTTTGTGAGCTATTGGGGTATTCTGAAGAAGAACTAAAAGCCATGACCTTTCGCGACTATACCTATGAAGAGGATATTGAAACTTCATCTGTGAATATTCAAAAACTCTATGCAGGTGAAGTGAATCAGTTTAGCTTAGTTAAAAGATACATAAAAGCGGACGGTTCTGTGCTGCACTCCAAAACAACAGTGAGTGCGATTAGAAAACCAGATGGTGAGATTAAGTATGAAGTGGTACTCATTGAAGACATTACAGAGGAGTTAAAGCAAAAAGAAGTTTTTGAAGAGAATAAAAAGGAGCTCGAGGTAATTGTTAATAACTCACTCCTGGGTATTGGGCTATCAGGAAGTGAATGCTTTACAAAAGTCAACTTGGCGCTGTGTGACCTTTTAGGCTACAGCGAAAATGAACTAAAGCAACTAACCATGTCAGACTATACCCATAAAGACGACCTTCCTGAGTCGCTTGCTTTAAGGGAGAAACTTTTCGTCGGCGAATTAGACAATTTTGTATTAAACAAAAGGTATATACGAAAAAATGGGAGCGTGATAAATGTGCGCTCTAACGTAAGTGCTGTAAAAGGTGCAGATGGTAAGACGAACCATCTTGTAGTGGTTATTGAAGATATCTCTGAGCAAGTAAAATCTGAGGAGATAAAAGAGGAACTCTTAAACACGCTGGAGAAACGCAATATTGAGCTTCAGGAATACGCCCATATTGTGTCGCATGACCTAAAATCCCCCTTGAGGAACATTGCTACCCTTGTCAGTTGGATCAAAACGGACTGTACAGATATAAACGAGCACATCGCCTTTCAGCATGTTCTTAACATTGAGCAAAGCGTACAAAAAATGGAAAACCTCATCAATGGGATACTGGCATACGCTAATGTTGAACATGGTGATAGACAGCACGTTCCTGTCAACCTTGATAAATTAATCAATGATACTATCGCGATACTCAATATCCCAGAACATGTAGATGTCAAAGTGGTCAGGCCCCTGCCCTGGATGAACGGCGATCCCACCAGGTTTCAACAATTGTTCCAGAACTTAATCGGAAACGCGATCAAATTTATTGATAAAGAAAGAGGCCTGGTGGAAATAGATTGTGCTCCTGATAATGAATATTATATTTTTTCGGTCAAAGACAATGGCGCAGGGATTGCAAAAGAATACCACGATAAGATATTCCAGATATTTGAATATCTGGATGATAGCGAAACCAACCAGTCCACGGGGATCGGTCTGTCTATCGTCAAGAAGATAGTGGAAACATACGAAGGTTCCATAACACTGGAAAGTGAAGAAGGGGTCGGAACCACCTTTTATGTGAAATTGAAAAAGGAAGCATGAGCTCTGAACCTAACCTTTCCTACATCAAATCACTTTCAAAAGGGGATATGGTGTTTGAAAAACAACTTCTGGGGGTAGCAAAGCGTGAACTCACAGAAGAGATAGACTTGTATACCCATTGTATTGAGAACCATAAATATGAGCAGGCCGCTGAGGTGGTTCATAAGATAAAACACAAGGTGAGCCTACTCGGCATGGAGACATCCTATTCCCTGGTGGCTCAGTTTGAAGAGGAACTTAGAGTTGGCAAAACCCGCCTGAAGTTGGATTTTATGGCCATTTTAAAAAAAATGACTAACTTCTTAAATTAAAAAGGGCATCACCCTTTTTAATCTTAACCGCTGCTTATCATGAGGTGTTTAATAATTGACGATGAGGAAACGGCTCGTCTAATTCTCCGAAGGCTCTTCGAGGATATACCCGACCTGGAAGTGGAGCGAGAATTTCCCAATGCCATTCAGGCGATCAAGTATTTGAATCAGAATAGTGTTGACCTCATCTTTCTCGATATCCACATGCCGGATTTTTCGGGCTTTGATTTTGTGCAGACCTTAAAGCGCCCACCTAGTATTATTTTGACTACCGCAGACAAAGGACTCGCTTTGGACGCTTTTGAGTATGATTGTATCGTGGACTATCTGGTGAAACCGATCACATTGGAGCGTCTTCAGAAGGCCGTTCAAAAGGCCGCCGGATTTACTCAAAAAGCAATACCCAAAGATGAAAGAGAACCTGAGCCGGCAGTATCTAAGAGTGAATTCTATATTAACATAGACCGAACCCTGATTAAAATTGAGACCGATTCAGTTTATGTCATTGAGGCGAAAGGGGATTACATTTTTATCAAGACAAGCAAAAAAGACTACAAGGTTCATTCTACACTAAAGAAGATCATTGAGAAACTTCCGCCCGATCAATTTCTGCAGGTGCATCGGTCATACGTGATCAACCTGGCTCAGATCATCGACATCCAGGACAATAGCATTGTAATCAACGAAAACGTCATTCCGATTAGCCGGTCAAAACGTCCAGAGCTAATGAGGAGGCTTGACCTTTTGTAAATCTCTTTTGACCGCCACTCCCGGCCCTACATTGGCGTTCGCAACCGATCCAAACCTGCGATTTAATCTTCGCTTTGATTCCTGTTCATTAAGTCTGTATCAATTCTGCAGCACGCAATAGAACTTCTATTGCGGATCTAATCCTTTTCAAATCAGCCGCTTTGCCTTGTTTGCCTCTCAACCGGGCGATGGGATGATCCAAGTTTAAAGGCCCATTTGAGTTATCGGTAAACCGTTTACAGAAAGCAAATTACCATTCACCGAAACTAAAAGTCTCGTGAGCAAGGAGGTCTGATTTTGGCTTCCTGTGGGCTCTAAGTTTGCTTCATAATTGATAAACAAAAAGAAACAGGAATGAAAAAAATCTACTTAAACATCGCTCTTTTGCTTGCAACTGTAACTGTAAGTTTTGCTCAAGGATTAGTTGCGGAAAGTTACATTGAAAAGACCCATATAAGTCCCAAGACCGGAACGGCAATAGGTTTTGAGTTTTCAAACAAGATAGAGTTAGGAGCTTTTTATCAAAAGCACACCCCCTTTAATAAATCAGAAGATACCCCGGAAATGCCAAGATTCTACGAAAAGAATTTCGCAGGTGTTTATTTCAGCTACCCTATAAAAGAGAGCAGTCGAACTGAAATGAAATTCAAAGTGCGAACAGGTGTTAGTAATGGCCAAAACTTTGCAATTACACCTTCCTTGCATTCAAATTTCAAGTTGACCAACCGCGTCAAAATTGGAGCGGGTCTCGGGATAAGGGCATTCAGGCCAACACTTCAGTCCTCAATAAGAATCACATTATAACTTCTATTAAATCTTTCAAAAATGATTGCTAATAATTCAATTCAAACAGGAATCCCTGGCCTGAGTGTCTCTTCTGAATCTGTTGATTCGAGACTACTATTCATTAAATACATGAAGGATACAGACTCAGTTACTATAAGTGGTTGGTCTATCCATGACGATATCCCGACTTACTATGAAACTTTGATGAATGAAACTCAAAGCCATTTGGAGCTGAGATCGGGATTGGTTTGTAATATTCAACTGGAGTTGTTTAATGCATCAACTGTCAAGTACCTTTTTAAGTTTATAAAAATCTTCAACCAAAATAGCGCAAGGGGCAAAGACGTAAAGATAAATTGGGTTGTGAAGAACAAGGATCAGGATATGATTGATACTGGTTTAGACTTAAAGGAATTCTGCGATTTTGAGTTTGATGTTACTAACTATGATGGAGACTATGTCAGTACAGGCACCTATGCAATCGCTTGATTCATTAAACAGGTTGAGTGAGAAGCTGCCAGCTAAGATGATCTGGAATTGCACCAAAAAACGGAACAATAAATAAAGCGCATATTGAATAATTGATAGGAAGTATATAAAAAACTAAGCACATGGAGGTCTGGGGTATTAACTCAGACCTTTTTCTTGATTGTGTGGTTATCATGAAATTCGGCCGACGCTTACCTGATGAGCAGGTTCAGACCATGGGCTACTCACCAAAGAAGATCTAAAAAGGCTGAATATGGGCAGATGTAGGGTCCCCTCGCTATTTATTTTAGTCTTTGTTTGCAGGTTCTCTTTGTGTCAACCTTCTTCTGGTCTTGATAATATTATACTTGAAATCATCGTAAAACAACGCCAGGAGGAGTATTGTTGCAGCAACCAATAGGGTGTAAAGTCTAAAATCAAGCTCCACGTAAATATATCCGCCCACCAGCCCTCCTACAAAAAAGAAAGCGATTATAAGGATTCTCAATTTGATATTGGCCTTTATTTTCCCTCTGAATGAATCGTATTTGGGAAAGAAGAGCTGTGAAAGCTCTATTCCCAAGTCAGTAAAAAGCCCGGTTAGGTGTGTAGTTCTCACTACCGTGTTTGAAATTTTAGTCACATATGAATTCTGCAAACCCATGGCAAAGAGAAGCAAGCAAGCCATCAGGTTTGGAAACTCCAGACCGGAATTATGATAGAGTATTACGGCCAGGACCAAAAAAACACATTCCACCAGCGTAGGAATGACATAGACATTTAGTCTTTGATTTTCATCAAACCTTTCAATGAGCAAGCTCGAAACGAACGAGCCAAAGAAAAATGAAATTATGTATGCGAAATAGGTTATTCCCCTTGCAAATTTAGCATCTGCCAGATCATTTATAAACAAGGCAAAGTGTCCGGTAACGTTGGTGGTCAGCTGCTCAATTGCCAGAAAACCAGATACATTGACGATTCCAGCAATTAGTGCCAAACTTGTGGCAAGCTGCAGGTTATGCTTTAAGGTTCTGGTCTTTCCCTGGTGTCTAAACATTTAACATTGATTTTTGGTGTTCAAGTTCTATAAAGTCGTCAAACGTTTATGTGTTTTATATTTTTAGTTTTTTTCATCATGACTGTTGAAATGCACAATTTCTGACCATTTCAAACAGTCCTAATTTTTGGGAAGCTTATAGTTTGTCCGAAGATTAAGTTGATTATTGCCACTAGAGGGCCTTTTTATACGCATAATCTGATCAACTTCGAATTCACCGAAAAGTCAGGTCATTTATTGATTTTCGGTTTTCAAGTCAAAATTACTCGATTCTCCAAATTTGGGAAGGGTTTTGCAACATCAACGTTTGTTCGCCTCTTTTTTAGTTAAATCCTGTTCTGAAAAAGGGAAAGTTTAAGGCAGATGTGCCAAGTAGAAAGCACTTCAGTTTCTTGCCTGCCGGTAAGGGTAGGGCGGCAGATAAGCGGAATGTTTTGCGGGCGCCTGGCTGTTTGTTTTAGTGTTTGTAACCAGATGTTTCAGTCAAAACTCATTTAATAATAACTGTTTCGCTAAGTGTTTTATCCTGGTTAGCCCATTTTATAATGTAAATACCTTCTGGAATTCCGTTTAGTGAAAATGTATTCGAGTTTTCATTGCGTTTGATACTTTTCAGCAATTTTCCATCTAGGGATAATACCTCGAGCTCAGTTATGTTGACATTTTCTAGTTTAAAACTGCCCTTGTTCGGATTTGGATAAATTCCTAATGAAGGGGATTGCTGGGACTTAGTGCCTAAGACCGGCTGAGATGAGTCGTACTGGGCCCCTGCATATCTAGCTATATCAGTATTAACTAGCTGATTGATCTTAACTTCTAAAAATCCGGGAATATCATTTATCTGACCTTTCCATGCGCCAACCAACAAAAAATGCTCATCAAAAAAGGTTCCTGTCTGATTTGAGCTTTCTTGGTTTTGTGTATGAGCATGGTAGTGATACCCAAAAGTATCTCCATGATCATGTCCTCCATATTCATCCAAGACAACATCAAACCCCACCATAGAAGAGTAAATCCCTTCATATTTTCCAAATAAGGCAATACCATCCTGACTCATTCCAATTACAGGTGGATGATCATGTCCGGCATAGTCAGCAAGGTTATATAGATTGATACCATTGCCATTGAAAGCATGTCCATCAGCATGGTAATGAAGTTCGAGTCCGCCTCCGACATGAATGCCTGACTGTGTTACCTCTGCATCTTCTACCGCAAACCTCAAATTATTGTTAAATGCGGGATAAATAGTAACCCCATCAACCGCAATACCTATAGAAGCTAACCCTGCATAATTATATACATCTTTAGCGGTATTTGATCCGGTGTGCTTGTCGTCAAAATCTGTAGCCAAATCACCGCCAATGTTACTTAGATCATTGTCGAGTAAATTTTCAATGAGGCCATAATCCTTGAGGGGTATTTTAACGAGAAATTCCCCAAGTTTTCCATGTCTGGTGACTGGTGTTTCACTATAACCTACATCTTGTCGAGATCCTGGAGGCCTGTTTACATCCAATAATGTATTAGGTCTAGTGGAAACAGCATGAGATGAAACAACCATAAAAGGATGAGGTACACCCGAATCATCCGATGCATTGGTAAAATACACGTGAGCCACCGTATTGAACCCTATTTTTCCTCCATAAATGTCGGTGCTGGCAATCTTATGGGAAAGCATGTTCTCTCTTAGTGATAAATAGAAATCTTTTGGATATCGTAGAGATGCGTTGCTCTGTTGTAGAGTTGTCTCTATATTATCGAGCATTGCGATGGCCTTAAGTGTAGCTTCAGCAGATGTGCCAAGCTGAGCGACATGCTCATCTGAGAGATCATTTGGAAGTTTTGTAATGATTGAGCTGCTTTCAATATCTGTTACATCTTCCGGGATTTCGGCGGTAGCGTTGGTTTGGTATGTGATACTTGCAGGATTAAAATCCGAGCCATCTTCCAGTTTTAGGTCAATTAGATCGTGGGTGTCGGCCAGAAAGATTAGGGTGGCGTCATTTTCTGTTTCCGTCCAGGCCACATTAGAACCGTCAATTTGAAGCCATTTTGTCGGCCAGTCCGTTACTTCCTCGAAAGCGGCATTTGCATTGTTCCAGACCCATTGGCTAGTAGCACTTATCCTTGTAGCACTTGGGCTGCCAGAAAATTCTATTAACAAGTATCCATTGCTACTCTGATCTGCCACGAAATAAGAGCCTGCGTCTGTAACATTGAGGTCAGCATTATCGGCTGAATTAATAGCAAAATAGCTGTGTAAAAAAGGTACTAGTTTATACTTACCCGTCAGTGGTTGATATGTGCCACTACCGCCATCAGGGTCATTTTCTTCATGTGTGGCTATGTCTATGATCTGAAAAATGCTGTGAAGCATGGAACCGTAGGTGGAGCCAGCTCCATGAACTTGATCAATAGAAGAAAGCGTCGCAACTGACAGGTCAGAGGCACTCAGGCTGATCACTTGTGATTTAGTAGCTGCATCCAAAAGAGCTATATATTTCCTGTTTTCAATAGCGGAAATCTCTGTTGGAGTCCATGACTTGTTAAAACTATTGTCTAGGATTTCTCCAAATGGCTTGGGGCCATAGAAATCAAACACTTGTCCAAATGCTGAAAAGTATTGTAGAGTAATTGCAAGTATTAATATTTTTTTCATGGCTTTTACTGTTAATGTCTAGCTATCGAGCGTAGGTTAGGATTGCACGCTTTTCTAGAATTATGACTTTTCAAACGTCTTATTAAAAGTACCTCATCGCACCAGTTATTGCAAAAATCTCTGTTAGCTTATGGGTGGTAGTGCTTTTTAGATTTATGTTTTAGTTAAATCCTGTTCTAAAAAAGGAAAGTTTAAGACGAGATGTGCCAAGTAGAAAGCACTTCAGTTTCTTGCCTGCCGGTAAGGGTAGGGCGGCAGATAAGCGGAATGTTTTGCGGGCTCTTGGCAGAAGGCCAGGTATGACCATGCGCCAGCATCGTGTGTGCCTGTTGCACAACTCAATTTAGGAATAATAAGGTTTGAATATAAAAGAGTTATTTACTATATTTAAAATAAACTCTTGCAAGGCAAAAAGCACCTTCAACCCAAGCTGTTCAATTCTTTCAATCTGGTAGATCGAAT
>JBDVMP010000052.1:0-4157 GCA_039970095.1 Cyclobacteriaceae bacterium
AGCCTACTGGTGGGGACAACAAACAAAAGATCATAGAAGCACTGGACAACCTGCAAGCAGGTGGATCTACTGCCGGAGGGGCTGGTATTGAGCTGGCCTACCGAACGGCAAAGAAAAACCTGGTAACGGGAGGAAACAACCGGGTGATTCTGGCAACAGATGGAGACTTCAACGTGGGCGCATCCAGCAATGAGGACATGGAAGACCTGATAGAAGAGAAAAGAAAAGATGGCATCTTCCTGACCGTACTTGGTTTTGGGATGGGCAACTACAAAGACTCCAAGATGGAAATCCTGGCCGACAAAGGCAATGGCAACTACGCCTACATTGACAATCTGCAGGAAGCACAAAAGGTGCTGGTCAATGAATTTGGCGGTACGCTTTTCACCATCGCCAAGGATGTGAAGATCCAGGTGGAGTTTAACCCAGCTGTAGTTCAGGCTTACCGCTTGATTGGTTATGAAAATAGAAAGCTCGCCGAGGAGGATTTTAACAACGACAAAAAAGATGCGGGTGAACTGGGCAGTGGCCATACCGTGACAGCTCTTTATGAAATCGTGCCTGTAGGAGTGAAAAGTGATTTCGTGGGCAATGTTGATCCGCTCAAGTATCAGAAAGAAGTGGATGAGAAAATCACCACGACAGCTTCAAACTCAGACGATCTGCTGACTGTGAAGTTTCGATACAAAAACCCAGATAAAGACACGAGCAAGCTGATTACGAAAACCCTGAACAAAGACGATCAGAGCAAAAATGATCCTAACATCCAGTGGGCGGCATCTGTAGCCAGCTTCGGCATGCTGCTCCGCGACTCAGACTATAAGGGCGATATGAAATTCGAAGATGTGATAAACCTAGCAAAAGGTGCCAAAGGCGAAGATGAATATGGCTACCGCAGTGAGTTTATCCAGCTGGTAAGACTGGCAAGCAATATGGTGCAGTAACCATCGTCACGCCAGATTTATAACGGAAACACCCTGACCCTGCTTAAAGCAAGGTCAGGGTGTTTTTATCTGTGGTAGACCCTCGCTCGTGTAGAAGGTCATGCTGAAAGCATCTTAACCACTTCGAAGATCTCCGCCTCGGTTCGATTCCCGTCGAACATGAAATTAGTTTTTGTGTTTCGTGTGGACACGTAACAGGGCGAAGGGGTTTTTGATAAACTCAGAGATTACCATTTCAAATTGCGTGATCAACTTCTCTTTAATAACTCAACACAAAATTGATTTCGTCCGTATATTCGTAGTATGCTAACAATATTAAAAAAAGGAACCCCGATCAAAGAACAGATCAAAAAGGTTCAAGAAGTTGTTGCCAAAAAGCAAAGTGGCATTGATACAAATAAATATTTGGGAGCCTTAAAAACCAAACTCGACCCAATTTCTTATCAACAGCAAATGAGAGATGAGTGGAAATAGACTTTTTGTCGACACAAACATCCTCATATATCTCCTAAATGGAGATTCTGAAATTGCAGAACTCCTGGATAGGAAACAACTTATTATTTCTTTTATCACCGAGCTTGAACTACTCTCCATATCAAATTTGGATGATGCAGAATATCAGATCATCGTGGACTTGATAGGTCAGTGTCAAGTAATTAATGTTAACTCCGAAATAAAGGATCTAACAGTGGGCCTCAGGAAATCTCGTAAGCTTAAGCTCCCGGATGCCATAATTGCAGCCACAGCTATTTACTCCAAACTTCCTATACTAACTGCTGACCGAGCCTTTGAACGCGTTGAAGAGCTTAATGTAATCCTTTACGAAAACTAATGTTATGTCGGGTGTTCCCACCCGACAATAAAGCCATCATGAAATGCCTTTTTTCAAAGGCATGACGTGAGTGGAAATTATATGATCTGCGTTACTAAAATAAACCCGCCTTGGTTCGAGTCCTCTCGAACAGGATTTTAGTTTTTGTTTTTCGTGGGGACATGAAACAGGGCGAAGAACTAAAAAACACGCTTTGACTTGATTGGATGCCTTTTTTCAAAGGCATGACGTGAGTGATCTGAGAGACGGAAAATGCAACCTGAAAAAGATTCCTTCGAAATGATCCAAGAGTAAAAGCCCGTTTACATTTGTGAAAAATACCGACCCAGGCATTACTAAATGAAAACAATCTCACTTGTCACCGGAGGAGCGGGCTTTATCGGTTCTCACGTAGTAGATCACTTGCTAAAACTAAACCATGAGGTGGTTGTTTTGGATGATCTTTCCGGCGGAGATCGCGCCAACGTCAATCCGGCTGCCGTTTTTGTCGAAGGATCGATCCTGGATGTCGATCTGGTTAAGCGACTTTTTACAAAACATACATTCTCTTATGTTTATCACCTTGCCGCCTATGCCGCCGAAGGGTTGAGTCCTTTTATTCGGAATTTCAACTATCAAAATAACCTCATCGGCAGCATCAACCTGATCAACGCAGCTGTCAATCACAAAGTCAAGTGCTTTGTCTTTACTTCTTCCATCGCCGTGTATGGCACGAACACTCTGCCTTTAACAGAAAGGCAAACCCCACAGCCCGAAGATCCTTATGGCATAGCCAAATATGCCGTCGAATTAGACCTGATGAATGCACACAAAATGTTTGGTTTGGACTACATCATTTTCAGACCCCACAATGTGTACGGCACACGTCAAAACATCGGGGATCGCTATCGAAATGCGGTAGGTATTTTTATGAACCAGATACTAAAGGATGAACCGATCACCGTCTTCGGGGATGGCAAACAGACCAGGGCTTTTACCCATATCGATGATGTGGCGCCTTATATTGCCAATGCTGTCAATGTTCCAAAGGCTCGAAATGGCGTTTTCAATATTGGAAGTGACACGGTGTATTCGGTAAATGAACTAGCCGGAGCGGTTTGTACTGCCATACAATCAGCATCCAAAATCAAGCACCTGGAAAAGCGCGAGGAAGTGGTGCATGCCTATGCCAGTCATGAAAAATTTGAAGCCGTTTTTAACCCTCATCCATGTGTAAGTCTTGAAAAAGGTTTGGCGGAAATGGCCGATTGGGTGAAAACTCATGGCGCACGACAAAGCAAAGCCTTCGCAAACATTGAAATCACCAACAAACTACCTGAATCCTGGAGAACTTCAGAAAAGTAATGACCAATCAACCACTTGTTTCAATTATCATGGCCGTGAAGGATACTGCCCCGTATCTACACGCTTGTCTGGATTCCATCCTTGCGCAGACCTACCAAAACTGGGAGCTGATTGCCGTCAACGATCACTCATCAGATGCCAGCCCTGACATCCTGCAAGCATATGCTGCCAGAGATCCTAGAATCAGATTTTTTAACAGCAACCGCCCAAAATTGATCCCAACGTTGCAGGTCGGTTATGCAGAAGCAAGGGGCACTTTGATCAACAGGATGGATTCTGACGACATGATGCCCGACTACAAATTGGAGGTGCTGGTTGACGAATGGAATAATTACGGAAAGGGAACAGTAATCGCAGGCGGAACAGCGCATTTTGTAGATGAAGGCGAGGTGGGTGATGGGTTTATCAAATACGAAAAATGGCTCAATGAAGTCGCTCGAACAAGCTCGCACTATCAGGAAATTTACCGTGAATGCGTGATCCCGTCTCACTCCTGGATCATACACAAGGAGGATTTTGATTCTGCCGGGGCATTTGACCCGGTGGTGTATCCTGAAGACTATGACCTTTGTTTTCGTTTCTACAGGTTGGGTTTAACGATCATTGGAATTGATAAAGTGCTGCACTACTGGAGAGACCGGTCGGATAGAATCTCCCGCACCTGGGAGGAGTACAAAGACAATCGGTATTTTGATCTCAAGCTTCGCTATTTCTATGAGCTGGACAGAGACAGAGCACGTCCTTTGGTATTGTGGGGAGCCGGAAGAAACGGAAAAGATCTGGCTCGGCTTTTACAGTCCCATGACGATGAATTTCATTGGGTGTGTGACAATGAGCGGAAAATCGGCAAAGACATATATGGCGTTCGGCTAGAGGATTATGCCCACATTCAAGAGATCGATAACCCCCAGATTATCATCGTTGTGGCCTCTCCTGATGGGAAAAAAGAAATAGAGCAAATGCTTATTTCGTGGAACAAAAAACCCGTTGTTGACTTCTGGTTTTTTTCTTAGGAGGAATTGCACAGTGATGGGATG
>JBDVMP010000053.1:0-75000 GCA_039970095.1 Cyclobacteriaceae bacterium
GGGGTCATCGGTTCGAATCCGATATGCTCCACATAGCAAGGTCAAGGATGAAAGTTCTTGACCTTTTTTTGTTGCTGAATTTCGAACCGATAGAGGTTGGCGCAGCGTAGGGGTCATCGGGCGGACGGCCAGGTTTCGAACCAGAAAGGCTGTGAGTGGGGCTGTAAATTCTTTTGTGTGAAGCACACAGTCACTGTAAAAAGGAATTTTTTGCCTTTGTCCTTCCCCTTAGATCACCCTTCTAAACTTCTTTACATTTTTTTTGTAGTAGTCACTATTGAGGTTTGACTCTACCACGCCACGAGAGCTCGAAGCATGTATGAATTTGATATTATCGCCATCTACAGAGATGATGAGTCCACTGTGATACCATTTGTTTCGCTTCTCTTTGAACTTGAAGTAAACGATATCTCCAGGCCTCACCGACCCCCAGCTTTTGCTATTCCCAATTTTCGATTGTTGCTCCGCTGTGCGCGGGAGCTTCACATCTATCTTCCTGTAGCAGTTAAAGATCAGGCCAGAGCAGTCGATCCCTTTGCGAGATGAGCCGCCCCAGACATAGGGTGTTCCGATGTACGTTTTTGCCTCGGCTACTACCAGGTCTATTCTTTTTTGTTTTTTTCTACTTTGTCCATTTACACCACTCAAAACGGACAGTGAGATGAGGAGTATTGTTATTATTCTATTCAATTTCCCAGATATTCTGATCAGTTAATAATTACTCCATAAATTTAACGGAATATGTGTGGCATAACTGGAATTTTCGCTTTTAATCCTATAGGCAGGGTACATCTAATCCATCTGGAAGAAGCCACGCAAAGGCTGCAAAGCAGAGGCCCTGACGCCCATAATTCATGGTTCGATGACACTGTTGGTCTTGGTCATAGACGGTTGTCGATCATCGACACATCGGAGGAAGCAAATCAACCGATGGTAGACCCAACGGGACGTTATAGAATTGTGTTCAATGGAGAAATTTACAATTTCAGAGAACTGAAAAAGGAGCTCTCAGATGCGGGCGTAAATTTTTGTACTGAGTCTGATACCGAAGTGTTGCTTCAGGCCTATATCATCTGGGGTGAATCTTGTCTGGAAAAACTCAACGGGTTCTTTGCTTTCGCAATTTATGATGCGGGCGAGCAGTCGCTGTTTGTGGCTAGAGATCGCTTCGGAATTAAGCCCTTGTATTTCCTGCAAGATGAAAACAAGGTGTTGTTTGCTTCGGAGATGAAATCGCTCCTGGCGTTTGGCGTGCCAAAGGAAATAGACAAAGAGTCGCTTCATCTTTACTTCGAGCTGACTTACATACCTGCTCCTAAAACCATCTTTCAGGACGTGCAAAAGCTCCTGCCCGGTCAGTCTTTGACCATAAAAGAAGGGCAAGTGGAGCTCAAAAAGTATTATGAAATACCGTACGGTTCTCCTTCCGAAACGGATTATTCTTCCGCAAAGAAGAAACTTCAGGATGTTCTTCGCTCGGCTGTTCACAAGCGGCTGATTTCTGATGTTCCGCTTGGGGCATTTCTAAGTGGCGGTATCGACTCATCTGTCATAGTAGCTCTGGCCAGTGAGCAGGTTTCAGGCCTCAAGACTTACAGCATCGGGTTTAAAGACAATCAATATTTTGATGAAACACAATATGCACATCTTGTAGCCGACAAATACAAAACCGATCATCATACTTTCTCACTTTCGAATGATGACCTCCTGGCGGAGGTGGATCAGGTTCTGGATTACATAGATGAGCCATTCGCAGATTCATCTGCCTTGCCGGTACATATTTTAAGTAGGAAAACCAGAGAGCACGTTACGGTGGCGCTTTCCGGCGATGGTGCTGATGAGATTTTTTCCGGATATAATAAGCACACCGCCTGGCTATTGAGTCATGAAAATAGCAATGCAAACAAGTTTATCCGTGCCATGTCCGGCGTTTGGAGCGTGTTGCCCAAGTCCAGATATACGGGGCTGACTGATACGGTGAGAAAGCTAAATAAGTTTGCCACGCTTCTCAAGCTGAGTGAAAGTGAGAAGTATTGGTTTCTGGCAAGTTTTGTTAGCAATCATAAAATTTCATGTTTACTCAAACCGGGTTGGCATTCGGACGGTGTTAAGATGGATGACCTGAAAAAACTTTTGGTGAGCCCAATTCAGTCCGGATCTATCAATGATATGCTGATCAATGACTCAAAGCTGGTGTTGGAGGGTGATATGCTGACCAAAGTAGATAGGATGTCGATGGCAAATGGACTGGAAGTAAGGGTTCCTTTCCTTGATCCGGAGGTTGTGAAGTTTGCTTTTAGTATTCCGGGCGAATTTAAGATTTCGGGAAAATACAGAAAGATAATTTTGAGAGAAGCATTTCGTGAGTACCTGCCAGAGGAGCTGTTTACCAGACCAAAGCACGGGTTTGAAGTGCCACTTTTGAGTTGGTTCAGAAAGGAACTAAAAGGAAAGCTGGATCACTTGGTGTTTGATCAGGTGCGGATCGAGGAACAGGGGATTTTTGAATGGGCAGAAATAAAAAGGATCAAGCAAAAATTATATTCGCTTGATCCCGGAGATGTTCATATTCAAATCTGGTCATTGCTTGTTTTTCAGCGCTGGTATGACAGGTACTTCACATCTTAGCGCCTCAAACTAGATTCGGGTTTTAACCTAACCATGAATTGAACATCCAAATGTGTTTTTGTTGTTGGTTGATCAATGCAATCATCATGTCCTCGGTCTCGCTATCACCAGCTTCGGCCGCCATTTCTTTCACCACATTTTCTTGCTTTACTATCTCTCCAAGCGTTGATACTATTGCTTGTACACACGATACGTCTTCAGAAACATCTTTGTATACCGTCAGTTTTGACGTTTTCAGATAATCTTCGAAGGTGTGTAGGGGAGCTCCTCCGATTGCCAACATTCTTTCTGCTATCTCATCGATTGCGGTAAGAGCTTCAGTGTATAGCTCTTCAAATTTCACATGAAGTTCGAAGAACTTTTTACCCTTAATGTTCCAGTGGAATCCTCGGGCATTTTGGTAGTAAATATGAAAATCGCTCAGTAGTTGATTGAGCTCAGTATTCAATTTTTCGTTAGCCATTTTTATTTCGATTTTTTACTGTTAATAACTTCTTTATTTAACTCCGAAAATGGCCAATTTGTTTACTTTTTTACAATTAAAAACAAGTCTAAATTTTCCTCATTTTGCTCCCTCAAAAAATAGTCATCCTGATTGATTGAAAGTACCAGTTCATTGTCTTGATCCTGCAGAGAATTGCGGTTTCTTCTATTGAGAAAATCGTAAGGAATGCGGAGTAATGCAGCCGGTAATCTATACTGAAGGTTCAGAAAATCATACTTCATGATTTTGTTGACCGACGCACGATTTTCCTCGTGGTATTGCATCACTTTTTCACTTCCGGCTATTCCCTTCATATCCACCGAATCAAAGTATTTGGAAGCCAGTGCTTTTAGTTCGTCTGCCGTGTATTCACGCTGATGCCACGGGTTTCGCGAAAGCGTCATTTTTATATTGGGCGTTGAGATGAGCGCAGTGCCTCCAGGTTTTAGGATACGTTGTATTTCCTTCAGATATAGTTCATCGTTTTTGATGTGCTCTATTACCTGAAATGTGACAATCGTATCGAACGAATTGTCGGCAATATTCATTGGAGGAAAAACACTGCTTTCGAAATTATACTCAGGATGTTTGGCTTTCAAACCGCCGATGATTTCAGCAATTTTATCCAAACCGAGATAGCTTTTTGCTTTAGGAGCCAAAAGTTCCACGCCCCTTCCTTCTCCACAGCCCAGTTCTAATAAATCGCCGGAAATGTAAGGCACAGCTACATGGTAAGCTTTTAACAAACGTTGATGTATGGGATTGTCAGACGGAATCTGATCAGATGCTATCTCCGTAGTATATACACTCATGCTTATTTTTTCAGCAAAGAAACCAAATAATGGTTAACTTTTTCACTCAAATGAAGGCATACAAAAAACTCAAATTTTTCATACTCCTCGTATTGTTGGCACTACAATCTTTAGCTCTGGATCTTACTCAGGTCAATATGGCTTATGTTTACGACATCAATGCACCGATTCGGATGACCTATCGTCTGGTTGAGGAGGGCGATAAACTAGCACTCTTTTATGAGGTGAAGGTCGATTCAGCATCTGGATGGGCTACTTACTTTTTAGCCCAAAAAAGCTATCAGACTGAAGTGCACGATACGCTTGCAAACTTCTCCATAGACACACTCAGAGTGGAAAACCGAAGAACTACCGTGAAGATGGTGTTCGAAAAAAGCAGCAATGAGGATTTGCTTATCGTGAGTTTTTATGACCCGACGAGTGAGTATAGTTATGTATATGACGTGAACATAAACACCTCAAAGGATATTCCCGATTTTTATCCAATCGATCGGGACGGTTTGCCGATTCTTGATCCATATGTGAGGGCTGAAGACATGAATTTCCGGGAGTCTGATGGCTCACTTCATGTTTACCAATATTCTCAACCGATCAAAGGCTCAGACCCACCAATGGGTCAAATGGGGCCATTGGCACCTACTCTTGATATAGATAGTTCTTTTATGTTCCTTGGCTCTTTGCCGGATATAGAGGCTGACAATTTCTATTTGATTCAGCGCGACTCTCTATCGCAGGCTGGTATTACGCTTTTGAAAGTGCCATATTACTACCCAGAAACAAAAAGGCTTGAGGAGCTCATAGGCCCGCTTCAATACATCACTACAGAGAGTGAGAATAAGTCGCTCAATTCTGGTATTGATACCAAAGCAGTTTTCGAACGGTTTTGGATCAATACGTACGGCACGAAGTATCGGGCCAAAGTGGCGATCAAGTCTTTTTATTCAAAAGTGGAGGAAAGCAATATGCTTTTCACGGATTATCGGAGGGGTTGGAAAACAGATCGGGGCATGCTCTATATCGTATATGGGAAGCCCGATGAGGTAATAAGAAGGAAGAGTAGCGAAGTGTGGAAATATATAGATGGCCCTGAGTTTGAATTCATTAGGATTTCAACTCTCTTTGCACCTTCATTTTATTCCCTGAGACGAAGCATGGATTACGAAAATATGTGGTACGAGCAAGTGGGGGGAATCAGAAAAGGATAATCATGGCAAGACAATTAGAGAATTTTATTTTCGGTATCCGGGCAGTAATCGAGACTATTGAATCGGGGAAGGATCTGGAAAAGATTTTTCTACAAAAAGGTTTGAAGGGAGACCTGGTGAAGCAACTGCAGGCGCTGGCACATCAATATACCATACCTGTCTCGCATGTGCCACTGGAGAAGATTAACAAGTTTACCCGGAAAAATCATCAGGGCGTAGTGGCTTTTGTGTCTCCGGTACAATACCACACTTTGGAGCAGGTTATTCCGGCCATTTATGAGGCAGGGCGAACCCCTTTGATTTTGGCATTGGATAGAATCACCGATGTTAGGAATTTTGGAGCTATTGCGCGTTCTGCAGAATGCATGGGTGCCGATGCGATCGTGATACCTACTCGAAACGGAGCTCAGATCAATGCTGATGCAGTGAAAACTTCAGCAGGAGCATTGAATTTCATCCCAGTTTGCCGAGAGCGAAACCTTATCGATGCTGTTAAGCTCATGAAAGATTCCGGATTGAATATAGTATCGTGCTCAGAAAAGGGCAATATGCCACTTCAAAAAACCGACCTGGTACTGCCTGCAGTGATCATTATGGGAAATGAAGAAGATGGTGTTTCCGAAGAGCTTCTCGAACTTAGCGACGAGGTTGCCAAAATTCCTATGACAGGAAAAATTGCCTCGCTTAACGTTTCTGCAGCTGCAGGAATGATACTTTATGAAGCTTCTTGCCAGCGATCTTAAATCAGCTTTTCTCCTTTTTCAAGCTTTACGTCATTTACAAAGTCTCTAAAAACCCCTGAGTCATCCTTCTTACAGACCAGGAGTACATCTTCAAAGTCGGCAACCAGATAACCTTCCATCTTGTGTAGCACAACCAATCGATCATTTTTGCTGATCACATAATTGTTCTTGCTGTCGTAAAGCATCGCATCTGCCTCTACCACATTTTGATTGTCATCTTTTTCTTTAATTTCATGTAGGGCATTCCAGGACCCTAGATCTGACCAACCGAAATCGCCGAGCACTACTTTTACATTTGGTGATTTCTCCATGATGGCATAGTCTATTGAAATGCTCTTGGAGTGGGAGTATGCTTTCTTTATGAAACTCTTTTCTTCCGGCTTAAAGAAGTAGGCTTGTCCTTCACTAAAAGTGTCGGCAAGTTCCGGCTGATATTTTTCCATAGCTGAGAGAATAGACTTCACCGACCATACGAAAATGCCTGCGTTCCAAACAAAGTCTCCGCTTTGAATAAACTTTTCAGCCAAGTCTATGTCTGGTTTTTCCGTAAAGGTTTTAACTGGATTTAGCTTGCTCCCAGATTCATCATCGTATTGGATATATCCGTACCCGGTTTCAGGTCTATTTGGTTTTATGCCGATGGTCACCAGATTGTTATCATCGCACCCATCTATCGCAGTTTGGATTACTTCCAGAAAAGCTGCTTCCTTGAATATGACATGATCAGATGGAAGCACCACCATCACCCCATTAGGATCTTTTTCTCGGATTTTATAAGCAGCATAAGCTATACATGGAGCAGTGTTTCGCTTGGCAGGCTCCAGAAGAATGTTTTCATTTGGAATTTCCGGTAGCTGCTCTGCCAGCAGGTCGCCATAAATTTCATTGGAAACCACCCATACGTTTTCGTCTGGCACAAATCCTTTAAATCGGTCATAGGTCATTTGTAAAAATGATCGGCCGGTTCCCAGCGCATCGATAAATTGTTTTGGTTTATTGTTTCTGCTATAAGGCCAAAATCTAGTGCCGGTACCACCAGCCATTATTACGATGTGAATATTGTTACTCATATGAGATAAGCTTTGTATCTTTAATTATAGTGGTTCGAAATTAGTCCGCAAATATATGAGAATCCTAACTTCTGCTTTTAGGAGGTTATTTTATGGATTACGAGCCATTTAATTTCTCGTTATCTAATTATTAACATCGATTTTTATTAATTTCAGTAATAGACCCAATCAGAATTGATGGATACTACAGTAATCAACGAGTTGAAAGAAACGCTCAAAAAAGTTTTTGGTTATGATAGCTTCAGAGGAACGCAGAAAGCTATAATCGAGAATGTAATGGAGGGCAAAAATACCTTCGTCATTATGCCGACGGGGGCGGGTAAATCACTTTGTTATCAGCTCCCCGCAATCATAAAGGAAGGTACAGCCATAGTCATATCTCCACTTATCGCCTTGATGAAAAATCAGGTGGATCAAATGAATGCCGTGGGTATCAACGCCCGGTTCCTTAATTCTACGCTCAATAAGACGGAAATCAATAGAGTAAAAAAGGAAACCTTGTCTGGAGATGTGAAGTTGCTCTATGTTGCGCCAGAGTCACTTACTAAGCCTGACAATATAGCATTTCTAAAAGCGTCAAACATTTCATTTACGGCTGTGGATGAGGCGCACTGTATCTCTGAGTGGGGTCATGATTTCAGACCCGAATACCGAAAAATCAAATCCATTATCGCGGAACTCGGTGATATTCCAATAGTGGCACTGACAGCTACAGCTACGCCCAAGGTACAGGCAGATATCCAAAAGAACCTCAATATGGAAGATGCATCCGTCTTCCAGTCTTCTTTTAATAGGACTAACCTTGTTTATGAGGTTAAACCCAAAAAACAAGCTAAAAAACAACTCATCCGTATTGTTAAAGAACATAAAGGAGAGTCTGGTATTGTGTATTGCCTGAGTCGAAAAAAAGTAGAAGAAATTGCTGGTTTTCTGAAGGTGAATGGAGTGAAAGTGGCACCCTATCATGCTGGAATGGAAGCCAAAGAAAGGATGGGTAATCAGGATGCTTTTCTCAATGAAGATGTAGATGTGATTGTAGCTACCATCGCTTTTGGGATGGGAATAGACAAGCCCGACGTGCGGTTTGTGATTCATTATGATGCGCCCAAATCCATTGAAGGCTACTATCAGGAAACCGGACGTGCTGGTAGAGACGGATTGATGGGCAAGTGCATCATGTTTTACAGCTACAACGATATCCTAAAGTTGGAGAAGTTTAGCAAAGACAAGGCAGTAGCCGAGCGGGAAAACGCGAAGATGCTGTTGGAAGAAATGGCCATGTATGCTGAATCTGCCGTTTGCAGAAGAAAGCAACTGCTACATTATTTTGGTGAGGAGTATAAGTCAGATAACTGTGAGGCTTGTGATAACTGTATGCATGAGCGCCCTACATTTGAAGGAACGGAAGACATCAAAAAGGTGATAAAGGCAGTCATTGCAACCAAAGAAAGATTTAACCTCAATCACATATCAGAAGTCCTTCGTGGCATAAAGTCCCCTCATGTGGAGAGTTACTCTCACGATAAATTGGATGTCTTCTCAACAGGTAGCGATCAGGACGATCATCATTGGAAGTCGGTCATTCGTCAGACACTCCTCAATGAGTTTTTGATGAAGGACATTGAGCACCCTGGTGTTTTTATGGTTTCAGAAAAAGGACAAAAGTTCCTCACCGATCCATATAAGGTTATGCTAATCAAGGATCATGAGTATGAAACCGAAGGAGAAGAAGAAGAAATAGAGAAAGAAGTGGTCAATACCACGGCCTACGACAAGGTGTTGTTTGACATGATCAAGCAACTCAGGAAAAAAGTTGCACATCAGAAAGACATCCCTCCTTATGTGATATTTCAAGACCCCTCCATAGAAGAAATGGCTACCATGTACCCAACGACCATTGATGATCTCATCAAGATCGTGGGTGTAGGCGAGAGCAAGGCTAGAAAATTTGGAAAGCCGTTTTTGGAGTTGATTGAAAAATATGTTGAGGACAATGATATCATCACAGCGTCAGATGTGCTTGTAAAATCGGCCGGACTCAAATCAAAAAACAAGATTTTTATCATACAGCAAATAGATAAGCAAATAGATCTGGATGACATTGCGGATGCCAAAAACATGAAATACGATGACCTGATCACGGAGATAGAGCACATATGCTATGGCGGCACCAAGCTCAACCTGGATTACTATATCGATCATGTGTTGGATGATGACAGACAGGATGACTTATATGACTATTTTCTAAGTGCAGAAACGGATGATATCAAAGTGGCCATGGATGAACTTGGAGAGTTTTACTCGGAGGATGAAGTGAGACTCATGCGGATTAAGTTTATGTCAGAGTACGCACATTAAACCCCATCTTTCGTGGTATTATATATTTAGACCGCCTATTTTTGGGCGGTTTTTTTATGCTTAAAGAGATTTTCCAATGAGAGTATTGATAATAGGAGCAGGGGGTAGAGAACATGCCATAGCCTGGAAGGTAAAACAAAGTCCACTGTGCGATGAAGTATTTGTTGCTCCTGGGAATGGAGGTACTCCGGATGTAGCCACTAACCTTGATATCAATGTGAGTGATGTGTCAGAAGTGAAATCCGCCATTCACGACAATCAAATTGATTTACTGGTCGTAGGACCGGAAGAGCCATTGGTAAAAGGGTTGGTAGATGCCTTAAAAGCTGATGAAGAACTAAAAGGGTTGCTCATTGTTGGGCCATCTGCACATGGAGCCAAACTCGAAGGGAGCAAAGAATTCTCTAAAGACTTCATGAATAAATACGGTGTGCCTACGGCCCGATCGAAGACTTTTGATGCTTCCAATCTGGAAGATGGCTATGCCTTTTTGGAAACCTTAAAACCGCCTTATGTTTTGAAAGCAGATGGGCTGGCTGCAGGTAAAGGCGTCTTGATCACAGAAAATCTACAAGAAGCAAAGGATAACCTGGATGACCTGATCACAAACAAGCGATTTGGAGAGGCGAGCGCCCGAGTATTGATAGAAGAATTCTTGTCAGGTATTGAGGTGTCTGTTTTTGTCCTTACCGATGGGAAGGATTTCGTTGTTTTGCCAGAAGCCAAGGATTATAAGCGAATAGGTGAGAAGGATACAGGTCCAAACACAGGAGGCATGGGAGCAGTATCGCCTGTCATTTTCGCGGATAAATTCTTCATGGACAAGGTGGTGAAAAAAGTGATAGAACCAACTGTGAGGGGAATCAATGAAGAAGGGATGGACTACCGTGGCTTCATATTCTTTGGCCTGATGAACGATGGTGGCGAGCCACAGGTCATTGAGTATAACGTGCGAATGGGTGATCCTGAAACAGAAGTGGTGATGCCTCGCATCAAGTCGGATCTGATGGAATTACTCATCGCAACGGCAGAAGGAAATCTGGCTGATAAAAAAATAGAGTTTCAACCGTATAGCGCCACCACTGTAGTGATGGTGTCGGAAGGCTACCCAGGGAGCTACGAAAGGGGTCGTGAAATCTCCTTCAAAAATGAGATAAAACTGGCGATTCCATTTCATGCCGGAACCAAATCCGATGGAGATAAATTGCTTACCAATGGAGGTAGGGTCATAGCCATGACAGGCCTGGGCAAAAACATGGGTGAGGCACTCACAAGGAGCTATCAGGGTGTATCGCTGACCAAATGGAACGGCAAGACCTTCAGAAAAGATATTGGTTTCGACTTGCAGGAACTGGGTCAATAGAAGAGCGTACAATACAACAATCACAGACTACTTGAAGGGGTAAGATTCTAACTCCTGCATTTCGCTTATATCTTTCAGGGCTAGTTGATTATATTTGGTAGTTGATCTAAAAATGTAAGCAATGGGATGTTCTTCGTGTGGAGTAACAAGTGAGGATGGAGAAGTAAAGGGCTGCCAGAACAATGGTGGCTGTAGCTCGGGTGGGTGCAACAAGTTGAACGTATTTGACTGGCTGTCTCATATGGAAAAACCCATAGAACAGCATTTTGATATTGTTGAAGTTCGCTTCAAGAACGGACACAAAGAATTCTTCCGAAACAATCAGAATCTTGATTTGGTAACAGGTGACGCTGTGATGGTGGACGTGCCAAACGGCCATCATCTTGGTCATGTTTCGCTGCAAGGTGAGCTGGTTCGCTTACAGATGCGAAAGAAGAAAGTGAAAAATGATGATGAAATCAGGGTAATCTACCGGATCGCATCTCAGCGAGACCTGGAAAAATACCGCGAAGTAAAAAATCGGGAAATGCCGACATTATATCGTACCCGTCAGATCATAGAAGACCTGAAGCTGGGTATGAAATTGACGGATGTTGAGTTTCAGGCAGATAACACCAAGGCTACCTTCTATTACTCTGCGGAGGATCGGGTAGATTTTCGTGAATTGATCAAAAAATTGGCAGGAGAGTTTAGGATTCGTGTAGAAATGCGGCAGATCAGTTTACGGCAGGAAGCATCTCGCCTGGGCGGTATCGGATCTTGCGGTCGCGAGCTATGTTGCTCTACGTGGCTGAGCGAATTCAAAAGTGTGGGCACTCAGGCTGCTCGCTATCAAAACCTGTCATTGAACCCCAGCAAACTAAGTGGGCAATGCGGCAGGCTCAAGTGCTGCCTCAATTATGAGCTTGACACTTACATGGATGCGCTAAACGAAATTCCGAAAATAGAGAAACCACTACTCACTGAAAAAGGGTCAGCCAGACTTCAAAAAACGGATATTTTTCGCAAAATCATGTGGTTCGGCTATGACGATGAAAATAGCTGGTACCCCTTGGATACGGATCGTGTCAATGAGATTTTGGCTCTGAACAAAGAGGGTAAGAAACCTGTGTCGCTGCTGCTGGATGAAGAGGAGCAAGAGGTGGATAACGGAATTCTCAATAGCGACCTGGAGGCGATGGATAAGAAATTTTCCGGTGGCAATAAGAATAAAAAACGGAAGAAAAAGAAGTTTAACAAAAACCGGAATCACAATACCGGCGCTAAAACTCAGGAGCAGTCACCCAAACAGAATTCGCCTCTGGGCCAAAATGAAAATCAACCCCAAAACAAGGGGCAAGGACAGCACAGACCTAAGAACAAGAGAAGAAACAAAAACCGAAATAAAAATCAGAACCAAAACCAGGGTCCTAAAAACGATAAGCCTGCCTCATGAAATATATTCTAATTTTTGTTTTAGGGGTTTGCCTGATTTCATGTGATCAGCAGAGACTGTTTGAAGAGAACCATAATGTTGACGCTGAATTTTGGTATGTGGACTCTCTGATGGTTTTCAATTTTGAAATAGATGAAAATGCCACACCGTATAACATTTATTCAAATTTTACGCATACGTCTGATTACACATATTATAACCTATACTATAGGTATTCTCTGAGGGACTCCACTGATAAAGAAGTAAATGCAGATTTGGTAAACATCCATTTTTTTGACCCCAAAACGGGAGCCCCATTGGGCAGTGGGCTGGGTGATGTGTTTGATCATCAGCAGCTCATTTTGGAGAACTATAAGTTTGAAAACCCGGGAGCTTACAGCATTTCATTTCAGCAATACATGCGCACCGATAGCCTGCCAAATATTGCTGCGGTGGGGGCTCGGGTGGAGCTTGCTACAGCGGAGTAATCCTGTGTAGGAATTTATCCAGCTTCTCTTTGGCGAGAGCCTGATCAATCCAAAACTCACGACTGTAAAACTGCACATAAGGCCAGTGCTTTTCCGTAAAGTGATCGTATCTGTAGCTGTATGTTTCTTTTGACGAAATGGTCTCGTAAAAAAGATCATCATCAGTCAAAATAAGGCCTGAATAGCGTCCATTTGATTTCAAAGTCAAGT
The DNA here is from genome assembly GCA_039970095.1 of Cyclobacteriaceae bacterium. Classification (GTDB taxonomy): domain Bacteria; phylum Bacteroidota; class Bacteroidia; order Cytophagales; family Cyclobacteriaceae; genus JAMZMI01. The sequence goes on from JBDVMP010000053.1 coordinate 12,776, forward strand.
CCGCAAAGGGCAACTCCTCATATACTTCGGCCTGAGGAATTTTTGCCGCTAGCTTGTGTTTCAAAAACCAGTCTCGGCTGTGTTCATGGTTGTTTTTTGGCTGAGGTTTCCATTTGCCCTCACTGACCTGATGAGCATAATCCAGGTAATCTCGAAGAAGTTTCGGGCCAGGATTTTTGACGCTTTCTATCTTTAGTTCAGATGGCATCAAGCTGGTTATCACATAGATTTCTTCTCTGGCTCTGGTCACTGCTACGTTCAGACGATTTTCCCCTCCAGCTACATTAAGACTACCAAATTTGAGATGTATTTTCCCTGTTTTGTCTTTGGCGTATGCCGTGGTGAAAATGATGATATCTTTTTCGTCACCCTGCACGTTTTCTATGTTTTTGACGAAAAAGGACTCTGGAATCTTCAGTCCCAACCTTTCGACTTCTTCATCGAGCAGATCCATTACATACCCTTGCTGACGGGCATTGAATGTCACCACACCAACCTCCTTGTTCGGCTGTTCTCTGAGTAGACGCGAAACTAACTTTACAGTTTCCACAGCTTCTTCATGATTGACATTGTTTTCCCAAATCCCGTCCGTTTTCATATAGTGAATGGCCGATGTGGTTTTTTGCATGACATCAAAGTCGGGCAGGAGTTTGAGTTTTCCATCATAAAAATGTTGGTTTGAAAACTCTATTAGATCTAGCGACTTACTCCGATAGTGGCCTTCCAGGCTGACCTCTGGTAGATATTGATTGGCAAGCTGTAGTAGTGAATCCAACTCCAGTTCGGGAGTGTCATCGTCATCATCATCTTCCCACCTTACCCTGTAGAGGTCGTTGGGCTGCAGCTGCTTACTGTCTCCGGCTATCACTACCTGCTTACCACGATACATGCCCGGAATACCACGTTCTGCAAAGCACTGAGAAGCCTCGTCGAAGATGACCAGATCGAAAATTTCTTCCATCGGAAAAATGGCAGAAGCCGACTCTGGAGAGGCCATCCAGCAAGGCAGGATAGCAAAGAGCTCTTCCCTGAATTGTGATATCACACGGCGTATCGGCCATACTTTCCTCTTTTTGGTGACTTGATGGTACAGGTCACGATAGGTGATCAGATTGTTGAGGCGGTTATACTCCAGGTCACTGTAGGTTTTTTCTCGTGCTTTGAGCAGAAGTATTTCCTCACTGATCTCACGTTTTTGAGCTATGGACTCTTGCAGTTCCTGAATCAAATGATCCAGCTTTAAAGAAGACACAGCCCTAAGAATAGGGTATTTGGATTCGATATGGTCTAGCCATGCAAGCGCCACACTGTTGGTGAAGACGGCAATAACCTGATTGTTTTCGACACCTTCTTTAGAGATCAACTCTGACACAATTTTATTTTCACCTGAGGTGAAAGCTCCTTTTATGCGATCAAACTCAACAAAAGCGTCAAAATCGCGGCTGAGCTGCTTTTTGTGCTGCTCTATGTCCTCCTTGCCGAGCATGAGCGCGCGGATTTGCTTTTCGTTGAGATATCTACTCCACAATTGAGTTTGAACAGGCACTTTTTCCAGAAACTCAAGAAGACGGGTGATTACACTTATATAAGACTCGCGTGTGTGATTTTTATGAGGTGCAAAATCGGCCAGAGTACGGATGCTGTTCGACAGGTCATTTGATTTGAAGGCCAGTTTTTGATAGAAAAACCAGTTTTGAATGTCGATGACACGAAAACCTTTGGGAAAATCTATGAGCCAGGTGGTGTCCTGAATACGGGATAAAATATGCTCAAAATTGAGGCGGTTGTCGATTCTGTTGAGTAACACTTCAAAACCTTCCTTATTGCTCTTGAGATTATTGGCGACCAATACACGAGTGACGAAAATTTTGTCTTTAGAAAAAAGTCGCCACTTGAGCCAGCGAAACAGTCCTTTTCTGGCCTTTATGGCACTTTCCAGTGCTTCCTGAAAGCGACCCAAATCTTTAGAATGCAGAGACTTTTCTACCCCTGCACCTTTGAAGCACTGTAAAGTGACTTTTTCAAGTTCGGATAACCACGGCGGACGTTCGGTTTCGTTTGACTGCATGAGCTGGTAGTACTGAAATACCAGTTCATTGTCCAGGTTTATGGCAAGCTGCTCTATGCTCTCCTTGTGAGTGAGAAAGTGCAGGCATGTTTCATAGTCCATTGGGGAACTCAGAAAAGCACTCGATTCTTCTTTGAGTTGATTTTGGAAGTTTCGGGTTTCCCCTAAAATATCCTTTAGAATGTTTAGTTCAGAAGCACCAAACGAGCTATAGTCCGGCCTCAGCGACCAGAAATTGTCCTCATCCCCGAAGCGGTCGTGGTAGTCAAGGTATTGTTTGAGCTGCTGCGTGAATTTCGGCATCCTGTTGTAATGAAATTGCCGATACTCTTGATTGAGAGGAATAAACTTATTCTCTGGATTGGAGATCAGGTAAAGCTCCTTAGCAGATTTTCCGCATTCCGATTCATCATACAGTGCTTTTTTGAAATCATCCAGTTCTTCTACAACTTGATCTATTTTTCTGCTGGATTGCTGAAATGTTCGCTCCAGGTAGATGGCGTCAAGTCCATTGTTTTTTTGCTTGTAGCTATCAACATTGTCAACTTGTCTGGCTATCTGTTCAAAAATGTCTTTCCTGTCATTCTTAAAATCATGCACCAATCCCACAAAGTCATGCATGGCTTTTGACTTGAGTCGGTTATAGACCACATCCAGGGCAGCCTTTTTTTGGCAAACCAATAAGACGTTCTTGCCTCGGGCAATATAGTCGCATATTAGATTGCTGATGAGCTGTGATTTCCCGGTTCCCGGAGGCCCCTGAACCACCAGCGAGTTGCCTTTTTTGATGAGCTGGATGGCTCGTTCCTGAGAGGCATCAGTAGCAAAAGGGGTAAATGTAGTTTCCTCTTTTACCTTATCAGAAAACTTCGCTTTGCTCTCGTCTTCAGGATTGTCTTTTTTTCGCTCCACGAAAAAATCTGAAATATCTTTCACACCATCCTCCTCCAGCAGTTTGACATAATCCGGAACCAAGTACGACCCTGCTTGCGGGAAGATACCCAAAACAGCTTCTGGATAGAGTTTTAAATTACCGGTTTTTTCAGACTCCTCGAGTTCTGATTTTTTGAAGTTTTTAAAAGGAGAAAGCTTGTCCAGGAAATTTTCCTGATTGAAGTTAATCTCAAGGTTGCTGGACTTTAGCACTTCGTAAAGCCTGGTTCGGAATACCATGGCGTCATCATCCAGATCATTGAGCGTTCGCTCAATGAGGTCATCTGCAAGCGAAACTTTGTTGTAGTAAGCGTAGGCCAGTAGAAAGGTCTTGTTGAAAGTGATGTTTACATCTTCTCGTTGCTTCAGGTACCATTTATTGTCCTCCAGGTGGAGATGTACGGGGAAGAATATAAGAGGAGCCCTCACCAATGTATTGTCTCCAAATTTTCCCCTAACGAACGGCCAGCCTACATAAAGGTCTCGAGCCCCACGCTCCTGATAAATAAACTTTTCAATCCGATCAATTTTCTTAAGTTTCTGAGATGTCTTGTTGGCTTTATCGTCATGCGTATCAATCTCATTGAGCAGTGGTATTTTGCTTTTCTGCCCTATCAGTTGCTCTATCACATTGAAGCTTGGGTCGTTGAGCGTATGGTCAAACTCATGCAGGTCAATGGATTGATCGGAGATCAACCTAAGGAAAAGCAGAGATCGGTTGTTGCTCGAGAGGTTTGTGAGCCTTCTTAAATATGACTGAAGTATTTTCTCCATTCAGAGTTTACTGACTTTTAGAAATATAGGGATATAATTTTTGATAGAGACTATCTGTCATCAACTTCAGTGATAATAACTCCTCTGGGGCTGTATAGTTGCCGTGAACCTTGCGATAATTGATGATTGATCTGGCCAATTTGTAATCAATATAAGGATGAGCAGCCAGAAGTTTGATGGAATCTGTGTTGAGTTCGATTGAAATTATGTCACCCTCGACAAACGTGATCTCTGATAGCTTTTCTACCACTTCTGGTTTTAAGCCATATACTTCTCGGATCTGATCATATGAAGCAAACCCGCCCAGATAATCTCTATATTTTACAATTCGCTCTGAGAGCACAGGCCCAATCCCCTTAATTTTTTGCAGTTGTGTAGCCGTAGCACGGTTCAGGTCGAGTTTACTTTCAGCAGTATACGCCGGCGCATATTTCTTTTTGTAATCTAGCTTTGTGTCCGTTTTTGTTTTTTCCTTGTCGGAGTATGCCAGCCTGTAGTCGTTTTTGTACGTTGGATTTGAATTTGACTTTTTGTTTTCAAAAGTTGACTTGGAACGATAAGCGCGTTTTTTCTCTTCTTTGATAGTGATTGCACTTTGGATTTTGCTAGCCCAGGCCGCTAGCTCTGCACGATCTTGGTTAGGTATTTCCTTTTTGGCATATCGAGCATTTATGTACACACGAGGAACTACTGCAAAGACAACAATTAGGGCGATAAGCAGCCAGGTGCCGTTCATCTCCGTTCTGGTGAAGCCAAATGACTCCATTAGCCAATTTTTGAGTAATTTCATACTGAAGGATTATTTGAAATTATGACATTAGTCATGATGAATTAAACCACGACTGTTTTATTTTTGCAATCCTTTACCTAAAAGTAATAAGTGAATAGGTTTAAATCCATAGGTATTTCATATAAAACGGCAGATATTGATCTGCGGGAGCGAGTCACATTTAGTGAAGTCGGCACTCGTATGTTCATTGCTCGTTGCAAAGAGGTGCTGGGTCTGAATGAGCTTTTGGTGCTATCAACGTGCAACCGTACTGAGTTGTATTATGTAGCTGAAACTTCCCTCAAATCAGAACTTTGTTCGCTTATTGACATTCATCATAACCTGAAAATAAAGTCAGAAGATCACTTTGGTGAAAATCAAGGAGAGGAAACCATCAGACACCTTTATGAGGTTGCGCTTGGAGTTGACTCCATGGTGCTTGGAGATATTCAGATCACCAATCAAGTAAAAAATGCGTATCAGTGGTCAGCAGATGAGGGCGTAGCTGGTCCATTTTTGCACAGATTGCTTCACTCCATATTTTATACCAACAAGCGCGTGGTTCAGGAGACCGAACTTCGCGATGGTAATGCTTCCACCGCTTCTGTTTCAGTAGATATTATCAAGCAATATATTGCCGGATTTGTGGAGCCGACTATTCTGATTATGGGTCTCGGAGAAATTGGGAGAACCGTAGCAGAGAACCTGAAGGGTGTTGACGCAAAGGTGCGGGTTGTGAATAGGACCAAAAGCACAGCTGAGACGCTGGCTGCTGAATTTGGTTATGAGGTGGGTCTGTTTGATGATCTTAAAGACGAAATCAGATCTGCTAGCGTGGTTGTTTCGGCTATAAGAGCGGAAAGACCAGTGGTAACCAATGATTACCTGGGTGCCAATGGAACCCCAAAATTGTTGATTGATTTGTCTGTGCCGAGAAGCATAGATGAGTCGGTTGAAGCTGCAGGAGGGATCTTACTCTATAATGTGGATCAGCTTGATCAGAAAGCCTCAGAGGCTTTGGGCAGGCGAAGAGAAGCACTACCAGCAGTGAAAGGGATTATCGAAGAATCTATAGCGGATCTTCAAAACTGGACACAGGAGATGGAAGTGTCCCCTACGATTAAGAAGCTGAAAAATGCTTTGGAAGATATAAGAAAAGAAGAAATGGCTCGCTATCTGTCCGGATTGGGAGAAAAGGAGGCCGCCATCTTGGATAAAGCTACCAAAGGCATCATCCAAAAAGTAATGAAGCTTCCCGTGCTACAGCTAAAGGCTGCTTGCAAAAGAGGTGAAGCCGAAACCTTAGTTGAAGTTCTCAACGACCTATTCAACCTTGAGAAAGAAACTCAACAAAAGGCTGACTAATTCCAATATACTATTGCGTTGCTTGATCTTGTTGGTGTTCCTGACAGCAGGAGGAAGTTTGCGTGCCCTCAAGAGTGATCAATGGCGTATCATAAAGTCGGGCCATTTTGAGGGGCTGGCAAACGCTGAGGGTGAGGTCATTATCCCGCCGGTGTATGATGCCATCGGGTGGTCCGATGAGACAACCGAGGTACTTGGAGATGTAATTGGATATCTCGAAAACGAAAAGTGGGGGCTCGTTTCACTTAAAAACAAAAAGCTCACTTCTCCGCAATTCACCATACTTGAGCCTTATGCACTGGGCAAAGTAAAAGCTGCCATAAAGGGAAAGTTCAGCAATCACCTTTTTTATGGAATCATCAATAATAGAGGACAAGTGATAGTTGACTTCAATCACTTCTCTATCGATCATTTTCATGACGACATGATGGTGGTTTCTCAATATGCAAATAGGTCGGTGTTTTATGGGCTGATAGACGGGGAACAGCGCGAAGTTCTTCCTAGCGCATTTACTCAGATCAACATGTTGGGAGACCTGATATTAGGTGAGCATGGTGACAAAAAGAAGCTTTTTGATTTGCAGGGAGATGCTATTTTTGATTTTTGGCTGGATAGCGTAACCCACTCTAAGGAGGGCTTTCTCGTGATGAGAGAAGGCAAGTACGGTTTTGTAAACTCAGATGGAAGCGTGAGGCATAAGGTTAATTATAAGAACTTGTCTGCAGACCAGCCCACTAAGTTTAACGAGTGGAGGATATTTCATGGAGAGTCGGAAACCAACACCAGAGTAGCTTGCGACTCACTTAAAAAAAATGGAAATGATACGTGGACAGCCCATGTCAATGAGACCCAGCACCTGTTAAAACTATCTGCAGATCGAATTTTCGACAATTCAGAAAATGTTTTGATGGATACGCACAGAGGTTACCTGATAACCCAAAACACCAAAACGCTGAAATGGAGTGCTTTTAAAGAATCGGGCGAAAGTGTGCTTCAAAATCAGGATTTTATCCGCATAGACCAGAATTACTTGTATGCCCAAAATGGGAAAAGGTGGGACGTCTACAACTATTTCGGGCGAAAGCTTAATGATAAGACTTTCGGTCAGGTTTTGGGCAGTGTGGATAGAAAGGTGGCTGTGAGAAACCATGGGTACTGGGGTTGGATGGATTTTGATGGTAAAATGATTGTCAACTTTCGTTACGACCATCTGAAATTGGGAGTTCGCGACGACCAGTTTATTATCAAATATGTGGGGCATTGGGGAGTGGCGGATTTTCATGGTCAGTACCCGATATCGCCCGACTATGATAAGATAAGATCGGTTGGTGGATTGTATGTTGCCACCAAGGGTCATTCTCAGAAGATTTTTTCAGCAGACGGGGTTTTGATTCATCAAACTACCGGCCATGTTAGTGGCGAAGATTTGCTCATGATAAAAGAAGAAAGCGGATGGGGTGCGGTGCTCAATTCTGGTTTCGTAGTAGAGCCGGCCTATGATACCATCACTACTCTTGAGCATTATATTTTGGCGAGAAAAGATGCTTTTGTCCAGTTGTTTGACCCAAAAGGCAACCTAATCGTCGGTCTGGAGGACAGGATTCAGGATGTGTTGTCCTATGATGGGGAGTGGTTTGTCGTCAGAAAGGCCGATCAATATGGCTTTGTTGATGAAGAGGGGCGTCTGCGAATAGCCAATCGATATGATGATGCCAGACCTTTTTCTGATGGGTTGGCCGCCATCAGACTCATTGGCAAATGGGGGTTTGTCGATAAAAAGGAACAGTTGACTGTCCAGCCTTTTTACAATGAGGTTGGTGATTTTGAGGATGGCCTGGCTGTAGTGAGGATTCATGATCAGTACGGGATTGTCAACAAGGGGGGAAATGAAATAGTGGATGTAGAATGGAAAAGTATAGAAAGACAGCCTACCGGCAATTTTGTGGTGGTTGACTTTGATGACAATTACGGACTGGTCAATGCAGAAGGTGCAATTATCTTGTCTCCTATTTTTGAAAGCCTAGAGGATACTCCCGGAGGGGCGGTGGTAGCTAAGCGGTACGGAAAAAAAGGCGTACTGGATTACAAAGGGTTCTCCATACACCCGTTTGCGTACGCCGACATTGAGATAGTAGGTGATTATACCCTTTTCCTAAAAACCAGGGAGAATTAATTATCCCACAACCACACTCGACGCGCTCGAAGGGTCAATGTGTTTGGTTAATGTGTCTGAAATATCTTCAGCTGAGATTTGATCTACGGTCTGCATAAAATCAAGCCAAAACTGATTGTTAAGTCCTGAAAGGTAATTTCCTGTTATTATCTGCATAGAGTTGAAGCAAGAATCAAACGACATCAGCCACTTTCCTTTTAAGTGGTTTTTGAGCAAGGCTAATTCTTCCTCGGTTGGTGGTGTCTGCTGCAGCTTGTAGATTTCGTTTTTAATCTCATCCACTGCCAGGCCTACTTTTTCCTTGAGTACGTCCGTCCCGATCACCCAGTATGATCCATGCTGCAAATGGACAATGTTAGAACTGATACCATAAGTCAAGCCCTTTTCCTCACGGATGTTTTTCATTAGCCTTGACCCGAAGAACCCTCCTAACAGCTCATTTGTAATTTTGAGTTTGTGTATGTCTGCGTGAGACTTATTGATGGTGGCTGATCCAAACCGGATGCTTGATTGTACCGAATTGTCCCACGTGATATTTAAGTTTTGATTGCCGGGAAGATTTGGAGAGGTTGGCTTCTTCGGTGCTATAAACTCAAATTTGGATAATCTGTCATTGACAATACTGAGTTCCTCAGGGCCCACAGCTCCCGCCATGAAAACAGTAGGACGAACCTTGAATTGCTCACTGAAAAAAGCTTTGACTTGATCCAGTGATGTGCCCTCCACGTCCTTAAGTGTCACCAACTTGCCGTACGGGTGACCGGCACCAAAAATCGTTTCCCTAAACTTCAGTCCAGCAAAAGCATTGGTTTTGGCATGTTGCTGCTTGATTTGCTGAGATCTTATGGTTTTTAGTTTCTCAAATTCTTTCTCGGGGAAAATGGAATCGGCGAGTAGCTGGAAAAGCAAAGTTGCCTGATTGGAGAAAAACTTTTTGAGGCAGTACAGTCGGATATATAGATGATCCAGCGTAGGTGTGATCTCCAGGTGGCTGCCATGAAAGTCGATTTCATTGGCTATCTCAGCGCTGGATTTTTTACCCGTACCTTCGAGTAGCATTTTGCCGGCCAGATAGCTGATGCCAGAAACAGTTTCTGAAAACCGGCCAACAGGAATCACGATATCGAGCATGATCACAGGTTGTGCCTGCTGTTCTAAAACAACCAAATCTATTCCTTGCGCACCACTGATGGTTTGTGCTTCAGGAAAATTCGGTTTTGCTATTTTGTCTGATGGAGGTGCTGCCGTCCTGTCGAGCATGTGCCGATTTATGATTCGGTTTGATCCATGTTAAACTGGAACGACAAACGGAGTGTTTCTGCCAAAGGGTGATCCTTTTGCTGAGGAACGAGGTAGGAAAAATCAAACCCGAAAACCTGGTACTTAAGACCAACACCTGCGGTGAAGTATTTTCTATTTCCTTTGTTTCTGTGCTCTGTAAAATACCCTACTCGCACGGCAAACTTTTCCTGATAAAGGTATTCCGCTCCAAAAGAAAACATCAGTTCCTGCAGCTCTTCAGAAAAACCATTAGGTGCATCGGTAAATGAACCAAATGTGCCACTTAATAACGTTCGATTTGGGTCTTTTCCTCCACCCGGAGCTATCTGAAAACCTCCGGTAGCCGGATCAGGAATAGGGTTTCCGTCCTCATCTAATTCATAAATGGGAGGAGTAGGAACCAAAAGTTTATTTGCGTCTATCATCAGGGTGATAGAGTTGTAAGGGTCTATATTGGTTTTAAAAGCAGTACCTATTCTCAGGTTGCCTGGGATAAAATCCTCGTTGCTTTCATTGCTGTAATTCACCTTCTGTCCGAAGTTAGAGATGTTGGCTCCAAAGGAAAGTTCTGAGTCCGTTCCCGAGAACACGATGGGCTTGGTGTAGTACCAGCCAATATCTACGGCCACACTGGTTCCGGCTTTTGCGTCCGGCGCACCGCTAATATTACCAGCAATATTTGACCAGATAAATCGGGTCGAAACCCCCATTGACATGTTGTCAGTCAACTTTCGAGAGTATGTAGCATCTACAGCCAGTTCATTGGGGTTTTCGATATTGAGTCGCTCGCCGTTTTCGTCGGTTAGTTGAATTTCACCCAAATCAAAGTACCTGAATGAAGCACCAAATGTCTGAATTCTATCAATCTTTTTATAAAAAGTCAGGTAGTTGAGCGACATGTCATTGACGATCTTACCTAACCATGGAGAGTATGAAAATGAGACACCCAGATCGTTTTCTATAAAAGCCAGCTTGGCGCTGTTCCAGTGAGAGCTATACACATCGGGGCTGGAGGCCACACCTGCATCTCCCATGGCTGAACCACGACTATCCGGTGCGAAACTCACAAATGGCACGGCCACAGTGATCGGATTTCGGTTGTCGTCCTGACCAGTGATTTTCTGATTGTTCGATGACTGAGCAAGAACACCAACAGGGGTGCCAAAGGCTAGTACTAGTAAAGTCTGTATAAGACGTATTTTCATTCTCTTTTGAAGATTAAAAAGTCTGCAAAGATAATTTAATTATTGATTATGAGCCTGTTGATGACTTGATTGCTTGCTCCGTCTAAGGTGCTGGTTACTTGTAATTTATAAAAATACACACCCTTATCGAGTCTTTCCCCATTCTGATTGGTCAATAATCGGGTCAAATTGTCAACAGTGTCAGTTACATCATCTAGCTCATAAATCCATTCGCTGGCCTTGCTTCCCATTAAATCATACACAGAGATTTTCACAACGAGTGCTTCGCCCTGTCTGTCGTGCTTAAAGGTGAATGTTGTCTCCCCAGAATCCGAAACCGGGTTGGGGTAGTTCATTGCGTTAAACAATCTGATTTTAGGTTGGTCAGATACTTTAAACTCAACATACTTAGTGCTATAATTATTGTGTGTGTCCCAGATTTTTAGTTGCCCTTTGTATGTGCCTTTGTCAAAATTCTTGATGGGATAGACAATGCTACCCGAGGTGTAGTCGTCCTTAGTGGCAGTGTAATAATCGTTTAGAGAGATTATGAGCGTATCATTTAGTGTGAGTGTGAGGCTTTGATTGAATCCATTAGAACTGATGTTGATGCCACTTTCATCAGATACGCGCGCTACAAATAAGCTACTTGGTCCCACGATATCTCCGTTGTTGAAGTCTGGCTCATTTATATAAGTCTCTACGATAACAGGGGGTGTGTCGTCTGCCTCCGCTGAAGCGGTACCGCCCAAAACTACATTTCTACTTGCCCCGGATGCATCAATCATGGACTCCTCGCTGATGGCATAAGCCGTCAGGCGACCTTTTTCATATTTATATGATGAGTTTTTTGGCATCACAAAAGTTGCTTCGAATACTCCCGACGTGACGCTCACATCACCTCGGTAAAGTGCATTGTCTTGTTCCTGATATTCAAATGGGTCATTCACTTCTCCGGGCAGACCTTTCTTAGGTTGCTCCGGGTTGTCCAGTCCTTTGGTTAGCTTTTCTCTAGGGATGTCCCAAAGTGTGATAGTGGCGGTTCCGTTGAAAGTTTCTAACACGGCAGTGTTGTCATAGACCTTTCCTGTGATGGTCACCGTTTCCAATGCGCTGAGGGTATCCAATTCTGTGTCCAGGTCGTCAAATTTGATCTCATATTGAGGATAGTTGAGGGTAAGCATCGGGTCTCCGAGCAAGGCAAAATTTCTGTTGATCGGACCGCTGAGGCTGTTATTTTTTGTGAGTCGAATCACGTCACCTAACCTCAGGTGTTTTCCATTTTCTCGCAGGAATACACTTTCGTGAAAAGCAGCATTCACAAGCCTATTGGTACTCGCATATACTGCCCTTGTTGTTGTGAGTAGAGCGATGGCCCCTCCATTTGGGTGAAGCAGAAATTCTTCTGCTCCCGAAACTTTTGATGGATCGTCATAAACCCCGAAATTACAAGTGGCAGTGACGAAAAGTGGCAGTTTGTGTCTGTTGCTCAGCTCCGAGATCAGTGACATATCTATTATTTCCTCCTGCATCAAAACATTATAGCCTCCATGGCCCAGATAGTCCATGACGAGCACTCCCTCTTGCAGCCGTTCGTTTATGGCACGAACCAGGTCAGGGCTCTCCTGATCTTCTCCTATTTGATCAAAATTGTCAATGTACAATCTCGTGGAATTGTATTCAGGACTCTCATCCTCCAAAATATCATTCATGTATTCCACATCCTCCATGTGTTGATTACCATCACCATCATCGGCCAGATAGGCTACCTGAGTTCGCCATTTACCTAATGTGTAGTCATTTGGCGTTTTGTATCTGATAATTTTGTTTACCACATCTTCAGCTTGCTCTATCGTTCTCACAGGGATTCGGCCTATGCCAATATCAAGGGTGTGGTCATGCACGGTGCTTTGGATGGGCGTGCCCGTACTGGTCTGATCCCCCTCGTACCAATCTCCTTCATCGTCTTCAAGGAAACCAAAAAAATCATCGGATGAATGACTGAATAGCTTATGCAACGATTCTCTTGATTCATAAACGGGGACAAAATTGTGATCAGGAAGTGAGTTATAGGCTTTGTTTGGATGTCGTTTATTGAGCCATCGGTAGTCGTAGGAGCCGTCACCGAATAGCAGCCCATATTTCAATTTTTTACCTCCATTGATCCACACATACCTGAAATAATCCCTGATAGCAGTAATATCTTGCATGCCTGACGAAAACTCGTTGTAGATCTGCTGCGGAGTTACAATCTCAATGCTTAGCCCATCATTGGTTTGATGAAAGTCAGCTAGTCGTTGCGCTTCAGGTAGAAACTGCGGAGCACAGACGATTATGCCATCCGCGGAGATGTTGGATTTGATGTTTTGGTTCTGAATCTTACCAAAAGCTTCGGGAGTTTTGGCCGCAGAAAGGTCAAATATCACGTATTCTTCTATTTGGCTGCTGGCCAATTGGTTGAAAGTTGCCGTGGAGGCTGAGGTGGTATAGAGCTGATTTTGAGGAATTGTCGGGTTATTAATATTCCAAACTAAAAAATCATTGGCGTCCCCGATGTTGATATTGTAGGTCGCATTTTGGTTTACAATTTTCCTATTTCTAAAAAGCGTTAGTCCATCGAATAAAGCAAGACTTCTCTCAAACCCCAGCACAAAATAGTCAAGGTGCCCCTGGCTTGTCTGGCCATTCACTCTGTTTTCATTGAAAATGATATCCAACCTCAGGTCTTCGGCTGCATTGTTTTCTTGAGAAAGAAAAACGGGGTATTCGTAGGCTCTATCGGTATACGTGTTGGATGAAATCGCCTTGACTTGAACATTTACAGCTTCTGTCATATTTAGCAAAACATCGAAACTTGCAGCAAATAGTGAGGCACCCAACAGTTTGATTTCTGCACCTATTGAGTCGCCTATGCCGGGGACATTGTAAGTGAAGGACTGCTCCGTTTTGTTTCCAAAAGCGGTGGTATAGGGTAGGCTGTACCACTCTCGCCCAGAGTTTAGAATGTTTTGCTCGTCAGGGGCGTTTATGATGAAGTCATGAAATGAGCTTACAATCGTGCCTGAGGTTGTCGGGTTGGCCTTGTTTGCGATTCTCAAACCATCCTCCCCGCCATAGGTGAGAAAGTAGTAGGTCGTGTCGGAGTAATAGTTGTTTTGGTGATCTACCGAACCATTTGAGAGTAATTGGGCTGTATGTGGGCTCTGACCATAAAAAAGGAAATAGTCACCGTCATCTAAAGAGTCATCGGACTCACCAAAGGCATAAATGGCATTTTGAAGAGGGTCCGAAGACCGGAAGATATCATTCTCCTGCGGAAGCATCGCTCCACCTTTCCCATATATCTTGACAGATTTGGGGTTGATAGCGTCAGAACTAATGCCCAACTCATTGGAAAGGAAGTTTTTGTCAATCTTATAAACCCCATCTTCCGTGACCCCAAGTTTATACCAGTTGCCAGCGGACAGCACGCTTTGTCCTGCACAAACAGTGGAGGCACCAAGCATTAAGGCTATATAACAGGCTTTTAGATTCATGACAACATCTCAACGAGTCTTGCGAGTCAAAATTACTTAAACGGGTTTTTGAGATACAAAATTCCCGATTATTGATAAAACGATATATGCTGGGATGATAATCACAATACCCGAAATGCCATGAATAACCAATGCTACTACCCCAATCAGCAGGATCAGATAGCGGAATATGTTTTCCTTGAATCCATAGTTTTGAAACTTCAACGCGATCATAGGTATGCTGGCCACCATCAAAGCGCATGAAGCAAATGTTATGATAAGCAGCCCCCAGCCTGGGATGGTATATGGAATAAATGTGAGTGAAGTAATCATGATGGCGTTGGCCGGAGTTGGCAGCCCCAGAAACTGATTTTCCTGACGTGTGTCCACATTGAATTTTGCCAGCCTGATTGCCGAAAACGGAGCAATCAAAATGCCCAGATAAGATAGTGTAAGTGGAGATAGGTCGCTCGTGGCGATGGTTCCCTGCATGTAAAGAGCCGGCAATAAACCAAAAGAGATCATATCGGCCAGCGAGTCTAGTTGCTTGCCTATATTAGATTTTACGTGTAACAACCTTGCGGCAAATCCATCAAAAAAGTCAAATAAAGCGGCGATGAGTACGAAATAGATGGCATTCCAGAGGTCACCTTTCACAATCGAAATACACCCCAAAACCCCAACTATGAGATTCAGACAGGTTATTAAATTTGGGATGTGCTTTTTCATCAGGCTTTTACAAATGGGTTGTTAATCTTTTCAAAACCTATGGTGGTTTCAGGTCCATGGCCGGGGAAAACCGTTGTTTCGTCGGGTAGTGTATAAAGTTTTTCGCGGATGTTCTGTAGCAACTGCTGGTGATCTCCTCCTGGCAAATCCGTCCGACCTATACTTTGCTTAAACAAAACATCACCGCCAATTAGGATACTGTCGGTTTTGCTGTAAAAAACCTGATGTCCCGGAGAGTGACCCGGAGCTTCCAATACCCGCAGCGTGATGCCTCTTATCTCAATAGTTTCGCCTTCCTTAATCAATCTGTCGGGTTCGCCTTTCGTGTATTGCTGAATGCCCCATTGTGGGCTATAGGCAGATACTGCTTCGTAGTTAGCAACCTCGTTTTCAGGAATCCACAATTCACAGCCAAAATGATCCTTGAGATAATAATTGCCCAAAACATGATCTATGTGACAATGCGTATTTAATATGAACTTGACTTTCAGGTTTTCGCTTTCAATAAACCCAATGATTTCATCACGTTCATGTTTCTCGTAGCACCCCGGATCTATGATGATGCACTCATTTTTATCTCCTATCAGGAGATAGGTGTTTTCATAAAAAGGGTTAAATACGAAAGATTTAATTTTCATGTCGTTTGTAGCAATCTGAATTCCTGCAAATTTGTGCAAAATAAGCGAGTCTTGAAGAAAGTTGATTATCTCATTGTAGGGCAGGGAATTGCCGGAACATTGCTGGCCTGGGAGTTGAAGAAGTCCGGACAAAGTATTTTCGTACTCAACAAAGAAACAGAAAACACTTCTTCGAATAAGGCCGGAGGGCTTTATAACCCCATTACGGGGAGGCAGATGGTAAAAACCTGGCTGGCCGATGAAATTTTTCCGACACTGGAAACCTATTACGCTGATCTTGAAAAAGAGCTTTCAGCTTCTTTCCTTTTCCCAAAACCCATTTATAGGCCATTTTTCAGCATAGAAGAACAAAATGACTGGCAGGGAAAAGCCGCAACGGATGAGTTTAGTCAATACATTAAAAACTTGCACCACGCATCTTTGGGAATTGACGGAGTGGAAGATCCATTTGGTGGGCTGGAGTTGCAGCGGTCGGGCTCAGTTGATTTGCCTGTTTTGATACAGCAGGCAAGAAAACACTTTGAAAGTAGGGGAGAGTATGCCTCCGAGGTGTTTGAATATGAACAGCTGGAGCAATTGGAATCGGGTGTCAGGTATAAGAATTTCGAAGCAAATTGCGTTGTGTTTTGCGAAGGGCCAGATGCCACAAGCAATCCACTGACGAGCCATCTCCCATTCAAGCCTGTGAAAGGCGAGTTGCTCAAAATCAGAACTGCATTGTCTGGGGAACGAATTGTAAACAGGGGTGTTTTTATTCTGCCAAAAGAAGGTTTTTTCAAGGTAGGGTCAACGTATGATCATGCACGGCTAGATCATGAACCCACTGAGGCGGGAAAAAAAAATATAACAGAGCGACTTGCAAAAATTTATAAAAAGGATTTTGAGATTGTGGATCATACCGCGGGAGTACGACCGGCCACATTTGATCGAAGACCTTTTATTGGCCTGCTCGGTTCGCAACAACAAATAGGAGTGTTTAATGGTTTTGGAACAAAAGGCGTTTCCTTAGTTCCTTTTTTTGCAACCCAGTTTGTAAATTACTTGTTAGGTAATGGACATCTTTACCCGGAGGTTGATCTTCGCAGAGTGGAGAAATGATTTATATGAAGAGAGTTCTGGTTTCGATAGGGTTAATTCTAGGTTTTGCTTTTTCAGCATCGGCCCAGTATTACTATACCGAGTTCGGTCAAAACCGCATTCAGTATAAGAAGTTCGACTGGTACTTTTACTCCACCAATAATTTCGAGGTTTACTATTACTCCGGCGGTCATAAGTATGCGCTTCAGGCTCTGGATTTTTTGGAGGAGGAGTTTGTTGAGATTACAGATATTCTTGGCTATGCGCCCTACACCAAAACGAAGATTTTCATCTACAACTCCGTTCAGGACATCCAGCAGAGCAACATAGGAGTTGGTGGAGATGTGTTTACGATTGGAGGCAAAACCGATTTTGTAAAACTTCAGGTAGAGCTTGCTCACCCGGGTAGTGCATTGGCGTTTAAGCAGAAGATGGTAGAGAAGCTGGCCGAGATCCTCATCAACGATATGATGTTTGGGGGTAGTCTGGCTGAGATTTTCCAAAACTCCTACCTATTGGCTCTTCCTGAGTGGTTTATTGGTGGTGCATCGAGGTATCTGGCATACGGCTGGTCAGAAGAAATGGATGATTATGTGAGGGATTATCTATCGAGAAAAAAAATAAACAGAAACTTAAAACTGCAGGGTGAGGATGCCGCTCTCGTGGGGCAGTCAATATGGAATTTCATTGCTATCAAATACGGGGAAGGAAACATTTCAAATATTCTAAACCTGACCCGAATCATCAGAAATGAAGAAAATAGTATAGCCAGCACCCTTGGTATCGATTTTAAGCAGCTGCTAAAAGACTGGAGGGAGTACTATCAGGTTCAAAGTCAGGAGATTGCCAAGAGCTACAGAGTGCCTGAAGAAAATGAAGAAGTAGCATCATACAGAAATCCGAATGTGCACATCGGCCATACCGAAATGAATGCAACGGGAGACAAAGCGGCGTACACTTATCATAAAAATGGTAAGTATGAAGTGATCGTCGCTGATCTCACGACAGGAAAACAAACACGGGTAATGGATGGAGGATATTTGGTCAATGGCCAGGAGATTGATTATAACCTTCCCCTGATCGATTGGCAAAATGATCACACGCTGGGCGTACTATACTTCAAAAGAGGCTATCTATATCTGGCTACCTACGATCTGGCCACTGGCCAAAGACTTCAAAAGCCCCTGACACGATTCAATCAGATAGAGAGTTTTTCTTTCAATGACAATGGTAAACTGGCCGTGATTAGTGGTGATGTGGATGGCAAGAATGACCTCTTCCTGGTAAGCATGAGAAGAAATGCGCTGAAGCGCATTACAGATGATCATTTTGATGATTTGGATCCGGCGTTTGTTCCGGGCAGTGCCGCCGTGGTGTTCAGTTCCAATAGGGTGACGGATTCAGTAAAAGTTTCTGACGTCAAACTCAAGGACATTGGCAATGTTTACAACCTCTTTATTTACAACCTGGATACTACCACACATGAGTTTGTCAGGCTGACAAATACCTTTAGCAAGGACCTGAAGCCAATCCCAAAAGACCGGCAGACCTTCTATTATTTGAGTGATCAAAAAGGGCTTAATAATATTTACAAGTACAGTTTACAAGACTCTACATTTATTCAGGTCAGCAATTATCAATACAACGTTCGGGATTACGATATTTCAGCAGGTGCGGACGACATTGCCTATGTTATGCTCGAAAATGGGCGTGAGCGCGTATTTGTTGACAATCAGGCTGATTTGAATACACAGACATTCACGCCACAAACTGCAAGAAAGAGACTGGAACAAGCTCGATTTGTGGTGAGCAGGCTACCCAAAATCAGCGTAAAAGCGGAACAAATCTCTGAGCCAATTATTGTTGAGGATGAATTTTCAGGAGCTGATTCTCTGCTCCTGCCCGATGCGTTCTTCTTCTCGGATGCCGACAGCATTGCCGACGATGGTGTTGAAGAAAACCTCATTTCAGAAGAAGAAGATGATTTTATCGACATTGACAACTATGAGTTTGAAGATGAGAAAAAACCGGCATACCGACCGGAATCCTTTTTCTCCAATTATCGAAAATTTGAGCGCAAATCGCGAGTGCTGGGGCCTATTGGCTATGAGCCCCGGTTTAGTTTCAGCAACCTTGTGACCTCCGCGGCGGTGGATCCTATCAGAGGCTTTTCGTTTCTTTTGGAGTCAGAGATCAGTGATATATTAGAAAATCACAGGCTAACAGGAGGGGTGCTCGTTACTACAGATTTCACCAGTGGTGATATATATGCCGAATATGACTATCTCAAATATTGGATGGACTTCAGGCTGAGAATGGACCGCAGAGTCTATTTGTTTAAAGGAGCGGAAACAGATCAGGAGCCACGGCAAAAATATACATTGAGCAAAATCGAACTGGCCGCCGCTTTGCCTTTGTCAAATACCTTCAGGCTGGAAGTAGCACCTATCGTGGCGATTACTAACTTCGAAAACCTGCAAAGTGACTATGTGATAGGGAGTCCAGACGCAGCAGACTTTGCTCCAGACAAGACCGTAACTTTCTTTGGAGGAAAGGGTGCCATGATCCTTGACAACACCATTGAGAGAGGGTTCAATATTTACCAGGGGACTAAGGGAAAAATTGAATATACCAATTACTACTCTTTCAAAAACCCTGAGCGGAACTTTAGCCGCATTGTTGCTGATCTCAGACATTATCAAAAATTGCACAAAGAAATTACGTTGGCAGGCCGTTTGTATTATGGGCGTTCTGTAGGTAACAATCCTCAAAATTTCATGATCGGGGGAATGCAAAACTGGATATTCCAGCAGCAAGCATCTCAGGGCACGAACGATCCGCTTGAGATTCTAGACAGCAATGAGGACGCTACATACCTCAACTATAAGGATAATTCCAACATCCTTTTCACGGAGTTTGTGACAAACTTGAGGGGGTTCGATCTGAATGAAGCCTATGGTTCCAATGCATTGGTTTTCAATGCAGAGTTGAGAGTGCCGCTGTTCAGATATTTTTCAAGGGCACCTATTACCTCCAATTTTCTGAGGAACTTTCAGCTCATTGGTTTCTATGATTTTGGATCTGCCTGGAGCGGAAAATCCCCAATATTCAATGATGTGGTCATCACTAAAACGTACAAACCTAGCGAGGATAATGGATCCGCTTTACCATTTAGTGCGGAGATAGCCAGCTTTCAAAACCCGTGGCTCGCTGGTTATGGCTGGGGCCTCAGGACAGTCTTCTTGGGCTACTACCTCAAGCTGGATGTAGCCAAGCCTATTCAGGATTATAAAGTGGGTTCTACTCGTATTTACCTTACTATTGGATTAGATTTCTAAATTTGCGGATGCTTTTATCTATGACGGGTTTTGGAGCTGCAGAGGTTTCAACCCAAACTCACCTTGTAAAGGTGGAAATAAGATCACTCAACAGTAAATTCCTTGACATCAACATGCGGCTTCCAAGGGAGCTTTCTGATAAGGAATTATTCATCAGAAATCTAATAGGAAAACATTTGGGAAGAGGAAAGGTCAACTTTTCGATTGACCTGGCGCCTGTGAACTTGCAAGAGCCCACCGTACAGATCAATGATCACCTATTCAAGAGCTACTATCAGAAGTTTACGGATTTGGCAGGAGCGGTCGGAGCAAATACTTCGGATGTATTTAAGCTAGCTCTTCAGGCACCAGATGTGATCACCAATGATGAAAGTGCTGAAATCGCCGATTGGGAGAGTATAGTGAAGGTCATAGAAACTGCCCTGACAAATTGCAATGAATTTAGAAGCCAGGAGGGTGCGGCACTTCAGAAAAAATTGGATCAATATATAAGTGTGATCAAAGAAGCACTGGCTGAAGTGGCTGAGCAGGACGATAAGCGAATCAAGCAGATAAAAGAAAGAATCTCGGCGAGCCTTGATGAAATCAAAGAAAAGGTGCAGGTAGATCAGAATCGTTTTGAGCAGGAACTTATCTACTACATAGAGAAGATTGATATTACAGAAGAGAAGGTGAGACTAGCCGGTCACCTGGACTTTTTTCTTCAGGTAATGCAAGACAAAGAATCGCAGGGCAAGAAGCTCGGTTTCATATCGCAGGAAATAGGTAGAGAAATAAATACCATTGGTGCCAAAGCCAATGATGCGGTGATCCAAAGGGCCGTAGTTCGTATGAAAGACGAACTGGAAAAAATCAAGGAACAATCCATGAACATTCTATAAAAAAGCCGCCACCGGGAGTGACAAGAAGCGATCTCAATAGTGGTTCTGATGAATTGATTGAGATCGCTTCTGTCTTTTAGGTCTATTTTGAAATCGAGAATTCCACGATGGTGGCTCCCCATTTCAAAGTTGCTTTTCCGCTATCGTCAATGTCAATGGTAAACTTCTCTACGGAAGTGTCTCCGGTTTTCGCATCTGCGGTGACTCGCAGGACATCTTTCGCAGGATCGTAATCGTAGGCTCCCCATTGCTGCCATACTTCATTGAAGATGAGGCTCCACTCGGATTTGTTGTTGATGGTGAAAAATCCATATTTACCTTTTTTCAGGGTTTGGCCATTCACCTTTACATCTTCCGAAACCTCTATCCACGATGCTTCATTGGCACCTGTTCTCCATACTTTTCCGGACTCGGTGAGCTTGTAGAGGTCTCTGCCTTTTAGTGAAGGCTGACTGTAGTCAATAGTGACGGAAATACCATTAATAGTTGCTGTAGCTTGAGCTGGCGGACTGGGCCTTTTACTTTTGTCCTTCTGAGCTTGCGCTGCAAAGGTGGCGGCACAGATGAGCATTGTAAATGCGAATACTTGAATGTAGACTTGTTTTTTCATGAGAATAATCTTTTGTTTTGTGAAATTAGTAACGGCAGAAAGGTGCTTCCGATAACGAAAGTCAGAATACTTTTGTTCGGAAAGCAGTCTGCACGACAAAGGTGAGTTTATGGCTCTTGATCATTTGATGTCACGAGTTTTAAAGTGAAATATTAAATTCACTGTTATCTTGTTTGCTCGATCCTTGATTTACAGGGGCTTAGTCCTCAAAATGAGGGAAATGATTAAATTGTATGAAAATCTAGACACATGAAAAATCTTTACGGAGTTCTCGCCGGATCTATTTTGCTTTTTGTGGATTGCTCAGACGTGAGCCGAGAAAAGCGCCCGCTTGTCAATGAAATAAATGAAAAGGTACGTCATATAGACGCTAACCACAGGGTTCAGATCTTGGAGGACGATTTTCATCAAGGTGACTCTGTTTATAAGATCAGAGGTTACCTTATGGAAGGAATCATGCTCAAGCTTGTGGGCGTTCTGAATACACCTCACGTAGAACGTGATGATTATTTTTATTTCGAAAATGGAGCTCCCATTTTTTCTGGACATGTTGTCGTTTCGCGGGATGATCGTGTGGCCTCTGAATTCAAGTATTATTATAACTCAGACGGAACTGTAGATGAGGCTTTGTTTTGGAAAGATGTCTATGAGCGGGGTAAGCAATTTCCGCATGAGCACTTTCAGGAGTTTAATCCTGATCAGGATTCGCTGAAAAGAACGGAGGATGATCGTTTGGCTTTTTTTATGGAAAAACTCAGCGTAGAAGGTTTTGAGATTCATCATTTGAATGAGAACAGAGACGCAAACGTGGGGAGGTAGATGAGAATAGAAGAGGCGCAGGAAAAGGTAGATCACTGGATCAAGACAATTGGGGTACGTTATTTTAACGAGCTGACAAACATGACCATCCTCACCGAGGAAGTAGGTGAGCTGGCCAGGATCATGTCGCGCACTTATGGTGAGCAGTCCTTCAAGGAGTCCGATAAAAATCGTGACCTTGGTGATGAGATGGCAGACGTGCTTTGGGTTTTGATATGTTTGGCGAATCAAACCGGTGTAAACCTAACAGAAGCTTTTGAGAAGAATCTCGAGAAAAAGACTCTGCGAGACGCTGATCGTCACAAACAAAACGACAAATTAGCTTAATGGAAATTTCATTAACCACGCCGGCATTGCTATTCCCGGCTATTTCATTGCTTTTACTGGCCTATACCAATCGCTTTTTGGCTATTGCTAATATCATCAGGCAGCTTCATCGCAAGTATCTGGATAATCCCGAAGGGATTTTGGAAGGTCAGCTCAAAAACCTGCGAGGGAGGCTTCATCTGATCAGGATCATGCAATTAACAGGCGTATCTAGCTTGCTGCTTTGCGTGCTAGCCATGGTTTTGATTTTCTTTGGGCTGATGCGTGCGGGTGAACTGGTTTTTGGTGTTTCATTGCTGCTTTTCCTTTCATCACTGGTAGTGTCGCTTAGGGAGATTCAGCTATCTACAAAAGCCCTGGAAATAGAATTGAGTGATATGGAGTTAGGATCAAAATATAAATTTTAAACATGAATTATCTGGTTATTGGGAGAGACGGCAAAGATGCCGCCGAAAGAAGACAAGTTCAGAGACAAGCTCATCTTGAAAGTGTGGGGAAAATGAAAGCTGAGGGCAAAGTGCTATACGCTGTAGCCATGCTGAATCAAGGCAAGATGGTGGGTTCGGTAATGGTCTTTGATTTTAGTAGTGCGGAGGAGCTGGAAGCATGGAAATCCAGCGAGCCTTACATTACCGGAGGGGTTTGGGAAGATGTGGAGATTACGGAATGTGCCATTCCTCCATCTTTTCAGAATTAACTAAGGTTGGTGATTTTGCCATCGATGTAAGCAGGCACCACCTCAAACTCGTCCTGTTTCATACAAAATTCAATGTCTTTTTCTACACCAAATTTGCTTAGCCTTTTGGCGTGAGCGCTTGATTGAGCGGCCAGGAGCAAATCATTTTTGTGCAGGTCAAAAGTGCCTCTGGCGAGAAAAGCCGAATCTCCACTGATTTCGTGCGTATTGTGTAGTTTATCAGCAAGAGCACCAGCAAAAAGTGTGTCTTCCAGATTTACGGTTCCTTTCCATCCGGCACAGTGAATGATTACGTCTTTGTTGGATTTGCGGATATGAGCTGCAAGAGCCCCTATGTTGAGAAAGGCGCCAATTAATATTTCATCTGCCCCAATTGAACGTGCGATGGCTTGAGTGCCATTGGTAGTTGTGACGGCTACTTCTTTATTGGTGGCTTTTTCGCTCATGTACTCGAACGGCGAATTTCCAATATTGAATCCTTCTACCTTTATGCCGCCCCTTTCGCCAGCCATGACTTTACCTTCTTTGCCAAGAGCAAAGCACGCGCCAACTTCAGCTACGGGATAGATGGCCTCCACACCAGTAGCCATGCCTGATACCATGCAGGACGTGGCACGAAAGATGTCGACTGCCACTACAATTTTCCCGGTCAGGTCAAATTGATGAATCAATTCTGGCGTTAGGCAAACCTCTACAGTGTTCATTTATACAAAAGGAAGTTTGGTTACTAGAGCCTTTAGGGTTTTGTTCCTTACCTGAATAAAAATCTCACTGTCAGGCTGGTGATTTTCCACCTTCACATAGCCAAGCCCAATTCCGATATTGAGCATGGGGCTGATGCTCCCGGATG
Organism: Cyclobacteriaceae bacterium; assembly: GCA_039970095.1. Classification (GTDB taxonomy): domain Bacteria; phylum Bacteroidota; class Bacteroidia; order Cytophagales; family Cyclobacteriaceae; genus JAMZMI01. The sequence continues at coordinate 36,804 of JBDVMP010000053.1, forward strand.
TTACTTTTCCTATTTCGGTACCTTCCTTGTTTACTATGATATAGTCATGTCTCGGAATGCCTTTATCCACCATTTTAAAGGCTATTAACTTGCGGTTCAGACCTTCCTCCTTCTGCTTTTTCAGATTGTCGGAGTTGATAAAATCTTTGGTGAATTTGGTGACCCACCCCAATCCGGCTTCTAATGGAGAGGTCGAGTCGTCTATGTCATTTCCGTAAAGGCAGTAGCCTTTTTCCAGTCGCAGAGTGTCCCGCGCTCCCAGGCCTATAGGTTTGATGTCAAAGTCTGCTCCAGCTTCAAAAATATCTTTCCAGACGGCTTCTGCATCATTCTTTTTGACATAGAGTTCAAATCCGCCTGCTCCGGTATATCCAGTTGCAGATATGATCATTTCTTTGCCGGCTAAAACTCCCTCTGTGAAATGGTAAAACTTGATTTCGCTCAGATTTTCTGATGTCAGTTTTTGGAGTGTTTCGGTAGACTTGGGGCCTTGCACGGCAAACAGGGCCAAGGAATCAGAGATGTTTTCCATTTCAGCACCAAAACTGTTATGCTTAGCAATCCACGCCCAGTCTTTTTCTATGTTTGATGCATTGACCACCAGCATATATTCAGCTTCCGCTCGTCTATAGACTATGAGGTCATCGACTATGCCTCCCTGGTCATTTGGCAAACAGCCATACTGAGCCTGGCCTATTGCAATTTTGGAAATATCATTTGAGCAAGTGTACTGCAGAAGTGGCAATGCTCCGTCACCTTTCACCACAAACTCACCCATGTGTGAAACATCAAACACGCCCACACCATTGCGGACGGCCATGTGCTCTTCTTTATCAGATGAGTAGCGCACAGGCATTTCAAATCCCGCGAATGGCACCATTTTGCCTCCCAGGGAGATGTGTAAATCGTGAAGGGGAATTTTTTGCATCCTGATCGTTTTTTAATGGACGCAAATGTAACCAAACCGATCAGATTTTATCCTAAATCTACCTTGATGGCCACAGGACAATGGTCTGATCCGAAGTGCTCGTTGTAAATCAGGGAGTCTTTCACTTTGTCTTTGATCTGCTCGCTGGCCAGAAAGTAGTCGATGCGCCAGCCCACGTTTCTTTCTCGGGCCTTGAACTTGTAGTTCCACCACGAGTACTTAACCTCATCTGGATAGAAGTGCCTAAACGTATCAAAAAAGCCTGCGGAAAGTAAGTTGTCCAGACCATCTATTTCCTTTTGGGTGTAGCCGGAGGACTTGTTGTAGTTCGGTTTTGGTCTTGCAATGTCTATCTCCTGATGAGCCACGTTGAGATCTCCGCAAATAATCACTGGTTTTTTTTCTTCCAATGCTGAGACATGGTCGCGAAATGCAACGTCCCAACTCTCCCGGTAGTCGAGTCTTTTTAGGCCTTCACCGGAGTTGGGAGTATATACAGTGACTAAATAATATTTTTCAAATTCGGCTGTGATTACTCGTCCTTCCTGATCGTGTTCTTCTATGCCCATGTCATAAAACACATCGATCGGCTCTGTTTTGGACAGAATGGCTGTGCCCGAGTAGCCTTTGCGGGCTTTGGATGAGTTTATATAAAAATGAAAACCGGGAACGGTGCTGATTGCCGTTTTAGCATCTTCAGGCTGTGCCTTGGTTTCCTGCAGACAGATCACGTCGGGGTTCATGGTGTTTACATTTTCGATGAAATCCTTTTTGAGAATGGCACGGATTCCGTTTACGTTCCAGGAGACTAAGTGAAGATCTGACATTGAGTAAATTTTTTCTTCAAACTTATAAAGAATTGGATTGAATCCCGACGCTGGTGATAGGGAGTTTTGCTGTGAGGCAGAGTGTTATATTGGTAGAATGCAGAATTGAACTAATCCAATGCTAATGATGATTTTTTTAAGACAATTTGATCAATTAATCAGATTGATTGTAATAATTTGATGATTTGAATTGTATATTTCTTATACTTACTAAGCCTTAACCAGCCTGTACATGATAGACATCTCAATAGAAGCCACGGCTGTCACGCCGCATGTGAAGATAGATTCGGAGGAGTCCTATATCATCATAACTGGAAAATCATCTCCAGCCAATTCACTACAATTTTACCATCCCATTATCAACAAGGTGAAGATGCTCTTTTCAAATAGCACCAGACCTATTACGGTTGATATTGCTTTCAGGTATTTTAACACCAGCAGTTCTAAATGTCTGTTTGACTTTTTCAAAATGCTAAAGAGCCTGGAGCGTGATGGGAAAGAGCTCATCATAAACTGGCAGTACGAGGAGGATGATGAGGACATGCTGGAAACTGGTGAGGACTATGCCGATATCTTAAATCTAGATTTCAATTTTATTGAAGTGGAGGAGATCGAGGTTTTTTCGCTCCGACAGGCGGTTTAAATATTATTCCTAGCAGTCAAATACAAATCTAAAATCGGCAATATCACTTTCATGCCATTTAAATTCTCGTCCAGCCAAAATCATCGTGGGTTCAATAGAAAACGATTGCTGAAATATTGCAATGAGCGTAGCTTTGGTAAAGGTTAAAACTATCCGCCATGCTATTAATCGATGCAACTCCTATTACACCTCTTGTGAAAGTTAACGCTGACGAGCGCGTAATTCAATTGACGGGTAGATCCTCTCCTGAAAACAGCTTGCAATTCTATTATCCATTGATGGATAAGATCAAGACGCTTTTTGCAGATTGCACTGAGACCATTCAGGTAAATTTTTCTTTCCAGTATTTTAACACGAGCAGTTCCAAGTGTTTGTTTGATTTTTTCAAGATGCTGAGGAATTTCATAAAAGAAGGAAAAGAGGTAGAGATTAACTGGCACTACGAAGAGTACGATGACGACATGTTGGAGACTGGTGAGGATTATGCAGATCTTTTGGGTCTAGAGTTCAATTTCGTGGAGGTGGAAGATATCGAAATTCCCATGCTGGCCTCAGTCTAACCTATCGGAGATCCATTGCTTAAAGCTTTACCCGGTTGTAACAGAACCACCTTGCCTTGATCGTCGTAGGCACCCATCACCAAACATTCGCTAATAAAAGGACCAATTTGCTTGGGAGGAAAATTGACTACACAAATGACTTGCTGACCAACAAGGTCACCGACATCATAGTGATCTGTGATTTGGGCAGAGCTTCTCTTCAACCCAATATCCGTACCCAGGTCTATCCTAAGTTTGTATGCTGGTTTTCGTGCTTCCGGAAATGGCTCTGCCGATAAAACGGTACCCACTCTCATATCTACTTTTTCGAAATCCTTCCAATCGATCATTTTAATGAGTTTAACAATTTTTTCAGATTCTTATGAGCGCGTTTTTGATGACTCGGACTTGTCAACTCGGGTAGTCGCTGCTCAAGGGTGTCAATTAGCACCGGCACATCTTCCGGTAAAATAACCTTCATCCATTTCTCTACATATTGACCAAATTGGTTGTCGGGTGCCATGAGTATTTGCTCAACGATCAGCGGTTTCACGTCCTGCCTGTATGCTGTTTCATTGTATAGACCCACCAGCATAACCATACCTTTGTCTCGGGTAATAACCGAGCCTCCGTCCATAACTTGAAGAATATTTCCCAGGAGCTCAAAAGTTCGCTGCGGATGAAACATGGTTATATGGCTGAGGGCGCTCATTGCAATCCAGACAACCATGTTCTTTTTATGATTGAGTAATGAACTGAGATCCTCAAATAAGTGCTCTATCATTTTGGGGTTGGACTCACCTATGGTTTCGAGGGTCTTGAGCACATCAAAAAGAACCTTCTGATCCGGAGGGCTGGTCAGCAGACTTTTCAATTCATGTATTGCTTCGAAATCCTGAGATATAAGAATGTCTTTGGCCAAAGCTTTGTTGGCATCTTGCGTACGCAAACCCTGAGTAGATGATAGTCTGTCTATAAGGTGCATGTCATTTGAATAGCTCTAATTGCTTCGGTAGAAGCTGAAAACTCATGCGGTGGAGTGCCGTTACGCCAAGTTCGGCAATGGCCGCTCGATGCTTTTTAGTGGGGTAGCCAAAATTTGTTTCCCATCCATATCCGGGGTGTTCTTCCGCTTTCATTCTCATGAGTTCGTCTCTGTGCGTTTTGGCCAATATGGATGCCGCAGCTATCGAATAGAATTTGCCGTCTCCCTTCACGATGCATTCGTAGGGGATGTCGCCTTTTGTTCTAAACCGGTTGCCGTCTATCAGGAGCAATTCCGGTTTCTTGTGTAGTTGATCCACGGCTTTGTTCATAGCCAAAAAAGAAGCATTTAAGATATTAATCTCGTCAATTTGTGTCTGTGATACTTCGGCGATTGCATAAGTGATGGCCTCTCTTTCTATCAATTTCCGTAAACCCAGCCGCTGACTTTCCGTAAGTTGTTTGGAATCATTCAGAAGAGGATCGCTAAAATCTTTGGGCAAAATTACCGCTGCGGCTACCACAGGGCCGGCCAAACAGCCCCGGCCAGCTTCATCACAGCCGGCTTCAATTTTGGTTTTGTCGAAGTAAGATTTGAGCATTTAGTAAAAGTAAAACAAATAGGAATAAGGGTTTTTATGACTTAGTATATTGTAATTTGGGAAACCCTAGTAGTGCAGCCCGTGTCTCTTACAACGAGAAATAAAGGCAAACTGTAACCCGGACTAAATGAAAAAATATTTACCTCTCTTCGCACTGTTTTTTTTGGCGGAATTAAGTGTTCACTCTCAGGCCTTCACACAAACGGTGAAAGGACGAATCATAGATCAGCAAGCTAAAAGCCCGATTGTGGGAGCCACTATCCTTGTCAAAGACTCTGACCCTTTACAAGGAAGTACTACCGATGTGAATGGATACTTTCGCATACCAGCTGTCCCGATAGGAAGGCAGACCTTAATTTTTTCGTCAGTTGGTTATCAGAGTAAGACCATTCCTAACATTACGGTGAGTTCAGGCAAGGAAACCATGCTTGAAATAGATCTGATCGAGTCCCTGATAGAAATGGAGGAAGTGGTGATTGTGGCAAGCAAACAGGAAAAAGGTCAGCCTCAAAATGAAATGGCCACTGTCAGTTCTATTTCGCTGAGCGTGGAGGAGACCAGTAGAACCCCTGCTACATTTGGAGATCCGGCGCGAGCGGCATTATCTCAGCCCGGAGTGACTACCGGAGGAGATGATTTGCTCAATGAAATAGTGATCAGGGGGAATTCCCCAAAAGGAATACTTTGGCGACTGGAGGGTGTGGAGATCCCCAACCCCAATCACTTTGCTTCAGTCGGTTCATCTGCCGGGGGTATCAGCATGTTGAGTTCCAGTGTGCTGAGCAATTCAGACTTCTTTACTGCCGCTTTTCCAGCTCAATATGGAAATGCTTCTTCTGGCATTTTTGACCTCAAGATGAGAAACGGCAACTTCGACAAAAGAGAATATAGTTTTCAGGCCGGCTTGCTGGGCATACAGGCCTCAGTAGAGGGGCCATTCAGCGCGCAATCAAATGCCTCCTACCTGATAAACTATCGCTACTCCACATTGGGGTTATTTTCTGCTATAGGCCTGGATATACTCGGAGATGAGGAAAATGTAACATTTCAGGATCTTTCATTCAAGTTTAATATTCCTACTAAAAAAATGGGTCGATTTTCCATTTGGGGCCTAGGAGGGAGGAATACCTATGGAGGCGATTATCTGGCCGGAAAAAACTTCAGGAACGATAGTGCCTATGCGGCATATTATGTGGCCAACTTTGGCCCAAACCCTGATTCTATTGCTTATTGGACAGAAAACGAACGAGATCTACAGCACATGGGAGCTGCAGGTGTTACGCATACCATCTACTTGGGTAAGAACACCTATCTCGAATCGGTTTTGTCCATGACAGGTCATAGAACGCGCTTCACTTACGACTCTATGATGACCAGGCGGATAGAAACAGAATTGATAGAGGAAAGTGCCGTTCGCATATCCTCATTGGTAAATCATAAGTTTAGTTCACGAAATACGCTGAGGGTAGGTGGTATTGTTAGTCGACTAAATTATGACCTTAATAGCGTGGAATGGTGGAGCGGAGATCGAGTTTACAATACGTATTTAGACGAAAGTGGTCACACTTATTTTTATCAGGCATTTGCTCAGTGGCAGCACAGGCTGAGCGAGCGATTTACCTTAAATTCTGGCGTACACAGTTCGTATTTTGGGCTCAATGGCAACACGTATATCGAGCCTAGGGTGGGTTTCAGGTATCAAAAGGATAAGCAAGTGGCATACACGGGAGGTTTTGGGCTACACAGCCGAATGGAGACTATATCGCTCTACATGGCACAGCAAAAGCAGGAGGATGGATCTTATGTTCAGCACAACAAAGACCTGGGGTTTTCGAAGGCCGCCCATTTTGTGTTGGGGGTGGAAAAGATGATTAAGCCGGATCTCAGGTTTAAGTCTGAGGTGTACTACCAGCATCTTTACGATGTGCCAGTATGGCCCCTGGATACAGGGACGGCTTTTTTTGGGTCTATTTCTATGATAAATCAATATGACGGATATACAGATTTCAAGCTGGCAAATAAAGGCACAGGAAGCAATTACGGTATAGAATTTACGTGGGAAAAGTTCTTTACTTCTGATCATTATTTCATGGTAAACACATCGCTGTATTCTTCCAGATATGAGGGCATAGACGGTGTGAGGAGAAATACGGTTTTTAATGGAAACTACATTTTCAACATGCTCGGTGGAAAGGAATACGTTTTTAGAAATGGGAGGAGGGTGCTCAACTTAAATGCAAGGCTGATTGTGGCTGGTGGTAAGCGCGAAGCGCCAATTAATTTGGAGGCGTCCAGAAATAACGGCTTTACTGTGCGCGATTATACTAGAAACTATGAAAATAAACTGGACCCCTATTGGCGGGTGGATTTTGGGGTGAATTATAAAATAAACAGGCCGAAAACCGCTTACGTTTTGTCATTGAACATTCAGAATCTTTTTGCCGTGGAGAATGAGTATGCCAGGTACTATGCCAATGGCAAAGTGCAGTCTGCGGGGCAGCTGGGGTTCTTTCCTAATTTTAGCTACCGGATCGAATTCTAGCGACTACCTGTCATGAAAGCCTTTGCCTTCCAATATTTTGGGAACGCACTTTTCTATTCGGGAGATTCTGGTCTGGGATTGTTTGGGCTGTGAGAAATGCAGAATATATCCTCTTTGGCGGCCTGGAGTTAGTGCTTCGAAAGCTGTTTTGAGTTCTGGGTTTTCATCCAGCTTTTGTTCCAGTTCCTCAGGCATGGGCTCAGGGGTCTTCTTGAAAACCACCTCTAAGCCGGCTTTTTCTATTTCCACAGCCTCATATATGTAAGCCTTGATTGTGGATTCTGTTAGCGCGATTTGATCTGTATTGGTGAATTTAAACAAGCGTGAGGCTTGTGAGTTTTCGCCGGGTTTATGTAGTAGTTTCTTTTCATCTTGCAGCAATGATCCTTTGAAGAAACTGATAAAGGCATAATCTTTAAAAGCTGCTACCATGGCGATGTTTTTTCCACGGTGAGTGTAGCATGGACAATCCCACTTGACACCCTCTTCCAGGCCACATTCAGTAATGATCCTTCGCAGCTGCCTTATTTCCTGATCCCAGGTATGAACTTTACACTGTGGCGTGCCACCGTACTTGCACCTGCCACATCCTATCTCCAGATATTCCGCTACGGTTTTTGGTTTTTGTCTTATCGATTTTCTTTCCATCCTAATCTCGTATTTCAACAGGCTCTAACCCTGGATCAACTTTCGACTGGGAGGTCTGAAGTACCAGGAAACACAAGTAAGAATAAGGAGCAACACAGAGGGGAATATTTCCCCGAAAGGGTCGCTCAAAAATATATGAGAAGCCAGTGCACCCGACATGGCGAAGAAGAATCCTGCATAGGCCCATTCTTTGAGAAGAGGGAGTTTTGGCAGTAATGCAACTACGGTTCCAAGTATTTTCCATGTTCCCAAGATGCTTAGAAAATAGACCGGGTAGCCAAGATGTTCAACAGTACGGTCAATTTCATCTTCCATACGAATAAGTTGGACAATGGCTGATGATACCATACCTAGCGACATCCACAGAGTGGCGATCCAATAAATAATTTTATCTCTTTTTTTCATAACGTTTTTAATGAGTTAAGTGCATTTTGTAGCCTATTGTGAGCCATGTTAAGGCCTTGTGCAAATGGCAACTGCAATATCTGATCACGTATTTCTACAGACCGGTATAATATGTGCATAGATAATTTACTTTTTTTTGCGCTCTCGGAAGTGAACTCCAGAAACTCTAGTTGGGCGGGGAAACCAGCCATTTCGAAAGTTCGCGTAATTTTTTGATTCGGCACAAACTCGTGGATGGTGCCATGGAAATTGTGCTTGTTTCCCATTGGGTCTGTTGTTTTAAACCGATAACCGCCGTGAGCTTTATTTTCTAGTTTCAGTACTTTCGTTCCCATCCATTGCTCTACGTACTCGGGCTTTTCATAAGCCATAAATAGCAGACTGACAGGCAGGTCAAACTTCCTCACGATGATCAGATCTTGCCTGCCGTCCTCGGCATGGATTTTTGTTTTAAGTTCCATTATTGATTGGGTTGATGGTTTTTCATAATGGCCTCTAGCCTATTGAAACGGTCATCCCACATTTGCCTAAAGGGTTCAATAAAATCAGCTACGCTTTTAAGTTTTTGTGCATTGAGATGATAATGGATCTCTCTGCCCTGCTGCTCTTGCGAAAGCAACTCACACTCAGTAAGGATCTGCAAGTGCTTAGAAACAGTGGGTCGGGCGGTATCAAAATTGGCGGCTATGGCTCCTGCCGTAAGCGATTGTGTCGTGACCAAAAGTAGAATAGCCCTGCGTGTGGGATCTGCTATCGCCTGAAATACATCTCTCCTTACTTTCATTATGTAGTCATTTGACTACAAATATATGTGTAGTTAAATAACTACACAAATTTATCTAGCCATTGTTCGTTTTATCACTTACAATTTCAGGGTATTTCATGTTGGCTTCATACGTCTTTAGGAGACTTATGCGATGGTCAGAGTTGGACCGAATGGAGATATAGGTAGCTGCGCTGGTCCCTCCTAAAAATCTTTAATGAATCCTTTGCTGCACTTGGTGGTTTATCTATGTAAATTCGCGTTTCGAAACATCGAACTAGTAAACAAATTTTCCATGACATCAGATCAGTTGAAAGACTTGAAGAGCCGCGTCTCGGCCTTGAGGGGGTATCTTTGACTATGATACCAAGAAGAAAGAAATAGAAGAAGAGGAGCTGGTGACAGCTCAGCCGGACTTTTGGAATGACGCTGAAAAAGCGGAGGCAATCTTGAAAGTTATTCGTGGCAAAAAAGCCTGGACGGATGCTTATGAAGAGGTGGAAACCGCCCTTGAGGAGGTAGAAACTTTGCAGGAGTTTTTGGATGAAGGCGAAGGCACAGAAGAGGAAGTAAACGCGGCTTATGACAAGGCGCTCGTGCTGGTCGAAGACCTGGAGATGAAAAAGATGCTCTCGGGTGAGGAAGACCAGCTCTCGGCCATGCTACAAATCACGCCCGGTGCAGGTGGTACCGAGAGTAATGACTGGGCGGGTATCCTGATGCGGATGTACATCATGTTTGGTGAGGCGCAAGGTTACAAGGTGCGCGAGGTAGATTTTCAGCCAGGAGATGTGGCCGGTGTGAAGTCCGTGACGCTCGAGTTTGACGGGCCTTTGGCTTATGGTTTTTTGAAATCAGAAAACGGGGTTCACAGACTGGTGCGTATTTCTCCTTTTGATAGCGGTGGCCGCCGACATACTTCATTTGCCTCTGTGTATGTATATCCGATTGTGGATGATAGCATCAAGATTGACATTCACCCAAACGATATAGAACTGCAAACGTCACGAAGTGGTGGTGCTGGTGGGCAGAACGTGAACAAGGTTGAAACCAAAGTTCAACTGACGCACAAGCCTTCGGGTATTGTGGTGGTTTGCTCGATAGAGCGATCGCAGCTAGCCAACCGTGAACGAGCCATGCAGATGTTGCGATCTCAGCTGTATCAGCTGGAGGTAGAAAAACGAAATGCAGAGCGGGATAAGGTAGAAGCCGGTAAGATGAAAATAGATTTTGGCTCTCAGATCAGAAACTATGTGCTTCATCCATACAAGTTGATAAAAGACGCACGAACCGGTCATGAACGAACTGACGTACAAAATGTGTTAGATGGTGATCTGATGGGTTACATCAAAGCATTCCTGCTGGAAGGGCAGGGCACAAAGGAAGATTAGTCAATAGTTAATAGAGAACAGTCCATGGCTCGGTTAGCTGACAAACACTATGGACTGCCAAAATACTAAGGACTAATAGAAGTATGCTAAAGACTTACTCGAAGCAATTCTGGTTGCTGAGTTTCAGCTCTTACTTATTCTTCACATCGTTTTCGATGATCATAGCCGAGCTGCCTGCTTATCTGAGCAGTTTGGGTGGAGAGCAATATTTGGGCCTGATCATTTCTCTATTTACGGTCACTGCCGCTGTATCGCGACCTTTTAGCGGTAAGCTTACTGACAAGTGGGGACGAATACCCGTAATGGTGATTGGGGCTGTGGCGAGTGGAATCGCCGGTTTGCTTTACCCTATGCTGGCAACAGTTTGGGGTTTCTTGCTTATCAGGTTGATCCATGGTTTTTCTACCGGCTTTAAGCCTACAGGCACCTCTGCTTATGTGGCTGATATTGTACCAAAAGAAAAACGAGGCGAAGCGCTGGGTATCAGTAGCTTTTTTGGCACCATAGGCATGTCGCTAGGGCCGTGGATGGGCTCAACAATTTTTCAGAATTTCGGAATCAACACTTTGTTTTATTGCAGTACCGGCTTTGCCATTTTCTCGATCGTGATACTGGCAGGGATGCAGGAGACCCTGAAGGAAAGGGAGAAGTTCAGTTTTTCACTTTTGAAAGTGAACCGATCGGATATTTATGAGCCTACTGTTCTCATTCCTTCGGTGATCATGTTTTTGACTGCCGTGACTTTCGGTACCGTCATTACTTTGGCTGCAGATTTCAGTGAATTTCACGGTATAGAAAACAAGGGAATCTTCTACACCTTCTTTACGGGAGCATCTATGGTCACACGTGTACTGGGCGGACGACTGTCGGATAAGTACGGTCGCAAATCCATGCTGTATTTCAGCACTACTTTCCTTTTTGTAAGTATGCTGGTGATCGGCAACTCGACAGATGCTTTTACGTTCTTTGCAGGCGCCATTCTATTCGGGATGGGTTATGGCATGAATTCTCCTTCGCTTTTTGCATGGACGATAGACCTGAGTCCCGAAAAATTCAGAGGGAGAGGAGTTTCTACCATTTTCATTTTCATGGAAGTGGGTATCGGCCTGGGAGCACTCGTGTCAGGCACGGCATATCAGGGCATGGATGATCGTTTCCCAATGATCTTTGGCCTGGCTGGTTCATTTTCGCTAATTGCATTATTTTACTTGCTCATTGTTACCCGAAAAAGATGACCAGAACCCTTACCATTTTGTACTTTGCCCTTGGTGGTGTGAATGTGCTTTCTCAGGCCTTCGGCTGGACGGAAGTAAACCTTTACACCAAGCCACTGCTAATGCCACTACTGGTGTTTTATGTCTTTGTTTATTCCAAAGGTGTGATCACTATGCCGCGCTTGCTAGCTGCCGGAGCACTTATCTTCTCATGGATAGGAGATGTGGTGCTGATGTGGAAAGGGGAGGAAATATACTTTCTTGGCGGGTTGGGAGCCTTTCTTGTTGCTCAGGTGATCTATGCTTTCGCTTTGTCCAAAGCCAGCTTCAAAGCCATCAAATTTGAAATCAAACCACTTGCACCGCTGCTGCTATACGGTGCGCTGTTGATGTTTGCCCTGATCCGAAAGTCTGGGGATTTGGCTCCTGCCATAGCCGTATATGGGCTGTGTATATTGACCATGCTGAGTGTGGCGCGGTTGAGGAGATGGGGAACAAATACGGAAAGCTACAAATTGGCTTTTGTGGGTGCGTTTCTATTCGTAATTTCTGATTCAATTTTGGGACTCAACAAGTTTGTGTTTGACTTACCTATGGCTTCCTTTTTTGTGATGGCAACTTATATACCTGCGCAATACTATTTGGTAAAAGGCTTGCTGGAACACCCGGCTTAAGCCCTTTGAGGCTTTCGAGTTTGGAGAAATTTTGGTGATTAAGAGTGAAAATCTTCCTTGCGTCCGGTTGACATTGGAAGCAGAGAATCAATCGGCATAGTGAAAGGCGACATTGCCCATGGCCACATCCAGATCGAAGGTGAGTAGGTTAGGAGCGGAGGCCGAATAGCCCATATTCACAAAGACGTTTTTCTCAACTTGCTCAAATCCTGGAACCAGCTTCATGCCGCAGAATGGGGAGTCTTTGATGTGAATGATCACAGGCACATCGCTTTTGGGCAAATAAACATCCAGATTACCAGCTCCAACCGATGCTTTCACGTTGCACTTCTTTTCCATGGATTTGCTAAAGTCCAGTACCGCCTTGCCAAATCCAATATTGGCAATCACATGCTCTGCGTTTGTGCAATCTACATTTCGTGCAATAAGCGAACCCATATCCACTTTCACTAAAAAAGTATCCATGGCGATGGGGTTAGGCTGTCGGGAACTGTAGTCCACCAGTACGTCCGCACTTCCTGATCTTATTTTGAGATTTTTCACTCTGGTATCGCTGAGGTCAACATCGGCATTGCCAAAGCCATAGTTGAGGTCGAGCTTATAAACCATGTCCGTATCAAAAAGTATTTTCCAATAGTTATTGGTTTCTTCTTCAGCCCCGCCTAGCATGGCGAATAAGATACCTTCACTGAGGCTGGTAGATTTAAATTCCTGAAGAGCAAGGTTAACCTTGCAGGTGTTGTTGCTGATGTTGGCTTTGAAGGAAGGATTGACTTTTTCCAGGTCGGGATTTCCGTAGATATTGAGTGGGCCGTATTCCTGATTGGCTGACTTCACCAGACAGTTTCCCGCCGATGCTTCCAAAGAAAAATTTACTGTATCATAACCAGAACAGCCTTTAAGGGAGTAAAACTTCTTTAATTGCCCGTAACTGACTGATACTAAAAGGCCTAACGCCACTGAAAAAACCAACCGCAACATGAATCTTGATACGGAATAACGTGAATCATGTTGCGATTTTCGGGCTATGCCCCAAAGAATTCTTTCATGTTTTCGAAGAAGCCCTTCTCTCCCTTCGACGGATTAGGCTGAAAGTTCTCTGAATCCCTCAAACTTTCCAGTGTTTCCTTCTCTTCTTTCGACAGGTTTTTAGGCGTCCAAACGTTCACATGGATCAGCTGGTCACCTGTAGAGTAGCCGTCCAGATCTTTGATTCCCTTGCCTCTTAGTCTCAGGATTTTACCGCTTTGTGTTCCCGGCTCAATCTTGATTTTCACCTTTCCTTCTATGGTAGGCACTTCCACTGATGATCCAAGGGCGGCATCTATGAAGTTGACATACATTTCGTAAACCACGTTGTTGCCATCTCTTCTTAGGGTTTCATCTTCGTGTTCTTCTATCAGGATCAGAAGGTCTCCAGCCACACCGCCGGCCACTTCGTTACCCTTGCCAGACATAGATAGCTGCATGCCATCCGCTACTCCTGCAGGGATCTTGATGGAAATGATCTCTTCATGGCGCTTCATGCCAGTGCTATCCGTACCAGGCGCTCTGTGATCCACCTGCTGTCCGGCACCACCGCAGGCAGGACATGTAGAGGCCGATACCATTTGGCCGAGCATGGTATTTACTACTTTTTTCACCTGACCGGTTCCCTGGCAGGTACTGCAGTGTTTAAAGGTAGTTTCAGGATCTACTACTAGCCTGTTCACCTTGATTTTCTTCTCTACTCCGGCAGCTATTTCCTGCAGGGTGAGTTTTAGTTTTATTCTGAGATTGGTTCCTTTACGAGTGCGTCGGCCCCCTCTGCCGCCCCCTCCGCCAAAGAAGCTGTCGAATGGACTGCCGCCTCCACCGCCGAAGATGTCTCCAAACTGCGAGAAGATGTCATCCATATTGCCACTAAAGCCACCGCCGGCAGCACCTCCTACTCCCTGATGACCAAAGCGATCGTAGCGCTGACGCTTTTCGTCATTGCTGAGCACCTCATAGGCTTCAGCCGCTTCTTTAAATTTCTCCTCCGCTTCTTTATCGTCAGGGTTTTTGTCAGGGTGAAATTTTATGGCTGTCTTACGATAAGCCTTCTTTATCTCATCCTTACCGGCCGACTTGTCAACACCTAATATCTCGTAATAATCTCGCTTTGCCATCTTATGATTTTGCTCCGGTTACAACTTTTGCAAATCGCACCACTTTTTCATTTAGGAAATATCCGTTTTCGATTACATCAACCACTTTGCCAGCCAGGTCTTCTTCAGCCGGAATCTGTGTGATTGCCTCATGGAAGTCGTCGCTAAACTCAGTTCCCTTCTCTATTTCCATCTTCTTCAAACCTTTGCCCTCCAGGGTTTTCTTGAATTTGTTATAAATCAAATCCATTCCCTCTTTTGCAGCGTCAATCTCCTCGTTTGTTTCCATCGCTTTCATTGCGCGCTCAAAATCATCCAATACAGGGATAAGCGTACTCATCAAGTCTTTGTTGGCCGACCCGATCAGCTCCAATTTCTCCTTAGAGGTCCTTCTTCTGAAATTTTCAAACTCTGAGTACAACCTCAGGTATTTGTCCTTCGCCTCAGCTACTTCAATCTGTAGTTGTTCTACTTCGCTTAATTCAGGCTCTTCGGATTGCTCCTCCTGTTGCTCTTCGGCATCCTGAGATGTTTCCTCCTGAGTTTCTTGCTCTTGCTGATCTTTTATTTCTTGCTCTTTTTCTTCGACTTTCTCCTTTTGCATTTTCTATTCTAAGTTAAAGACGCTCTGCGTCTGTCAATTTCTTTGCCAAATGACAATGCTCTGCCAAGTTGACAGATTATACATGATTACGTTTGCCGAGACCGATAAAATATGGTTAAATAGAGGATTTAGGAGAGAAAGCCTGCCACCTTGTACCAATGATATTCCCGCCTTCCGCACAGGCTGGCGTGCTGCCCACAGTCGGGTCTAGACTGAAGGGAAGGGTTTTTCATCGCGAAAAGAATTTGAAAAAATTGACTCGTCTGCAAAGGAGCCATACTGAGGGTGGGGAATAAATGAAAAAAACCCAACAGGACTAATATTCCTGTTGGGTCAAATTAAATAGAGATTTTGGTCAAATTTTAGAACTCCACTTTAGGAGCGTTTTCTGAACCCTCGTCAGCTTTGAATAATGGCTTTCTGTCAAAGCCAAACATTCCGGCGAACATTGTATTGGGAAACACCCGGATATAAGTGTTGTAGTCTTGAGTTGTTTCGTTGTAACGTCTCCTTGCTACAGCAATCCGGTTTTCCGTTCCTTCCAGTTGTGCTTGCAACTCTAGAAAGTTTTGATTGGATTTAAGCTCAGGATAGCGCTCTACTGTTACAAGTAGCCTTGATAGCGCTGAGTTCAGTTGACCTTGAGCAGCCTGAAACTGCTGCAGGTTTTCCTGGGTCAGATTATCAGCACTGATATTCATGCCTGATGCTTTAGCTCGTGCCTCGGTTACCCCAACCAAAACATCCTGTTCCTGTTGAGCAAATCCTTTCACGGTATTCACCAAATTAGGAATGAGATCGTTTCTTCTTTGGTACTGGGTCTCCACATTTGACCACTCCGTGTTTACTGCTTCCTCTTTAGTTACCATGCCATTATATTTTCCGGAAAAGAAGCTATACACTCCGAAAATGATAACGACTACCACTATTATTGTTATCCACTTTTTATTCATTGGGTCGATCTTTAAATTTTAGTTTACGTTTGTTTCAACATTACAAGAATAAGTGAACTAACGATTCTGTGAAAATTCGGATACCATTTCTATTACTTCTATTTTTTTATGGCCTAATTCTAAAAGGTCAGGATACTGCGCTCCCTAATTTGTCAAAACGAGTTACAGATCTAACTGGAACGCTTTCTCAAAGTGAACAAAGGATACTGGAAGACAAGCTCAAAACTTTTGAATCAGAAAAGGGCTCGCAAGTTGTGGTGGTTATAATACCCACCACTGGTGATGAATCTATTGAGCAATATTCAATACGTCTGGCCGAACAATGGAAAATTGGGCGCGGAGGAGTTGATGATGGTGTGATCATGCTTTTTTCCATGAACGATCGAAAAATGAGAATAGAGGTTGGTTATGCGCTCGAAGGAGCTTTGACGGATGCTTTATCCAAAAGAATCATTGAGAATGTGATAGTTCCGGATTTTCGATCAGGACATTTTTATAATGGTATTGATAGGGGAGTAGGAGTAGTTTTGACGGCCATTAGTGGTGAAGAGTTGCCCCCAGTTGTTAGGCAAAAATCTTCAGCTTCCACTGGAGGCAAAAGCCCATGGAGAGCATTACTTTTCCCGTTGATGGTTGTTTTATTTATTGTATCCGGCTTGCTTAAATCTGTTTTTGGGAAAAAATATGGAAAAGGCAAGATGATTGCAATTTCAGCGGCCATTGTATTTGTTCTAGGTTGGGTATTTTTCGGTCTTCTAGTTTCAATTTTCATCACTGCTATTTTGACTATTTTCACGGCAATGCCCTCTGGAGGAAGAGGCGGCCGTGGAGGTGGAGGTATCTACATGGGAGGAGGCGGCTTCTCTAGTGGCGGAGGTGGTTTTGGAGGTGGCTTCTCCGGTGGCGGAGGTGGCTTTGGAGGTGGAGGCGCATCAGGTGGTTGGTAAATTTTATCAAGAAAAAAATGGCTAGATATACATTCACATCAGACGAAAAGGAACAAGTTAAACAGGCTGTTAAAGATTTAGAAAAGGTCTCCTGCGGCGAAATCGTTCCCTATTTTGTCAACTCTAGTGATGACTATTCTGAAGTTTCATGGTATTTGAGCTCTGCTTTTGGCTTGATCACCACTATAACAATGGGCTTCTTGTCATATACCTGGATGTTGCCAGTTCATGTGACTCCCCTGGAGGTTTCTGTGGTAACATTTCTCTCAATTGTTTTGGGTTTTTTGACTCCTTTGATTTTCCCACAAATAAAAAGATTTATAGTCACCAGAGATAAACAGATGAAAAGGGTGAGTCAAAAAGCAGCAGAAGCATTTCTTACAGAAAGGGTTTATCAGACAGAGGAAAAAGTTGGTATTTTGATATTTGTCAGCCAGCTAGAGCATACAGTACTGGTATTAGGAGATGAAGGCATCAACGCCAAAGTGAAACCCGAAGATTGGCAAGAAGTGGTGGATGCGGTGACTTACGGGATTAAAAGCAACCAAACGGCAAAGGGATTGGTGGATGCAATTGGTAAGTGTCAGAAGCTTTTACTTGCTCATGGTTTTGTGCGCAAGGCTTCAGATTATAATGAGTTAGATGACGGATTAAGAATAGAGGATTGAGAAACTTAATCCTTTTGTTAGTTATTATTCTCGCTGCTTGCACGATGGAGCCACCCCGGTGTGGGGGCGTTAGGTCTCGGTGCTATACAGTCAAGGATATCAACTCATATATTTAGATCTGCGCAAGAACAGGGGTTCGGACTCCTCTTTTAACTCTTATGATTCATTGCGTATTGCTTTTTACATCTCGGAAACAGAGAATATAGATGCAGAATCTTACAATAAGAGTGTTTTTTTTCGCAAGTATTCCTTTCCAATATTTTCAGCGTCTCCGGTTTCGAAAGAACCAAAACTGGTTCAACGCTTAGACTCTATTCAGATATTTTCAACGGAGGTAATTTACTCTCAAACTAAATCTTACTATCCGGGTGAGGCTTTGAACGACCTGTTTCTAATAAACGGAATGCTCATCGCCGATTTTCTTAAAGAACACAAAACGACTCCTATTACAGGAGGCGATGAGAAGTGCAGTGCTTGTTTTAACAATTACACTATTACCTATTTGAGTTTGCTAACCAAGCCAGCAAAGCCTATAGATCAAACGCTGTATTTGAAATTGACGTATGACAATGGGGGCTCTTCAGAGTTTGAGACACCTGTGCTAAAAGTGGAAGCAGAGTAAACCCTGAAATGGTCTTTGGGGATTAATTCGGCAGGGGACTTTTAGATGTTCTTCGTTACGCGTTCAGCTTATCCCAAATTTTGTCCTTTAGCTGGGGAATACCCAAGCCCGAAACACTGGATATGAAAAGTGTTTCAATGTCAGGGAGTTCGGCCTTCATTTCCTCGATAAGCTCTTCGTCGAGCATATCACATTTGCTGATGGCCAGTATGCGTTCTTTGTCCAGCAATTCTGGGTTGTATTTTTCGATTTCGCCAAGTAGTATTCTGTACTCATCTCTGATGTCCTTGGCGTCTGCCGGGATCATGAAAAGCAGCATCGAGTTGCGCTCTATATGCCGCAAAAAGCGGAGACCCAGCCCTCGACCTTCTGCCGCACCTTCTATTATTCCTGGTATATCAGCTATCACGAATGACTTATGATCATGGTATGGAACCACGCCAAGATTGGGGACAAGTGTAGTAAAAGGATAGTCCGCAATCTCTGGTTTTGCCGCAGACACTACCGAAAGTAGTGTTGACTTTCCAGCATTAGGGAAACCAACCAAACCTACATCGGCCAGAATTTTAAGTTCAAGAATGGCCCACTTTTCTACTCCTTCCGTTCCAGGTTGTGCATATCGTGGGGCCTGATTGGTTGGGGTCTTGAAGTGGGAGTTGCCCTGACCGCCGATTCCTCCTGGCAAAAGGATTTTTTCTTCACCATCTTCCAATATTTCCAATAGCACCTCTCCGGTTTCAGAGTCTTTGGCAATTGTGCCAATTGGAACATCGAGAATGATGTCTTTGCCGTCAGCTCCTGATCTGTTGCCTCCCTCTCCAGCTACACCATGATCTGCTTTGATGTGTTTTCTGTAACGCAGATGGATCAACGTCCACATTTGCGTGTTTCCCCGTAGGATGATGTGTCCACCTCGGCCACCATCTCCTCCGTCTGGGCCTCCCTTTGGAACAAATTTTTCGCGTCTGAAATGCACAGAACCAGCTCCGCCATCGCCGGAGCGAACGTACAATTTGACGTAATCAATAAAGTTTGAATCCATTAAGCTACGTGCTGATCTAGCACTTCTGCGATTGATGAGAAAATAGTGTCAATTTCACCAATACCATTTACGGTGCTCAAACGATCTTGCGCTTTGTAGAATGGGAGCACATGCACGGTTTTGCTGAAGTACTCCTGGATCCTTCGTTCAAGCTTGTCGTCAGCATCATCAGCACGGCCTTGGAGTTCTTTTCTCTTGGCTATTCTGGTTCGCACCTCTTCTTCTGTCACCTCTAGTTCTACTACGGCGTGAATCTCAGTGCCCAGAGATTTCATCAGCTCGTCCAAAGCTTCGGCCTGAGGTACGGTTCTTGGAAATCCGTCGAACAAAAATCCACTTGCTTGCGGGTTTTTTTCAACCTCTTCTCTCAGCATGGCGATTGTGATATCATCGGATACCAGTTCGCCACTATCCATAATTTCTTTCACCTTTTTGCCAAGCGTTGTATCGTTCTTGGTATGGTATCGGAATAGGTCTCCTGTGGAGATGTGAAACAGGTTGTATTTGTCAATGAGCTTGTCACTTTGGGTGCCTTTGCCAGCTCCGGGAGGGCCAAAAATTACGATATTAAGCATGGATTATGTTTTTTCTATTCTTTAAATATAGTGGATTCTTTCAGGTTGGTGTTTACTCCGAAGCGGCGTAAATGTCTGGTAGTTGTCTTCCCTTGCCATCATAGTCCATTCCGAAACCCACCACAAATTTGTTTTCTATTTTCTTCCCGACATACTTTATTGGAAACTTTTCGCCAAAAACCTCAGGTTTGAGCAGGAGAGTGACTACTTCTATGGATGCAGGAGACTTCTTTTCAAGCATTTTGAGGAGATGTTCCAGTGTTTTACCTGTGTCAATGATATCTTCTACTATCAGGATTTTCTTTCCTTTTAAGTTTTGGTTGAAGCCAATCAATTCTTTTACAGTGCCTGTTGAGGATGTCCCATCGTATGATTTGAGCTTGATCAACTCTATGGTCACATCGAATTTTAACCGACGAGTGAGGTCAGAAAAGAATAAAATCACGCCATCCAGTACGCCGATTAAAACTACTTCCTGTCCCGCATAATCTCTGTTGATTTCGTCGGTTAGGCGGTTTATGACCTTTTCTATTTGGAGGCTTGAAATATACGGCTCGAATGTTTTGTCCCAGATCGTTATAGACATATCAGAGTTTTTGCATCAAATATTGGTACATCGCAATCATCGACTCAATGTCCGCGATATGAACAGTTTCAGTAGGGGAATGGACGTTGGATTCTGGTGCGCCAATGAAACACCAGTCGATAGCATGGGGACTCATGTGTACCTCACGCCCATCGCTCGACCCTCCACCTTCTACTTCCAGTTGATAAGGTATTTTTGATTCATCGGCCAGGGCCAGTAGTTTATCAAGGAAAACCCTTCTCGGAATGTTGCGGTCTCGCAAGGAAATAGCCACGCCCTCTCCATGTCTTACTCCCTCGGTAGCCCAGGTTATATCAGAAATAAGAGCCTGCTTGATAGGAAAATTTTTCTGAATATAGTCAACCAACATGGGTACAGAACCACCTCCATGCTCTTCATAGGAGCTGAATACAATAATGCCATTTTCGAGTGTTTCGGCCACTTTTAGTGCATTGTAGATGCCCAGTCTGTTGTCCATATACGGACCGGTGACCTTATCTCCATTTATTTGAAGTTCAGGCTTGAAAGTAAGTGTGGTTCCGGTGGCAATGGCTCGTGGAAAATCGTAAAACAGATGGTTGTCTTCATCTACTTGCAACTTGCAATCAATAGGCCCAAAACCATCTTTTCCTACCAGTTGGTATCCAGTTTCGGCTTCTGGGCCGCCAATGGGTACCAGTTGGTTTTGATACCGCACTGTGAAGCCAATGGTGTCCATATGAGCAAAAATGGCGGTTCGAGGCTTACCGAAAACCAGGATGAGGTTGTCATGAATAAATTCACCCTCAATGATTTTTGGTTGAACACTCCACTTTCCTTTGTTTTCCCGGACATAGTTGAGCAAGAATTCCTTCATTCTGAACTCGCTTCCGGACGGTGCATGTATATCGATTAGTTGCTCTAATAATTTCATAATGAAAATAGTGTGCAAATATAACCGGCGGTTATCCGCATTGAATAGATTTTCGTATAAATTCAAAGTTCCAATATTTAATATATGCCGCTGATTTTAAAATACCTGATTGTTTATCTGCTTTCTGCCGTGAAGTTCATTTTCGGACCATCCTTTGGGTTGTCTTTTGGGCTAAGCGTGCCAGAGATTTGCATTTTGACTTTGGCTGGCATGATGTCCACCGTTTATCTAGTCTGCTATTTTGGTCCTCATATCAGGAAGCTTACCATAAGAGTGTTTGGCAAAAAAAAGAAAAGAGCTGTGTTTTCGCCCCGGACTCGCCGATTTGTGAAAATCTGGAAAAAATATGGGGTGAAGGGGATAGCTTTTCTTACTCCTCTGCTTTTATCTCCGCCTGGGGGTACTTTTTTGGCGAATGCATTTGGTGGAAAGAAACCTGAAATAATCAAATGGATGTGGGTTTTTGGTTCTATCTCATCCGTGGTGCTGACGCTTGTTTTAAAATATGCCAGCTGGTTGGTTCAGGATTTCATCTTTGTTAAGCCATAGATTTTCTGTTTTTCTATCTTTGCGCGCATGTTGAAAAATGATCTGATTTTAAGAGCGGCACGTGGCGAAAAGACGGAGAGAACCCCGATCTGGTTGATGAGGCAGGCAGGAAGAATTTTGCCTGAGTATCGAGCAGTAAGATCGAGTCTTAGTGGATTCAAAGAGTTGGTCGAAACTCCGGATTTGGCGGCAGAAGTTACCATACAGCCGGTAGACATTTTAGGAGTAGATGCCGCCATCATTTTTTCAGATATTTTGGTAATACCTGAGGCCATGGGGCTGACCTATGAAATGGTGGAGAAAAAGGGGCCATTTTTCCCAGAGACGATATCGTCTGAAGCTGACCTGAGGCGCCTCAAAGTGGCCGAGGAGGGAGACATTCAATACACCATCGATGCAATAAAGATCACCAAAAAGAGACTGGATGGTCGTGTGCCTATCATCGGGTTTGCTGGCGCACCATGGACGATTTTTTCTTATATGGTTGAGGGTAGTGGTAGCAAGACATTCAGCAAGGCAAGGAGGATGCTCTATGAGAATCCGAAATTGGCGCATCAGCTACTGGAGCTTATCACCAGAAGTACGATTTCATACCTCAAGGGGCAGATAGCTGCCGGCGCTAATATGGTGCAGGTTTTTGATTCCTGGGCTGGAGTGCTTACCCCGGATCAATACAAAGAATTTTCGCTGAGATATATCAGCGAAATATGCAATTCAGTGAACGAGGTTCCTGTGACGGTCTTCGCCAAAGGAGCCTATTTTGCCCTGCCTGATATGAAAGAAGTCAATTGCCGAACTGTTGGCCTTGACTGGAATATGGACGTGGAAAGTGCCAGGAAGCTGTTGCCAAACAAAACGCTTCAAGGTAATTTGGACCCTTGTGTGCTTTATGCTGATGAGGATCAGATCAAACGGGAAGCTCAGAAGATGTTGGATGCTTTTGATGGGCATCCGCACATAGCCAATTTAGGGCATGGAGTTTATCCTGATACCGATCCGGGGAAGGTGAAGTTTTTTGTTGACACGGTGAAGGAACTGGGTGTCAGGTAATGTCAAATTGTTTTCTTTCGAAATAATGACAGTTTCAACCAGTGAGAGGTTCTCACGGTTGATGGGTGTATTTAATGAGTTTTTCTCTAAGGTCAGTAGGCTCAAATGGCTTGGTTATAAAGTCATCCATTCCCGCCTGCTTAATTCTCTCCTGATCTTCCATGAGCGCTGAGGCGGTCAATGCAATGATCGGTATGGTCACGCCCATTTCACGTAGTTTTTCAGTTGCTTCATAGCCCCCCATTTCAGGCATTTGCAAATCCATCAGAATCAAAATGATTTCAGGATCGGCCTGATAAGTTTCGATTGCTTCAATTCCATTTTTTGCCACAGCTACCTCAACTCCCCATTTTTTTAGGAACTTGTTCACCACCATTACATTGATCGCATTGTCCTCTACAACCAGTATTTTACCTTTTAAATTGATTTGACCGGCATCCATTTTTTCAGATTTTTCTTTTTTTAATTTCGGTTGTATTTCGTTTTCCCCGGCTGTAAATATTTGCACAAAATAAAAGTGTGAGCCTTGGCCCAGTGTGCTTTCTACAAACAGGTCAACCCCCTGGAGTTCCAACAACCGTTTCGTTATAGTGAGGCCCAACCCAGTGCCCCCAAACTCTCTGGTTGTTGAGGTGCTGGCCTGGGTGAAGCTATTGAAAATTTCCTTGAGGTGCTCCGGGGCAATACCAATACCAGTATCCTTGACTGCAAATTTAATCACCACTTCGTCACCATTTCTTTTTATCTGTTCTAAAATCATAGTAATCGAGCCCTCGTTAGTGAATTTGACTGCATTGCTGATAAGGTTTGTCAGCACCTGACTCATTCGTGTGGGATCGCAATAGATGTAGTCGGGAATACTCTCATCGATATCAAAAATGAGGTCAAGGTTTTTGGACTTTACTGCCGGTTGAAACACATGATGGAGGCTGGAAAGCAGTTCGGCCACATTTACTGATTTATTTTCAAATTCAATTTTACGAGCTTCAATTTTGCTAAAGTCGAGGATATCATTAATGATCACCAGTAGGTTGCGAGCTGAGAATTTTAGCGTATTTAATATGTCTATTTGGTTTTCTTTTGGCGTGTCTGCGAGCAAAAAGTCCGTAAGCCCAATGACGGCATTCATTGGTGTGCGTATCTCGTGCGACATCATAGACAAGAAGTCTGATTTTGATTTCGAGGCGATTTCTGCATCTTCTTTGGCCTGTTTCAAAGAGTCTGTGAAAAGGAAAAACAGAACCAGGGATTGGAAGAAAAAGAAGATAACATAGCCTAAAAAGGAGACTATTTCGAGCTCCCGAATGATGCCAACATAGTCAGCTAGTTTGTAAAGAAAGGTAATCAATACCACGCCCGAACTCAACAGCGCATATTGTGCTCCTTGCCGTTTGTTTCGAAAGGCCGAAATGTAAATAAAACCTGTCCAGATAATACCGAGAAGCAGCAGTATTAGATAAGCTACGACAAAATGGGTGAAGATATTAGGCGGAGTTAAAAGTACGGTTATGGAGAACAGGCCGGATATCAAAGCAAAACCATACAATAGCTTATACTTGGCGTCTCGGGGAAACAATGATTGGGTATAAAGCGAAAAGAAGAGCATGGGTAAAAACAAGCTCAGGTACTCTAGTTTGATAGCTGCGAACCAGTTGATGTCCGGGTATAAAATATGAAGAGCGTAATCATCTGCCGCGACAACTCTATAGCTGAAGGTGAGACAGAACAAGCTGAAATAAAGCACGAACTTGTCTTTCGAGCCAAAGAAAAACAGACCAAGAAAAAATAGGCCGACCATGATCAGACTTCCGGCGAGGAGGAGATCATATCCAAATGTTAGGTTGAAATCAGAGGTAATCTCAGTTTTGCCCCCAATCAATATAGACTCTCTTGTTCCCCCTGTTTTGTGATTGAAATTGGAGATTTGTAGATCGAAAAACAAAGTGTCGGCGTGCAAATCGAGTGGAATGGTTGTAGGAACCCAAGAGGGCTGATACTCGTCTTCACTTTTCCCAACCTTCCCATTTTGGGCTATGAGTATGCCGTTGCAGTAGAGGCTATAAGCGGAGTAGAAATGTTTAATGAAAATGGAGGGAACAAATTCATGTGGCAATATTATCTTCAGCCTGTAGGTTGCATAGCCTGTGGGTGAAAGTGGGATGCCATTGGCGGAAACACCATCATTCCATGATTCCGGGAAACTATAAAAGTCTTTTTTGACGCGATCATCGAGTTCCTGCGGAGTGAGTAATTCATTCCAATAAAACTCCCATTCACCATCTAGCGGAATTGTGTTTTGAGCAAGATCGGATTTGCTGAGATTAATCACTCCCTTCACCGCTTCCTGGCCGGAAGCAGTTGACAGACGGCTTGCCAACAACAGATAGATGATTACTAGCCTAATGCTCATAACAGTAAATTACCAAAAACCACGGTAATCAATCGCCACATTGATCACCGGGCAAAAAAAAAGCGGAGTTTCTGGCTCCACTTTTCTTTTGAGGTCGATTTGTTTTATGACAGTTTCGCCAGAGAAGCTTTGATTCTCGCTATGGCTGTTTTTAAATCTTCTACAGAAGCGGCATAGGATAAACGGAAGCATTCAGGATCGCCAAAAGCATCTCCAGTTACTACAGAAACCCGCGCATCTTCTAATAGGTATAAACAAAGGTCAGTTGCGTTGTTGATTTTTGTGTCGCCTACTGACTTTCCAAAATAGCTGCTGGCATTAGGGAAGAAATAGAATGCTCCGCCCGGTTGGTTTACTTTTAAACCTGGGATTTCCGAAAGCAGTCCATGCACAAGTTCTCTTCTTTTTTCATACTCCTTTACCATTTCGTATGATGGCTCCAGAGATGAAGTAAGCGCTGTATATGCCGCTCTTTGAGCGATAGAGCTATTTGCTGATGTCAGCTGACCTTGGATTTTGTTGGCGGCCTTAGCGAGCCATTGCGGAGCGCCAATGTAGCCCACTCTCCATCCTGTCATGGCAAATCCCTTGGCAAACCCATTGATGGTTACGGTTCTTTCGATCATGCCTGGCATAGCGCCAATACTTACATGTTTGCTGCCATAGTTGATCAACTCATAGATCTCATCCGATAGTACCACAATATTTGGGTAGTCTTCCAGTACTTTGGCTATGGCCAAAAGCTCTTCTTCTGAGAAAACAGAACCTGTTGGGTTGCATGGCGAAGAGAAGATGATTGCTTTTGTCTTATGCGTAATGGCAGCTTTGAGCTGCTCGGCTGTGGCTTTAAAGTCGTGCTCGATATCACCTTTTACAAACACACATTTGCCTTCTGCAAGCTCTACCAAAGCACTGTAGCTCACCCAATATGGGGAGAGCACAATGACCTCATCTCCTGAATCTAGCAGGGCTAGAAATACATTGGCAATTGACTGCTTTGCACCATTCGATACCACGATTTGGTCAGCAGAATAGTCAAGATTATTGTCCTTCTTAAACTTGGCACTTATTGCCTCTCTAAGGTCAGGGTAGCCATTCACGGGAGGGTAGGCAAAATATTTGCCTTCGTCGATTGCATCTTTGGCTCCTTCACAGATGTGTTTGGGAGTCTTGAAGTCCGGCTCGCCTAAGCTGAGACCGATTACATCAATGCCTTGTTGTTTAAGCTCGCGTGCCTTTGCTGCCATTGCGAGAGTGGCCGATTCGGCCATGTTTTTGATTCTTTCCGATCGTAAATCCATGGTAGTATTATATAAGCGGCTGCAAAGCTAGTGAATAAGCAAAGACGATCAAATCTCTTTCCAAATGAATTAAAGAAAGAGGGAGATATTTTGAAATTTTGTGTGGAATAATTCGCCTATGACCAAAGAAATTATCCGTCGGGTAGGCTTAATTGAAACTTGCCCGAAGATTCGAATGGATGAAATAACTAAGGGCTAGCGCCTAAAAGACGGTTGCCCTTTCTGTAATTCGATCACATTTGTTGAAAGCCAATTACCACGTTGTGCTTTTGAGGTTGTGCACGGCTCGCATGATATCTTTCTGAGAGATCTGCCCGAGAATTTTACCGTGACTCACAACAGGAAAACGTCTTATCCTCAATTCCAGAAATTTACCTGCGGCATCAAATATGTTCGTTTCCGGTGAAATGCTGATAACGCTGGTTGACATGTGGTCAGAGACTGTGCCGGAAAGGTTTGGCATGTTGTTGTATTTACCCTTCACCACCTCTTTCATACAGTCACCTTCGGATATAACTCCTACCAGATCGCCAGAGTCATTTACTACCGGACCGCCTGAGATTTTGTTTTTTAGTAAACTGTTGATGACTTCATCCATGTGCTGGTCAGGATGAAACGTGATGAGTTTGGTGGACATATAATCCGAAACTGTCACAGCTGGTTTGCCTTCAGATTTGGATTTTTCTACTTGAACGCCTCTATAACTTTTTACCATAGTCTTAATGTTGTTAGCCTCATAAATTAATGAAATTCGAGATCAATTCCTAGATAGATCAATTCCGTTATTGGATTTTTGTGAGGCTGATTAGGTTTAAAATGATCTTATTGCATTAATAGCTGGTGGGTTTAACTCTTTATTAATAATTATGTAAGACAGGGTTTTTATTGCATGGATTAAAATCTCCTTTATTTGTCGTTGGGTTAATTTTATGAAGTGAAGGTTAACAACAAGATAGTCTATCAAAATCTCGACGAGCTTTTTGCCAGGTCGCCGAAGCACGATCTGGCCAATGGTGAACGCTGGGTAATTTTCAGTGACCTACATATGGGCGATGGTGGATCTACAGATGATTTTACTGCCAACTCCGATTTATTTATAAAGTCACTTAGCAAGTATTATAGTACCCGAGCATTCAATTTACTGCTGAATGGAGATGTGGAGGAATTGCAACGCTTCTCTCTGAAAAAAATCAGTAGTAATTGGTCCGATGTGTACAAAGTTTTCGACGAATTTGCGACCAACCGCCGGTTGATCAAAACCATAGGAAATCATGACCTGAAGCTCTCTGTCATTGAAGACAACCCTTTCGAATATGATCTTTATGATTCGTATCGATTTGGCCACAAGAAAAATGATTTGTTCATATTTCATGGTCACCAGGCTTCTAAGAAGTTTCAGTCTCATAATCAGATGATTGGCTTTACGCTCAAGTATTTAGCCAACCCCTTAGGCATTAAGAACTATTCTGTAGCGCACGATAGCCGGAAGCAATACAACATAGAAAAGCGCGTATATGGCTATTCAGCGTATAATAAGATAGCGTCGGTCATTGGCCACACGCACCGGCCGCTATTTGAGTCGCTTCATAAAGTGGAGCGATTGAAATATAAGATAGAGCAGCTCTGTCGTGATCTGGCGACTATGAAACATCCTGACGATGAAGTCAAGGCGATTATAAAAGCAAATAAGAAGGATCTAAAAAAATATTATAAGAACAATTTGGACACCAACTTTCAGAACTATGTCTATAATACCATTTTTCATATCCCGTGTCTTTTCAATTCGGGATGTGTGATTGGCAAGCGAGGAATGACGTGCCTTGAAATTGAAGATAATAATATAAGACTGGTGCACTGGTTTGATAAGAAGATCAGTGAAAAGTACCTGACAAAATCTGGTTATGAACCAGAACCTTTGCCGGGTACAGATTACTACCGGATGGTTTTGAACGAAGAGACTCTGGATTACATTTTCACCCGTATTAAATATCTCACATGAGTCGCTTAAGCTCACTATTGTTTCTCCTACCTTTATTGCTGATTCATGCTTGCAATCAGCAAAACGATATGAAAAAAATTGATATACAGGGTCACAGAGGAGCCCGTGGTTTACTGCCTGAGAACACCATTCCGGCGTTTCTAGAAGCGATCGATTTAGGTGTAACTACGATCGAAATGGATCTTGTTGTGACCAAAGACCTACAGCTTTTGGTGAGCCATGAGCCCTATATGGCCGCCGAATATTGCCTTGACCCCCGAGGGAATGAGATAGCTGATTCTTTACAAAGCAAGTATAACATTTATCAAATGAGCATAGATGAGGTGCGATCCTTTGATTGTGGCATGAAGCCACATCCGAGATTTCCAAATCAAATGAAAATGGCTGCTGAAAAGCCGTTGCTTGAGGATGTCATTGCAGTTGTTGAGAGCTTCATTGAGGAAAAGGGCTTACC
The DNA here is from genome assembly GCA_039970095.1 of Cyclobacteriaceae bacterium. Taxonomy (GTDB): domain Bacteria; phylum Bacteroidota; class Bacteroidia; order Cytophagales; family Cyclobacteriaceae; genus JAMZMI01. The sequence continues at coordinate 65,766 of JBDVMP010000053.1, forward strand.
CCTGGTCAATTACAATATTGAAATAAAAAGTACGCCGGAGGATGATGCGGTTTTTCATCCGAAACCCGCAGCGTTTTCAGATCTGGTCTTTGAAGCTTTGAATGAAAATATAGACTGGGAAAGAATTACTATTCAGTCTTTCGACTTTCGTATTCTTCAATATTTTCATCAGGTATACCCGAAAGTAAGGTTGGCAGCATTGGTTGAAAATGAACTGTCGATTGAAGAAAATCTTTTCAATCTCGGATTCACTCCAGAAATATACAGTTGTGAATATGTATTACTTTCGCGTGAAAAAGTGAGTCAGTTGCATGAGCTGGGTATCCAAGTCATCCCATGGACGGTGAACGAAATTTCAGAGATGGAGGAGCTGATAGCGTGGGGCGTGGACGGACTGATCACGGATTATCCGAATAGATACAATCAGATAGACAATGAGTAAGAAGTATAAAGTTTACGGTCTGGGCAATGCCGTGGTGGACTATGAGATTGAAGTAGCGAATGAGTTTTTTGCCGAAAACGATGTAGAAAAAGGGTTGATGACGCTTGTAGAAGAAGACAGACAGCAAGCCTTACTCTCTGTAGTTCAAAATAATATCAAGAAGAGGCAAAGTGGCGGATCTGCAGCCAATAGTATTATTTCTCTTGCGCAGTTTGGGGGTAAGGCTTTTTATTCTTGCAAGGTTGCCAATGATGAAGATGGACGATTCTACATGGCCGGTCTGGCAGAAGAAAAGGTGGATTCCAACCTTCAGATTGATTCGCTAAAAGATGGCATTACCGGAAAATGTCTTGTTATGGTGTCGCCTGATGCAGAACGCACGATGAATACTTTCCTGGGCATGACTTCAGATTTTTCTACCGAGGAGCTGGTGCCAGAATCAATAAAAGATTCTGATTACGTGTTTATAGAGGGGTATTTGGTTTCGTCTGATACAGGCCGTGCAGCCATGAAGGAAGCAAAAAAAGTAGCTGAGCAAAACGGTGTGAAGGTGAGTTTGTCGTTTTCTGATCCGGCCATGGTCAAGTATTTCCGTGACGGCATGATAGAGGTTGTGGGTGATGGAGTGGATCTGCTCTTCTGCAACGAAGAGGAGGCCATGCTATTTACTGCTACAGAATCTCTGATGGAAGCACGCGAAGCTTTGAAAAAAGTAGCGAAGCAATTTGTGATTACTATGGGCAAGAATGGAGCTGTTATTTTTGATGGAGATACTTTCATAGATATTGAGTCATATTCTGTGGAGGCTGTGGATACTACTGGAGCTGGTGATATGTTCTGTGGAGCATTCCTTTATGGCATCACGCATGGGCACAGCTTGGCCTCTGCTGGGAAGTTAGCCAGCAAGGCTTCATCTGAGGTAGTAGCGAGTTTTGGCCCCAGATTGTCAACCAGTCATATTTTGAAAATAAGAGAGCAGGTTTTCGGAGAGTGATTTTCAGTTTCGGGCTTGTGAAAAAAATCCTGAATGAAACTTTCTGATATAGGTTTTTAACTTAAAACTTTATTTATATCTTTGCACTCCATTTTTCAGGGGAGAATTATTAGTGGGCTCGAGAGCCTTATATAAATAGCAAAAACATGAAAAGGACATTTCAACCTTCAGTAAGAAAAAGAAAGAACAAGCACGGTTTCAAATCTAGAATGGAATCTGCTAACGGAAGGGCTGTTTTGGCACGTAGAAGAGCCAAAGGCAGAAAGAAACTTACAGTCTCTGACGAGACTCACAAAAAATAAATTGAACTTTGGCCTATGACAGGTTCAGGCCATGCGAGATTTACCTTTCGTAAGGACGAAAGACTTACTGGAAAGAAGAATATTGAGGAGCTATTTAAGCATGGTTCCTCTTTTTATTTGCATCCCATCCTAATCAAATTCCTTCCACGACCGGAAGAAGGCACCAATCGTGTGCTGGTGTCTGTTCCCAAAAAGAAGTTCAAGCGGGCAGTAGATCGCAACCTTCTCAAAAGGCGCATCAAGGAGATTTACCGCCTAAACAAAAATGAAATATTTGAGGGTCAGCCACCGTTTTACCATATTGCAATAGTTTACCTCAATCAGGCCATTTTACCGTATGCTGAAATTGAGCCTAAACTTATTGATCTCTTGAAGCGTATAAAAAATCTAAAAACCAAGGCAGATGAAGAGAAGATTTAAGGCACTCAGTGTATTGACCGTGTCTGGCGTGATGTTGCTGGCATTTACCATTCCTACCAATGATAGGTCGTTCGAAATCATAAAGAATCTCGATATTTTTATAACCGCATTTAAGGAAGTGAACTCGTATTATGTGGACGAGATCAATCCAAACAAGCTGATGAGGACAGGTCTGGATGCCATGCTGTCCTCGCTGGATCCTTATACAGATTATATTCCGGAAGATGATATTGAAGACTACCGAACCATTACGACAGGAGAGTATGGTGGCATTGGCGCTTTGGTCGACAAAAAGGATGGCGTTAGCACCATTGTATTGCCTTATGAGGGCTATCCGGCTTCTCGCGCGGGGTTAAAAGCCGGAGATCAGATTCTTTCTATCAATGGGATTGATATCCGGGAGAAACGTTCAGATGAAATCAGTCGCCTACTGAAAGGACAGTCTAAATCAGAGATAGTTTTAAAAATCAAACGCTTTGGAGTAGAAGAGCCTTTCGAAGTAAGTCTTGAAAGAGAAAAAATCACCATCGACAATGTGCCTTATTTTGGCATGGTGACAGAAGATGTTGGTTACCTTAAGCTCACTGATTTTACGACAGGCGCAGGTCAGGAAGTGAAAAATGCAGTGCTGGAACTTAAGGCAGACGGAGCAGAAAAGATCATACTTGACCTCAGGGGCAACCCCGGAGGATTGCTGAATGAGGCAATCAACGTTTCCAATGTGTTTGTGGGAAAAGGCAAAGAAGTTGTTACCACAAAAGGAAAATTAAGTAAGGATCTGCGAGTGTACAATACGCTCAATGATGCAACAGATACTGAGATTCCATTGGTGGTTTTGACCAGTAGAGGGAGTGCTTCTGCTTCTGAGATTGTGTCTGGCGTCATGCAGGACTATGACAGGGGCGTTTTGGTGGGGCAAAAGACCTACGGAAAAGGCTTGGTGCAGCAAACCAGACCTCTGGCTTACAACTCTCAACTCAAGGTTACCACCAGCAAATATTATATTCCGAGTGGCAGATGTATTCAAGCCATTGATTACAGTCACAGAAATCCTGATGGGAGTGTAGGTAAAATTGCAGATTCGCTCAAAGCAGAATTCAAAACATCAAAAGGTCGACCTGTTTACGATGGTGGCGGGGTGAGCCCCGATATTGTTGTGGACACCTATCAATATGCGCCTATTACTTTTAGTCTAATGCGTCGGGATTTGATTTTCAACTATGCCACAGAGTATGTATTCAACCATGAATCAATTGCTCCGGCTAAAGATTTTAGGATTTCGGACGAAGAATATGCCGAGTTTGCAAACTGGCTCAAAGGCAAGGACTATGATTATACCACTCAGGTGGAAAAAGATATAGAGAGGCTAATTGCCACCTCTAAAGACGAGAAGTATTATGAGGATATTGCTGAGCAGATTGAGTCATTGAAAAAAGCAACCCTGCACAACAAAGAACAGGATTTGCAGACATTCAAAAAAGAAATAAAAACGCTTTTGGAACAGGAAATCTGCTCAAGGTATTATCTACAAGACGGCATCATTGAGTCTACATTCAACAGAGATGCTGATGTGAAAGCGGCGGTGAACGTTTTAAATGACGCGGATCGCTACAATGCTATTCTCCTCAAAAATCAATAATACGCTATGGCAGTAATTCTTGCACTTGATACTTCCACTAAAGTGTGTTCTATTGCCCTGCATCAAAATGGTGAGGAGATAGGTCATCAGGCATATCATTTGCAAAAATCTCATTCTTCTCTGCTCCCAATTATCATAAACCAGCTTCTGGAAAATGTGGAGATGCAGAAGAAGGACATTGAGGCTGTTGCCATTTCTGGTGGCCCAGGCTCCTATACAGGTCTGCGAATTGGCACATCTACTGCCAAAGGGTTTTGTTATGGACTTCAGGTGCCATTGCTAAGTTTTGATAGTCTGGACTCTATGTATGAAGCCGTGAAAAACTCTGTAAGCAAAGACACTTTGGTTTGCCCTATGATTGATGCGCGCAGGATGGAGGTCTATTGCAACTTAAGGGATGCAGAAGGCGACAGAATCTGGAAGTCCAAACCTTTGATCCTGGATGAGAACGTATTCGATGATTTTGCAGACCGGCAGATTTTGCTCATAGGAAATGGAGCAGAGAAGTGCAGAGATTTGTTTGCTTCTAAACCGAATATTCAGATTAACGCTAAACTTTATCCCAATGCTTTTGCGGTAGCAGAGTTGCTTGAATCGAAGTTTCAAAAAGGGGAGTTTGAGGATTTAGCTTATTTTGAACCTGATTATTTGAAGGAGTTCCAAACTAAAGCGCCAAAAGGTAAGTTGAGTATCTAAATGGAAGAAATAGTAAACAGAGTAGCGCAATCATCCTTAATGTCCCTCGATCTGGACGACTATATGGATAAGAGTGAGCGAGCGTCCTTCGACCTGAAGCAAACGCTTTTTCAGGAGATGCTTCTTCGAGAGAAAGACTTCCGTCAGTTTCTCAAATCCTTTGACTGGTCGGTTTACAAAGGGAAAAATGTAAATGTTTTCTGTTCTGCAGATGCCATCATTCCTTCATGGGCATATATGCTTGTCTCATCTAAGCTTCACGGCGTAGCAAACATCTATACCATCGGCGATGAAAACGACCTTGAAAAAGCGATCATAGATGCAGCCATAGATAAACTCCTGGCTGAGAATGATCTAGAAAATGCCAAGCTTGTAATCAAAGGTTGTGGAGACTTGCAAAATCGTGATCATGCGTATTTCCGACTGACGCAAAAAGTTGTGCCAATGGCCGCCAGCATCATGTATGGTGAGCCGTGTAGCACAGTTCCCGTTTACAAGCGGCCTAGATAAACCTTACTCATCTTTCAGTGTTTCTGCAGGATTTATCATAGCTGTAGAAATAGCCCGGTGACTGATTGTCAATGCTGCAATCACAAGTGTGATGCCAAAGGCGAGAGCGAAGAACTCATAACCCAGTGAGATTCTGTAAACGTAATCTTCCAGCCACCCACTCATAACGAAATACGCGAATGGAGCCGCTACAAAAAAGGCAACAGCTGTAAGTGAGAGCATTTCCTTGGAGAACAACTTTAGAATCGTGAAAATTGAAGCGCCGAGAGCTTTCCTAACACCGATCTCCTTCGTTCTGTTGATGGCAATAAACGAGATTAAACCATAAAGCCCCAGGCATCCAATAAGAATTGAGATCAGAGAGAATATCCTCAACAATGAAAAAACCCTTTGCTCTGTTTCGTATTCTTCGGCCAGAGCCTCATCATAAAACTGATAGTCAACAACATCCTCAGGATAGACTTCTTCCCACGCTCTTGAGAAATCAGCCAAGGCTTCTTTCGATTCAGTCATCGAGCTTATTTTTAAAGACATTGAGTAGAATATTCTGGGCTCATATATAAGGATAGTGTAGTCGATTTCTCCACTCAAAGACTGGGTATGGAAGTCGTCCATTACCCCAATCACTTTTTTATCTCCGTTCCATCCGGTGTGTAGGGTTTCACCAATCACGGCCTCATAGTCATCTTTGAATCCCATCAAATCAGCAATCCTCCTATTGATCACAATATTGAGCGTGCTATCGGTTTTTCTCAGATTCCTTCCGGCAAGTAGTTTTAAGTCAAAAAAGTCAAGATATTTTTCATCGCATCCTTTGAAGTTGGCTCTGTAGCTGCTTTCAGAGTTGAGCGGCGCATAGTTGAAGTTGGACATGGAGTTGCTGTTTCCAGTCGGCTGACTTATTGCAAAGGTGATGTCCTTAATTCTGGGGCTTTCTAATACGACATTCTTAAATCGCTCCAGTTTTATCCTGTCTAATGACGGAACATCAGCATTTATAATTGCTTCCTTGTCAAACCCAAGATCTTTTTCATTGAAATACTTCATCTGAGCAGATACCACCAGCGTGCTGATGATTAGAAACTGAGAAATAGCAAATTGAAATATTACCAGACCCTTTCGAAGAGATAAACCACCGGAGTTACTTTTCGCAGTGATTTTGCTTTTCAAAGCCAAAATGGTATTCATTCTTGCGAGCAGAATGGATGGATAAAAGCCTGAAACCGCAGTTACCGTGATGAAGAGTGTGAACAGATAAGTCCATGTCGGCAAATCATTGGTAAAGTCCAATGTGATCCTGTAGCCTATAATGTCCTCCAATGCGATGAATCCCATTTCGGAAATAGCAAGCCCTACTATCATGGCCACTAACACGATCAATGCAATTTCCGCCATGAATTGCGTGATAAGTTGAGTTGACAGCCCTCCAATGGCCTTTCTGATACCGATTTCTTTAGCTCGGTTTGCCGCCTGTGCGGTGGCAAGGTTGATGAAGTTTATACACGCCGTGAGAATCAAAAATAGAGCAATAATGCCCAGAGCATAGATAAAGCCAATGGATATGGTTTCCTTGTATGCCCCATGTTCTTTATCAAAATGGAGCGTAGCGAATGGCTGGGGGATAAATTTTCGTTTGGCAGTTTCCTCTTCGTCATAGTACTTGATTACGGTATCCACTAGCTTTAGCTCAAAAGCTTCAACATCGAAACCGTCATTGACCAGTACATAAGTATTGGTAGCTGAACTTGTGGAATTCCATTCTTTACCCTCGTAATAGTAAGGGTTGGCAACAGCCTGACTTTCGAAGTTTAGCAAGATTTCAAAAGGCAAGTTAGTGGCCGATGGAGGGTCTCCTATTACTCCTACAACCTTGAAGTCTTTTTCATAGCTTATGCTTTTTCCTAACGCTAACCCTACCTCATTTTCTTTCAAATGAAAAAGCTTTTGAGCCATTGATTTGGAGATGACCGCTGTGTAAGGCTCCAATAGGGCGGCATTCTGATTCCCTGCGATCCACTCTACGGTGAATACTTCAAAAAAGGCGTTCTCCACAAAAGCGACACCCTCATCGAAGAGAAATTTATCCAGTTCTCCATCTTCTCTTTCAACATTTATTTGGGCGTCACCTATATAAAAGGTTCTGACAACTTTCTCAATTTCAGGGTAGTCGGCTTGTATCGCCGGCCCCAGTGGGTTGGGACTTCCCATTCCTTTGTCCAAAAAGTCCGGGTAAATGGATAAGCGTGAGATTCTGTAAATATTGTTTAGGTTCTCTTGATGCTTGTCATAACTCAACTCGTACATGATCACTTTGAAAATGACCAGTGAACAACCAATGCCCAGGGCAAGACCAAGAATGTTGATAAAGGCAAAGACCTTGTTCTTCTTTAGATTTCTGAGTGCAGTGATGATGTAGTTTTTAAACATATTTCTGTGTTTGAGCTATGCTTACTATTACTCAAAGCTGATGCCATTAAAACAAATGCCTGCTTTTCAGTGAGTTACGATTTTGTTTTAATTTCCTGTGTCAAACATCGTACACAAAAGTGTTTGTTTTTAATACAGAAACCTGATTGTTGATGGTCCGTTCTGAAATTATCCCAATCTTTATGTTTTAATTAATAACAATAAATGGGTAAGTACCAGGCAAAAATTCTGATCCTTGATGATGACCCGGCCGTTCTCACCACGGCAAGGTTGTTTTTAAAGCAGAAATTCGAGTATGTCCTTGGTCTGCGTGATCCCCAAGCCTTACTTCCAGCCATGAGAGAGACCAGTTTTGATGTGGTGCTGCTCGATATGAATTATGCTCCCGGCCAGAGTGATGGACGGCAAGGGCTGGAGCTTATCAAAGAAATTACGAGCAACTACCCGGATACTGAGGTAATTCCTGTCACGGCTTATGGGGAAATTGAGCTAGCTGTGGAAGCGCTTAAGTTGGGAGCTAGAGACTTTGTAACCAAGCCATGGCAAAACGAAAAGCTACTGACTACTATTCACAACCTGCTAAACCTCCGAGTGGCAAACTCCAAGGTAGAGTTGCTAGAGGAGGCCAATAGCGAACTTTCCTCAGGATCCATTCCGGCCATTTTGGGTTCGTCTTTGGCCATCCAGAAAATCCGCGATCTCATAGAGAAGGTTGCCCCTACAGAAGCCAGCGTTCTCATTCTTGGTGAAAATGGAGTAGGAAAAGAATTGGTTGCTCGCCAGATTCACAGACAATCGGATCGATCAGACAAACCGTTCGTCGGCGTAGATTTGGGAGCCATCCCCACCAACCTTTTTGAGTCAGAACTCTTCGGGCATAAGAAGGGAGCTTTTACAGATGCAGTTGCAGATAAGCTTGGCAAGTTTCAGATTGCCAATGGAGGAACAATCTTTCTTGACGAAATTGGAAATTTGGCTTTAGACCTTCAAGCCAAACTTTTGTCCGTCTTGCAGCAAAAAAAGGTGACGCCAGTAGGGGCAAATAAAAGTGTGCCCATCAATGTGAGGGTGATCGTAGCTACAAACTCTAATCTTGATGAGAAGATAGAATCCAGTGACTTTCGACAAGATCTGCTCTATAGAATCAATACCATCGAAATTACAGTTCCGCCTCTCCGAGAGAGAAAAGGAGATGTAGCAGAGTTGGCTGACTATTTTTTTCAGATTTATAAAACAAAGTATCAGAAGAAAGTAAAACTGAGCAAAGAGGCACTCCGTGTGCTCGAAGAACATGTTTGGCCGGGCAATATCAGAGAGCTGAGTCACACCATGGAGCGTTGCGTGATTCTGACTAAGAGTGGTACTATCACCCCCGCTGATTTGGGGCTAAATAATAACCGTCAACCGGAAGAAGACATGCTTAACCTTGAGGAAATGGAGAAGGCTTTGATTCTCAAGTCACTCAAAAAAAATAGTGGAAATATCACTCATGCAGCACGCGATTTGGGTATTGATAGGCAAGCACTTTACCGAAGACTAGAAAAATATGGTTTATAACAGGTTCTTCTTTAAAACCCTGTTTAGGGTCTTATTGATAGTTGGAGTAGCCGGCACCATGGCTTTTTTATTTCCAAGGCCTGACCTGCTGTTTACCCAGATCATTTTGATCGTTGTTCTTGTGGTTCAGGTTGTTGAACTCGTTAGTTTCGTCAACACTACCAATTACGATCTCTCCCGTTTCATTTCCTCTTTCAAAGACGGAGACTATACCATCAATTTCAATCAGGCAGATCAGACAAAGTCCT
>JBDVMP010000053.1:80000-81693 GCA_039970095.1 Cyclobacteriaceae bacterium
AGGGGGAGTCACATCCTACCAAATCCAGACGAACTCCGAATGCTAGTAAATATACCATACAGTGAGGGTTGGGGTGCTAAGGTCCCAATCCGAGAGGGAAAGAACCCAGACCTACAGCTAAGGTCCCTAAATCTACTCTAAGTTGAACTAAGGAGGTTCAGTTGCTTAGACAGCCAGGATGTTGGCTTGGAAGCAGCCATTCATTTAAAGAGTGCGTAACAGCTCACTGGTCGAGCGACAGAGCATCGATAATAATCGGGCATCAAGAGTAGTACCGAAGCTTAGGATGTATTTATACATGGTAGGGGAGCATTCTCTATGCGGCGAAGGTGAACTGTGAGGTTTGCTGGAGCGTAGAGAAGCGCAAATGTAGGCATAAGTAACGATAATGCGGGTGAGAAACCCGCACACCGATAGACTAAGGTTTCCCCGGCAATGCTAATCAGCCGGGGGTTAGTCAGGACCTAAGGCGAACCCGAAAGGGGTAGTCGATGGACAATCAGTTAATATTCTGATACTGGCATTAATTGCGATGGGGTGACGGAGTAGTGAAAGTACCGCGTACTGACGGAATAGTACGTTGAAGCGAGTAGGTATAGGAGTGGTAGGAAAATCCGCCATTCTTGCTGAACGTGATAGTACCGCAATCCTACGGGAGCGCGGATAGTGTACCTAATCAGACTTCCGAGAAAACCCTCTAAGCTTCAGATTAATGCCACCTGTACCGTAAACCGACACAGGTAGTCAAGGAGAGAATCCTGAGGTGCTCGAGTGATTCATGGCTAAGGAACTAGGCAAAATAGCCCTGTAACTTCGGGAGAAGGGGCGCCCCCTGTATGGGGGGCCGCAGTGAAAAGGCCCAGGCGACTGTTTATCAAAAACACATGGCTGTGCGAAATCGAAAGATGAGGTATACAGCCTGACACCTGCCCGGTGCTGGAAGGTTAAGGGGGGGAGTTAGCTTCGGCGAAGCTCTGAACTGAAGCCCCAGTAAACGGCGGCCGTAACTATAACGGTCCTAAGGTAGCGAAATTCCTTGTCGGGTAAGTTCCGACCTGCACGAATGGTGCAACGATCTGGGCACTGTCTCGGCCATGAGCTCGGTGAAATTGTAGTCGCGGTGAAGATGCCGCGTACTCGCAACGGGACGAAAAGACCCCGTGAACCTTTACTATAGCTTCACATTGGTATTGGGTAAATGATGTGTAGGATAGGCGGGAGACTCTGAAGCTGCGTCGCTAGGCGTGGTGGAGTCGTTGGTGAAATACCGCCCTTTATTTATCTGATGCCTAATCCGCTAGTCGGAGACAGTGTGTGGTGGGTAGTTTGACTGGGGTGGTCGCCTCCAAAAAAGTAACGGAGGCTTTCAAAGGTACCCTCAGCATGTTTGGTAATCATGCGTGGAGTGCAATAGCATAAGGGTGCTTGACTGTGAGACTAACAAGTCGACCAGGAACGAAAGTTGGATATAGTGATCCGGTGGTTCTGTATGGAAGGGCCATCGCTCAAAGGATAAAAGGTACTCCGGGGATAACAGGCTGATCTCCCCCAAGAGCTCACATCGACGGGGAGGTTTGGCACCTCGATGTCGGCTCGTCACATCCTGGGGCTGGAGAAGGTCCCAAGGGTTGGGCTGTTCGCCCATTAAAGTGGCACGCGAGCTGGGTTCAGAACGTCGTGAGACAGTTCGGTC
>JBDVMP010000054.1:0-64946 GCA_039970095.1 Cyclobacteriaceae bacterium
GCATCCCCAGGTTTACTATCAAACTGACGGCAAGTAGTGATTTCCGGCTCCTTTGCTTTTCTGTTGCTGCGATTTTTTGCGCAAGCAAAAAATCGATTAGCGAACTGATGAATATAAGTGCCAAAAAGCGCCAATCCCACCAACCATAGAAAATATAACTCGCCACGAACAACAGCACATTCTGAGCTTTGACATGTCTGGCGCCAATGACCCAGTACAGCCCAAAGACCAGCGGCAAGAAAATAGCAAACTCAATAGAGTTAAAAAGCATCGATTAAATAAGGCTATGAATTCTGTTTACAATCTGCGAAAATAAGATGTATTGAGGACATTTTTCAAAATCACCATTTACTCTCTCATAAGAAGCATTATAGATCATAAATCAATATTTGATCTGACCTGCCTCATATCTATTCTTCCAAATAACCTGTTACTTAAGATCAAAATCAAAGTCACTCAGTCATGTTAGTAACAAAAGAAAAACCCGAAAAAACAAATGTTGGCATGGTCTGCAAGCCCATTGATGAGCGCGCGGAAGCCACATTGAGTAAAAATGCCAGAGTTCGGCTTATCGGTGACTTAATCGAGTTGAAAAACAAAAGAACCGAATCTAGTCATCAGCAAGCAAAACTCTTCTTTTTCATAGGTCTTACCATTAGTTTATTGTTCACCATTCTTGCATTCGAATGGAAAACCTACGATCACAATGAAATAGTAGATCTTGGCATTATTGCCAATGATTTCGAGGAGATTTTAGAGATCCCTCCTACCGAACAGGCTCCTCCGCCTCCTCCTCAAAAGATTATTGCCCCAGTAATAAAGGAAGTGAGCAACGAAGAAGTAATTGAAGAAATAGAACTTGAAATTGACGTGGAAGTAACAGAGGACATGGTCATTGAAGAGGTCAGCAACTTCGATTTCTCTGCTGATACGCCAGAAGAAAAAGTTGATGAAATCTTTGACATAGTAGAAACACAACCAGCTCCCGTGGGAGGATTTGAAGCTTTCTATGGCTACATCAAAGACAACCTCAGATATCCGGACAGGGCTGCCAGACTTGATATTTCAGGTAGAGTTTTTGTACAGTTTGTAGTGGAAAAGGATGGTAGTATTACAGACGTAAAAGTAATCAAAGGCTTATTCGAAGATTGTGACGAAGAAGCTGTGAGGGTCATTGAAAATGCCCCCGCCTGGAATCCCGGCAAGCAGCGTGGAAATCCCGTTCGTGTATATCAAAGAGTCCCAATTATGTTCATGCTGAAACGAAGAGACTGATCCATATTGCCGTTATTAAGTAAACAAAAAAAGCCGTCCCATTGGGACGGCTTTCATTTTCCATAGCAGATTATAAAAAAAATTATCTCACCTGACCTGTTCCGTAGCTCACATCCAGTACTCTGGTGATTCCACTTAGAGATGTGAATGTACTCGGTCCGCTAAAGCTTTGTGCAGAACCGGGATTGTTTCCATTCACATAACCTACACCACCTTCTGTAACTGTCACTCCGGTTATTCTGCCTCCGGCTACATTGACAGTCCCTGCAAAACCAGAACCTTTGGTCGATTCTACCAAAACATTGGTGGTTTTATAATTGTCTCCTCCGGCTATCACATTGATCGCTGTAATCACACCATCGGTCACTTCTATTGTAGCTTCGGCTTCATTGGTAATCAAAGTTTTATTGACTGCATCATAGGTAGTCCCCGGGTCAAGGAAGATCACCTCGATAGACCCTACATTGATATACCCACTTCCAGCATCAGTAATGCTCAGTGACGTTACTCTACCATCTACAAGGCTAGCTGTGGCAGCAGCGCCTGTACCAGCCCCGCTTTGATCTACTATCATCACATCTGGAGCTTCAAGGTAGCCAGCACCTTGATCGAGGATATTGAATCCGCTGATTTTCATTTCGTCAAACTCAGACTGAGCAAGTGCGCCGCTACCCGATAGAATGGTAATAGAAGGAATACCATAATACCCACGTCCATGATCTGTAATATCAATTCCTATCAAGCGACCATTGGAAATAACAGCTGTACCCTGAGCGGTTCGTGCACCAGGTCCTTGGTACTCAGGAGCGCTGAATACCACCAAAGGATCATTGATATAAAGGTCAACATCAGTACCTCCATAGGAAGCAAGAATTTGGTAGCTCTCAATACTCTGGCCCTCCCAGATAGCAGTAGCGGAAGCGGCAGAGACCAATGCCGTGTTAAACACAATCGCATCACCCGGAACATATCCAGTTCCTCCGTTGGCCACCTGAAGGTTGGTTAACCCAAAATCATTCGCTGCATTATCAATTTGAACAGTTAATTGTGCATCAGCACCTCCTGAAGAAATTATATCTATGGACTCTACAGCCGCATAGAACTGTCCTGGGTTGGTAATAGTAACGGTAAGAATAGCTCCTGTACCATCTACCGTCTCTACTTCAGCCGTAGCACCTGACCCAGCCGTAAAAGTCACCGTTGGGGCTCCTGAGTAGTCATAGCCATTGCTTACCACCTCTACGCTGGCCACATTTCCTTGGGCATTCATCGTTACTGTTACATCCGGCACGTCAGCTGCGCTTCCTTCCAAAATGCCATTAAACAACACATAAGGTGTTACTGGCCCATTGGCCCAATAAACACCGGCTGAGTTTAACTCTACAGTACCTACACCACCACCAACATTGCTTCCATTGTCAATATCCAGAGGATACAAAGAAGTTACCTGTGCCAATGCTCCGTCACCTTCTGTAATCGTAATTCCCGGGCTTGCAATGTACCCACTACCTCCATCGGTTAATGTGATTCCGGTAACCACGCCATTGGCCACCGTAGCAGTTGCCGTAGCGGATGTTCCTCCGGCAGTAGCAGGTGGGTCAATCAAAACTACAGGTGTGCCCTGATAATTTTGTCCGCCATTAATCAAATTAAGCGCTGTGATGCTTCCTGTGCCTGACACTTCTGCAGTAGCAGATGCTCCTCCTCCTGCTTCAAATACCACAGTTGGCGTCAGCGATGTAGCGGGCACTGCTGAAGCCGCATGATCTGGCCCATAAACAGTGGAAGCAGTACGCTCAGTCACATCGCCATTGTCTTCTATATAGGCTATCTGATCAGCAACAAAATCAGAATACTCAAGCTTAATAGGAAGTCCATCAGGACTTGCAGGCAATGAGAAAGTATAATCGCCAGCTGCATCTATATCAGACTTGAAAACCGGACTATAGCCAAATGATATAATGTGATCCGTAAATAAAACCTTGTTGTAATTGGTAAGGTATCGATCTTGAAAACCACTGTCATCAACGTCTATAGAGGCAAGGAACGTAGTTCCTGCTGGCACCAATTCCGGTGCAGCATTCGTAAGATCAGTTTCTACTGTGGCTCTTCCCATAAGGGTGCTCACATTGTCACCAGTCAACGCAAAAAGAGCAAATGTATGACCAAGCGAGCTGTTCATTACATAGTCCATATAGTCCTCATCATCCATGAGTTCTTCCGTAGGTGAAATAAGTGTCTCTGTTGAAAATTCGAGAGTGGTGTATCCTTCGGCCGAAATAGACCCATTGATGATACCTCGCCCAATATTTTCAAAATGTGCAAGGCCATCGGTCGTCGTTACGGTCTGTGTTTCCCCATATTGTGTAATGGTTACTGTTACCTGGGTATCAAAAGCCTCAATACCTGCAAATCTTGTATCTGATTGTCCGTTACCAACAGCGGTATTGCTTCCTTCAAAAACCAAAATATTGTAGGACAAAGGCAAGGAACCCCCACCAGCAAAGGTGATCGAATCTGCTCTTTTAAGCGAGTCTAGATATTTGGAATACTCCAGGGCTTCCATGTCCAACACAAATTGGAGCGAGTCTCTATAATTTGAAAATGCCAATGAATCGGCTTTTTCCTTTAATTCATCAACTTCCTTTTCAAGGTTGTCGATTTCATCATCCTGGTTACAAGATTGTATCAATATAGCAGCGGCTATGATTGAGAAAAATAAACTGAGTTTTTTCATTGGAAATAATTTTAAGGGTGAGATTTAATTTTAGGATGTTTTACAGATTTTACAAAATTGCAATTATTAAAGATATAGTTGTCTTTTTTGCAGTTTATACCGCAAGGTAGTAAAATTATTTTTTGAGACGAATACCCTATTTAAGGTAGTTGTCAATTTCGCCCTGATCAAAAAAAAAGCGCCACATGTCTGTGGCGCTTTCAAATATTTACCGGTAAAAGGAATTTTAAACCAAAACTTCCTTCACTTTATCTGCTGCGTCTTTTAATACAACCGCTGAAACAACTTTCAAGCCTGACTCATCAATGATCTTAGCACCTTCTTCCGCGTTGGTACCCTGAAGTCTCACGATGATTGGCACATTGATCTCGCCAATATTTTTATAAGCTTCTACAACCCCATTGGCTACTCTATCGCATCTTACGATTCCTCCGAAGATGTTGATCAGAATGGCCTTTACATTCGGATCTTTTAGGATGATTCTAAACCCAGCTTCAACGGTTTGGGCATTGGCCCCTCCTCCTACATCAAGGAAGTTAGCCGGCTCTCCTCCAGATAATTTGATAATATCCATAGTAGCCATAGCCAATCCTGCTCCGTTTACCATACAGCCCACATTACCATCCAACTTCACATAGTTAAGTCCATTTTGACCTGCCTCTACTTCCAATGGATCTTCTTCGCTCAAATCTCTCAACTCAGCCAGATCTTTGTGTCTGTACAATGCATTGTCATCAAGATTCACTTTGGCATCCACAGCCAAAATCTTATTATCTGATGTCTTGAGCACAGGGTTGATTTCAAACTGTGAAGAGTCAGTAGCTAAATATGCATTGTATAGCGAATAGATAAACTTCACCATACCCTTAAAGGCTTCTCCTTCAAGTCCTAGAGCAAAAGCTACTTTTCTTGCCTGGAACCCTTGTAGGCCAATTGCAGGATCAATCCACTCTTTCACTATTTTTTCAGGGGTCTCTTCGGCCACAGTTTCTATGTCCATTCCTCCTTCGGTAGACGCCATGATCACATTGCACCCTTTGGCTCTGTCCAACAATATAGACAGGTAATATTCTTTTGGTTCAGTATCACCGGGATAATAGACATCCTGTGCTACCAACACTTTATTCACTTTTTTGCCCTCTGCACCGGTTTGATGCGTCACTAGTGTACCTCCCAAAATAGCTTCGGCCTTAGGGCCAACCTCGTCCAGACTTTTGGCTAAAACAACACCATTAGAGCCGGTTTCATTGATTTTACCCTTACCTCTACCGCCGGCATGAATCTGTGCTTTGATCACGTACCATGATGTTCCGGTTTGTTGGTTTAGTTCCTTTGCTGCGTCAACCGCCTTTTGAGGGGTGTCAGCCACGATTCCTTCCTGAATGGTTACACCATATCCTTTTAGGATTTCTTTAGCTTGATATTCGTGGATGTTCATGAATGTCTGATTTGATTTTTGGGTTGATGGCTGAGATAACGAATTTTAGCCATTTTTTCTGATGCGAATCTAGCGTAAACGGGTTGGTTTTTCAAGAATTGAATGATTTGGTTTGGTTAAAAAAACCTATCTCTATATTTGCGCCATGCTAAAAGCAGAAGGTATTTTCAAGGCGTATGGAAGCCTCTCCGTTCTGAAAGGAATAGAGATGCAAATACAACCTGGTGAGGTGGTCTCTGTTGTGGGTTCGTCCGGTGCTGGAAAAAGTACCCTTCTCCACATTCTGGGAACACTGGACAATCCTGACAAAGGGACATTGAGCATCAACAATACCAATGTGTCTTGCCTTTCTCAATCCAGGCTTGCGACTTTTAGAAACAAAGAAATTGGGTTCATCTTTCAGTTTCACAACCTATTGCCAGAATTTACTGCTTTTGAAAATATCTGCATCCCGGGCTTCATTTCTGGTAGGCCGGAGAGCGAGGTAAAGACCAGAGCACTGGAATTGATGAAAATGCTAAGCATAGACGCGAGAAAGGATCACAAGCCATCTGAGCTTTCTGGCGGAGAACAGCAGCGCACCTCTGTGGCACGAGCATTGATCAACGACCCCTCTATAGTGTTTGCCGACGAGCCAAGTGGTAACCTGGACTCAAAAAATGCCGAGGAACTCCACCAACTCTTCTTTGACCTCCGCAAGGAGCTCAATCAAACCTTTGTGATCGTAACGCACAACCAACAGCTGGCAGATATGGCCGACCGCAAGCTTGTGATTGCAGACGGAGTAATCGAGAAATGAAGTTGGCTTCCTCAGGTGTGAGATTCATGCTTATTGCCACGTTTGTTTTCATGGTGATGAAAGTATGTGTAAAGTATATTCCACACATTCCGGCCATTGAGATTATTCTTTTCCGATCCATCATTTCACTGGTTATCAGTTACTATTACCTGGCGCGACAAAAGGTGAGCGTCTGGGGAAACAATAAGCCCATTCTGATTCTGAGAGGATCGACAGGCGCAATTGCCCTGATTACTTATTTCAGTTTGCTGCAGCAAATTCCGCTGGCAACCGCCGCAACGCTACAGTACCTGGCCCCTATTTTCACTGCTATTCTGGGAATTTATTTAGTGAAAGAAAAAGTAAAACCTTTACAGTGGGTATTCTTCCTGCTAAGCTTTGCCGGAGTGGTAGTAGTACAAGGTTTTGATCCGAGAATTTCTATCACCCATTTAATAATGGGTATAGGTACATCGCTATTCATGGGGCTGGCTTATAACTTCGTGCGAATGCTCAAAACCAGCGAGCATCCTCTGGTTATTATATTTTATTTCCCTCTGGTGATGCTACCGATATCGGGAGTATGGTCAGGTTTTGTTTGGGTGCAACCCCATGGTATTGATTGGCTGGTGCTTCTGGGTGTTGGGATATTTACGCAGATAGCTCAGTATTTTATGACCAAGTCCTATCAAGTAGCAGAGCTCTCCAAAGTATCAATACTCAATTATGTCGGGATCATCTATGCACTGGGTTTTGGATGGATCCTGTTCGATGAAACCTTCAATTTTATGACCTATCTGGGAATGGGGCTGGTGCTTTTAGGTGTGATACTAAACGTGGCTCTCAAGTCCAAAAAGGCTAAGTTGTAAGTACTGGCTCTGGTTTAGTGGCCGGAACCACTGTGACCGGACAGCTCAGGTGGTGCATAAGATATCCCGTCAGACTGCCAATCTCGTTACCTCCAGTGCCATTCAACCCCATCACTACCATATCTATATCAAGTCTTTCGATAAACTTTTCTATCTCCTCCCAGGGCTGGCCTTCGACAACCAGGCTTTGCACTTTTACACCATAAATTGAAGAGAGGTTTTTGGCGATATTCTCAAGCTTGGACTTCAATTCCTCAAAGTAAGCTTTGTCACTACTTGGTGTAGTTATGTGCACTAAATTCACTGTTGCACGACTGATTTTGGCAAGACGTATACCAGAAAGCACTGCCTGCCATGCAGGTGGTGAGAAATCTGTTGCTACCAATACGTCTTTTAATCCTTCCATTTTCTTTAAATCCACGCTCAAATATCTTGAACTCAAAATCTGATGTACATGACATTTATCAGTTGGTTAATTGATTATCTTCGATGGGTCGCAAAATGATTTGAATAGCTTTGTCTCATGGATTCAGGCCTAGATCTACTTACACTCGTTTTCACATCTGCCTCAGAAGGCATTATTATATCAGACACCAAGGGGACTATTATCTCAGCCAACCCGATGGCTGAAAACATGTTTGGATATGAAGAATCAACGCTGGAAGGGCTGAAAATAGAAGATCTTGTGCCAGATGGAGCAAGACAGAATCATCAGGCTCATAGAAATGAATACCTGAAAAACCCCAACCCCAGACCCATGGGCATAGGGCTAGATTTGAAGGGTCAAAGAAAAGACGGAGGCATATTTCCTCTGGAAATAAGCTTGAGTTACTTCGAACAGAATGACAACCGCTTTGTAGCGGCCTTTATCAATGACATCACCGAACGTAAGAAGAGTGAAGAAAAACTTCAACAGTATGCTTCGCACCTTCAGGAGATGGTAAAGGAACGCACTCAGGAGCTCGAACATCTAAATTTAGGCCTGAAAAGAGAAGTAATGGAGCGCCGTGCCGCCGAGCAGGCCGTACGCAAAAGTCAAAAGCTCTATGAAACGATAGCTAAAAATTTTCCGGGTGGGTCTGTAAGTATCCTAAATAAAGATTTGGAAATTCTATTTATCGAGGGAAATGAGATCGGGGAGCAAGAGAAAAACAAATTTATCGGCGAATCATTCATTCACAAGTTGGCTAAGGACTTGAGAGATGAAGCAAGTCAACACCTCCAGGCGTGCCTCTCTGGCGAGCAAACCACCTGGCATTATGAAACTGAAAACGATGCGTATATCGTGCATGCGGTACCCATTACATTTGACAAAAACACCGAGGTAGATCAGATTCTGATTGTGCAGGAGAATGTGACCGAAATTAAAAAGACGGAGAGAGAAATGCGCAAATTGCTGGCTCAGGAAAGAGAGTTGAGCGAAATGAAATCACGCTTTGTATCTATGGCTTCTCATGAGTTTCGCACGCCACTCACCACCATCCTCAGCTCTACTACCCTCATAAGCAAGTACACAGGAGGAGATCAGCAAGACAAACGCGACAAACACCTGAACAGGATCCAGTCATCGGTAAAAAACCTGACTGAAATACTCAATGATTTTCTTTCTCTTGAAAAACTGGATTCGGGTGCTCTGGAAATCTTCTGGCAAAAAATAAATCTGGATACTTTTGTCAACAACATACTTGATGAGCTGAGTAGTATTCGAAAACAAGGTCAGGAAATCAAATTTTCTGGCGAAAATATCAGTGACCTAATTTGTGACGAAAAATTGCTTAGAAACATCCTGATCAACCTGACTTCTAATGCCATAAAATACTCACCTGAAAACACCGAGATCAAAATAGACGCAAATCAGGATAAGTCAGGATTACACATAAAAGTAATAGATAAAGGAATAGGTATCCCTAAACAGGAACAAACACACCTTTTTGAGCGATTTTTTAGAGCCAAAAATGCCTTCAACATTCAAGGAACTGGATTAGGTTTACATATAGTAAAAAAATACCTGACCCAATTGAAAGGACGAATAGAAGTAGATAGCGATCAGGGAAAAGGCACAACCATAACCATATTTATACCCAATGGAAAAGAAGAAGATATTAGTAATTGAGGATAGTGATGAAATGCGAGACAACATTGCTGAGTTGTTGGAACTCAGCAATTATGCCGTATCTCAAGCACCGAATGGCAAAGAGGGCGTAAAACTGGCGATCAAAGAATTGCCCCAGCTCATCATCTGTGATATCATGATGCCTGTGATGGATGGATATGAGGTGCTCTACCTACTTGCCAAAAACCCAGCTACTTCGTCCATACCGTTCATCTTCCTGACGGCCAAAGCAGAAAAAGCCGATTTCCGCAAAGGAATGAACATGGGTGCTGATGACTATCTGACTAAGCCTTTTGAGGAAATGGAGCTACTGGAGGCTATCGAAAGAAGGTTGAAAAAACACGATCAACTGCAGTCCGAGCGAAAGGAAGGTGTTGAGAGTTTTTTGGAGGCTGCCGCAAAGAACTACAAAAACCTCGACAGCCTTAAGGAGGGACGCAAGACAAGGAAATATGAAAAAAAGGAGTCGATATTCAAAGAAGGAGATTTCCCACATTACCTCTATGCCATCAAGTCCGGAAAAGTTAAGACTTTCCGCATCAACCCAGACGGTAAGCAGTTTATACATGAAATACTCACCGAAGGGGAATTTCTAGGTCAGCATGCGCTGATTCAAGACGTAAATCATACCGAATTTGCAGAGGCGTTGGAGCCATCTGAGTTGGTACTGATTCCAAGATTGGATTTTCAGAATCTGGTATTTCAAAACCGCGATGTGGCCTCTCAGTTTATCAAAATGCTGTCCAAAGACATCATAGATAAGGAACAGGAATTGATAGCCCTGGCGTATGATACTCTGCGAAAAAGAACGGCTCACAACCTGATCAGACTGCTGGAAGCCAACCACGGAAGCTCTAAGATTACGGTAAGCAGAAATGATCTGGCCAGCATGGTGGGCACGGCAACAGAGTCTGTGATACGTGTACTTTCAGAATTTAAAAAAGATGGCCTCATAAGCATAGAAGGCAGCAACATCACAGTGGTCAAACCTGACGAAATACAGAAGATTAAGTTCTGATTGCAGAACATAAATGTCCGCTACTGTACTATAAGTTTATCTAAGATCAAGAAGTGCGATCTTCATCGGACCTGGTGAGTACCTTGCCGTTTCAATGAAACAACAAGGAACTTTAGCCATAATCGTATTTTCGCAATTTTGCTGCACCTCCCTTTGGTTTGCAGGAAATGCTATTATGCCAGCCTTGACGGAAGCATTCGAGTTGCCTGCTAGCGCTCTTGGTCATATGACTTCAGCGGTTCAATTTGGCTTTATCCTGGGCACCCTTTCATTTGCTGTTTTGGCCATCGCCGACAGGTTCTCACCGTCAAAAGTATTTTTTGTTTGCAGCGTGTTAGGGTCAGCGGTCAACCTTGCATCTTCGATAGATGAAAATCAGTTCTTTAGTTTGATTACAATTCGATTTGTGACTGGTTTCTTTCTTGCAGGAATCTACCCTGTAGGAATGAAAATTGCCGCCGATCATTTTCAAAAAGGCCTTGGTCCATCGTTAGGTTTTCTTGTTGGCGCTCTGGTACTGGGCACTGCCTTCCCTCATTCACTTGCTGCTTTCTCTCTTGACCTCTCATGGCAGGTCATCATTGTTTCCACGTCAGCCCTGTCTTTGATTGGTGGGTTATTAGTCTTGTTTCTAATTCCCGACGGCTCGTACAGGCAACCCAGTGAAAAAGTCAAAATCAACGCGATATTCAATATTTTCAAGGTTCCATCCTTCAGATCAGCTGCTACAGGATATTTTGGACATATGTGGGAACTCTACACCTTCTGGGCGTTCGTTCCATTTCTTCTTATGTTATTTCAGGAAACCCATATTGAAGCTCAATTCAATATTTCATTATTATCCTTCATCACCATTGCCGTGGGTGCCCCTGCATGTGTGGCTGCAGGCTTTTTATCTCGTCGTTTTGGCACCAAGCCAGTAGCGGCCTCTGCCCTCTTAATATCGGGAATTTGCTGCGTGCTATCGCCGTTCCTCATACTGCAAGACTCCACTTTCCTTTTTCTTACTTTCATACTTATTTGGGGCATGGTAGTCATAGCAGACTCACCGCTCTTCTCTACGCTAGTAGCCCAACATGCCCCTTCCAAACAAAAAGGCTCTGCCCTGACAATTGTAAACTCTTTGGGTTTTGCTCTCACAATAGTGAGCATACAACTAACCACCTACCTAATCGACAACTGGAATCCTTATTATGTATTTGCTATTCTGGCCATAGGGCCGCTGTTTGGTTTAGTGGGACTATGGACGAGAAACAATAAAACAATAAGCGCATCATCATTTGGATGAACCCTGTCTGCCTCACACCGTACTTTAAATGACAATCTGTAGATTCAAATGAAACAACTTTTTTTCCTATCTATTCTGATCACTAGCATCATAGGTGTTCAAGCACAAAACCACGTCCGACACAACTACGGGAAGGCTGAAAACCAATATTATTTAGCTCTAAAACCTGAGTCAAAAGAGATAAAGGGGGCGATCGTGTTGCTCCCCGGATTTGGTCAGTCTCCGGAAACGATTTTTTCAGAATCTAAAATTCCGAATGCTGCATATGCACATAACATCCTCACCATTGAAATTGGTGTAGGCTCAAAACTCTATACCGATGCACAGGTAGTAAATAATTTAAATCAAGCCATGAACCATGCAATGGAGACTTACAACCTATCTCCTGCCCAGTTTGTGATTGGAGGGTTTTCAGCAGGAGGAACCGTGGCACTTCGCTATGCCGAATATGCCTATGAAAAAAAGAACATGACAGCCATCCGGCCAAAAGGTGTTTTCGCCGTGGATTCACCAGTGGATCTTTTCGAGATATGGAAATACTTTGAGCGTGAATTAGAGAAGGGCTTCTCGGAAGCAGGATATGGTGAAGCGCAATACGTCTCTGATCTAATGGTCAATGAAATTGGGACTCCTGATAAAAATCAAACCACCTACAACCGGCTTACTCCGTTTAATACCAGGGTGAAAGAACCAGGTAACGAACAATATTTAAAGGATATCGGTGTACGTGTTTATCATGACATTGATGTGGCATGGCAATTGAAAAACAGGCGAAGAAGTCTTTATGACACAAATGCACTACCTGCCTCCGAGCTCATCAACCGACTGATGCTTACGGGTAATGACAAAGCGGAATTCATGCAGGCCAAGCTACCAGGAATACGAAGCAATGGCATGCGCCACCCACATTCATGGTCTATTGTAGATGAAGTAGAACTGATACTGTGGGTTGAAAAATTGCTGGAAGAATAATTAGTCCAGCGGCATGTTATAAACCAGCCTGACATCTATGATTGGGCCTGGATCAAAGGATACATTCTTCTGCATCCGCTCATCGCCAAAGCTGAAGATAGCTATGCGAAAATCCATTTCGTCACCTTTAGCAAACTGTCGATAGCTTCTACCCAGCGCCAACCCACCACGCGTCTCAAAATGAATGTTTCCCGCCAACCGATACCTGAAAAACACCGTCAGGTCAATACTCTTTCGCTCTATATAATCCAGACTATATGCCGGATCACCTACCTGATATGAGGTAATCAACCCAAAGTGGCTGAGGCCAAAACTAAACTTATCATTGGCCTGATAGGCGATCTTGGTAAAGATTGGGAATAGACCTTTGACAGACCATCGGGTATCTGTCTGCCAGTCGATGTAGATCAGCGGAACGAACATATTCCCAAAAAACTCACGGTTATACATCAGCCCATACCTCATGGTGAGTTTATCATGATATCTTTTTTCAAACAGACCAATACCCCCGAGCTGAAAATGGCCGATATCCATACCTTGAAAATCTGTCATGAGCCGTGGAACGACAAGCAGCTGAAATCCAGTGCCATTTTCGAACTGCCTGACCAACCCTGTTTGCACGATGAGCCCGGTAAGCTTTGTTGGGTTAACCGTGTTGGGGAAATCTTGAGAATATTTTACATAAGAAGACTGGTAGGTAAAATCGCTGTACCATATCGTACTACTTGAAAATACGATGGGGACCTTCACATTGATTAAGGCTACTTTTTCCACCGCCGTGCCCCTGCTTGCTTCTGCAGGTTGAGGCGAGCCATACCGATAGGAAATAGTCGCCAGATCGAGGCTATTTTGTGCGCAACAAAGCTGCATTAAAATGTAGAACGAGATGAAAAAGGCAGATTTCATCTTATGAATTTACGAAATACTTCTATGCTTTTTTACTAAAATTTCATTCAACACAACCATCTATCACCTAAAAACGAGCATAGACAGAATTGCTACTGATTTCAGCAACCGGTATTTTGACCATGCGTTTCATACAAACATCCATCACCAAACAACAACCCATGATTCGCCTTGCATTCCTCCTTCTGCTATTGACATCCATTCTAGCCAGTTGTTCAGAACCAAAAAAACTGAGTCCCCTGGATCAAAAACTGACAAGTCTATTAGACTCCTTGAGAGAAAAGTCAGACTACCCGGGAGTAGTATTTGCCTATGTGGACAGCCTTGGCAAAACACATACAATCACCAGTGGGTGGGCCAACATGGAGGATAGCGTGAAGATGACCGGTGACCATCTGCTTCACAGCGGCAGCACGGGCAAAGTGATCGTATCAGCTGTGACCATGCAGCTGGTAAGTGAAGGGCAACTGGATCTGGATGAATTGATGAAAGCTTACATTGGCGACTATGACTGGTATGACCGCATCCCCAATGCGGACTCTATAACACTGAGACATCTGCTGCAACACACCTCAGGCATGGAGCGATACGAATTCAAAGAGGCGTTTATAGAAGACCTGCACAAAAATGCAGAGCGCGTATGGACACCTGAGGATCTTATCTTTTACGTGCTTGATGATGAGCCTTTATTTTCTGCAGGGACTGACTTTGCATATGCCGACACCAACTATATCCTTGTGGGTATGATAATAGAAAAAGTGACGGGGCAGAAGTTTTATGACTTGGCTTATCAGCGGGTGTTGCAACCTTTAGGTCTAACCAGCTTTACCCCCACTAACACGAGGAAAGTCCCCAACATGGCACAAGGCTATTTCGACCCGGAATCAGAATATGCGCTGGGTTTTAAAAGTCCTTTTTTAAATGATGACAGAACACAAAACAATATGCAATGGGAATGGACTGGCGGGGGGTATGCTTACAAAACCAGCGAGTATGCGGAGTTGCTGAAATTCGTTTACGAAGGGCATGTTTTTGATATGAAAACTACCGGAGACGACTACTTTGGCTTTGTACCATCAGCTGAGATTGGAGGAGAATACGCCCTGGGAGTGCACAAGCTAACCTTTCCGAACCTTGGGGAATTCATCGGACATGGAGGATTTTTTCCCGGGTATAATACAATGGGGCTCTATCATCCGAAAAGTGGAATGTCGTTCGCCATGCAAATCAACATCACCGACCTACCTCAACTGAGAGCCTTTTTTGGCGATTATTTGATGATGGTTGGAACAGTGAAGAAGGGGTGAAGATGCGCTTTCATCCCATCATCGGTCCTCTTCGCATCGAAAAGGGTTTAATAACCCCCACTTCCTGACAACAAAAAGAGTTATGACGTCATGCGACGTGGGTTCTATGGCAATTTATTTGCTGGCTATCACTTCTTGCCTTGCTACACCCAGCCCTTCGATTCCGAGCTCTACCACATCTCCGTCTTTCAAATAAGTCGGAGGTGTCAAGCCCATCCCTACGCCAAAAGGAGTACCTGTGGATATTACATCGCCGGGAAGCAATGTCATAAATTGGCTGATGTAACTTATCAGATGAGGTATATCAAAAATCAAATCTGACGTATCACTCTGCTGCATCAGCTTGCCATTTACTTTCAACCATAATTCAAGTTTACCTGGATCTTCTATTTCATCTCTGGTGGCTATAAACGGACCTATTGGAGCAAACGAATCGGCACTCTTACCCTTAACCCATTGCCCACTTCGCTCAAGCTGAAAGGAGCGTTCGCTTACATCATTGTGCAACATATACCCGGCAATGTGTTTCATGGCATCACCTTTGTCAACATATTTAGCCTTTTTGCCTATTACAATGGCCAACTCAACTTCCCAATCTGTCTTTTGGCTCTGTCGGGGAATGATTATCGGATCCATCGGCCCTACAATAGCTGACGTAGCTTTAAAGAATAACACCGGCTCTGATGGGATTTCCATACCACTCTCGGCAGCATGTTTTGCATAGTTGAGCCCTACACACACAATCTTGGAAGGCCTGGCCAACGGTGGCCCCAACCTGAACGAAGAATCAACAACTGGTAAAGTATTGGCTTGTTCTCGAACTTGTTCCTTTAGTATATCCAACGCTTCCCCTGCAAAAAAGGCCTCATCATAATCGGAAACGAGTGAACTTACGTCCAGCCTTGTTCCATCGGTTAACAAAACTCCTGGTTTCTCAGCACCTTCTTCTCCAAATCTTATTAGTCTCATACGTTCCTTAATTTTCTAATAGTTCTACGGCTTTTTGAGCGGCAAGGGACTGCAACTCTGAAATGCTATCTCTGCTGTGCCAGGCAGTGTGGCTTGTCACAGTCACATTAGGAGCTTTCAACAAAGCATGATCTCTTGCAAGTGGTTCTTCCTCCACCACATCCAGTGCCGCTCCAGCTATCTCTTTGTTATTAAGAGCGGCTATCAAGTCTCTGGTACATACAAGCCCACCTCTGCTGGTATTCACCAAAATACTTGTTGGTTTCATTTTGGCTAATGCATTTGAATCTATCAAATGGTAGGTTTTATCATTCAAAGGGCAATGCAAACTAATCACATCTGCCTGCTCCCAGATATCATCTAAACTAACAGACTGAACATTAAGTGCTTCGAATCGCTCTGAAGGAAGCCCCGGATCATATGCTATGACAGTCATGCCAAATGCCTGCGCTCTGGAGGCGACTAATTGTGAAATACGTCCCAACCCGATCAGAGCCAAGACACTCTTTCGCAATGGTGGCAAAGTCTGAGGTGAAGTGATCTTCCACGTACCGCTGTTTATGGTATCCCAGGTCGATAATATTTGCCGCTGAGCAGACAACATCAGCGCCATGGTGTGATCCGCCACCTCATTCAGACAATAATCGGGAACGTTGGCAACAGGTATACCTTTTTCCCTGGCGGCAACCAGGTCAATATTATCCATACCTATCCCATACCGAACTATGCCCTTGCAATGGCTCATAGCATCTATGGCAGCACGTTTGACGGGTGCCCATTGGGCAATCACAAGGTCTGCATCTTTCACTAATTCTAAGACCTCTTCTTCATTAGTGCACTGAGCGTCAATCAGATCGTGTCCTGCCGACTCAATGATGTTTTTTTCGATTTCAATATTCGGAAAATTCCAGTCTGTTATTACTACCTTCATCTCATTTGTTAATTAATCCTCAATATTTGTCTAGTTTTTACGCCGATGGCTATTTCAGATAATCATGAACTATCTCGCCTTCCACCAATGTGAAGCCTCCTTTCCAAAAGCAGGCACTTCCTTCTTCGATCACCGGCAGCTTGTAAATGGGAGCCTGCATATTGGCTCGCAGTGTGACTGAGCATGGGTCAATCCAACACTCAGATATCTCCACATCTTCCAGATTTCTAGAAGTGATCTGTCTTATGGCGGGCTGTCCATTGATGTGGTTTATCACCTTGTAGTTAAGGTTTATGGAGAAATCAAAAGTTTTCTCTTTGAAGTCCTGAATGGTGCCTCGATTCTGCTTGTAGGCCATTGTTCCGTTGATCACTTCTATATCATTGCGTTCCATTGTCCCCACAATCAGATCTCCTCGAAAGTCCACTTTAGGATTTCCCCATTTTTTGGGTTGTCCGTGTACTTCTCTACCCTGAGCAATACCTCCATCGCTATTGAGAAATAAGAATGGTGAATATCCTCCAACAGCCTTTCCCGGTAATTCCGCGTCAAGCATCACATTACACTCTTGATAGCGTCCCAGATAGTCCACATCATTCATATTGTAGATATGAATTAAGACCCAATCACTCCTCAGCCGCAGCGGAGATGGTAGCAATCGCCGTGCGGCCTCTTTATTCGTTTTGTAAGAAAGCGTGAGCACCTCCACATTGCGAAAAGTAAAGGGAAAAGGTGCCGCCAATGGTGCACCGATTGGGGTTGACCAATGATTGTTTTCGATTGGTTTTGTCATTTCTTATCCTTCAGTCGTGGAGCGTGTGCAGGTGCCTCTTTCCCGACCCGTTCATAGTACTCCGCAGGAATTTGTTTTGGGTCTTTGTAGACCAACCACTTGCATGGTGCCGATGAATCAGGGTTGTATTCGGTAACCCGCATAGGATGCCCGTAATTTTCTATGGATAGGATCTCGTTTACCATTGTGCAATGCGAGCAGTAGTAGCTCACGTTTTCCTTACCCCAGCTCCAGGGTTGAGATTTTTTGGTGCACCCAAAAACCTCTGGGTTTTTTACTTCTCCGCGATCCACCTTTTGGCGTGCCACTCCTCCACTGCCACAAGAGTCCAGAACCAACGTATATTTTTCATCATCTTCCACAACTTCTATCTCTCCTTGCCTTTCGGGCCCCATCAGATGGCCTCTCAGTCCCTCGATAGTTAATTGGAGCTGTGTCTCTACATCCTGTGCCATTACCTTATCATACCTGTCTTTGTAATAGCTCCCCAAAATGGATCGGTATGCTTTCTCTAGTTCCTCTTCGCCGAAATTATCAGCTATATAGGTAAAAAATGACCATGCCCAATTGGTGAACATGTCATGTACTACTTCCCATTCAAGGCGCGCATATTCTGTTATTCTTTTGGCTTCTTCAAGGTCACCTTTTTGCATGGCCTCATAGGCGAGGGTCAAAGAAGATTTACCCACTTCTGAAGGTGAATCCTGACGTAAATCCCTGTCGATAATATCTGATTTTGAAAGCTTCATATTTCTATTTTTTTGACCTGATTTTCACTAACTATTGAGCATAAACCCACCACACACATTGATGTCTTGTCCTGTGATAAAACTTCCTTTTTCTGATGCCAGAAACACAATCAAGTTTGCCACATCCCTGGCCGCCCCCAGTCTTCCCAGTGGTGTTTGTGCCTTCCATGCTGAAGCCAACTCCGCACTACTTTTCCCTGCTATTGGTGTCAATTCAGCATAAAGGTCATCCCACATTGGTGTCATAATCGGGCCTGGACTTACGGTGTTTACGCGGATGCCTTTTGGCCCATAAGCCAAAGCCATAGATTCTGAAAAATTGCTCACTCCGGCTTTTGCGGCAGCATAATGAGCCGATACAGCCCTCCCTTTGCGACCAGCATTAGAACCTATATTTATGATGACTCCCCCGTCCTCCATGAGTTCAGCGGCACCAACTGCCACCTGAAAGAGTGCGCGTACATCTACGTCAAAAACCTCGTCCCACTCATCAATGGTTATTTCATTCAGTTTGTTAAAATGACAAACACCAGCTGAGTTAACCACTATGTCAATCCTTCCCGCCAATTCTTTAGCCTTTGCTGCCACTGTTTTGGCTCCTTCTGCATCCTTTAAGTCCTGAACGATTGCATGATGTCCGCCATTGGGCGCTGGCAATGCACTCATAAACTCGGAGAGTTTATCGGCGTTTTTATCAACCCCAACAATGGTACAGCCATCTGCAGCCAACAGCTCCGCTGTAGCCTCTCCAAAACCGCTTCCTGCACCAGTTATTAAGGCTACTTTATTTTCAAATTCCATATTTTCCGTTTAATTAATTCAATTCCTAGAAGCCAGATTTGGATGCTTTTCCGTTATTTCAGCATCGTAGAGCGGTAAAATAAAGTCCACTTCTCTTTCCAGTTTGGCAAACAAGCGATAGTGCTCCTCGATGGACTCACTCAGACCCAAAGGGATTCTTTCTTCAAAATTTCTGTATTTAAATATCGCATCGGTGATCCCCACAATTCCCTCTCGTGTATTCACCTTAAAAAGCATAGAAGAGCGATGGTGTCCACCACAAAAAGATGAGCATAAGCCCGGCAAAAACTCTATTTCCTCATCCGGTAAAAGCCCAACTCGTGCGGCGTTTTCGCTTTTCACCAAATAGCTAATCACATGATCGGGGAAAAGAATATTTCTAGGTAGCTGGGGGATTTCAGGATCAGGCGCATGAAAATCAATCCATCCTTTCTGAGATAGCCATATTTTGGCATTCGGAAACTGATCTAGACCTCCTGTGGCATATGTGGTTATCGGTGTGATGATCACATCATCTATTTGCCCTGGTAACACGCCCTGCTTCTCAAGGGCACTCACTATCCAGTTTTCTTCTTTTACAATGGGTTCATGACCAACTTCGTTGGTGGCAGCCAGAGCCCAATTGGTCCATAGGTTGGCGATTTCAGTGTGATCCATGGGAAACCCTGTATTCAACAGCACCTTCCTATCTTCATTTTCGATAAGAAAAGCCCAAAAAGTGAGCATCTCCCACCCATACAGTTGGGTCATCCAATATATTTCCGCTGCGGGGACATTCGTTTCCCCCATGCTAAGGGCAGTGATTTTGTATTCCATTGTCTTTATAGTTGCGCGTTCCAGCCGCCATCCACAAAAATGGTAGAGCCAGTCGTGTACCCAGCCTCTTCACTTGACAGAAAAAGGACTGCAGATTCCAAATCCTTTGGTTTGCCTAACCGACCAATGGTCAGGCGAGATTCAATCCAGGGATTGACTGTTTCCAAATCTCTCGATTGCTCATCGTTTATATCTGTATGAATCCACCCTGGCGCTATGCTATTGACGGTGATATCATACTCTCCCAACTCCAGCGCCATCCCCATTGAGAGCAGACTAAGTCCGCCTTTTGTAGCACAATAATGGGTTTGATTGGCACTAGATCTATATGCACCTACACTTGTTGTAAAGATTATTCTTCCACCCACGCCTTGCTTTATCATCTGTTTGGCTGCTAGCTGTGTGGCGAAAAAAGGTCCATTAAGGTTAACATCCATGTGACGAGACCAACTGTCAATTGACAAATCCAGAAATTTGGTGAATTTGCAGATTCCACCATTACTTATCATAATATCAAGCCCTCCAAGAATACCCATTGCCTTGTCAAACATTTCGGAGGTTTGAACTGAATCTGCTATATCAGACTCTATCTCATAAATCCCTACGCCACATTCAGCAGATATCCTCTTGCACTCTTCCTGGGCCTTTTCCGTATCGCGATAATGACTCATGACCACATCACATCCTTGGCTGGCCAATGCCTCTACATAACTAAGGCCTATTCCTCTGGACCCACCTGTGACTAAAACCCGATTCCCTTTGATTCTGAACATATATTATACTGTTAATCCTTTTCATGCCATTTGGAATGAATGGATGTCCAATGCTTTCTTAATTCTCTAACAAAGATTCTACTTGACTTTGAATACTCTGACCTGTTCTACATGGTTCGTAGTGGTTCCGAATGGGTATCAGGAAAAACATGGACGGCAGGAAACCACCTGTTTCGCCAGAAATGGCTTATATAAATCGACCAAAAAAGGGTATGATCATTTTGTATAAAAATGACTGATCAACTATAAATCACAATATTTTGATTAATCCAGTCAAATCATTAAAAACAGTCAAAATGATATTTAAAAGACATAATAAACCTCCTTAATTATCATTATTTCATCATTTTTCAAAAAAATCGAACTGAGTGAAATCAACAAAAAGTAATCATTTTGTATAAAACTATAATCATTCTGACTATTCCAGAGAGGCTCGATTTAAACAACATTTGTAAGGTCGGTAAATGTTCTGAACTCTTTGGAAGAGTAAAGTTGTCGTCCGACAGAGCGTTTGATTGGTTTTCATACACTCCAAAAATTTTGAAAAACAAGCATTAAATGAGCAACATATGAAACATGAATTTGTACAATTAGAAATTTGTGATGATTCACTGAGCCCCAAATACCGTCAGATCATTGACAGCATCATTTGGAATGTGAAAGACGGGAAACTGAAAGCAGGAGACAAACTGCCATCAATCAATCAACTGAGCTTTGACTACTACCTTTCCAAAGACACAGTGGAAAAAGCTTATAGGCATCTATGCATGGAGGGAGTCATACAATCCATTAAAAGAAAGGGATATTATGTCACTCACACCAAGGCTAACATGGATATGCGCATTCTTTTGCTAGTCAATGACTTTAGCCATGACAAGCAAATCACCTATAATGAAATGGTATCCAAACTAGGCACCCATGCCTCTATTGATTACTGTGACTACTCCCTGTTCAAAAAAATAGTGAACGGAAATCTGGACGGGTATCAATATTACGTCATCATGCCAGGGTTTAGCGAGCATCAACAATCAGAACTCAACGAACTCCTCAGTAAAGTCAACTCAGAAAAGTTGATTTTTCTAAACACACAGCTACCAGAAATACCTAAATGCAAAGGGAGTGTGTATCAGGATTATAAAATGGATACCTACAATGCCCTGGAAGAAGCCAGCAGCCTGCTAGCCAAATACCAAAAGCTTATTTTGATTTTTCCTGAAGGTGAAAAAACAAAGTACTCCAGAGATATACTTGCCGGGTTTAAGCGTTACTGCGGCTTTCACCAATTTGAATATGCTGTTTACACAAGCGCAAATTGCATCGACAAAAAAGAGTATCAAAAATCAGCATTCATAGTATTGGAAGAATGTGATTTAATCACAATCATCAAGAATATTCAGGTATCCAAAATGAAACTGGCGCGAGATACAGGGATCCTCTCTTATAATGATACTGCACTTAAGGAGGTTTTGGCAGAGGGTATCTCAGTATTCACTTCTGATTTTGCGAATATGGGACGATTAGCTGCAGACATGATCCTTGGGGTACGATCAGGAATGATCAAAAACGATTTTCACTTCATGTCTAGAGCTTCGCTCTGATAGCCTTGCTCATCAATTTGTATAAAGATTTATCAAAATTGATTAGACTTACGAATGGAGAATTATTGGAAGTATTTTTCTGGGAATAACGAAAATTGGGGCATACAATTAATCACATGTGGTTACGAACAAATATTGAGCAATACCCCCTACCCGGTAAATGGGCATCCAGACTCTCATGTTTTTTCATGGGAAGAAGGCAGAACACTCCCTGACTACTACATCATATATGTACCAACAGGCGGTGGTGTTTTCGAGTCTGACACCAAAAAAACGGAAATCAAGCCTGGTGATGCCATAATAATTAACAAAAACGAATGGCATAGATACAAGCCCAATGCTGAGCTTGGGTGGGAAGAGTACTGGATCGGGTTTAAGGGTGAGTATATCGAAAAGTACATATTGAAAGACCTGTTTCCAAGTGGCTGTACCCACATCAAACCCATGGGATATCAGAGCGATATTATTACAGTATTCAATCATATACTGAGACTTGTGGGATCTCCATCTAAACTGATGGAGAAAGTACTATTTGGCTCTTTGATTCAGTTGATCAGCTATTTCACGGTAGAAGACCGGGTGAAAATTCACACCAATAGACACGACTACATAGTACAGAAAAGCATAGATCATATTCGACTAAACATTACCAATAAAATTGATTACGAAAAGCTAAGCGCCTCATTTAATCTCAGTTACAGTCAGTTTAGGCTCACTTTCAAAAAAGGCACGGGATTTTCTTTGAATCAATTTTTGATCTCCGAGCGGATAAGTCTGGCCAAAAGGATGCTGCACAATACAGACATGGAGATAAGCGAAATCGCCCACAGAGTAGGTATCAAGTCGGTTTTCTATTTTTCCAAGTTGTTTAAACAAAAGACAGACAAATCACCATCTCATTATCGCAGGAGTCAGCTCCTTTACGAAGATTGATACCAACAAATCATTTTCATAATATCAAAACATAAACCAATCCCCTCCGGCATGCAATACCTTCATTCATTCCTATTTCTCTTTTCAATTCTGCTTATTAGTTGCGAGAAAAAGAACGCAGATTATCAAATTCAAATAATCAATCCTTATGGATTGGAAAGGCCCGATGAGCCAATCGTATTAAGTAGAGCGAGCATACAAGGAGCTGCAGAAAATCCAAACAAATACCCTCACATCGCCAACAGTGATTATGAGGTATACCCATATCAACTGGATGATCTGAATGGTGACGGAAAATGGGACGAGCTTTTTATGCTGGTAAACATCGCACCGAATGACACCTTAATTTTTCACGTTGAATATCGTGACGCAATCCCCAACATTCCATTCAAGAAAAGAGCTAATCTCCGCTTCGGGGACAAAAATGCCCCTTTTGGGGTAATAGAAAATACTGAAAGACTTTCAGAAGGTAAAACGGAAATCACATCCCAAATCTTTCAAATGGAGGGACCTGCCTGGGAAAATGACGTTGTAGGCTTTAGAAATTACTATGATGCCCGAAATGGCATGGATATTTTCGGAAAACAAACAACCGAAATGG
This sequence comes from Cyclobacteriaceae bacterium, assembly GCA_039970095.1. GTDB lineage: Bacteria > Bacteroidota > Bacteroidia > Cytophagales > Cyclobacteriaceae > JAMZMI01. The sequence continues at coordinate 23,666 of JBDVMP010000054.1, forward strand.
CATTGGATAGCGCCGGGATTAAAGGACAAAATTACCATAAGCTGGATGACTGGGGAATGGACATCCTGAAAGTAGGCAACTCCCTTGGAGCTGGAGCAATTGCACTTTATTCTGGTGATAGCATTTACAGGTGGTCTCCTTCTGGTGTGGGTACTTACCGCCAAATTGCCGATGGCCCTCTGCGGGCCATGTTTGATTTGAGTTTTGAAGGCTGGCAAGTTGGCAACAACCAAATTGACGTTAATCATCGCATCTCCATTTGGGGAGGTGCCAATGTTTATCGAAGCGAAGTTTCAGCAAAAAACCTCCCCGACTCAGTTTCACTTCTCACTGGCATAGTCAACATACATAGCGATTCACTTCACTTTGGAGATTTTGAAAACCAAACGATACTGGCCACTCACGATATACAGGCTGAAAACAATGCGCATCTGGGAATGGCTCTGATGCTGGACAATGCGGATTACATCAAGCATTTTGAAACACCAAAAACAGGTACCGGCGTTACCCAAACCTATGCCGCTAACCTGAAGCTCTCAGAAGAAAAACCAACGGTATTTTACTTTTATGCGGGATGGGAAAATCAGGACAAGAAGTTCCAAAACCTGAATTTCTTTCTTTCCAGTGTAAAAAAATCTACCGACCTGCTCAGAAACCCGCTAATTGTCAAGTGAAAAACAGGCCATAGCGGGCAATACAGGTCAAAATATTTTGCTGCCTTTATCAACTTAGCAATGAAGGTCTTTATTGGCTTGGGACAACACAACTACTCGTAAATCACGGATGTAACAGCATGAAAACCCATTTGAAAACTTACATAATGATTGCCCTCCTGACGTTCGTTACTGGCCAGACACTCTGCGCTCAGGAGTCAAACGTGCTTATCAATCATCAGGGCAAAGATTTCAACATGCTGAAACATGCCTGGACAGCCCAGTGGATTACGCACCCCACCGAATCCACTCTCGACTATGGCGTATTTCTGCTTAGAAAAAAACTCACGTTATCTGAAAAGCCTTCTTCTTTTGTCACATACGTTTCTGCTGACAACAGATATCAATTATTCGTGAATGGAATGTACGTATGCCGGGGACCGGCAATAGGAGATATTGATCACTGGAGGTATGAAACAATCGATCTGGCACCCTATCTCAAAGCTGGCGAAAACACCATCGCTGCAGAAGTAATCAACTTTGGGGAGTTTCGCCATGCCAAACAACAGACCTTTCAAACGGCCTTCATCATGCAGGGAGCTGAAACGAATGAAGTCAGTGTGAATACAACAAAGAACAGTGACTGGAAAGTGATGAAGAATCAAGCATATGGCTACACACCATTTGTGAGTGACTCTGTAGGTGGATATTATGCCGCCGGCCCAGGTGACGTGGTTGATGGTACGCGCTATCCGTGGGGCTGGCAAAACTCCACTTATGATGATTCGGACTGGTTAACCCCCAGACTCGCGATGGTTGAGTTTGCCGTTGGTCGGGGATTTCTGTTCGGGAGCACCTGGTTTCTGGTACCCAGGTCTATTCCTTTTGCTGAAGAAAAAATCAGCCGGTTTAAAAATATCGTGTCTAGTGAAAACATAACATCACCGGCCGCATTTCATTTGGAAGGCCAATCGCTAACAATTCCAGCAAACAGTGAAACAACCCTACTTTTGGATCATGTGAGCCACAGCATAGGTATGCCAAAAATGATCGTTTCAGGTGGCCGGGGCTCCACTATCAAAACGACTTATGCGGAAGCCCTGTTTTATAAAAACTCAAGTGAATTCAGCGCACACGGCGGCTGGAAAAAGGGCCCAAGAGGTCAGCTTGAAGATCAGGAGATTCGGGGCTATTATGACATATTTATAACAGATGGAGGCACTAAACGTACGTTTCAGCCACAAGCCATGCGTTCCTACCGATATGTTAGTTTAGAAATTCAAACCGGTGATTCGCCACTGACAATTGACGATTACTATGGTGTAACCAGCAATTATCCTTTCGAAGAAAAAGCAAGCTTCAAATCAGACGACCCTGAGCTTCAGGCAATTTGGAATGCCGCATGGCTGACCCTGCGCAACTCCGCTACTGACCAATTTGAAGACCCCTACTATGAGCAGCTGCAGTACATCGGAGATACGCGAATAGAATCGCTTGTATCTATATTCGTTTCCGGCGATGATCGCCTCATGCGCAAAGCCATCAAGCAATTTGATGACTCAAGATTACCAAACGGCCTGACCCAAAGCAGGTACCCCTCGTATATCACACAGATCATCCCAACCTACTCATTGCTTTGGATCGGCATGATGAATGATTTTCTCATGTACAGAAATGATCCCGAGTTTCTCAGACAATTTCTTCCCGGAATCAAAACGGTGCTCGGTTGGTTTGAAGGAAAGGTGGATGAAACTGGTATGCTGAGCAATCTGGAGTGGTGGAATTTCACAGATTGGAGTGATGGCTTTCAGAATGGCATTCCGATAGGTGCTGATGACGGCCACTCTGCTGGCGTCACCTTGCAGTATGCACTCGCCCTTCAAAATGCGGCAGACATTTTCAGCTATCTGGGGGATAGCAGCCAGGCAAAAGCATACCGCACTCAAGCCAAAGCACTGAATACAGCGGTAATGGATTTGTGCTATGATGAAGAAAGAAAACTCATCGCCGAGCGGCCTGAAAAAGATGCGTTTTCCCAACATACCAATGCATTTGCAATTTTGGCTAACGCCATAGAGGATGACGATCAGCGAGAATGGATGCTCAGGACACTCCGTTCTGAAGATCTCATCCAGAGCAGCATCTACTTTAGGTTTTATATGACCAGGGCCATGCAAAAATCCTCACTTGGAGATCAGTATCTAAAATCCTTATCACCCTGGAAGGACATGCTATCATTTGGCATGTCAACATTCGGAGAAACAGACATCAACCCCCGCTCCGAATGCCATGGCTGGAGTGCCAGTCCGTGCTTTGACTTTGTGCATACGGTCGCCGGCATCCAATCCGCTGCACCGGGTTTTGAACGTGTTTTGATCGAACCTAACCCTGGACATCTGAAGGAAATATCAGTCTCATTTCCTCACCCAAATGGCACACTGAAGCTGAGCTTGAAGAAACACAAAGGCAAGATGCGGGGCGAAATCATTCTCCCGGAGAGAACCACTGGAATATTCATCTGGAATAAGCAATCCATCGATCTGAAAAGCGGAACAAACAAAATATAATCATCTAGTAAACAAGTACATCCCCTACAAAGAGCATAACCTAAAAATTCATGAAATCAATCCTCTTTTCATTCATCATTTTATTTGGTGCATCCACCTTCGCTCAAACCACGCATACCATTTCGTTGAATGGCGTCACCGCCTTCGAACAAACCAAAAATGCTTTCCCACCCAAAAAATACACCCGAACAATCCCTGTTCCCGGGTTAATTGATTTAGCCAAGCCCAGAATAGAACAGTATGAAGCATACTTTTCGGGTCAGCATAGCCCCCGATATAACTGGTACAAATTCAAATTTGTCGTTCCGGAGGATCAAAAAGACAGAACGGCGATCTTGCACCTTCTCAAAAGCAGGTTTAACACGCTCGTCATACTCAATGGCCATGACTATGGAGCCTATATGCAAAACAATACCCCTATTGAGGTGGACTTATCCGAACACCTGAATTATGGTAAGGAAAACGAACTCATATTGCGCCTGGGGGAAAGAGCCTGGATGCCCAAAGAGGCTGCCACAGGGTTTGATCGTGAGAAGTTTACAGATTTTCCGGGTATTTGGGACGATGTATTTATAGAGTTTGGTGGCCCGCTCAGAGCTCATCGAGCTTTGGTCATTCCCGATTTTGAAAACAAAAAAGCTACCCTCAAGGTGCTGATAGAAAACCACGCCAAAGTGCTGGAGCGCAACACTGAATATGCGCACATTGAATATACACTTTCAGCCTATATCAGGGAAAAATCTACCGGAAAAATCGTAACCGCCACCCAAACAATCGAAGACAAGATACAATGTCAGATAGAACAACAAGAGCGTCATCTGACCTTCAGCTTTGATGATTTCAAAAGCTGGTCACCGGCAAACCCTTTCCTCTATGAGGCCGTGGTTCAAATCAATGCGGATAGAAAATACTTCGACAATTACGGCAATACCGAAAATCAAAAGCCGTCAGATGATCAAACTTGGATTGGTCCATCCGATAAAAAAGCAATCACCTTCGGAATGCGCGATTTCAAATCTGTAGAGAAGTCTTTCGAATTGAACGGACAGGAAATTGCACTTTTTGGCTCTACCATTACTCTCAATCGTTTCTTCGAAGATCGGGACAGGGCACACTTACCCTGGGACAAAGCTTGGGTTAGGAAAATGATGGTAGAAATCCCTACCGCAATGAAATGGAACTTTTTTCGTGTGAGCATTGGCCTATTGCCGGAGTTCTGGTACGATCTGGCCGATGAACACGGAATCATGATCCAAAACGAATATAACATGTGGAACCTAAGGGGGCGCCCTTCGCAATATCAAGCGGAATATACCGATTGGATATGGAATGATGGAAACCACCCCAGCATCATTATTTGGGATGCTCTGAACGAGCAAAAACAGGATTATATCGGAAGAGAACTTATTCCTCAATTGAGAGAGATCGACCCTTCTCGCCTATGGGATCTTGGCTTTATGAAAGCCATACCGGGCAGCCGTCTGGATGTGTTCGAATACCATTGGTATCCCCTGGCGCATGGTTGGTGGGTAGGAGATGATTATGTGAAGTCGAGCCGAGAAACTTTTCTTTTTGGCACACTCAACAGCAAAGTGGCCGGCATAGACCAGATGAAAATGTCCAATGCTCCGGTCATAGTCAACGAGTTTGCCTGGCTATGGCAAGGCAGAGATGGCTTAAAATCCGGAGTGCGAACCTATGGAAATTTTACCGACCAGGACAAACTGCCTTTTTATAAGAACTATGAATATTATGAGCCAGATGGCTCGCAGCTTTACGAAAGTGATCGGGATATTTATGATTACTATGTTGGCAAAAATGCCACAGCAGAGGAAAGGTGGCACTTTCAAGCTTATCTTCAGGCCATAGAAACCGAGATGCTCAGAGCCACAAGAGAAGCAGATGGAGTGGCGTCATTTGCCTATTTATCCAACAACCGTGGGCATACGGGTGATTGGTTTGTGGGTGACATCAAAAACCTGACACCATCGCAAGCACTCCTTTGCCAATACCACGTGACCAGACCTTTCGCGGTTTTTATCGACTTGCCGGATAGTAGGTATCTCAAAAAACCAAAGACCTATCCTGAAGGTAGCTCTCTCAACCTCAACCTCCTGGCAATCAATGATTCCCTGGGCGTAAAAAACGGCAGGGTGACCGTCCAAATTCTGGACCACCAGGGAAAGGCTGTATTCTCTGATCAAAAGAACGTAACTGTGGATGAATTTTGGCAAACCGACATCCCTATATCCATAACATTGCCACAAACAAAGGGAGGGTATATGATTTTAACTACGCTGGATGACGCATCCAGCAGTTCGATGAAACAGGTTTCTCGCAGGTATATTATTGTAGGTGAAATAGAAAATCCTGAATTTCCCGATTATGTTTATCAAAAACCACCAGGATGGCCTCAATAATTACAACGCCTTTAGTCAGAAGTTGTGCTGCCTGTAAACGCCACCTCGTGGAAACAAGTAAAGAGTAGATCACATCAAATAGCTCAGATGCTCATGAAGAAAAAACAATTGCTAGCCTTTCATTTTTTGCTACTCCTCTCCTTTTCGGTGATTGCACAAGACACCTATGACAGGTTCCCTCAATTGACAGAGACGCTCACTCCGTTTCGTTTGCCGCTACCTACAGAAGGCTCTGTTTCCTACATCTATCTGGACGATGACAAAGACCCTGATGGTCTTAAAGCCACCTTACCCGACGGAACCAAAGTGCTGTGGCTGGATGACGATGATGATATGCAAAAGGGAGATCTGGAAGGAGACCTGGACAGTGATTGTTTGATGGTTGACTTGAATGGCGATGGACAATATGGAAGTGAACTGGACTTAATATTGGACTATTTAGACATAAACGAAGATGGAAAGGCAGATTTTCAGGTGATCGTTGACAATGGTGAAAAAGCGTACACCGGGAAGTGGACTTCTCACTACATGTGGTTTGCCGACAATGATAACGATGGAGTGTTTGGATATGTAAATTGGGATAGTTTCAAGTTTGAGGGATGGGATCATCAGGGGCGAGCCAACTTTTTCGCTGACTACAATGGGCAAAGCACCATGCTCAAAACACACATTACAACATGGAACATCGAAGACCCTGAATTCAGTTGGGAAAACCCATTCCTGTTTTACGATACGGATGGTGACGGGCTTACCGAAATGGCCATAAGAATGGTGGATGAACCAATAGAAACGAAAGCTGAGTCAAGCCTAATTGCCTGGAAATACAGCCACCATATCTCGCTGGTTCAGATGACCTTCGATATGGACAATGATAGCCACCCGGGCAATGAACTGGACTATGACATGAGCTTGAGGTTTGCAGGAAAAGGATTTGATTATAGCGATCAAATCAACAGCCTTGGCTCCTACTCTATAGCTCCCGGTACGGATCAATATTTTGCTGACCCACGTTGGAGGCACCTGAAAAACCTGGTGTATCCTACGCACGAAACCGCCTATGACCTCACTTTTGACAGAGGCGAATGGTCTTCCTGCTGGCTGGTCTTCGATGAAGACGATGACTGTCACCGATGGGAGCGCGTGGAGTTTTACGACCCAAAAGACCCTTTTAAGATTGGATCAAAAAACGGTGGTCTGGATCACAATCCTCAATCGGATGCAGTAGGTGACCGGGGAGAATGGGATCTTGATTTCTCAGGAAAAGGCTCACTTTATGTCTCCCCGCTCGATGGCAAACTGCACCTCTTTGGTGCGGAAACAGGCTATTGGAGGATCGATCAAAACAGCCTCTATTATCAGGGATGGCAAGGCTGGAGAGGCCCCAACATACAGCCTGAGGATGCAGATACGCTGGAACCCATGCGATTTGCCACTATCAAATATGAAGATACAGATGGAAATGGTTTTTTTGATGAGATCAGCTATGACATGGACGGGGACACACTTTACGAAGAGGTTGTCTGCCTGCAAAACCTGGGCTTGTCCGATGAATCCGAAATTTTTCATCCCTCCGAAATGGAATATTCCGATTACCTGATTTTGCATGAAAACATCGCAAATGGTTTGCAAAAGAAGGCAGCCAGAATGGAAAAAATGGCTAGAGATGCAGGGCTCAACACACAGTGGTATTCATTTTTGGGTTCACCGAAAAGCACACGGGAAAAATACCACAATGGCTTTTGGATGTCATATTACATCTATCGCGATTTGAATGTCGTGACCACTGCCAAAAACAAAGAATCCAAAAGAGTAAAAGAGGCCTATTTTAGCAAGTAGCAAGCCGAAAAAGGGATTATATATTAGCAAACAAAAAAGAGCGAATACATTATGGGAGCAATACTCGGAATCATTTTTCACGGCTTGGGCGGTTTTGGAGCAGGAAGCTTCTACATCCCTTTCAAGCAGGTAAAAAATTGGAGTTGGGAAAGCTCCTGGTTGGTATTGGGTGTCATGGCATGGATCGTAGCTCCTTTGGTCATGGCTTCTATCACAGTACCAAACCTCATAGATGTTCTTAGCTCAGCACCTGCGGACACAAAATTTTGGACCTATTTTTTTGGCGTACTTTGGGGCATTGGTGGCCTTACTTTTGGTTTATCTATGCGCTACCTTGGCGTTTCGTTGGGTATGACCATAGCGCTAGGGTTTTGCACTGCATTCGGCACCCTCATACCTCCATTATTTCACGGTACTTTTGGCGATCTTATCAGCACGCAAACGGGCCAAATTACATTCGCGGGTATCCTCTTGTGCCTACTGGGTATAGCCATCGTGGGTAAGGCCGGCTTCATGAAGGAAAAGCAAATGAACACCACGAATGCGAGTATCAAAGAATTTAATTTGATGAAAGGACTGGCAGTGGCTATCACTTCAGGGATACTGAGCGCCTGTTTTGCCTTTGGTCTGGAAGCCGGTGGCAGCATAGCTGACCTGGCAGTAGCTCAAGGTGCAAATGAACTCTTTAGAAACAATGCCGTATTGGTGTGGATTCTCTGGGGAGGAATCACCACCAATAGCATCTATTGCCTCGTGCTCAACTACAGAAATAAATCGAGTAAGGATTATCGCAACACGAGTACGCCTCTTGTCGCAAACTACCTATGGGCTTCACTGGGTGGAATTACATGGTACTTACAATTCTTCTTCTATGGTATGGGCACAACCTATTTGGGTGAAAAATATGACTTTGCCAGTTGGTCCATACATATGGCGTTTATCATTTTCTTCAGCAACTTTTGGGGTATCTACTACAAAGAATGGAACGGTGTAACCAAAAAGACGAGTTTTGTTCTCGGGGCAGGGCTATTTGTCATTTTGCTTTCTATTGTAATGATTGGCATGGCCAATACCATCTCCCACTAGACACAGTAGCATTTCGATTCTAAACATGGGAAAAAAGTAAAACAGATACATATCATGAAGAGCCTTATCATATTAACACTTACGGCCTGCTCCAGCATACAGCAGTTTACTTCCAAACCGCAGGAAAAAGATGTGCTGCGTGTTGGGTTTGAGCAATCTGCTTTGGGAGACTATGACCGTACGGCGATCGAGGCAGACTTTGATTCCATTGAATGGGCGCTTACCAAACAAAGAGGCCACATTGTATCTGGTGAAAGTAAAAATCAATTTCTCCGAGTCGCTTTCCCGAAAGGGTCAGTAGGCCCAGAGCAAGGGGGTATTCAATTTGTATGCCCGCTAAAGCCAGCAAAAGAGTATTATCTGAGCTATGATTTATACTTCGAAGAAGGGTTTGATTTTAGCAAAGGAGGCAAACTACCTGGGCTCACAAGCGGAGGAGCAGCATACACTGGAGGCGTCCATCCAGACGAGGGCCAGGGGTGGAGTGCCAGATACATGTGGGTGGGCAACAAGCCAATAGTCTATCTCTACTACAAAGATATGGCTGGAAAATACGGAGAAAGCCTCCCTTTAAACGCAGAAATAAAGCATGCAAAATGGTACACATTCACTCAACGCATCAGGGTCAATCAACCTGATCAGGAAGATGCATTGATTGAAGTCTGGATCGACGGGGAAAAGGTGGGGTCCAAACAAAATTTTGCCCTAAGAAAAGGTAACCTGGGCCTGATCGACTCCTTCTACTTTTCCACTTTTCATGGAGGCGCCTCACCTAATTGGGCGCCCAAAGTTGACAGTTATATTCGGTTCGACAATTTTAGGATCTACTCAAAAGACTAGCCACAGCTAGCTGATCAATCATTTTCCCTGCTACTTCTGATGTGCTTACACACATTGCCAAAAGTATCGACCCAAAGCACCTCCTCGTTGGATTTGAGATATTCTAAAAGCTCTCGGTGAGCCTCTGCCGAAACATTGAGATACCCACCCCCTACACTGTGAAACATCAGAGTAGCCACTGTTCCGTTGACCTGAGCTTCCTTCACTCTGGCAATAAGCTCCGCCCCGGAAATGTCAGAAATACCATAACTCGGCATCATGTATAGATCAACCTCATCCATCTTTTTGGGAACAGGACCATCCGCTCGGGCTGCCACAAACATGTGTTGAATGCTATCAGCAAAATCTACTCCCTGAATACTGTGATCCACGCAGGTATAGGCAAAAGTTCTTTCCTGTTTGCCATCAATCGCCTTAAGCAGCGCATTGGCAGTGCGCAACTCCGCCATGAGTTGAGGAAAGCTATAGCTATCGAGATCATATTCCGGCCGTACCCAATCAAATGAACCCCTTCCCGGTAGGTTTTTAATACATGGATGAAAAAGGGTATGATTGCCCAACTCATGCCCCTTCGCACTCAATTCTCGCCAATCATCGGTTCTGTTGGCAATGGATTGAGAACTGCCTGTACAAAAAAAGGTGGCTTTAAACCCAAATTCATCCAAAACCGGTCCCACTACATCCAAATGACAATCAAGCCCATCGTCGTAGGTTAAACATACGGCCGCTTTTTTACCATCCGGCCAGCTAAAATTCTCTGTGCTTTGGGCAAATAAGCATGGGCTCATTAGCAATACCCAAATGATCGTTACAATATTTTTAGAAGATAAATTCATTTCAATTTTTAATATTATCGGCTATTGCCAACCTATTTTATCCTTGATAAAAGATGTAAGACTCAAGGCTATCTGTTGCTGTTCCAGGCGTGATGGATGACCATCCGTGCCCTTAAAGGGAACAAAATGAGTGTATATTTTCGGATCATCCAGATGACCGACAGCCTGATGTACATAGTCCGGCCAGGGCGAACCTTCTTTTGTAATATCCATATTGCCCAACATGCAGATGATGTGAGAATCAGGATAATGTTCCCTCAGTTTAGAAACAAAACTGGCATACGCTTGCACGATCTGCTCTGGCTCAGGCGCCTCATCACCAAACCTGCTTTTGAATTCGTCTTGTTCCTCTTCCTGCATAATCCACGAGTCATTTTGAAGCAAATTCACAACCACCAAATCCGGCTGGTACTGTGCAAAATCCCATCGACTGCTTGGATCTGCGGGATTAAGCCTTTCGAATAATTCCGGCATGATTAACGGAAACCAGCTCACCATAACCCCTATTCCGCTTTTGCAAATGCACCTAAATTCAGCATCTAAAGTTCTGGATACCAGAGCAGGGTAGCTTACATAGGCGTTGGTGAAGATGCTGTCAGGAGAATCATTTCCGCTAAGGTCATCAACAGCATATCCAGCCGAAATGGAATTACCATAAAATTCGATTTTTCTGGCCTTTTCTGGTTGCTCGAAAATTTTTGGATTGTTACCTTCAATTTCAAAACCAAAAAATGTGGTTTTTCCTTTGTCCCACTCTGTGCGTTTAAACAGCTCTATGGTATGCTTGCCATCGGTCTGATGAGTAGCTAACAGATATCGGGTTTTGGTAGTGCCGGGCTGTATAATACGGGTACTGTCTCCATCCAACACTACATTGAAGTAGTTATCTCCACTCTCATCTTGCAACCACGCATAAACTGCCTCGCCTTCATAGGTGATCTCAACAGAAGCAGCTGACCAATACATATCCACACCACTTTCATTGTCTGGTTCCATTCTGGACGAGTAGGCAATCTGTGGATTGGAACTGTTCACAATCAGCTTCATATTTTCTTTACAACTCAATAGCACTATCGGTAAAAAACAATGGAGCAATTTAATTTTCATTGTGGTCTTCATAAGCATAAATGTGCCTGGTAATTTTCAGATTAAGATAAGTTGGATGAAAAATTGAACGAGAACATAAAATAAAAAAAAGCCTGATCAGCAATGTGAAAAGGCTCTTTTACAACGTATATCTAACTATCTACTTTTTCTTTGATCGTTTATTTTCTTGAGTCCATAAGCTCCGCCAGCGGCCAACAGCAGAGATAACCCTCCGTCTATTGGAGTAGCAGGTGGTGGACCTTGAGCAAATACCGTCCCTACAACCAACATGGCTCCTATTGTCATTAAAATCTTATATGTCTTCATATTATTCGTCTTTAATTTTAGCTATTTATTTGAACAGAACCTTCATCATTGATTCATTCTGGTTGACCCTCAACCTTAGGATATATATCTGGTTTTGAGCAAAGTCAAAATCAACTTTTTCAGCATTTGATCCCCCGCTTACACGCGCTTGCTTGAGGAGTTTTCCTGATATATCAGTAATGATCAGCTGCGCTGCACCATCCTCACTGTACAAACCAGAGATAGTCACTCCGGTCAAGGTTGGCAACAATTCTAAACCTGATAGAGCCCTGGCAGCAAGCACACTACTTGTTGTGAGCTTGAGGTAAAAACGAGAATTACTGGAGAGTGAAGTAGCCGTAAAATGATAAGAGGCATCAGCTGCAGTGAGCACCTTGCTTGTACCCAGCTCATGGTCTTCCAACACCACGTTGAAGCCAGAAGTCCAATTGGTCACATTCTGCAAATTGATAGTATAATCCGACAAATCCACAACATCATAGCCCAGCGGCACGATCAGCTCTTCTCCAAACGGAAGTCCCTGAATCGTAAAAGGTGTGTCTTCGATCAAGCTATATAGCTTCAAAGGACTGGTGGACATCTGCAATGCGTCATAAGCGCCATCTACTCCCAGAGTAGCATCCTCTGCAAATCCTATCAACATTTCAGACGCCTGACCTTTGTTGTCATTCAGACTCATTTTTAGTGTCTCAAAACCAAAATCGCGTCCGGACTTTCTAAAGTATGAATCCTTTGAATTGTTTCCAATGGCCCTCATACTGTTGTCGAAATATAAATCTCCAGCAATGGCAGAATTGATCATAAAACCCTGGGCCGACCCAATGTATCCGTTCCAATCTCCAGAACGACCAGAACCATTGCTGGCAGCACCCATAGAATTGGCAGTGATATAGTCGCTGTTGCTGCGCTGACCATTGTCCGATCCTCCGTCATCCCATAGGTATATGGTACCATCAAAAACAGAATTTCCCGGATCGACTGGATTACCTGCAAGCAGGTCATCGTAGGAGATGGCAGATGGATATGGGTTCGAAACCAGATTGAAACCTGTGTTTACAATTGGCACAGCTATATCCCCAGTATTTGGGGTTCCTGTGAAAACCACATCTCCGGTAAATGCGCTAAAGTAGGCATCTCCCTTCGACATTAACTCCGGCGTTGAAACCTCCTCAAACCGCTCTTGCGCTCCAACATAAGCTATATCCTCATTATACCTATAAACCAGACTTCCAAGCACATCGGTCATTGCGTCTGCAACGGGAGAGCCTATGGCACTGTAGCGGCCTTCTACATCCGTAAAGGTAGTTGAGCGCGTAATGGTATGACTATCTCCTGTAACAACTCCTTCAGTGATCAGAGAAGCACCAGAACTAACTGCCACAACCCCTAAGTCCGCAACCAGGTCTCCTGAAACTGTGAGGGTGTTACCCGTGGCTATGGTTAAAGTGGCATTGTCTGCTATTGAAAGCCCAACTATGGCAACATCCGACCCGATCACAGGTGAGTTACCCAGATTGGTAATTTCTACATTGTCTCCTTCGGCAGGCACCTCTCCTCCATCCCAGTTAGAGGCGTTATCCCAGTCACTGCTCGCCGAGCCATTCCAAACGATGGCTGGGGCTGATACATATGTGATAGATAAAACAGCAGGGTATTCACTATCCTCACCTTCAATTTTAAAATAATGAGCACCTGCAACGTCTGTATTCTCCACACTGAGTCTTAGGAAAACATAATCACCCGCATCAGCTCCTGCTGCAATCTGTGCTTCCAGATAAGTGACCAGGTTTGCATTACCGCCCTCACTTGTCTCCTCATACCTTTCCGTATCCAAGGTTCCATTGTCAACATTTTTGGTAAAATAGTCATCCTCAATTCCTGTGTCGCTTCCAGTACCACTTCCATCACCAAAATCTCCAGCAAAATGATCATCGGCAGAAAGTGTCGGAGATGCATCATAGTCTAGTCCATAGAGGTCTATATTCGTTGTTACCCATTCTCTACCGTATGATACATATACTTTGAGGCTAGCATCAGATATTACCTTTCCAGCCGGAATCTCCGGTAACTCGAAGGGCATAATGGCAGATGTCAGATTTGATGATCCGTCCACAGCACTCTTCCCAAGTTTCATAAAGCCCTGATAATAAGGATTGTTTGTCGTAATGATGCTGGGGTCTGAAACATATCCGTCGCTGGTGGGATTAATCTCCACAGTAACTCCATCTGTCACCGTTATTTCAATCATTTCCGTGTCTGTATCTTCTCCATCACTGACCACAATCTCAACATTTGAATAAACACCAACATGGATCAATGCAGGGTCGAGCTGCAGATTGGCGGTACCATCATTATTATTGACTACAGAAGCAAATGCCGGCAGATTGTTTCCGCTAAACACAAGGGTGTTGTTATCGTCATCCGGATCGGATGCGGATAGTAACACATTTGTAAAATCATTGGCCGCTATAGACTGATCTCCAACAGTTGCTAAAACCGGCAGTTGATTGGCACCAGAAGACTGGTAGGTGATAGAAAGCACCGCAGGACTAGCACCGGCACCATCATCGACATTGAAATATTGTGAACCCGTCATGGAGGTATTGTCAACTGAAAGCCTCAAAAACACAAAATCTCCGGCCATGGCTCCCGCTCCATACTGTGCATTGATATATGCCAAAAGGTTGGCATTGCCAGTAGCATCAGTGGTCTCATCTCTTGCGTTATCCAATTCACCCAGGGCTACATTCTTTGTAAAGAAATCATCTTGAATTCCTGTGTCTGATCCATTGCCAGTACCGTCTCCAAAATCACCTGCAAAATGATCTGCTGAGGATATTGTGGAGGTGCTCTGATAGCCCAGGCCGTACAAATCGACATTACAATTGGCCCACTGCCTACCAAAAGAAACGTGCAGGGTGAGTTCCACATCTGTAATCACATTGCCTTCAGGAATGTCCGGAAGTTCGAATGGAATTATCGCCGACGTTAAGTTGGCCGCTCCGTTCACATCACTGGATCCGATCTTGAGCGAAGAAAGGGTATAAGGATTATTGCTCGTGACCACCGCCGGATCGGAAACAGTGCCATCGTCAGTAGAAGCCGTTACAGGCACTGTGGTTTGTGCATGCAAAGTTGTCAAACACAAAAGCGATGCACACATCAAGGATATCATCCCTTTAAAGCGTAAGGTTGTTGTCATATTATTGTCATTTTAGGGGTTAATGCTTATTACTTTGATTTCTAAATTAAACCAGCATAAGGGCTTTCTTGACCTGCTTTGCCCTGCCTACAAACCGGTAGGATTGGGTAAAAACAAAAAACCTGCTTATGCAGGTCTTTTGTTAAATAGCTGGTTCTCAATAGTTAATTATTCTTGAAACATGCTGTGAATGTCCATCGCTGACTATCACGATGTAATATCCTTCTGTGAGATCACAATGATCTGAAAGCGGGTACCTACCCAATGGGCGACCTGGATTTAGTCGCTCACTAACCACCTGCTTCCCGGAAAGGGTCGTTACAGAAATTACGGCCGTTCCTGGGTCTAAACCCTCAGGAATTCTCAAGAACACCTCAGATCCACGTGATGGGTTAGGAAAAGCCTCGAACTGGTGTCCTTCCTTTTTTGCCGCCAAAACATTTTTCGAATCAAGCGCTCTGGAGGAACTGGATGTCCCTGAAACGATCGTCAAAACCGGCTTTTTGCTGGTGTTGGCATCATCTGCTGTGCTCATCGTCCAGTAGGAGTAATTGGCTTCATCCACATCCGACTGGATTTTGAAAAAGATGTAATCGCCAGCCACTGCACCCGCAGCGTATTGCGCATTGATAAAATCTGCTAACTCCTGATCATCAGACAATGTCACAACACCGGCTGATGTAGCACTGGTCACGAAACCGGTTTCCACAAGAGTTGTTGGAAGGACTGTATAATCTGTAACCAAAACGCCACTCGTACTTCTATTGGTTACACCCGAAAGATTCATATTACCAATAGGTGTGTTCACTTTTGCCACTAAGTTCATTGCAAAAGAGGCATTGGCTACTTCATGTCCCACTGGCAGTGCCGGCAATTGGAATGGCATGATCAGGCCTGCGTCATATGCCGAACTCGCTCCCCCTACTCTGGCAGTTGTTTGTCCTACCCATTGAGTGGTGCCATTGGTTCGCACCTCCTGATCATCATCGTGTGCATAGATGGTAAAAGATTGACCTTGCACTACCTGGTTCACCGTAATGATGATTGTCTCCGAATCAGTATCCGTTCCATCCGTCACAGAAATGGTGACGCTGGAATAAGTACCTGCATCACCGCTAGCTGGACTTATGGCCAGTGTTGCTGCGCCATTTGCTCCTGGCGCGAGTGTTGCAAAAGATGGGAGGCCCGTTGCGCTGATGGTCATTGTATCTCCATCAGCGTCGGTTGCCGAAATGGTCACATTAGCCGTTGATCCTTCATCCACCGTCTGATTTCCAATAGCAGCCAAAACCGGTGCATTGTTATTCTGCTGAGCAGCTGTAACGGTCAAGTCAAACGATGTGGAACCATTCGCCGTGCCATCGTTGGCGGTAATGTTTATGCCAGTGTATGTGCCCGCATCGCCCGTAGTGGTAACAATACTTACATTACCTGTACCATTTCCATTGTCAGTAAACGATGCAAAAGAAGGCAAATTAGATGCTGAGAGCGTCAGGTTATCTCCATCACTATCACTTGCAGACACAGCCACGTTCAATGTGTTTCCTTCCTCCACACTCTGAGCTGTTATTGCAGCAACCACAGGTGCGGTATTAGACGGAGGTGTCCCTGACGTGTTGATCTGCACTTCCTGATAGTTGTTCCATGTAGAGGCCGAATTGCCCGTCCCGATGATTTTAACATACCGCGCTTGCGTGTCGGTGAAATCGAAGTTCTCAAGGTTCAATGTAGTGCCACTGCTCGTTCCGCTATACACCTGAGTGTAGTTCACCCCATCACTGGACAATTCGATACTGAAATCATACGTTCGCTCATTCCCAAGCCCAAAAGCAATATCCACCGAGGTTACCGTAACCGGACTACAGAAATTCTTTTGCAACCACTCCGTTCCATCGGCTGCCCACTTCGTATTCAAATCTCCATCCATTGCACCTGCAGGTGGATTATAGCCCCACTGATCATCTTGAAAAGTGCTTGCCCAAAGAGTGTCACATGTGAATGTAAACTGACCAGTATTGCCTCCTGAAATGACGTTCCCGGCATAGTCTTCTACGTTGCTTACCGTAAGGGTATTTAGCTGGTTACCTCCCAAGGTTGAAACAGCCATGGTCACGGTACGGTTGTCATTTTCCAAAGTCGCTGACTGTACGGTCACACCATTATTGATACTGTAATTGGCGGTGTTTTCGGCCGTAGTTGGAGTCACGCTTTCGCTAAAACTAAAAGTGAAAACATTGTCCAAGAACGTATCATTTGCTGCTACCACAGTTGGAGCCACATTATCCGAACTAGCAGAATATTCAAAACAGCCTGCGTCCACTGTCGGGCCAAAAACACGCGCATTACCATCCAGATCGGATGTGCTCACGTCGGTGCTAACTCCTGCGTCAATCGCCAAACTTCCCGCTTTCAAGTGGAAATCACGATTGACATAGTCTGCGAAATAAGGCAGGTAGTTATTGTAGTTCAATTCATCAATGTCAATGTTGCCTTCCACGGTGGATGTCGCATCGAATGTCCAGGTTGTAAACTTCCCTGCGATGTTGTTTCTAATGACATTATTGAAGTTGTCCTGCCCCGTTTTGGTTTGTGCCTGACAAGAAATCCATGGAACCAAATCCGTATCTGTATAGTATGGATGCTGAACAACCGTGTTGTTTTGGATTCTACAGTTCCTTGCTCCATAAAGTGTGATACCGTGGGTTTGATCGTTCATCACAAGGTTATTTTCAACTACCCATCCATCTCCATATCCATCAGTGATGATGATTCCTTGCATCAGATTACCGATCAGCTCATTGTCAATAACAAACTGCGTAATCGGGTCTTCAAACAATAAGAATTTGTTGTATCTCAAGGTGACACTTTCGATTTTCAAATCCCCTGACAACTCATATGCCTGAAATCCATCATCATGCTGAATTGCATAATCATTGATATAGCAATCCCGAACCGTGTTATACTCATACGTAGAAAAGCTACCTAATCCTCGGATGGCATCACCGGCGAAATTATCAATCGTGCAATTGGTCACGTAGGAGTAGTCCCCTCGAAGGGATAGTGCATGATAAACATTGGTAATGAGTGTATTTTCAAAAGTGATATTTCCTCCTCGGAAATCAGCACCTCCGGTTACATTGGCATACCAGTGAATCTTGGTCCATGTAGAAATATCATCTGCCGATTTGAGTGTAGAATTTTTAATCGTGATATGCGTGGTGTTGTCATTGCCAACAAGCATAAATTCATCTTTCCCTAAACTTGAACCTGAAGCATCAACAGTGATTCCATCAAAAATCAGGTGTTGGCTATTATCTATTGTTAGTTTTGTAAAGACTGGGGTGTGACCTGACAATGCTCTGAACGTTACATCCTCTGTTCTGGCCATATTGCCGATATACACAGCTCCATAGTTACCATCCATCAAGTAAACCAAATCACCATTTTGGATAGAAGTTGGCTGGATGGACGCCCAGGGATTTGCCTGACTTCCGTCGTTGCTATTGCTCCCCCCTACTGGATCTATGTAATACGTATTGCCTACCACAGTACCCGGAGCGTAAACATTGATGACCACAACCTGATCATCCGAATCTGTTCCGTCCGAAACCGAAACCGTCACATTGGTTGTGCTTGCATCGCCTGTTTGCGGGTTAATGCTGATAGTACCTGTACCGTCTCCATTGTCAGTAAGACTGGCAAAAGATGGCAAGTTGATAGCCGTAATGGTAAGAGCATCCGCGTTGGCGTCTGTCGCTGAAATGTTGACCGTCACAGAACTGCCTTCCTCTATATTTTGATTGGCTATTGTCGCCAGTACAGGAGCTGCATTAGCGCCCCCTTCAGGATTTACCGTGATAGTTACATCCTCCGTATCGGCATCTGTTCCATCGCTGGCAGAGACGGTAATGTTGTACGTTCCTTCATCTCCAGATTGCGGAGCAACTTGCAGGGTACCTGTACCATCGTTGTTATCCGTCAAGGTTGCAAAAGAAGGTAAATTTGAAGCTGTGAGACTGATAGGGTCACCATCTGCATCCGTTGCACTCAGGTTTTTCGTAACTGTTGCCAGCTCATCCAATTGGATGTTTCCTACTGCGGCAAGTACCGGACGTGCATTCCCGCCCGTACCCGAATTGAATTCATAAGCTCCTGCATCTACAGTGCCATCAGCAATTCTCGCATTGCCATCCAAATCAGTGGAAGTCACATCTGTATTCACTCCAGCGTTTACAGCAGGGCTGCCCGATTTCAAGTGGAAATCTAAATTGGCATAGTCCGCAAAATAGGTAGAGTAATTACTCACGTTGGTGGTGATGTCTACATTATTTTGCACCGTAGACGTGCCATCAAAGGTCCATGTAGTGAACTGACCGGCTATGTTGTTTCGAATGACATTATTGAAGTTGGTCTGACCGGTTTTACTTTGGTCATCCAGGTAGATTCTTGGCACAGTTGTATCTGTGAAATTGGGATGCTGAACGACCGTATTGTTTTGAACTTTGCAGTTTCTGGCACCATACAAAGAGATGCCGTGCGCCTGCTGGTTCACAATCAAATTGTTTTCAACTACCCACGAATCTGCATATCCATCCGTGATGATTAGCCCTTGCATGAGTGTGCCAATCAGGTTATTGTCAATCACAAATTGAGTAATCGGATCTTCGAAAAGTAAGATCTTATTGAATCGAATAGTTACTCCTTCGATTTTCGGATCAGACTCCAGATTATAGGCCTGAAAACCATCGTCGTGCTGGATGGAGTAATCATCGATGTAACAATCCCGAACCGTATTGTACTCATAGGTTGAAAAGCTTCCCAACCCTCTAATAGCATCTCCTGCAAAATTATCGATCAAATTACCTGTGGCTGTACTGTGATCTCCTCTTAGGGAAAGCGCATGGTAAGTGTTTTTGATCGTGGTATTGGTCACTGTAATGTAATCAGCGCGCATGTCCATTCCACCCTTCACGTTGTTGTACCAATCTGTCTTGGTCCATGTAGAAGAGCTAGCGGCTGATTGTACTGTGCAATTATTGAAAGTGATGTGATGTGAGTTTACATCGCCGGTAATCAAAAATCCATCTTTTGTCAATGTGGAAGAGGTTCCATCGAACATCACTCCATCAAAAGTCCAGTTGGTACAGTTGTTTAGACTGATGCTAGTCACGGTAGGGTTATGGCCACTAAGTGGCGTAACGGTGATGCCATTGGTGAATGTATAATTCTGAACATAAGGAGTTCCGTGATCTCCGTCCATCAAGTACAAAGTGGCTCCATCTGCAATCGTCGGGGCGACATAGGCCACAGATGCCAGTGACGCCCATGGACTTGCCTGACTACCATTGTTGGCCATGCTTCCATTCACTGGATCGAGGTAATAAACCGTACCTGTTGGTGGGGTGCTGACGGTAATAGTTATAGTCTCCTGATCGGTAGTGTTACCATCGGATACAGTAACGGTAATTCCCGAATAGCTGCCAGCATCACCAGAAGTTGGCGAAAGCGCAATAGTTCCTGTTCCATTGCCATTGTCAGTCAACGAAGCAAATGAGGGAAGATTTGATGCGGAGAATGACAGTGCATCACCATCGGCATCTGAGGCTGATAAACCAACCGATGCGCTCGCTCCTTCATTCACATTCTGATTGCCAATAGCGGCCAAAACTGGCGCTGAATTGGATGGTGCTGCAGTGACTGTCAATGTAAAGCTCTCACTGTCTGTATCTGTTCCATCATCTGCCGTAACAGAAATTGACGAATAAGTGCCAGCATCTCCAATCGATGGCTGAAAAGATATCTGTCCGGTTCCATTGCCATTGTCAGTAAATGATCCGAAGGAAGGTAGATTGGATACTGACAAGGTCAGAGCATCACCATCTGCATCTGTTGCAGAAACATTGACCTGAACAGTATTACCTTCTTGCACGGTTTGGCCTGAGATGGCTGCAACCACTGGTGCAGTATTGGCAGTTGATTGAATATCCACCGTAAGTATTGGTCGGTTTGCTGAGGTGGTATTATCCTGCGAGGCTATGTCCCAGTAATTGTACTGCGAACCAGAATTTCCGTCCATGTTTAGCCTGATGAAGACATAGTCTCCACCTACGGCACCATTGGCATATTGAGCATTGAGAAAGGTGGCCAAAGCCGAGTTGGCAGCTGCATCTGATGTTGTCTGACCTAAGGCACTGCTGTTGTCAAAAAAACCTTGCTGAAGAGCGGTTGCATTAGCGTCGGTATTATAAGCTCCGCCAAAATAATCGGAACTGGACACAGTAGAAGATGATTGATATGGCACAGCATACAGATCCACAGCGTCTGACAAGTTGCCTGATTTTCCAACGAGGTGAGTGGTGAAAGATGCCGAAGCTATCTCCTCACCGACAGCAAGCACCGGCAACTCAAACGGGATAATGGCACAAGTGTATTTGTTGGTTCCCAAACGGTGCGTTGCATAACCGACCCACTGCATGGAGCCATTGTTACTCACTGCATTGTCGTCTGCGCTTGCCGAAATCTGGCTTGAACCAACGGTTATGTTTTCTGAAGTAGCCGCGATATCAAGCGATACTCCAAATAAGAAGACCAACAAGAAAAATGATTGATAGATTTTCACCATAATTATTTTATTTGGTTAAAAAATTGTTCGACGGAAAATTCAAATCCGAGCTAATTGCTTTAGCGTAAAAAACCCTTTTACTATCAGGACAAGAATCTGGCAAATACATATCAAAAGGAAACAAGCCAGCCCCATCAAAACAGAAATTTCCCATACCAACAAATATGAATTATCTAAAACCGTGAATCAATAGACAATGTGATTAGTGTTTTATACAAAATGATGGTGCTTTTATTTCAAATTCTTCAATAAAACGCCCATTACACGCACTGAAAGCTTTGGAAAGTATAGAGCAAAAAAAAGTCACCCCAATGGGTGACTAAAAGCGAATGAGTACTATCGACAGATACTTCAACGATTGATAAAAAGCCTCTTTGTAACGGATTGCTTATCATCAGAAATGATCATTAAATAATGGCCGCTGGCCAGCCCCGCAGGCAAGGTCACCTTATACTCGCGAGTTCCACCTGAGGTCTTTATATACTTGACACCAATGTGACTACCAGCCATGTTGACCACATCAAGATTCATCTGGAATTGATCAAACGCCTCCGGCACCTGCAAAAACAGAAAATCCTGACGAACAGGGTTAGGGAACAGCTTAAACGTGCTTCCTGTTTGATTAACAGAAAGCACTTTATTAACCACAATACTAAAAGATCGGCTCGCGACATCTTCACCGTCTGAAACCTCAATTTTGATGTCACTATAAGTACCATGATCTCCTACTGCTGGTTTCATAACCAATGATGCATTACCGTCCGTGTTGTCAACCAACGACACAAAATCCGGTGCGCCCGTCATAGTGAAGCTCAGATCATCGTTATCAGCATCCGAAGCATTGAACGTAATAGTAGCTTCGGTCCCCTCATCTATGGTTTGATCTGAAATTCCATTCAGCACTGGAGGTTCATTGATATCAAGTGCCTCCACATTCAAAGTGAACATTTCCGTAGCTGCAAACTCTCCATTATCTGCCGTGACGGTTATGTCATTGTAGGTTCCTTCATCACCTTCAGCTGGTAAAAATGATATACTCGCTGTACCATCTTCATTGTCTTGAAACGTCCCAAAGTCAGGCAGATTGGCCACAGTTAATTCAAGAGACAAACTGCTGGGGTCCGTGGCGGTAACAAGCAGGTCGAGCGTCTGCCCCACTGTCATACCCTGGGGCTCAATTGGTGCTATCACCGGTACATTTTCCTCGAAAAATTCATACGCTCCAGCATCAACTGTTCCATTGACCACTCTCAAATTGCCAGCCAGATCATAATCCGTAAGGTCCGAATTGACTCCAGCATCAATAGCCGTGCTGCCCTCTTTTAATTGATAATTTCCATCTGCATAATCCACGAAGAACTCATCGTAACGAGATGAACTTGCCGGACTGATGGTAACATTGCCCTCCTCAACAGAAGTATCATCTATTTTTTCACCTACCAGGTTCACACAAAGGTTGTTCCTAATAGTATTGCTGAAATTGGTCTGTCCTGTTTTGGTATTGTCATCAACTAAAATCCATGGCAGTGTTTCGGTATCTGTAAAGTATGGATGTTTGACTACAGTATTGTTTTGGATGCGAGAGTTTCTGGCTCCATAAAGCGATATCCCATGCCAATGATTTGTAACCAAAAGGTTGTTTTCTACGACCCACCCATCCGGATATCCATCGGTTATAATGATGCCTTGCATAGAATAGCCGATCAGATCATTGTCTATCACAAATTGAGTGATAGGATCATCAAACAGTAAAATCTTATTGAAGCGAATAATCATGCCCTCAGATTTTGGATCATCTGTAGTTATAAACGTCTGAAAAGCATCATCATGGTTGGTTTCATAGTCTTCTACATAACAATCGCGTACGGTGTTGTACTCGAAGACAGAAGCATTTCCTAACCCTCTAATTCCATCCCCGGCAAAATTATCGATGACATTGTTTGTGGCTCTGGAGCGGTCGCCCCTCAGCGACATGGCGTGATATGTGTTTTTGATAAGGCAATTTTCTACTACGATATCCGACCCCCGCATATCCATTCCTCCAATGGCATTGGCATACCAATCATCTTTTGTCCAGCCCGAAGACTCCTCCGCTGACTGTATCAGACAGTTTTTAAAAGTAATGTTTGTTGTATTTGCATCACCTGTGACCAGAAATTGCGATGTAGTTTTAGTGGAATTGGTTCCATCGATGGCAATACCTTCAAAAGTCCAATTGGTGCTATTGGTGATCACCAGCTCTGTAAAAACAGGTGCATGCTCCGGAAGTGCCTTTACCGTGGTAGCATTTGAAAAGGTCTTGCTGATTAGGCGAACTGCTCCATGATCACCATCCAAAAGGTAAATGACACCACCATCATTGATCGACTTTGCTGCACTCAAAACAGAAGAGAAAGATCCCCACGGGTTCTCTTTGGAGCCTTCGTTCGCATTGTCCCCATTTACAGGGTCGCAATAATATGCTGCCCCGCTGAATGCGGTGACATCAATAGAAAAGGACTGACTGTCTTCCAGTTCACCATCACTCACTGTTACCACAATATCATCTACTGTACCTGCATCCCCGATAGAAGGATCTATGGTCAATGTGGCCGTACCGTTTTCATGATCCACCAGGGTGGCATACAGTGGCAGATTGTCTGATGCACTAAAAACCAAAAAGTCTCCTTCAGGATCGCTGGCTGAAAGATTCACCGTAGCAGATTCAATTTCTGACAAAGATTGATCCGAAATAGGGTCAAGGGTTGGGGCATTGTTGGCAGAGAGACTCCCCTGCACTATCACCTCACCTCTGTCTGGTACTACTTCAATCAGCATGTACTTGTTTCCTTCGTATTCTATGATGGTTGACTCAATGCGCTCACCAGATTGTGTGGATTTGGCAGACAACCAGTCATTATTAACTCTTAGTTTAACAGTCAGAGCTCTATCAAAATAGGTGTCACTCATCATATCCGTCAAAGTGAATTTTACCATCAAATCAGTCACCTCATCGACAGTCAGGGTGTGAGAGTCTCGCTCCTGTCCATACTGAGTAGCTTCAGAGTATCCGGCTATCCACACATCTTCACTTTTAGAATCGATATAATTTAAGTGGGATTCAACTGCTGTTTTATCTGAGACAGTATGATAATGAGCCGAATACCATCCCCTGTAATACGAGGTATTAAACAAGAGTTCGTTTGGATTCAACAAGACATCTATGTCGTGGTTGTCATTCGTTGCACTTCGGCTATTTAAAGCGAGGTAATCGATCTGATCAGCCTTATTCATAACACCAAACACCCCTCGCATCCCTATGAAAATATCCCGAGCAATATTCACCTTATCTTCCTTTCCACATGGGTAAGCATAGGTAAGTGCGGGTTTGGATATATTCTGGTTGATTTGATCTTTTATGCTTTGAAGCGCCAGACGATAGCCGATATCGCTTCCATCATTGATATCACAGTCATCGTGACCCTGCACCTCATGCCCTGCACTAGCCAATGTTTGATATTTATCCCAGGACGAGACTCCATTTTCGATAACAAACCACGTAAATTTCAAACTTGGGTATTTGGCCTGCATGGACAGCCACCAGCTGTGATCAGCTTCTATATTATCATCAATGGTGATGGTAGCCACTCCGACTTTATCATTGGCCCAAAGGCAAACATCAGCCTCTCCATGATTGGATGGCCAAACTTTATCGGTAATAGTAAAGCGACTTTGTGTGGGAGAATCAAGGTTCATCAATTGATTAGGGTCGATGGGATCGATGGTGATGACTATCGTTTCAGTTGCAGTCAAATCCCCGTCAGAAACCGAGATCATTATATCAGAATACGTCGCTGGATCTCCGGCAGACACCAATTCAATATAGGCGGTACCATCGCCATTATCGACCAAATATGCCGTAGGTGGCAGGTTGTCGCTTACGCTAAAAGTCAAATCATCTCCATCCTGGTCCGTCGCGGTGAGCGCTACTTGTAGGTATCCATATTTGGACACGGACTGGTCGCCCACAGCCTGAAGAACAGGTGCTATATTTGGTTCTGCTTCATTTACTATTATGCTAAAAGAATCAGAATCGGTCAATTCGCCATCACTCACTGTGACGACTATATCATTGTATTCAGCCACATTTTGAATTTCGGAAACATCCAGTGTAGCAGTGCCATTGTTGTGGTCAGTAAAGGTGGCTCCCGGCGGGAGATTCTCTGTTATGGAAAAACTCAGCGCATCACCATTAGAATCTGAAGCAGAAAAACTCAAAGAAAGGCTTTCTCCTACTTCCATAACCTGATCTTCTATGGCACTCAGCACAGGTGCCACATTGGAGGAAGACTGATAGGTCAGGCTTAAGACCGCAGGTTTCTCGCTATCCGCATCTTCTACCTTGAAATAGTGATAGCCCGTCATATCTGGCAAATCCACACTTAACCGTAAAAAAAGGAAGTCCCCGGGCTGAGCTCCGGCCGTAAGTTGGCTCTTTATGTAGCTAACCAACAACTCATTGGCGGCTTCTGAGGTTTCTTCAAAACGCTCAGTATCAAGATTTCCCAGATCCACATTTTTGGCGAAAAAATCATCTTCAATTCCAAAATCAAATCCATTGCCTGTGCCAAATACACCTGAAAAATAGTCGTCAGAAGAAATGGTGGATGAGCTCTGAAAACTCAACCCATAAAGGTCTACGTTGCAATTGGTCCACTCTCTTCCAAAGGAAACATATACCTTCAGGCTTGCATCGGTGATTTCACTTCCTTCAGGAATCTCTGGTATCTCGAAAGGTATAATTGCACTTGTCAGGTGAGGATCTCCGGTTACGGCACTTTTGCCAACCTTCATAAAACCGTAGATGTAAGGGTTGTTTTCTGTGATAATGGAAGGATCCGACACATACCCGTCATCCGAAGCGGCAGTAATATCAACTGTACTCTGAGCCCTGGCAAGGCTTATCAAACACAACATGCCCCACACAAGGGTGATCCCACGAACCAACTTCTTTTTAAAATTCATATTTAAAAAACCTTCTTTCATTACCAAAAACCTTCAGTCTCTTCACCTCTCCCACATCCCTTGATCTCACCATACTCTTCGCATATATCGGAAATATATGCCTATAAAAAATACGCCAAGTTGATTCGATGAATCAACTTGGCATTAGCTTAAATTCTACTCTGAAAGAGTGCTTTATCTAACATAAAGGCTTTTGATGATTGATTTTTGTCCGTCAGAAATTTGCAAGAAATAACGTCCTGACATCAAAGAATTATCAACATTTACTTTTAATGGTTCATTGTTCAGGCCAAGATTAAATTTCTGCTGAGACATTTTTTGACCCGTGATCGAATAAACTCCTATTTCCACTTGTGTACTCTGAAAAGCCGTTGGCAGCTGAACATTTACATAACCTAAAGTAGTTGGGTTAGGGTAAACCAGTGTGCCAAGTTCCAGTTGTCTATCAACGCTAAGGATTTTATCAACCGTTATACTGAAGGTGTCTGATACAGTTTCAGTTCCATCAGAAACAGAAACTACCACCTCGTCATACACTCCTATGTCTGCATTTAGTGGATTGATATCAAGTGAGGCTGTTCCATCACGATTGTCAGTTAGTGTCAAAAACCCGGGAGCTCCTTCTTCCAGCGTAAATTTCAATAGATCCACAGCGTTTGCATCTGTTGCTTTTAAGTTAAGGGTCAAACTAGACTCTTCGTACAACACTTGATCTTCGATAGGCTCTAAAACAGGTGCTACGTTTGGCTCACCAAATGTTACTTTTAGCACAGGGCCGTTACCAGACTCATTGCTGTCTATATCAATTCTACCGTAAGTTGGTGCATCCGGCACACTCACACTTACTCTAAGAAAGACAAAATCACCGGCAGCAGCTCCATTGGCATATTGCTCCTTGATATATGCTAGCAAAGCTTTATCACCATCATCACTTGTATTTACGATTCCCACTGGGGTCTCTTTGACAGCCCACTGTTGCTGAATAGCAGTAGCAGACTCATCTTCACCATAAGTGCCTTGATAATAATCTGTTCCCAAAACCAATGCTTCTGATCGATACGGAAGTCCGTACAAATCATAATCCTGCCACGCCCAGGTAACTACGTTATTAAGGTTGGCTGTCAGTGAAGCTGAGGTAATTTCTTGTCCGTCAGGGATGGCTGGCAACTTAAACGGCATTACTGCTGCCATGTCGTATTCATCTTGTGCGTCCTGATAATTCACTCCTCCACCTACTAGCAATTCAGATGCACCTGTCCATACGAATGGTTTTGCAGGGTCATTGGCATATGTACCGTAAAACACATCTACGTCTGCCTCATCTACGAGCACTTCGAAAATCGGAACATATGGATTCACCTTTACGAAAATAGTAGTGGTGTTTGATTTTTCACCATTGCTAGCTGTAAGTACAATTTCATAATCACCAAGATCACTGTCATCTTCTGCCGGGGAGAGGGTAAGCAAGCCCGTACCGTCAGTATTGTCTGTAAAAGTGGCAAAATCAGGCAAAGTTGTACCTTCCAATGTAACAGCAGCGTCCATAGGGTCAACTGCGCTTATAGCCAACTCCACGATGGCTCCACCGTTGATAACCTGATCAGGCACTGCAGCGAATACAGGCAGGTCATTTGTGGAAATCACGTTCATAGTGATATTTGATACTGTATGTGTCCCAGGGTCGGCTACATTAAAATTGCCCGCTACCACAGCCATGGCGTTAAGATTGATCACCTTTCTTCTGAAGGTGTAATTCTTTGCGATGGTAGTTTCATCTCCATCTCCTACCTTCACGTACACATCGTACAGCATCTGAGAGGTATTAACTTCCATTCTCACATGGTAGCTTGTACCGGCAGAATAATCCAGATCATTCTCCGCAGCATAACCTGAGTTGTCATAAGCATCAATTTTACCTGCACTGCTGAATCTGACTATTGCAGATAGGTCAGAGTATCCAGCTGCTTCCAGATTGGTTAAACCCGTAACAGCGTCAATGTTGTTTTTTTCCGCAACCATATCAAACTCGAGCGTAAATTCTCCTGTTTGCACACCGTCATCAAAGGCCACCGTCTTCCAGACGTTCACTTCACTTGTCACGTCTTCGGCCAATTGGCGATCTACGCGCATGGCAAAAGCGCTGGTGATCAAACCAAAAAAACCAACCATCATCATGGTTACTATTTGACTGAATTGTAATTTTCTTTTCATTTCAACGTAGTTTATAATTGACTTTTAAATCACTTTTTTGATAATTAAGAAAACACCCCTTTACAAACTAAGCTGTGGTATGATCTTTAATTAAGCACAAGTTATAATGAGCCAAAAAAACATTTGACCTGCTCTACCCGGGTAAGGATTACAGAACAAATTCCAAAATAAAAGAGACTTCCAAATGAATTGAAAGTCTCTTGATTATATCGTAAATGGATAATCCTAATTACTGCACAGCGTAAATCATTTCTGGCCCCACACCAGAGTCGGCACTCCAGAGAATAATCCGACCGAAAGTAGTGGCATCATCTACATCCACATTTATTCTTAAGAATACAAAATCGCCTGGCTTGGCTCCATTGTCCAGCTGCTGATTGAGGTAAGTCACGAGAGCTGTCTCTCCTGCCACGCTAGTACTAATCGGCCCTTTGGCAGCCGTCTGATCCGCAAACTTTTGCTGAATAGCTGTAGCATTTGCATCGCCATCATAAACACCCTGGTAATAATCGGTACCCAAAACATAAAACTCCGGTCGGTACGGGATGCCATACAAGTCGTAATTCTGAATGGCCCAAGGCGAGATGTCTTTCACGGTAGCTTTGAACGATGCAAAGACGAACCTTTCTCCATCTTCTATTTGGGGGATTTCGAAAGGAAAAACACCAGCCATATCGTAAATATCATTTTCCGGATCCTCCCAGTTTGATCCTCCACCAACGATAATTGTACCATCTGTGGTCCAGGTATTTGGTCTAGGTGGGTCATAGGCAAACGAACCATATCTCACATCCACATCAGCAATATCAGCTTTCCACAGTTGTGCATCTATCACACTGATTTTTACAGTCTTGGTATTGGAATCAGCCTGACTGCTGGCAATTATTTCGATATTATATACCCCCAAATCACAGCCTCCACATTCTCCATATGGGGAGAATGTAAGCAACCCTTCTCCATTGCCTGTCTCTTCGAATTTGGCAAAACGCGGCAGATTGTTGACTTCCAAAGAAATATCCTTACCAAATGGATCTGTGGCTTTTACCAGTAGTTGATTGGTTGTACCCTGAAGGTAAACCTGATCCAAAATTTCTTCGAATGAGGGTTTTAGATTCTGGCTATGAGATTCCAAATGAGCATTAAGCACTCGGTGCGTTCCCGGGTTTTCCAATTCATAGTCCCCAGCCACTAATGCAAATCCTGTAAGATTTGAGGACTTGTTTCTGAATGTAAAATCTTCTGCAATTGTAAACTCTGTACCATCTGGGTCTGTCACGTGTACGTCATATAATTTGGCAAATACGTCCACATCGATTCTGACATGATAAGTCAGCCCTGCAGTATAAGTGAGCTCGTCCACATGGGAATAAAAGGTGTTGTCGAAGGCATCAATAATACCCGTCCTGTCAAACCTCACAATCGCTGACATGTCCGAGTATTGGGTGACAGCTCCTACATTGGTCAACCCTGTGACGGCATCTATCCCATCCTGACTGGCAATCATGTCGTATTCAAAAGTGAACTCTCCTGTCTGCACATCATCGAAAGCTATAGTTTGCCATAGGTTCAGTTTGCTGCTGTAACTCCCCGGCACCACCGCATGAAAGTTGATGACCACAGTATCGGAGACACTTCCCCTCTCTGCAATAAAATAGGTGCGCTGACTTCCCTCCTCTACCGCTTCAAAAGTGTAGCTCAGTGTAGAACTGACCAGCTCCTCCTGATCATCTTCATCTATTAGCACCCAACGAAAATCCGTTCCTTCCAGGGGGCTCACCTGAAAGTTTAAGTCCATAGACTCCCCTACTTCAACATCATAACCGTTCCAGGCCTCACTTTTCACATTGCCACCGGTACCCACTCTATAAATGGTAAGGTCACTATCGCTTAAGGATGGATTCTCATAGTCTTCTTCACAAGCCATCATTGCGACACTCACAATCATGATCAGCAATAAGATATTTTTCACTTTCATAGTTTGAAATTTTATGTCTCTAACCTTCACTTAAATCAACGCCTCTTTCATGGTCTCCATCCCACCAAACAGGCGCTCCCCAATCATTGCCATTTTCACTGAGGTGAGGCGTCACGTTTTCCGAATTGAAGTTAATTTCTGTGGCTGGGTAAGGAAATCTTCTTGGAATCAACCCATTTAGCGTTGGGTCGGTCAATTCATGGCCCGCAGGCTTTAGTAATGGGAACCCTGTTCTCCTCCAGTTGGCATATGC
Organism: Cyclobacteriaceae bacterium; assembly: GCA_039970095.1. Lineage (GTDB taxonomy): Bacteria > Bacteroidota > Bacteroidia > Cytophagales > Cyclobacteriaceae > JAMZMI01. The sequence goes on from JBDVMP010000054.1 coordinate 54,584, forward strand.
CTCAGTGGGATTGAAAAAATTGACCATATATTGTTGCATGCCAATAACTTCAAGTTCACTTGAGGTGATAGAGCTGTCCCAAATTTCATCAATGTAGGTCTGCATGCTACCATCAATTGGCCTTGCACCCATGATGTCTATCAGTTCGTTTACACTGGCAAATACTGCATTGGCAAAATGAGTTTTAGCGTCTGTGACACCTGTTCCTCCCAGTGATCTGGCGGCCATTTCCGCCTTGTACAGCTCCACTTCGGCATAAGACATGTACATAGAAGGCACGTCTATACCTGTGAGCTCTCTATTGAGTTGAAGACACTTAAATCGCTTAGAAAGAACCACATCTTCTCCGTCCTTTTGCACCCTGAGGGTGGCATGGGTAAGTCCATAATCGTCGGTGGTATTGTACCACTGAAAGCCGGGAGGAAACGATCTAAGCGTACCTTGTGAGGCAATATATTCCTCTGTGACCTCAACGCTGGTGGCTGTAGTGGACTTGGACTTATCCGGAGTGGTTTCCACCAAGGCCTCACCATATATGCCAAACATTGACCTCAACCTCGGGTCTATGACCAAATCGTTTTCATCTTTCATGTAGTTCACATACGTCTGACAAGACAGGGTGTACTGAGTGCTAAAATGCTGAAGCTGCGAAAACGCATTTCCGCGTATTTCCTGTGCTCCAATATTGGCATAATCGTAGTTGCCGTGCTCTACATAGGCGGCATCCAGATATGATTCCATGACTCCATCTTCCAGGGCTGCCTGCGCCTCCTGCTGCGCTTTGGCGGCATCTACATTGATGAGCCTAAGAGCATACCTAAGTCGCAAGGAATTGGCAAATTTTGCCCACTTGCTTACATCACCATAATAAATCAAATCTCCTTCTAATGGAAGGCTGGGGTCTAATTGAGCTGCAGCCTCCTCAAGCTCTATAAAGAAATCATTGTAAATAAGCTGCTGATCGTCATAATTGGGTTTGATGATTCCTTCAGTATATCCCTTGCTGGCTTCAAAATAAGGGATATCTCCGTAGCTGTCAGTAAGCTGAGCAAATATCATGACCTTAAGTATGCGAGCCACAGCAACGTAATTGATCTGATTGACATCTTCTGACGCCACATCAATTGCTATCTGCAAATCATTGATATTCTTATACGAAGACTCCCACAGGTATTCGAAGTAGAATGGAGTATTGATATAAATCTGACCTTTGTCCGCTTCTCCTCCGGCTACCATTTGCATGATGCCCATATGATAGGCAAAAGTTGTCCTCCAGGTGGTTTCGCGTTCTCCTGAATGTCTTGTTTGCACTGTAGAAATCAATGATGGAGGATGTCCTTTAGTTGAATTAGTAGGGTTGGTGTTTAAATCACCAAAGTCACCACATCCTGAAAAAACCAGTACCGCAATTAGTATAAGCGATGGATATTGAGATATTTTCATTTGACTAAAATTTAAAATTAAGGTTGAATCCCAGGCTTCTTCTCTGCGGCAAAGAGCCATACTCATAGCCTTGCCCGTTACTGATACTGTAAGTTGATTCCGGATCTATATTGGGAACATTTGACCATATCGTAATTACGTTTCTGGCAACAAATGAAACGGTGGCTGCTTTGACAAAACCGAGCGACTTTAAAACCGAAGCAGGCAGACCATATGAAAGGGAAACCTCCCTCAGTTTGGCATAGGAGGCATCATACACATATGGTGTGAGTATGGCGCTATTGGCCAATCTACTGTAATAATCTACCGGGTTGACATAAACCGAGTTCTTTTCATAATTTATGATTTGATTCCCATCTTCATCCAGCACATTGGCTCCCTGATCATCTACCTGTGGAACAGCTACTACACCATTGGCCAGGTATCCGCCTGTAGCCTCCCACTCACCGAGGGCCACACCCTGACTGAGTCTTTCATTTTCAGATATGGCCCAGCCTTCTCTTCCTTCTATGGTATTGATATGGCGACCTATTTGATGAAGCTTTAGGTTGGTCATCGACAAAAGATCCGCTCCGTATTTGATGTCAATATGTGCTTTCAAAGTCACTCCTTTGTAAGTAATCCTGTTGGTGATACCTCCGATCCAGTCAAACTGCCCATTACCCAATACCACTTGTTCATCTGACTTTATAGGTAGACCGTTTTCATCCATGAGAGGCTGCCCATCAGGACTTCTTTTGAAATCATACCCCACAATATCACCGTAGCTTCCTCCCTCCTCTGCTCTAATGAATGAGCTGATCCATGAGGCTCTGGCGATTTCCTGTGTTGTGGCATCAGGGTGCAATTTGACAATGGAGTTTCTATTTCTGGAATAGTTAAATGTAGTCTCCCATTCCATGTTATCGGTTTGAATAGGGGTGATGTTGAGCATAGCCTCCCAGCCCTGATTGTTTATCTCGCCAGCATTGATTAATTGATAAGATCGTCCTCCACTTGCCAGTGAGATAGGTAGTTGCACGATTTCGTTGAATGTAGATTGATTATAGTATGTCAGATCCAGGCTAGCTCTGTAATTAAACAAGCGCAAATCCAATCCAAACTCGTACCCTTTTGTGAGCGCGGCGACCAGATCAGGGTTCGGTATGACCGAACCCGACTCAGTACTAAAAGTAGCCCCACTCTGGGTGTATGGATAGGAGTAGAATGACCGCTCAAGCCCATACGGATCAGTACCATTTCCTACCTCCGCATAAGAGGCTCTGAGCTTACCATAGGAAAGGAGTTTTGATTCTATGTCAAAAGCAGATGTAAAAACAAATGATCCCGTAAATGACGGATAAAGTACACTGTTGTTTGATTTTGGCAGTGTGGAATCCCAATCCTTACGCGCTGTGACATCCAAAAAGGCAAACATCTTATACCCTATATTGGCAAAGGCATAGAGTGAATTCACGGCACCTCGTGGGTTGAGTTTGGTAATGGTAAAATCACTGTAGTTGTTAATGGACACCACGCCGCGAGCTACCTCACCTCGACCCAATACGTTGGTCAAATAAGTTTCATACTTACGGGCATTGCCACCTAAACTTACCGACCCATCAAAATCACCTTTTTCTTTAGAAGCCGTCAACAAGAACTCTGAGTTGACTTCAGTAGTTCGGGAATTGAGTTCGCCCATCTCGCCAGCTTCCTGAAGCGGAGTGGACAATGGAGAATAGTTGTAGTATTTGTAAGAGTAAGTATCTCCGCCGCTTTTCACCCTCAGATTCAGCCACTTAGTAAAATCATAAGTCAGGCTTAAGTAACCCTGCACCCTATTACGATCAGAGTTATTTTCCATATTGTAAAGCGAAAAGTATGGGTTTATGATTCTGGAATCAGAGTTCCAATACACATACTTATCACTAGCGTCCACTTTGCTCTCCTTCAACCATTGTTGATCAAAATTCATAGGTAATTGCATGAGAGGCAAAGCCACATTTGCACCTGAATATCCTAAATAAGGTCTATTGTTCACGTCCTCATGTGTGTAGGTAATTTTACTCTCAACAGTTAATCTATCCCACATTTTGGTGCTACCCGTAACGCTGAATGTGTTTCTCCTCAAGTCACTATTTGGCACAATATCCTGCATGCGCATATCAGAAGCAGAGAACCTAAAGTTGGAAATCTCATTCCCTCCTGAAAATGCTATTGAATTTTGTAACGTGGTACCTGTTCGGAAAAAAGAATTGATGTTGTCAGGCTTAATGCCGTAATCTCTGATTTGACCATCAAATTGGACGAAGCTCAAATTGGGATCTAATTTTTTACCCCAACTCCACATGCCGGTAGCTTCTCCCTGATCTCTGGGGGGTGTATTAATGCCCTGACCGTACACCTGCTGAACATCCCCGTATTGGCCCACGACTTGCTCAGCCGTGAAATAGGTAGAATAGTCTATCCCGAATTTATTCGAATCTCCCTTCTTCCATTTCTTTGTTGTAATCATCACCACTCCATTACCCGCTCGTGATCCATACAGTGCGGCAGCAGCTGGACCCTTAAGTACGGATATGGAGGCAATATCATCAGGGTTTACAGAAGAGATCCCATCTCCCAAATCCTGACCACCCCACTCCGAAGCTTCTCCAAAGTTGCTGTTGTCCATAGGAACACCGTCAATAACATAGAGTGGCTGATTGGTTCCGCTGATTTTCGAATTTCCTCTGATGATTACCTTGGATGAACCACCCGCTCCCGTATTCGGCTGACTGATATCTACACCTGCTACCTTCCCTGAGAGTCCATTTACCGCGTTAATTGTTTTGACTCGAGCGAGATCATCTCCGTCCACTTCCGTGACTGCATACCCCAGAGATTCTTTCTTTCTGGATATGCCCAAAGCTGTGACTACAACTTCATTTAACTCCTGCATATCAAGCTGCAACACCACATCGATGTTGCTCTGATTACCTATCTCAACTTCCTGGCTGATGTAACCTACATATGAAAACTTCAGTACAGCAATGTCGGCCGGTAGGTTCAGCGAATAAGCGCCATCAATGTCTGTAACAGCACCAATTCCCGATGACGACATTCCCAGGACTGTCACACCCGGGATACCCTCTCCCGTTTCATAATCAGTGACCTTTCCACTAACTAAAACATTTTGAGCGTTTAGCGAATTCAATCCGGAGAGGAGGCATGCCAAAGCTCCAAACAACATAAAAACCTTTACCTTATAACTATTCTTCATCGTCAATTCCGTATGAGTATTTGCCGCAAAATATGGAGGTTTTATATTATCTCTGTACTGCCTTACCCTGCGGCATATATTTTTTTTAAGGATATTGGACATCCAAGTTCCTATATGGAGCACCTACTCCTAAACGCAAAGGCTCACAATTTAGGCTTGTTTTCAAAAAAGCGAAGCAAAGAAAACGACATCACCGGGCTTTTTACGACATGAATATTAACATCACCAACCCTCCTCCACCAAAAAAATCTGCAATAGCAGATTATACTCCATAAAAAAAGCACCAGTGGAACCACCGGTGCTTTTCAATATCATTTCAAATCTGATTAAACCAATTCCACAAACAGGCCTTCGTCGGTTTTTTCCACTTTTGCATGACCACCACGGGTAAGGCCTTTTATGGCTTTGTCCCACTTTTTATTAGATAAGCCAGTTTCTTCTTTGATCGCATTCAAATCTGCTCTTCCAGCTTTTTGTATCAGCCCAAAGACCAGTTTTTCATCTTCATTAAGTTCAACAGTCTTGGCCTTTTTCTCTGGTCTCATCTGTGGGAAGAACAGTACATCCTGAATCGAATTTGAGTTGGTCATAATCATGGCCAATCTGTCTATGCCCAATCCCACACCAGAGGTTGGCGGCATACCAAATTCAAGTGCTCTGAGGAAATCTTCATCCATGACCATGGCTTCCTCATCACCTCGTTTGGCAAGTTCCAATTGCTCTTCAAAACGTGCTCTTTGGTCAATCGGGTCATTGAGCTCAGAGTATGCATTCATGATTTCCTTACCGTTACAGATAGCCTCAAAGCGCTCTACAAGGCCAGGCTTTGATCTGTGCTTTTTGGTAAGCGGCGACATCTCTTCCGGATAATCGGTAATGAATGTCGGTTGGATCAATTGTCCTTCGCATTTCTCACCAAAAATCTCGTCTATCAGTTTGGCTTTGCCCATGGTTTCATCCATCGGTACGTTGAGCTTCTTGCAAGTTTCTCGCAACTCGGGCTCCTCCATTTCGCTGATATCAATGCCGGTAAAATGCTCGATAGCTTCGAACATCGTAAATCGCTTCCATGGTCTCTGGAAATCAATGACATTCTCCCCTACTTTCACTTTGGTATCGCCATGAATGTCCATGGCGATCTTCTCCACCATCTCTTCCATAAAGTCCATCATCCAGAAGTAATCCTTGTAGGCTACATACAGTTCTACCTGCGTAAATTCCGGATTATGAAAGCGAGACATCCCCTCGTTTCTAAAGTCCTTAGCAAACTCATAAACACCATCAAAACCACCTACAATCAATCTCTTCAGATAGAGTTCATTGGCTATACGCAAGTAGAGCGCCATATCCAGTGTATTGTGATGCGTCTTGAATGGGCGTGCCGCAGCACCACCATGAATTGGCTGAAGGATTGGTGTTTCCACCTCCAGATACCCATGATTGTTCATAAAGTTTCTGATCGTATTCACAAGCTGTGTCCGCTTTTTAAAAGTATCCTTCACATGTGGATTCACAATCAGGTCAAGATACCGCTGACGGTATCGTTGCTCAGGGTCGGTAAATGCGTCCCATGTCTTTTTGTTTCCTTCGGCATCCTCTCCTTCTTTCACGATAGGAAGCGGGCGCAGAGATTTAGTCAGTACTTTCAGGTCAGTGACGTGAATAGATATCTCCCCTACCTGCGTGGTAAACACATAACCTTTGATACCGATGATATCACCAATATCAAGCTTTTTCTTGAACACATCATTATAGTAAGACTTGTCGTCATCAGGGCAGATATCATCTCGCCTGATGTAAATCTGAATACGGCCTGTACTATCCTGAATTTCGGCGAACGAAGCTGACCCCATGATCCTACGACTCATCAGCCTACCGGCGATGGAGATATCCTGATAATCGTTTGGTCTTCGCTCAAAGTTTTCCTTGATGTCGGCAGAAGTGGCATTGACCTGAAACATGGCCGCCGGATATGGGTCCACACCCATTTTCATCAATTCTTCTCTTTCTTTTCTTCGCTGTATTTCCTGTTCGCTCAATTGCATTTACTCGGTATTTATTTTTTCGAAATCAGCCCTTTCTGGCTTCTTTCCTTCTTTTCAATTCTTTCTTTACTAGTAAAAATTCTCTTCCGCTTTGACCTGCTATGGAGGTATTTTCTTCTGCCCTTCTAAACAAATAGGGCAACACCTTTTCTACTGGCCCATATGGCACATACTTGGCTACATTGTAACCCAGACTGGCCAGCTTAAAGCTGATATTGTCACTCATGCCCAAAAGCTGCGCAAAGTAAACCCTTTCATCGCTTTTGGCAATACCATGGGCGTCCATAAGATTGACCAGAAGCTGACAGGATTGCTCATTGTGAGTGCCGGCACAAATAGAAAATTTATCGATGTTTTCTACTGCAAACTGGAGAGCGGTATTATAATCCCTATCGGTAGAAGCCTTATCTGGCTGAATCGGGTCAGGGTAACCTCTGTCCTCCGCACGGTCGCGTTCCTTTTCCATATACGCCCCTCGCACCAACTTGGCTGCAAAATAACAACCCGCTCCTGTCACATCATCAAAGCCTTTTTTCATATTGGTCAAAGCCTCGTGCCTGTATAGCTGGTAGGTATTGTAAACCACCGGTCGCTCTTTATTGAATTTCTTCATGAGCGCATACGTGATATCGTCAACCACGTCCTGAATCCAGCTATCCTCTGCATCTATCATGAATCGCATGCCATTTTCGGCTACTTTCTGAACCATGGTTTCAATGCGGTAAAGGATTTTTTCAAACTTCACTTCTTCAACAGCAGTCAGCTTCTTCCCCTCTTGCTTCTTAGCCATCAGGTCAGACGAACCAATCCCCGTCATTTTGATTACACAAAAAGGAATACTGACGTGCTGCTTCGCATACTCTGCCACTCTGATTGCTTCTTCCATCGCATGATCGAAGCTTTCCTCAGATTTTTCTCCCTCCACCGAATAATCTAAGATGGTTTTCACCTTCCCTTCGGCCAGTTTACGCATTCTAGGCTCACTGCCTGTGAATGACTCCCCTCCACAGAACTGATCAAACAGCGTTTTTTTGATAACACCTTTTACAGGTAATTTGGCTCTTAGCGACCAGTTCATGGCAAACGTCCCTACTTTTACCATCCAGGGGTAATTCATAGAAGAATACACAAAATGGGACTTTTTCAAGTCACGGTCTGTCTTGTGAGCAAAGGCCGTAGCAGTGTCCTCAAAATTGATTTTCGATTGATCTGTCATTAATGTTCTCCTGTAAATTTTTATCAGACAAGGTCAGAAGGAACCTTTAATGAAACTTTTCAAGTCATTTATGATAATTTTGACCTGAGAAATTTCTTTCGGTTTAAAACCGAAGCGCAAAGATAGTAAGCCATTCGCCATTATCTTCCTCATTTTTTGATTGTTAGAACCAAAATTAGCTAGTGAATTTACCTGATTCGATTTCCTTTATTTCAAACCCACAAGACGCATTACAAGTGGCGTTGGCAGAGTTGAAACCAGACAAGTTTGCCGTTCTTGTTGATGAAAATACCCGTAAGCACTGCTTACCGCATTTTTCTCTTGAGCCCGACACCAAAATCATTGAGATCAAAAGTGGCGAAATCAACAAAAACCTGGACACCTGTTCTGAGATATGGACCGCCTTGACTGATTGGGGCTTTACCCGAAAATCACTACTGGTCAATATTGGTGGTGGGGTAATCGGAGATATGGGTGGGTTTTGCGCCAGCACCTATAAGCGTGGCATCCGGTTTATCAACTTCCCCACTACCCTGCTTGCCATGGTAGATGCCAACATCGGTGGTAAGTTGGGAATTGATTTCAAGGGGTTCAAGAATCACCTCGGTGTATTCCAGGACCCTGAGCGAGTGGTCATCTACGATGGCTTTTTGAAGACACTTCCTGCACGTGAACTTCGATCGGGTTTTGCAGAAGTGATCAAGCATGGCTTGATCCATGATAAGTCTTATTGGGAAACCATGCGGGATGGAAAATTCCCAGACTTCATCTGGAAAGACATAGTGGAAGTTTCTGCCGTGATCAAAAATCAAGTAGTGACTGAAGACCCGAAAGAAGGAGGACTAAGAAAGATCTTGAATTTTGGTCATACCCTTGGTCATGCTATAGAAACATGGCACCTCACCAATAAAATCAGTCTGCTACATGGTGAAGCGATAGCCGTAGGAATGATTCTGGAAGGTCATCTGGCCATGCAGCAAGGCACCCTTACTCAGCCAGAACTATCTGAAATGACAAACTATATCCAGTCTGTTTACGATCAAATCAAACTCCCTGAGCAATCAGAACTGTTTCCGCTCATGCTACAAGACAAGAAAAATATTGGGAATGACTTGAGTTTTTCATTGCTGGATGGCATTGGAAAATGCCTCTACGATCAGACTGTATCAGAGCAGATGATCACCGAGGCAATGAATTACTATTCCAATCTTAAATAAAAAGATTTTCTGTTTCGTCAATCGTGTTATCCACGCTAGTTTTGGAGGACTTTGATTTTGACTTCAGGATTTTCTTCGGGGCAGCAAAGAAAAAAGTAAGCGCACCAATTAAAATGGTGGCAACTAAGGAGCCTAATGTTGTTCGGGTTCTGGGCATTGTAAAAAAATTAATTTGGGTTATTGCAATTAAAACGAAAACAACAGACATTCTGTTCAACCCTATTCAAAAATATTTCAAGTGAAAATACAATTACTACCATTTCATAAGCCGCTTAAAGGCAAGGTGCAATTGACATCATCCAAAAGTGAAAGCAATCGGGCACTGCTAATCAACGCTCTTAGCGGAGATAAATTATCGCTTGACAACTTATCAGCTGCCAGAGATACGCAAACAATGATGAGATTGCTCGGCAACCAGGATAACGAAGTATGGGATGTACTCGATGCGGGTACCACGATGAGATTCAGCACGGCATATTTAGCAACCATGGGTACGGGGCAAATAATCACCGGAACAGACAGAATGAAAGAACGCCCAATTGGCCTGCTGGTAGATGCGTTGCAAAAATTGGGAGCAAATATTTCATATGTCGAAAAGGAAGGCTTCCCTCCTTTGAATATTCATAAAATAGTTGAACAGAAAACTACACAACTGGACATCCCTGGAAACATCAGTAGCCAGTTTATCAGTGCGCTTTTGATGATAGGCCCATCGCTACCAAACGGAATCCAGATCAATCTCACAACGGAAGTTTTTAGTCGACCATATATAGAAATGACACTTGGTTTGATGAAACGATTTGGTGTGGATTCACAATGGATTGGAAATATGATCACCATAGCTCCACAGCAATACACAGGTGGAGAATACACCATAGAAAGTGACTGGTCAGGGGCCAGTTATTGGTACTCGATGGCCGCTTTAAATACAAATTCTGACGTCATTTTGGGAGGACTGAGAGAAGACAGCCTGCAAGGCGATCAGGAAATTGCAACTATCATGGAGAAATTGGGCGTGAGCACTGTCTACACGTCTGGGGGCGCTCACCTAACTTCAAACGGTCAGCAGCATGATGAAATTGAGATCAACTTCAAAACTTGTCCGGATCTGGCGCAAACCGTAATGGTAACTGCAGCCGCAAAAGGCACTATACTGAAAATGACAGGACTGGAAAGCCTGCGAATCAAAGAAACGGATCGC